>JBBEBH010000025.1:0-29178 GCA_040882445.1 Ferruginibacter sp. | reverse complement strand
TGTATGTGTTTACCTATATAATCCATCAACATTGGATTGTGTGCACCACCACCGCTTACATATAGGATAGTGTTATTTTTAGAAATTATTTTTTCTAGTGCATCTACAATGGCAGTTGCACTAAACCTATTGAGTGTTGCCATCACATCTTCTAGAGTAATATGATTTAATTCTGTAGCAGCTATTGCGGTTTCTAGGTAAGCTATGTTAAAGAGTTCTGGTCCGGTTGTTCTTGGAAAAGGCAATGCAAAAAAAGGATGTTGCAACAGTGCTCCCAACAAAACTTCGTTTACTCGTCCCCGTAATGCTATAGCTGCATCTTGGTCGAAATCTTTTTCTGGATAGTATTTTCTGACCCATGCATCCATCATGGTATTTCCAGGGCCTATATCGGTACTGATTATTTTAGATAAATTGTTGTCAGCTGGGAGAAAAGTAAAGTTGGCGATGCCACCAATATTGAGCAAGATCACATCCTTTTCTTTTTCTTTAAACATTAGATAATCGCCATACACTGCCAATGGTGCTCCTTCTCCTCCCGCTGCAATGTGTTTTTGCCGAAAATCGCTGATAGTAATGATACCAGTTTGTACCGATAAATGGTCTCCATCGCCAATTTGCAAGGTGCCATTTTCATACTTCGGCATTTTGTGAAGCGAAATAGGTGCATGGTAAATGGTTTGGCCATGACTGGCAATGAGATCAATTTCTTCTTTTTGAATATCCCATTTTTGTAGACATTCATTGACCATCCGTGCATGTTGTGATGCGATCCATCCATTCAGTAAACAGAGTTGCTGTAGCTGAATATTTTCTTTTGAAAAAATGGTTCGTACTTCATTTTTAAAATCATCCTGGTATGGTATGGTTTCAAAATGAACCAGGCTGACTTGAGTTTGTAAGCCAGCTCCCTTGATATTGCAATAGGCAATATCAAGGCCATCTAATGAAGTGCCACTCATTAAACCAATGATGTTTCTACTGGGCTTTGCAGCAATGACGCTGAGCTGTTGAATGTTTTTATTCATGAAGATGAAATGAATTGAAGATTTCTTTTAATGCCGCTAAATGTTGTTCGCTTGATGGGGGAGTCTTTAAAAATGATTTTAAACGAATCTTCTGTGAGTTCTTCCCAATCTTTTTGGCTGAAATTTAGAATAGCTGGTAATGGCTCAAAGGCCGGCTGTTGATGGGGTTCAGCAAAACGATTCCACGGGCAAACATCTTGGCATACGTCACAGCCAAACAACCAATTGTCGAATTTTGTTTTCATCGTATTAGGTATCAACGCATCTTTTAATTCAATGGTGAAATACGAAATACATTGGCTGCCATTAATTACTTTGTTGGGAAGAATAGCATCGGTTGGACAACTATCGATGCACTTGGTGCAACTACCGCAATAATCTTTTGCATAGGGATCATCCGGCATCAAATCTAAATCGGTGATGAGGGTAGCGATGAAAAAATAGGAACCCTTTTTTTTGTTGATAAGGTTACCGTTTTTACCGATCCAGCCCAAACCGCTTTTTTGAGCCCAAGCTCTTTCCAATACTGGTGCACTATCTACAAAACCCCTGCCGTTAAAATCACCTAAATCCTGTTTCAAACACCACAAAAATTCATGTAGCTTTTTACGAATCACATCATGATAATCTTCGCCATAAGCATAAGTGGCAATTTTAGGTAAGCCCGGTTTTTGTGCTATTTTCGGAAAATAATTAAACAACAAAGTAATCACTGACTTTGCTCCCGGTACCAACCGTTGAGGATTCACCCGCATGTCAAAATGATTTTCCATATAAGCCATTGAACCATGCATTCCTTTTAGAAGCCACTGCTCTAACCTTCTGGCATCTTCATCTAGTGGAACAGCCTTAGCTATGCCACAAAAATCGAAGCCAAGTTGTGCAGCTGTTGATTGAACTAGGACTGTATTTTTTTCTTTTCCGATCATGATTAGCCATAAAAATACAAAGCAGTATTGGTAAATAACGAACTACTCAAAAGAAAGCGCTTACAGATAGTGAAATTCTAAATCATTTGCGCTTCATCAAAAACTGATAAAATAGCATGAAGGCTTTGCTAAACCTGCAATGCAGGCAGTTTTGATGAACGAATTATGCCATAATTACCTGAAATTCTATTTGGAGTTTCATTTGCGGTGTATTGTTCGTAATTTATAAATAAAATCAAACAACATGAACCTGAACAATTTTACGATCAAAGCGGCAGAAACCATCCAGCAAGCTCAGCAGGTTGCATTTAATAGTAAGAACCCCAATATTGAAACAGAGCATATATTAAAAGCTTTACTGGAGTTGGAAGATTCCCCCATTGAATACTTATTGAAGAAAAACAACGTAACCATTAACTTGGTGCAAAGCAAACTATCTGAGTTAATTACAAAACTTCCTGTAACCACCTCTGAACCTGCACAAACAATGGGACGAGAAGCGAATAGTGTTGTGCTACGAGCTGGTGCTTTATTGAAAAACTTCAACGATGAATTTGTAACAGTAGAGCATTTGTTGTTAGCATTATTACAAGGAAACGATGCTGTTGCAAAATTATTGAAAGATGCAGGTTTAACTGAAAAAGGCTTAACAACAGCCATCAAAGAACTTCGTAAAGGCGAAACAGTTTCTTCTCAAACACAGGAGAGCAGCTTTAATGCCTTAAATAAATATGCCAAGAACCTCAATGAAATGGCACGCAATGGAAAGTTAGATCCTGTAATCGGTCGCGATGAAGAGATCAGAAGAACATTGCATATTCTTAGTCGCAGAACTAAAAACAATCCTATTTTGGTTGGAGAGCCCGGTGTGGGTAAAACAGCTATCGCAGAGGGTTTGGCCATGAGAATCATCAATGGAGATGTGCCAGAAAATCTGCAATCAAAAATCATTTATGCACTCGATATGGGGCAACTTATTGCAGGTGCAAAATATAAAGGAGAGTTTGAAGAGCGTTTGAAATCGGTGGTGAAAGAAGTAACCTCAGCTGATGGAGAAATTATTTTATTTATTGATGAAATTCATACATTGGTGGGTGCGGGTGGCGGCGATGGTGCTATGGATGCAGCCAATATTTTGAAGCCAGCTTTGGCCAGAGGTGAACTGAGGGCTGTAGGAGCAACCACACTTGCCGAATACCAGAAATTTTTTGAAAAAGATAAAGCACTCGAACGAAGGTTTCAGAAAGTAACTATAGATGAACCTTCTACCGAAGACGCCATTTCTATTTTACGCGGTTTAAAAGACAGGTATGAAACTTACCACCATGTGCGCATCAAAGACGAAGCAATTATTGCTGCCGTTGAACTTTCTCACCGGTATATCACAGATCGTTTTTTGCCCGATAAGGCTATCGATTTAATTGATGAGAGTGCTGCCAAACTTAGGATGGAAATGAACAGCATGCCAGAAGAACTCGATAAACTGGAACGTCAGATCCGTCAGCTCGAAATTGAGCGAGAAGCCATTAAAAGAGAAAGTGATGAAGCGAAATTAAAAGATCTTAATACCGAAATTGCTAATTTATCTGTTGAAAGAGATACCTACAAAGCAAAGTGGAAAGAGGAAAAAGAATTGGTTGAAAAAATTCAAAACGGCAAAGCAAATATTGAACAACTAAAGCAGGAGGCAGACCAGGCAGAACGAAATGGTGATTATGGAATGGTGGCAGAAATTAGATATGGTAAAATCAAAGAACAAGAATCTATCATCGATACCTTAAATGAAACCCTGGGTACTTTGGCAGAAAAAAGATTACTAAAAGAAGAAGTAGATGCAGAAGATATTGCCGAAAGTGTAGCCAAAGCTACTGGCATTCCTGTAGCCAAAATGTTACAAAGTGAAAGAGAAAAGTTATTGCATTTAGAAGATGAATTGCACAAACGTGTAGTGGGTCAGGAAGAAGCCATCGAAGCAGTATCGGATGCCATCCGACGCAGTAGGGCAGGGTTACAGGATGCTAAGAAACCAATAGGTTCCTTCATTTTTCTGGGTACAACTGGTGTGGGTAAAACAGAATTAGCGAAAGCTTTGGCTGATTATCTTTTTGATGATGATAGTATGATGACTCGTATCGATATGAGTGAATACCAAGAAAAACATTCGGTGAGCAGATTAGTGGGGGCACCTCCGGGTTATGTAGGTTATGATGAGGGTGGTCAACTAACGGAATCGGTTAGACGCAAACCTTATTCCGTAGTTCTTTTAGATGAAATAGAAAAAGCACATCCCGATGTGTACAATGTGTTATTGCAAGTTTTAGACGATGGTAGGCTTACCGATAACAAGGGTAGGGTGGTTAATTTTAAAAATACCATTATCATTATGACAAGTAATATGGGGAGTCAAATTATTCAGGACAATTTTGTAGACGTAACAGAGTCGAACAAAGAAGAAGTGGTGGAAAAAACAAAAGTTGAGGTAATGTTATTGTTGAAACAAACTATTCGTCCAGAGTTTTTAAACAGAATCGATGAAATCATCATGTTTCAGCCGTTGATGAAAAAAGAGATCAAAGGGATCATACGTATACAGTTGGAAACTTTGCAGCGACTGATTCAAAAAAATGGCATCGACCTACAATTCAGCGAATATGCACTCGATTACTTGGCAGAAAATGGGTACGACCCTCAATTTGGTGCAAGACCTTTAAAAAGATTGATCCAAAAAGAAATTGTAAACAAGCTTAGCAAAAAAATTCTAGCGGGTAATATCAACAAAAACAAGCCAGTTTTAGTGGATGTTTTTGATGGGGTAGTTGTTTTTAGAAATGAAGCATCAGCTGAAACAGCAGCAATTTCCCCATAAAAGTTAAAAAACGTTAACATATTACTGGTAAGTAGTTGTAAATCAAATATATATGAAACACAGAGCGGATTTTTTTTAATTCAGTAGTTTATCGATGGTAAAAAAACCTATCTTCATTCAATTCCTGATATTGATCGGAAAAATATTATATCTCACAAATAGCTGCTTTGGTACTCCCTAGGGCAGCACAACGTTAATAAAAAGGAGTTTATATATGGCATTTAAAAAAGATGTGGTTGAGATCATAGAACCAAAAGATGTGTTCGTTGGCAACCCAAAAGCAGAAGTTACATTAGAAGAATTTGGTGAATACGAAAGTGAAGTTTGTGCAAAGGCGAATGAAATTGTAAAAAAATTACTGATAGATTATGACGGGAAAATTCGTTTTAATTTCAGACATTTTCCTATGACAAAAATTCATCAGCGTAGTTTAAAAGCAGGTGAAGCAGCAGTAGCCACCGCGCAAGAAGGCAAATTTTGGGAAATGCACAATATCCTGTTTGCCAATCGCAAAAACTTAGGCACTACCAGTTTAAAATTGCACAGCAAAGAAGCTGGTGTAAACAACAAACGGTTTCTAGATGATCTGGTAAATGCTACCTACGGATGGCAAGTGCAAGGCGATTTGAAAGAAGGTATCAATCGGGGTGTAAAAGATGTGCCCACATTTTTTGTGAATGGTGAGCGAATGACTAAAAACACTTATGATGAACTAAGCAAAGCCATTGAAGCAGCCCTTAAAAAAGTAAAGAAAAAAGCTCCGGTAAAACAAAGAGCTTAACATAATAAGACCCCGATTATTCGGGGTTTTTTTGTGCGGTTTTTACAATATTTCGAATCATACCATTAAAAATAAAATAATGGAAGGGTAACATTACTATCCAATATAACCTTCCCCAAACTCCTTTTGGTCTAAATGTGGCAGTTTGCCTCAATTGCCATTGCTGATGTTTTTTCATGATGCGAAACTCCAGCCACGCTTCGCCCGGAAGTTTCATTTCTGCAAACAACAAAAGCCGACTGCGTTGTTTGTCGGCCACCAAAACCCGCCAAAAATCAAGTGCATCACCAGCTTCTATCGCAGTGGCATTGGTTCGCCCCCTTCTTAAACCAACCCCTCCGGCAAATTTATCCATCAGTCCACGCAATTTCCATAGGTCGGTTCCGTAGTACCAACCCTTTTCGCCTC
The DNA here is from genome assembly GCA_040882445.1 of Ferruginibacter sp. Classification (GTDB taxonomy): domain Bacteria; phylum Bacteroidota; class Bacteroidia; order Chitinophagales; family Chitinophagaceae; genus Ferruginibacter. The sequence goes on along the minus strand of JBBEBH010000025.1, from coordinate 23,166 downwards.
CTATGCTCCAGATATTATTTAAAACTTTGGCAGGTTCGTCTTTTAATATCTTCCATTTGGTGTCTTTAAAACAGCCATGTACCGGAACTTCTACGTAGTTCAACAAATCTAAACTGGTGTTGCTGCTGCTAAAAGCATCTTTCCAACTACTCAATACAATTTGTTGTTCAATTTTGGAGAATGCAAGCTCCACTGCTGTTTTGTAGGTTAATAGTTCAATGCCCAATTCTTCGGCCAATTTATTTGGACTGCAAATAACATTTACTTTCATACTGTAAACAAGGTTTACCGCTAACGGGTATGAAGTGGAGGTAATGAAGTACAACCAATAAGACGATAACTTTGGCGTCATTACCGGCAATGTAACAATCCATCTTTTTAACCCCCTGATGTTTGCAAATTCTAACAACATTTTTTTGTAGCTCAACACTTCTGGTCCACCAATATCGTAATGTTGATCGTAGCAGGATTTCCGAAGGGCAACCCCTCTTAAAAATTGAATAACATTTCTGATAGCAATAGGCTGGCACAATGTATTCAACCATTTTGGAGCTACCATAAATGGTAATTTCTCTATAACACCTCTGATAATCTCGAAAGAAGCACTTCCACTTCCAACTATAATGCCCGCTCTTAAAGCGGTGAGCGGAATGTGACTGGCCTGCAGTATTTTCTCTACCGCAAAACGAGAACCTAGGTGTTTAGATAAATTGGCTTCGTTCACGATGCCAGTGAGGTAAATAATTTGTTGGCATTTGGTTTTATGCAATAGTTGTAAAAACCGTTGAGCCGTAAAAGCTTCTTTTTTTTCAAAGTCGTCACCGCTGCTCATGCTATGAATAAGGTAGTAGGCAACATCAATATTTTCTGGAAGGAAACACTCAGGGTCTTCTTCTAAAAAGTCGATTTCAATAGCGGTAATTTTTTCATGAGTATAAGCAGCGTCAAATCTTTTCTTTTGTCGAACACAACAATACAAATGATGGTCTTCTTCCAGTAAAACCGGAATCAATCGTTGACCGATATATCCATTTGCACCAGTAATAAGTATGTTCATACTTTTGTTTAACAACAGTTATTAAAATTGGTTGTTATTATATAAAAAATAGATTTTGGTGCTGTTCATAAAGGAGAAAAGGGTTAGAAAATCAATTAACTTCTACCATATATTCAAGCACCGTATTTTCATTTACTTGTACTTTAACCGGAAAGCTATCTTGTGTTTTAAATTGATATGAAAAGGTAATGACTGCATTGCTGGAAGTGAAATTCATAGGCTCTGGTTTGATGGCTCTTTTGCCATCGCCCATCAATAACGAAACAGAACCGATCGATTTGCTGGATGTATAAGGAATACTGAAAAGTACTTTTGCATCTACTTTGGTTTTGATAAATCCAGCAGCTGGCGCTAGTTTTTTGAAACCATATGTATAAGCAGCATTGTAAAAAAGAGGAAGCGCATAAAATTCTTTTTTACTTTTAGGCCCAGGCCCAAGTTGCCAAGCCCCGTTGTTTGGGTAGTGATCTAGATTAAAAAGTATTCTATCTGCAAAAAAATATTCTCCAGTAAAGTCTTTAATAAAGCCACTCATTTTTTTATCCAATGTTCCACTTGCTTTTGCAGCATCTATATAATACCATTGTTCAGGACTTTGCCCCAACTGCAACACATTCCAGGAGTAATTTACCTCATCTGCCGGATCGTTAATTTCTTCTACATTGTTTTTTACAAAACCATCTACCACTAAGCATCGTATATTGGCTATACTGCTCATTTCTTGAAATAATTTTGCAAACCCTAGTGAAGACGATTTTCTATTTTTGATTACTTCTTCTGGCAATGTTTTTCTATTGTCGTTCGATTTGATGGCCTTTGCATCTAAAGTAATATTGTTGGCTATCCAGAAAAAAATTGCCCTTGCTTTTAATTCATTGCTACTAAGTGCACGGGTGAGGGTATCGGCTATAGACGACACATTTTTATCTGTTAGTGCACCAAGATTTGTAACAAATTCATCTACTTTGTTGTATTTATTTTCTTTGTCTTGTGCCATCAGCGACCAACTAAAAAATAGCACAGTTATAAGAGTAAATACTTTTTGTTTCATACCTTAAAAATAGGCAACCTTTTCGTTAAGGAATTCAAAATAAAATAAATGATACGCTGAGTAATGCTTTATACAAAAAAAAGCTACTCTAGGGAGCGGCTTTTTTTGTATAAATGATGGGGATCAATTATCTCAGAAACAACAATTCTCTATATTTTGGTAGCGGCCAATATTTATCTCCAACCATTAGTTCTAATTTATCGACATGATATCTGATGTGGTCAAAATATTTACCTTTTACTTCTTCGCAATAAGCAATGGCTTTGGCCCTAGTATCAGTTAGTTCATTGGCAACTTTACGAGCTTCGATCATTTTTTCTACATAGTCTGCAATGATATTCATGTGCATGCTTATGGTTTCTAGAATCTGCAACTGGTTGGCATAAGCAGTGGCAGGTAAGCCAATTTCTTTTAATCCCAATAGGTTTTGGATCAGTTCATTTTGATAAGTAACAGTAGCAGGCAAAATTTGCGTGCTAGCCAGATCACCCATAACTCTTGCTTCGATCTGAACTTTTTTGATATAATCTTCTAACATGATCTCATGCCGAGCTTCCAATTCAGCATGAGTGAAGATGTGATTGGATTCAAACAATTTTTTTGCTTTCTCACTCACATAAAAATCAAGTGCCTGCGGTGTTGTTTTTACGTTAGACAATCCTCTTTTTTCAGCTTCTTCTTCCCACTCTTTTGAATAGCCATCTCCTTCAAACAACGCTACTTTGCTTTCTACAATATATTTTTGAATTACTTGCATGATAGCTACTTCTTTTTTTTCGCCTTTTTCTATCAGTCCATCTACATCTGCTTTAAATTCTTGCAGCGTTTGCGCAATGATGGTGTTCAGTGTGGTCATTGGAGTAGCACAGTTGGCAGCAGATCCAACCGCACGGAATTCGAATTTATTACCAGTGAAAGCAAACGGTGAAGTACGGTTTCTGTCGGTATTATCTAGCATCAATTCTGGAATGCTTTTGTGAATATCTAATTTGAGAATAGCTTCGTCTTGTTCATCAAATTGTTCACCTACTCTTTTCTCAACTTCATCCAACACATCTGTTAAATATTTCCCGATAAAGATGGAGATGATGGCAGGAGGTGCTTCGTTGGCACCCAAGCGATGGTCATTGCCAGCGCTGGCTATTGAAGCTCTTAATAAATCTGCGTAAGCATATACGGCTTTGATAGTATTTACAAAGAACGTGAGGAACATTAAGTTGGTTTTTGGAGTTTTACCCGGAGCCAAAAGGTTTACACCAGTATCTGTACTCATACTCCAGTTGTTGTGTTTGCCACTTCCATTGATGCCCGCAAATGGTTTTTCGTGCAACAATACCATTAGATTGTGGCGTTTGGCTACACGGCTCATAACGTCCATCAGCAAAGTATTGTGATCAACTGCGAGGTTGGCTTCTTCAAAAATAGGCGCACACTCAAACTGGCCAGGCGCCACTTCATTATGACGCGTCCTCAGCGGAATGCCCAACTTATATGACTCTTGTTCAAAATCTCTCATAAAAGCATACACCCTTTCTGGAATGGCTCCAAAGTAATGATCTTCTAATTGTTGGCCTTTAGCAGGTGCATGTCCATAAACGGTTCTACCACTTAAAGTAAGATCTGGCCTAGAGGTGGCTAAGCCTGCATCTACAACAAAATATTCTTGTTCCCAACCAAGGGTAGCGGTTACTTTAGAAACGTTTTTATCAAAATACTGACACACATCTACAGCTGCTTTGTCTAAGGCTACCAATGCTTTAATCAATGGTGTTTTTGTATCCAGCGACTCTCCTGTGTAAGAAATAAATATGGTAGGAATGCAAAGTGTTTTTCCTTGCCCAATTTCCATGATAAAAGCTGGTGAAGAAGGATCCCAAGCAGTGTAACCTCTTGCTTCAAAAGTGGCTCGTAATCCACCATTTGGAAAAGAAGAAGCATCTGGTTCTTGCTGAATCAATGCGCCACCTTCAAACTCTTCAATGGGTGTGCCATCTCCTTTTAAAGTAAAAAATGAATCGTGTTTTTCTGCAGACAAACCGGTGAGTGGTTGAAACCAATGCGTGTAATGACTTACTCCTTTGCTTTCTGCCCAGGCTCTCAACCCATTTGCAATCTGGTTGCCCATTGAACGGTCGATCCTTTTGCCTGTTTTAACACTGGCCAATAAACTTTTATACGCTTCATCACTAAGGTAATGGCGGGCTGTTTTTAGGGTAAAAACATTTTCATTAAATACACCTGTGATTCTGGTAGTTGCGGCAACCTTCACTTCTTTTGCAGTATTGGTGAGGTTGTTGATGGCATTAAATCTTAAAGAATTCATTTCTTTTTTGGTTTTGAGTACAAAAAAAAGAAAAATTTTGCAATAAAAATATTTTAAGATTCAATTTGGTTTAAAAAACAAGTATTTAGCTTTAAAAACTATATATATTTTAAAATTTAATTCGTAAAAATAATTTCGGCCAGCAAGGAAAATGAAATAAGAAAGGGATAAGTAAAAAAGGGAGTAACGTACTTTTATAGCGTGCAATCGCATTAAAGTTGGGTGTTATATAACCAGTAAGAATAATCATGGTAACTGCGATGGTAATTCCAAACAAAACTAAAGCGGAGGTATGTTGAAGAAGAGCTCTTTTTATATATAAAACAAATGCCATTAAAAATAAGGTGGCTAAGATTTCGATACACAAAAATATGTTAAACACATTTTTTACCTCCCATATATATGGTCTAAGAAAACCATGGTTGATAGCTGTTGGTGCAAATTGTATTATTTCTAAAAAACTGCCATGGAGTGTATCCATCGGAAGTTGAGACTTAGCCTCGGGTATTGCTAAAAAAGCCTGCTGTTTTTGAGCGATGATTTGAGCAGGGTTCAGCGATGGTTTAAAAATGCTTAAAAGTAATAAGAGCAACGCCATACATCCATACACAACAGCAATGATTTTAAAAGCCGATGTATTTTTTTTATCAACCATGTACCATATCATGAATGAAGGTATCATTAATAAAGCCAGGTGATTTCTGAATAGCAGCAACCCCAAAAACATTAAAAAAACAAAGATGATTTTTTTACTGGTGAAACCATATTTCAGACATTGATAAAATGCAAAAGTGCACAATGCCAATAGCGTGAAACACACATTGTCTTTGCTATTGCTGGCAGTGAATACAAGCATCGTAGGAATTAAAAATGAGCCAAATACGACGGCAAAAGAAATGGTAGCATAATTAGAGGTGTACACCCTAAACAACGCAATATTGCCAAAAAAAGAAAAAAGCACTCCTATTAAAGTATTCACATAAAAATTGCCCGTGGTAATAAAATTGAATAAAGCAATTGTTTTTGCTAAAATATTCACATCTAAATCGTTCCAGTATGAATTGGCCGATCCAAAAAAATTGCTGTAATGATGGTAGGGACTTGAAAATAAATCTACTATAAACCCTCTAGGATCTGATGTTAAAAACTGATGTTCCATCATCGCCAAGTTATTTAACGCAACGGGGTCGCTTACTCCATTAAGATAATGAATGTTGATGTAGCCCCAACCCACACCTGCAAATACCTTTATCGCGTATAGAATCCTAATGGTAATTGGGCGCAATCCACTTTTTTTTATAAAGGATATTTTGGGTATTAAATATCCAATAATAACGGCATATAATACAAATAAGATGTAAGCCAATCTTGGTTTTTTTAATGTGGGAAGTTAGTTAAAATAATTACATGTCATCGCTGTTATAAAAGGGGGGAGGTCGTACATTTGCGTTTTCTAAATAACCACTTCATCAACGTTTATGGAAATTACAGCCGCCACAGCCGCACAACTTAGGATTACAGAAGAAGAATTTAATATGATTAAAACGAAGATGGGTCGCACGCCTAACTTTACAGAGTTGTGTGCCTTTAGTGGGATGTGGAGTGAGCACTGCAGTTATAAAAACTCAATTAAATGGTTGAAGAAATTGCCCAGAGATGGCAAAAAGATGTTGGTGAAAGCTGGGGAAGAAAACGCTGGGCTGATGGATATTGGAGATGGTTATGGAGTGGTATTTAAAATAGAATCGCACAATCATCCGTCTGCTATCGAACCTTTTCAAGGCGCCGCAACTGGCGTAGGAGGCATTAATAGAGATATTTTTACTATGGGTGCCAGGCCAATTGCTTCTTTGAACTCTTTGCGATTTGGCAATTTAAAGGATGCTAAAACCCAACATTTGCTAGCAGGAGTGGTTCATGGAATTGGTCATTACGGAAACTGTTTTGGTGTGCCTACGGTAGGGGGTGAAATATATTTTGAAGAATGTTACCACACCAACCCCTTGGTAAATGCAATGAGTGTAGGTATTTTAAAAAATGGAGATACCGTTTCTGCCACAGCAGAGGGTGTAGGTAACCCCGTTTTTTTTGTAGGAAGTGCTACCGGTAAAGATGGAATTGGGGGCGCAAGTTTTGCCAGTGCAGAAATAACAGAAGACAGTGCCGAAGATTTACCAGCTGTGCAGGTTGGAGATCCTTTTCAAGAAAAAAAATTGTTAGAAGCTTGTTTGGAAGTAATTCAAACAGGAGCAGTGGTAGGTATGCAGGACATGGGCGCGGCGGGCATTATCTGCTCTACTGCAGAAATGAGTGCCAAAGGAAAATCGGGCATGAATATCCAGCTCGATAAAGTACCTACCCGTCAAAAAGATATGAAAGCCTGGGAATTATTGCTCAGCGAAAGCCAAGAAAGAATGCTGATGGTAGTAGAAAAGGGAAAAGAACAGTTGGTGATAGATGTGTTTCAAAAATGGGATCTTCCTTGCAGTCATATTGGAGATGTAACCGACGACGGATTATTACATTTTTACATGCACGGAGAGTTGGAAGCAGTATTGCCAGCAGAAGAACTGGTATTGGGTGGTGGTGCTCCGCAATACGATCGAGAAGTAAAACGCCCTACTTACTTAAACAAAGTGGAAGCGTTTGATGCCGCTACAATACCCATTGCAACAGATATGAAAGCAATTGCAGAGCAACTGGTTTCATTACCAAATATCGCTAGCAAAAAATGGATTTACGAACAGTATGATAGTATGGTAGGCACCGGTACAACTTCGTCTAATGCTCCCAGCGATGCGGCCATTGTATTAGCCAAACCTACCAACAAAGCATTGGCGCTCACCACAGATTGTAACAGCCGTTATGTATATGCAGATCCTTACAAAGGCGCAATGATTGCTGTAGCAGAAGCTGCCCGCAATGTTGTATGTAGTGGCGGAGAGCCCCTGGGTGTTACCAACTGTTTAAATTTTGGTAACCCTTATGACCCCGAAGTATATTACCAATTCACCAATGCCATTAAAGGTATGGGTGATGCCTGTTTAAAATTTGATACACCCGTTACAGGTGGCAATGTTAGTTTCTATAATCAGTCGCCCGATGGTCCAGTGTATCCAACACCAACAATTGGAATGGTGGGGTTGCTCAACAGTGCAGATGATAAAATGACTTTAAATTTTAAACATGTAGGAGATAAAATTTATATGCTGGGTACCAGCAGAAATGATATTAATTCTTCTGAATACCTTCACAAAATTGTTGGCGTAGAATTCAGTCCTTGCCCACACTTTGAACTAGATGAAGAATTTGAATTGCAACAACAGCTGTTAGCACTTATTAAAAACAAACTGATACTTTCCGCACATGATGTGAGTGAAGGAGGATTAACCATTACCCTTTTAGAAAGTGCCTTCCCAAACAATCATGGTTTTACGGTAAATACTACCGATGCTACTATTCGCAAAGATGCTTTCTGGTTTGGCGAAAGCCAGAGTAGGGTAGTGCTATCTGTTTCTCCAGAGCAGGATGCTGCCTTTGTTTCATTTGTAGAATTAAACAAAGTACCTTTTTCGTTATTAGGAACCGTTAGCAGTTCTGTTGTTTCCGTAGATGGAGAAGATTGGGGAACAATTACCGCATGGAAAAGTAAATATGAAAATGCTATCAGTGATATTTTAAGCAATTCATAGTAGACTGAAATTTTTTAAATTAAAAGTATCACCATCATTGTTTAATTCATTTTTACAAAGCAGTTGTCTTTTTTCTTTTTCATGCCATCTTACTATAAAAATAATTCGAGTAAAGAGTTAACTCATTTGCAACCGGAGTGCTTTTTCATTTTGTTGCGAATAAGTAAGCTAATTCAACCTTTTTTAAATCAGTCTTTAGTGAAAAGTTGCTTTTTTATATAAAAATCTTTCTCAAATTTTCTCTAGCCAATAATTCGCCTTATCTTTACATGACCTCTCGGATAATTTGATACATTTCCTTCGGTCAAATGTAATTTTCTTTATAATTATTGATTAATAATTTGCTTTAAATAGGCGATTTGCTATTGTGTAGTCATTTTTTTATTAATTTGATAGCAGTATTTAGTGATTGCGTAATTTTTGTTTTACATACAAAATCGTATAATGGCTAAGTTCATCTTCGTAACCGGTGGCGTTACATCTTCATTGGGTAAAGGTATTATTGCGGCTTCCTTGGCAAAACTGCTTCAAAGCAGGGGTCTTACGGTAACTATCCAGAAATTTGACCCCTACCTCAATGTAGATCCGGGTACTTTGAACCCCTATGAACACGGGGAATGTTATGTTACAGATGATGGTGCAGAAACCGATCTTGATTTGGGACATTACGAACGTTTCTTAAATACGCCTACATCTCAGGCCAACAACGTTACTACAGGTCGCATTTATCAAACAGTGATTAATAAAGAAAGAGATGGTGAATATTTGGGTAAAACAGTACAGGTAATTCCACACATCACCGACGAAATCAAACGCAGAATGATGCTGTTGGGTGAAAAGGGATTCGATATCGTGATTACCGAGTTGGGTGGAACAGTTGGAGATATTGAAAGTTTGCCATTTGTAGAGGCAGTTCGCCAACTTCAATGGGAAATGCCTGATGAAGATTGCTTGGTAATTCATCTCACTTTAATTCCTTATCTCAAAGCTGCAAAAGAATTAAAAACAAAACCTACCCAACATAGTGTTCGGATGCTCAGTCAGGAAGGCGTTACACCTGATGTGATTGTTTGCAGAACAGAACATCCTTTGAATGAAGAATTAAAAAGAAAAATTGCTTTGTTCTGTAACGTCAAAACCAATGCAGTAATAGAGGCCATTGATGCGGGTACTATTTATGAAGTTCCCCTAAAAATGTTGCAAGAAGGGCTGGATGTAATCGTTCTCAAAAAATTACAGATCAATGGTTACTCTGCCCCTGAGCTGAGTAAATGGAGAGCATTTTTAGATAAACTTAATTATCCAAAAAGTAGGATAAAAATAGGCTTAATCGGAAAGTATATTGAGTTACAAGATGCCTATAAATCTATATTGGAAGCCTTTGTACACGCAGGTGCAGTAAACCAATGTAAGGTTCAAATTGTGAATATTCACAGTGAATACATCACAAATGAAAATGTGGTAGATAAGTTAAAAGAATTGGATGGATTGTTGGTGGCGCCCGGATTTGGTTCCAGAGGGGTAGAAGGTAAAATAGCTACTGTAAAATATGCAAGAGAAAATAAGATGCCTTTTTTCGGTATTTGTTTGGGCATGCAAATGGCCGTGATCGAATATGCACGTAATGTGCTGGGTTGGCAAGATGCACATTCTACAGAAATGGATGCTAATACCACTCATCCGGTTATTGCTTTAATGGATGAACAAAAAAAGGTAAAGAAAAAAGGGGGTACCATGCGTTTGGGTGCTTACCCATGTGAGATAACTCCAGGCACACTGGCGAGTAGAATATATGGCCAAAAAGAGATTAGTGAAAGACATAGGCACCGATGGGAATTCAACAACAAATATTTGGCAGATTTCGAAAATGCCGGGATGTTACCTAGTGGTAAAAATCCTCAAAATGGATTGGTAGAAATTGTAGAACTGCCCAACCATCCTTTCTTCATTGGGGTACAATACCATCCTGAATTAAAGAGTACTGTAGAAAATCCTCATCCTCTGTTTGTAAGTTTTGTACAAGCTGCCAAATGGTATTCTGACACAAAAATCGGTGTGATGAGCCCACTCATGGAAAAGCAATCTAACTAGCTCAATAGTTAGCTGATGTAATGAAGGATATGCAGAAATTAAGTATGGATGCGTTGAATCGCAAAACTGTAGAAGAATTTAAGCGCTCTAAAAAAACGCCCGTGATTGCAGTGCTCGAAAATATTCGTAGTTCTTATAATGTAGGCAGTGTATTTCGCACTTCTGATGCTTTTTTGTTAGAAGGCATTTACTTAACTGGTTACACCGGAATACCTCCTCATAAAGAAATACGCAAAACCGCACTTGGTGCAGAAGATACCGTAGCCTGGAAACATTTCCCCAATGCCATAGAAGCCATTCAGGAATTACACAACAACGGTTTTAAAGTGTATGCAGTTGAACAAGTGGCCAATAGTTGGTCGCTCGAAAAAATACCATTTGAAAAAGATGAAAAAATTGCTGTCGTTTTTGGAAATGAAGTTACCGGAGTAGAACAGAATACGATTCTGCAATGCGATGGCTGTATCGAAATTCCTCAACTAGGAATGAAACATTCCCTCAATATTGCCACAGCAGTGGGTGTGGTGTTATGGGAAATTGTTAGAACCAGAATGATGAATCCAAACGAAGATTTTCCTCCCCTTTCCATTGATTGATAACCTCGAATTTTTGCTACATGGCATCTATAAAAAATTACCTCTCGCTCATTAAATTTTCGCACACCATTTTTGCGCTGCCTTTTGCACTTATTGGATTTTCGTTAGCAGCAGATGATTACCTAGATCTGTCTACTTTTTTTAAAGGTAATGAAACCGACCACAGTGTAATGTTTACCCCATGGTTTTGGGTTAAAAAATTAGGATTGGTATTGCTCTGTATGGTATTTGCACGTTCGGCTGCCATGGCATTCAACCGTTACCTCGATCGGCATTTTGATGCAAAAAATCCACGCACAGCTATCCGTGAAATTCCCACAGGCGTTATATCTGATAAAAATGCTTATCGGTTTACCATGTTCAATAGCTTGCTTTTTATTGCAGCCAGTTATTTTATCAATCCACTTTGTTTTTATCTTTCGCCCTTAGCCTTGTTTGTGATTTTATTTTATAGTTATACCAAAAGGTTTACGCCCCTTTGCCATCTGGTATTGGGTGTTGGTTTAAGCCTGGCGCCCATTGGTGCCTATCTTGCAGTAACTGGCGCCTTTCATTGGTTACCTTTAGTATTTTCTTTAACCGTACTTTGCTGGGTAAGTGGCTTTGATATTATTTATGCGTTGCAGGACGAAGATTTTGATAAAGCCAACGAACTATATTCTATTCCAGCTGTGTTGGGAAAAAAACAGGCACTGGCTGTTTCGCGTTTATTGCACTTACTAGCAGCCATATTAGTAGTACTGGCAGGATTCTTTGGAGGATTTGGTTGCCTTTATTGGGTAGCAGTGGTTATTTTTGTAGGCATGCTTTTTTACCAACAATCTATTGTAAAGTCTACAGATCTTTCAAAGGTGAATATTGCTTTTATGACAGCCAATGGCATTGCCTCTGTTTTATTTGCATTGTTTGTAATAGCCGATCTATTTTTTCATACTCGATATTTATCATAACCATTATGGCCAGAATTATTGCAATTGATTATGGAGGAAAAAAAACTGGGTTAGCAGTAACAGATCCCTTGCAAATTATTGCCACCGGACTCACCACCATTCCTTCCCATGAATTGATCGCTTTTTTAAAAACCTATTTCGCAAAAGAAGTAGTAGAATTAATCATTATTGGGATGCCCAAAAATTTGGACGATTCCGATACTCATGGTACGCCATTGGCCAAAGCTGCTATTAAAAGATTAGAAAAAGCTTTTCCTACTCTGCCCATTAAAACCGTAGACGAACGTTTCACCTCTAAGATGGCTAAATCGGCCATGTTAGAGATGGGGTTAAAGAAAAAAGACCGTCGCGATAAAAAACTGGTAGATGAAATCTCCGCTACCATCCTATTACAAGAATACATGTTATCTATTTAGTATCTTTTAACAAGATCCTCTTCACCTAACTCATTTCTTCTCCTCTATAAATTGTAGCTTTGCGCCACTAAACCTATATTTTGCAGTTGGAAACCTATTACGGCTTCCAACTGCAAAATTGGGGTTAAAAATAAAAGCCCAAAAAGTAATTCGAATTATGATTTTACCAATTGTAGCATATGGATCACCGGTTCTTAGGAAAATTAGTGTAGACATTACTCCTGATTATCCTGGTTTAGAAAAATTATTGGCCGATATGTGGGAGACCATGTACAATAGCAACGGTGTTGGTTTGGCAGCACCACAAATAAACAAAGACATCAGATTGTTCGTAATGGATAGTGAGCAGATCTTTGAAAATGAAGAAGAGGAGGAAGAGCTTAACTATCCAGACAAACCAGGTATTAAAGCTGTATTCATCAATGCTCATATCAAAGAATTGGGTGGCGATGAATGGAGTTACAACGAAGGTTGTTTGAGTATCCCTAAAATAAGGGAAGACATCCTGCGCAAAGAATCTGTAACACTAGAATACTTGGATGAAAACTTTATACCTCAACTCAAAACATTTAACGGCCTAACAGCACGCATTCTACTTCATGAGTATGATCATATTGATGGAAAATTGTTTATCGATTATATCAAACCACTTAAGCGTACGCTGATGAAGCGTAAGCTCGACGATATCAGCAAGGGTAAAATTAAAGTTGACTATCGTATGGTATTTCCAAAATAAGGAAGTATTAACCAATTACTATTATTTGAATCAACTAATTTGCAGGTATGAATTACATTTTCATACCTGTTTTTTTTGTGCTGATGTACTCAAATGCGACTGCTCAAGATGATACCCTTTTTATAGGTAAAAGAGTAATTACTTTAAGTGACGTGGTGATTGATAAAAGACTAAATGTAGCCGATTTTATTAATAAAATTAAAAACGATAGCAGCTACTATAAAGCATTCAGAAACTTACGAGTGCTAGGGTTTAATGCCATCAATGATATTCGTATACTGGATAAAAAGGGAGGATTAAAAGCTTCCTTGTTTAGCAAAACAAAACAACAAAGGCAAAATAATTGTAGAAGTATGCAGGTGATTGAAGAAACCAGTACTGGTGATTTTTACAATTCCAACAGATCCTACAATTATTACACCGCCCAGATGTACGCTTCTCTTTTTTTTACAACAGACATTGTTTGTGGAGAAACCAATATCGTAGCAGGTACTGAATTTTCTATCAATGGAAAAAAGGGAATGGATAAACACAAAGAACAATTAAAAACTTTGTTTTTTAATCCAGGTAAAAAAATCAATGGACTTCCTTTTATGAGTAACAAAACTGCCATTTACGATAATGAAATGGCCGATAAGTATAACATGGATATTGATTTGGAAGATTACAAAGGTCAACTTTGTTATGTGTTTAAACAAACCGTAAAACCAGGAAAAGAAAACGGTGTGATGGTAGATGAGATGACTACCTGGTTTGATGAAAGTAGCTTTGATGTAGTGGCCAGAAACTATTCCTTGAGCTATGATGCGGGCGTGTACGATTTTAAAGTGACGATGGAAGTGCAGTTGACAAGGTTTAATGAACTTATAGTTCCCACCTTGATTCGGTATTATGGCGATTGGAAAGCAATCACAAAAAAAAGAGAAAGAGGAGTATTTACAGCAACTTTATCAGCGTTTACAAAATAATATCATTTGGTAACACCACTGATACCCCATAACAAATGTTCTAAACCGTTTATTTTGATTTCGTACAAGGTTTCTAATATTTTACCCAACCTACTTTGAGGAAAACCTTTGCGTTGAAACCATTCAAGGTAACTAACTGGTAAATTTTTAATGATGGTTCCCTTATATTTCCCAAATGGCATTTGCATCGTAACAATATCAATTAGTAATTTGCCATCGTGCATTGGTATCTCCTCCATCATTAATTTTTTTGTTATGAAGGCTTGCTTTTAAAAAAGTTGAATCATCTTCATTCAATTGCATTTATAAAATAAAGTATTGCTAAAATTTACCTTCCTACTGCAGGCACAACAGGTAAACTTTCGTTTAAAGTTTCATTTACTGCTTGTACTGCAAAAAAGTAATTGTCTTTAGAATAGGGTAAGGTTATTTCTTTATCAGCCGTAAAAATTTTCTTTTGCCAAACCGGGCTGGTTGTTTCTCTTACCAACACATAATAGCCTTTTACAATGCCTGTTTTGGGAGCTTTCCAATAGAGATAGCTCGTATTGCCTAACTTTTTTACATCTACTTTTACGCTTTCAGGTTTAGCGGGTGCTTTTGCTAAATTAGCAAGGTTGCTAAGGTTCATAGAAGTATTCTTGCGTAAGTATTCAAAGTCAATAAACTCTGGTAAATCGCCGAATTGAATGCCATTTTCTACCCTAACATTTTGGTGTTGGCGATAATAGTTTTCATTCATTTCGGTAAAACGCACTGCAGTATAACCGTTATCTACAAACGCAGTATGATCACCACCTCTTAAAAAACGATCGTTTCTATATATCATCACCACTTCTAGATGATCCACATACCGTTCACCAATTTCCTTTACATATCGAGCCAACTGTCTGCTATCGCCATCATTTTCTAAACCCATTTGGCGAATGTTTTTGGCTTTTTTCTCTAATTCAAAAGCGGGCAACCCTTCACTAAATACACGAATTTGAGTATTGTTGATGATGTTGGTTTCGCTGCTGTTGTTGCTACCCATAATATCATTGTTGAGTACAGCTTCTATATTCAAACTATCTCTTTTTGCTTTGTTGGCCATAAAATAGGCGCCTAGCAAACCTTGTTCTTCGCCACTTACTGCAACAAAAATAATAGTTGCCGCAAAGTTGCGTTTGCTCATAATTCTTGCACATTCCATAACTGCTGCAACCCCACTAGCATCATCATTGGCACCGGGAGCATCTCCAACTCGGTCCATCACACTGGTTCGCATGTTGTCTAAATGTCCGCTGATGATAAATATTCTTTCATCTGCTGGGTCGCTACCTTTCAATATTGCTACAACATTACCCAGTAAGGTAGCAGTATCAATCCTTCGTTTATCTGCCTGTAGGGTAGTGGTATCGATGAAAGCGGTAAGGCGTCCGTTGCTATTGAGTGCAAACTGATTAAATTTTGATAGTACCCAATTTCTAGCGGCGGCGATACCTCTTTTAGGATTGGTAGCGGAGCTCATAGTATTTCGGGTTCCAAAACTCACCATACTATAGATATACGATTTCAAAGAGTCGGCAGAAACTTCTTTTAGCATTTGTTCAATGGCTGGATCTCTTTGAATAATAGTTTGTGAAAACGCATACTGTATCCCTACACTTAAGACACTGGCAAAAAAAACTTTTTTTATAAACATGTTGATGTATTTTATTCAGCATTTTTAAATTGACTGTATTTTCTCCATTTTTCTATTACCTCACTCATATCATCTGGCAACTCGCTTTTAAAAAGCATTTGTTCTCTAGTGCGGGGATGAATAAAACCAAGCTCTTTGGCGTGCAAAGCCTGGCGCGCACAAATATTGAAGCAGTTGTCTACAAACTGTTTGTATTTGGTATACACAGTTCCTTTCACAATTCGGTCGCCCCCATAAAAATCATCGTTAAACAAAGGATGTCCTAAGTGTTGCATATGCACCCTTATTTGATGTGTTCTACCTGTTTCCAATCTACACTCTACGAGTGTAACGTAGTTGAAATTTTCTAATACTTTGTAATGAGTAACCGCTTCCTTTCCATACTCACCATCAGGGTAAGTGGTAAACAGTTTCCTAAATCGCTGGTGACGGCCAACATGTCCGCGAATAGTGCCTTCTTGTTCATCAAAATTACCCCATACCAAAGCTACATAACGTCTATGAACGGTGTGGTTAAAAAATTGTTTGGCCAAATCACTCATAGCCTTTTGTGTTTTAGCTAGCACGATGAGCCCACTGGTGTTTTTATCGATGCGATGTACCATACCAAAACGAGTAAGAGTAGATTCATCCAAATCGGGCTGTTGTTGTTTAAGGTAAAAAGCCACTGCATTTATCAAGGTTCCATCAGGGTTTCCGCTTCCTGGGTGAACGACCATGCCCACTGGTTTGTTAACGATAAATAGGTCATCATCTTCATACACAATATTAAGGGGTATGTTTTGAGGAATGATCTCAGATGATTCAGGTGAATCTGTTTCATAAATCACCACTTTATCACCAGCCCTAGTTTTGTAATTATTCTTGACGGGTTTATCGTTTACAAGTACCCACTCATTTTCAATGGCCTGTTGAATTTTATTGCGGGTAGCACCCTCTATTCTATTCATCAAAAACTTATCGATGCGCAAGGGCTCTTGACCTTTGTCGATGACAATTGATAATTTTTCGTATAACTGCTCTTCTGATTCTGATAATTCTTCTTCTGTAAACATCTGTTTTAAATAGCAACTTGTTATTGGTAGTTATTTTATAAAGTATAGAGCAAGTAATAATAACGATTTAAAATCCTCTTGATTTTCTTCACGTTCAGTATAGCCCTCTACACCCTACCTTTGCAAAGTAATACAATGAATGTGATATGGAGCGTGTAAATTATAAAGATTTGGGTGTTATTTCTTACAAAAATGCATGGGACCTGCAGGAGACTGTACTAAGAGAAAATTTATTACTGAAAAGTGATGCTAGAAAATTCTACCCAACTGCACCAGCTTCTACAATCAACACCCATCATCATTTGTTTTTATGTGAACATCCCCCTGTTTATACTTTAGGCAAAAGTGGAAAGATGAACAATTTATTACTTTCCGAAGCGGAGTTGGCCATTAAAGGGATTCAATTTTTTAAAACCAATAGGGGAGGCGATATCACATTCCACGGTCCGCAGCAATTGGTAGGTTATCCAATCATTGATCTAGAAAAAATGGTCACCGATATTGGTTTATACCTGCGCAATATAGAAGAAACTGTAATAAAAACTATTGCTGAGTTTGGTGTAAAAGGAGAACGAAGTGTAGGAGAAACTGGGGTTTGGATTGAACCTAATGTAAAGGGAAGGGAGCGAAAAATTTGTGCTATTGGCGTGCGTTGTAGCCGTTGGATAACTATGCATGGTTTTGCATTAAATGTAAATACGGATTTAACTTATTTTGATTTCATCATTCCATGTGGTATTGAAAACAAACAGGTGACATCTTTGGAAAAAGAGTTGGGAAATTCAATTGATTTGGAGGCCTTGAAAAAAATCTATTGCCAAAAATTTGAAGAAGTTTTTGAAGTGAGTATCTTTTCCTAAAATATTTATTTATTTTTCCGCGTTGGTTCGTTAGATATTTTTCCATCTTTGGGAACAAAAAACTTATTTTTTTCTACCAGTTTGCCATGATCGAAAAGTTCAAAACTGTACCAACCAGATCTCACAAAATTCGCTTTTTCAATGATGAGATACTCTTCTTTTAAGTTGTAAAGCTCAAATATGATCCTATCCATTTCATCATAAAAAACTGCGGTATATTTTTTAGTAAATGCTTCGGGTAATTGAAGAACCACATTATTATCTTTAGCGGTGTAGATCCATTTACTTGGGTAGTTGATCGTTGGTTTTACCGGCAGATTTGGTTTTGCAGCAGGTGCATCAAACACTGGGTCTGGTATGCTTGCGATAGTATCTTTGTTGGTTGGGTTTGGTACCAATTGCCATGTGTACCTCACCATAGGTTTAGTGTACATATACAGGCTATCCTTGGTGGGTGTTTCAGTTGAAGAAATAATATAAGTTCCTCCTTCAAATGTAACAAAAACTCGGTAATACATTTTAAGGTAGGGCGGATTTGCATCAGCATAACCGTTTTCTTTATTTTGAGGATTGAGTACAGATCCGATGGTGGTGAAATTTTTAAGGCTGTCGTAGGAACGTTGAATGGTAAGTGCTGCCACAGGTTGTTCATAATCATTTTTCCAACTAACAATTATCTTGTTCCCATATTGCGCTACGGTGATTTTTGGTAATACCTCCTGTGCTTTTAGTGAAGTACTGAAACAGATAAATAGGAAAAAAAGTAATTGGCTTCTATTCATAGTTTTATTGCCTAATCTAGCAAATATACAAAAGCAGTTTTTCAAACGGTGATATGAGTCATATTCTTGGTGTTAAATACTTTAAAAAATAAACGTGTTTTCTGGAAATGATCTGTTACCCTGCAACCCTCCGGTATGAATACAAAGAATTTTACTTCCTCTGGGGAAATAGTTTGATTCAATTTTTAGCATCACCGCTTTCATCATTTTTCCAGTATATACAACATCCGTTGGTAGTTGGTATGATTTGTAAAATGAATTCATAAAAGCTATGAGGCTTGGAGAATGTTTCGCATAACCTCCTTCATGTGCATCCGACCAGCTTTCAAAGGCAGGCAGCGTTTTGCTTTCCGATAAATATTTAATTCGCTCTTTTAGGTCATCCATTCCTTTAATTACAGGTACACTAATGATGGTTTGCGAAGCATTTTTATTTAGGAGCAAACCAGTGAGTGTGGTAGCTGTTCCTGTGGCTGTTATCACATGGGTGGGGTTTAGGTGCGGAAATAGATTCATGATGTCTGAAGCGCCTTTGGCTCCTAAAGGATGATAACCGCCTTCTGGCACAACCGTGCCTTGATATTCAGCGATCCCTAACACTGCTTGTTGTTGGTACTGTTCTCTTGAAAGGTATATCAGTTGCATGTTTAGTTGGATACAGTATTGAAGGGTATGTGATAACACAGCTGGCTTTTCGCCACGCACCAATCCGATACTTGTTAATCCCAATTGTTGGCAGGCATAGGCAGTGGCCACCAAGTGATTTGAATATGTGCCTCCAAAGCTGATGATTGTTTTTTCAGTAGATAATAATGCCTTTTTTAGGAAATGTTGCAGCTTAAATAATTTATTGCCAGATATCACTTCATGTATCAAATCGAGTCGAAGTATGTGTAGTTCGATACCATGATCTGTAAAAAAATCACCGGCAAGCGCTTGTGTTGGTATCTTATTTGTATCAAAAAGCATTTAATAATTATAAAATGGGTTTGTTTTATATTTGCCATACAAACATCCGTTTAAATTTTTAAAGAAATACACTTGATGAAACCAACATTATTAATTCTGGCGGCAGGAATGGCTAGCAGATATGGAAGTATGAAACAAACTGAAGGATTTGGGCCATCGGGAGAAACTATCATGGACTATTCTATTTATGATGCCATCGCAGCCGGTTTTGGTAAAGTGGTGTTTATCATCAGAAAAGATTTTGCAGAAAATTTCAAAGCAAATTTCGATAATAAATGTAGAGGTAAGATTGCCATTGATTATGTTTATCAGGAGATGACTGCTTTTGTAGACCCTGCAGATATGCCAACAGATCGAACGAAGCCATGGGGAACAGCACACGCTATCTTGTGTGCCAAAGATGTAGTGAAAGAACCTTTTGCGGTGATCAATGCAGATGATTTTTATGGTAAAGCTGCCTTTAAAAAGGCTGCCGAATTTCTTATTTCAGAATGTGGCGAACATACATATGGAATTATTGGTTACCAGCTCGATAAAACACTTAGCGAAAATGGAACCGTAAGTAGGGGCGTTTGTGATGTAGATGAGAACAATAATTTGGTAGGCATCCATGAGCGAACTAAAATTTATGCAACAAATGGCAAAGTGGTTTATGAGGAAGGAGCAATATTGGTGGAAGTTGCAGGTAATTCAAACGTTTCTATGAATTTCTGGTGCTTGCATCCTTCCGTATTCAAACTTTGTGATGAGCTATTTAGTGTATTCCCAAAAAATAATAAAGATAATATTAAAGCAGAATTTTTTATTCCTATCATAGGAGATGAGTTTATCAAAAAAGCAGGTAATAATATCAAAATTATACCTACCAGTGCACAATGGTTTGGCGTTACTTACAAGGAAGATGCTTGGGCAGTAAAAGCCAGTTTAGATGCTTTGATAGAAGCTGGAGAATACCCAACATCGCTCTGGACTTAATATGTGAAAGTTATTATTTAGTACATCGTTCCATAAAAAAAGGGCTTCCAATTGGAAGCCCTTTTTTATGGAAGTATTTTTTTAATTTCCTTTGATCATGAAAACATAATTTTCCATCTTTTCTATTTGATCTTCTCTTTTTAAGCCTTTAAGTACGGAAGCTCCAGTAATTTTAATAGAGGTATTATCGTCTATTTTTTTCGCTTCTTCAATGGCTCTGAGAATGTTTACAGATTTGATGGCATAAATAACACCCTGAGTATTTGATTCTTTGCTGGTAAGGATCCCAATTAAATCGCCATTTTTAGCAATAACAGGTGAGCCGCTGCTGCCAGCACTGGCGGTGGTACTTAACTGACAAAAAAGTGTATCCATATTGTGACCGTTTCTTGCACTCACATAACCTTCGCCGTAAACAATTTCTTTTTTTGGAAAACCCAACATGTAGACTTGTTCACCTAAAAATGCACTTGATTTTCGAATTTGGAAGGGTATGGGGGAAAGTTTTTTGAACGATTTATCTTTGATTCGCAGGATGGCAATATCTCTTAATTGATCTATATACACGGTTTTTGCCTCAAATTGATCACCTTTTTTATTTTCAACAATCAATTGATTTTTGGCTTCCATCGCTACGTGTGCGTTGGTTATGATGTAATTATTGTTTACGTCAATTAAAAAACCTGTACCATTGAACTTAGATTCAACCATTGGTTTTTTTGCCTCTGCAATGGCATTAGCTTCCAATTTGTTAAGCTTCCGCTCTATTTGGGCATTTTTCACCGCAACTGCCTCTACCTTGTTTACCAATAGGGTAGTGTTGGTAGGATCTTTTTTAGTAACGGCAGAAACCACACTAGCAATAAACAAAGAAACCACACCAGCTATAGAAGCTGCTACAGCAACTGTTTTTTTGTATTTGTACCACATCTGTATTAGTTTGGCCTTGACTATAACAGGTGTACTGAAAACAAAACCTTCATTGGCTAGTTTGTTTTGAACTTCATGTAAACTGTGTTTAAAACTTTTAGTAACTCCGAAGTTGTTCAACTCATTTAAGAAAAACAATTGCTCTACCACAGCCTGGTCTAGCTCAGGATTATTTTTTCTTAGATCTTCAAAATAAATCTTCTCCTGGTGAGTCATCTCACCATTCACAAATCTTTCAACGGCATCAATTAGTAAAACGTCTTCCATTACTCTACATTTTTATACTGTGCAAAAAACAATTTCTTCAATCTCACAAGGCATTTGTATTTCTGGGTTTTTGCATTATCGGCATTGGTATATCCAAAATCGGCCGCAATGGCCTGCATTTGTTTTTTCTGAATGTAATAGGCTTCGAGCAAACTTTTACAAGGCTCTCCAATTTTGTTCATGGCGATTTCCATCATTGTGAAATCGTTTTGTCTTTTTACATGCATCTCTACATCATCTTCCACATTTGCAACCTGTTCCATGTATTCTACATCCGATTGAGTAAATCTTTGCGCTTGTGTCAATTTTTTTAACCACAATCTCCTACTCACTGCATATATGTAAGTTTTGAGTTGGCAATGGAGTTCTAAATTGGCCGACCTGGCTTTTTCGAACAGTACAATCATCAATTCTTGAAAAATATCGGCAGCATCATCAGATGTTCCATTGTTGTTGGTAACAAGCGATTGAACCATAGTATAATGCTCTCGGTATATTTTTTCTATACACTCCTTATCTTCTCTAGCAAGGCCCTCTAACAAAACTTTTTCTTCTTCTAATGTATTCACCTATATTAATATTAATACTTAATTTACCCAATAGTAACCCAAAACAACGAAAAAAAATATTTTAAAAAAAACTTAGTTACTTGGGTTACCTTTTTAAGGTTACGGTATTAACATTGAATTATAATTTAAACATTTAAAAATTAACAAAATGAAAAAGTTTTTTGCAATTGCATTCATCGCTGCATCTTTAGTAGCTTGTAACGAAACTGAAAAAACAGACACTACAGCTCCTGTTGTTGACTCTACTGCTCCAGTTGTTGTTGACTCTACTGCTCCAGTTGTAGTTGATACCACTGCTCCAGTAGTTGTTGACACAACTAAGAAATAATTTGCAAACCATGAGGATTTTCCTCAAGGCTCAAGTTTTTTTAAAAGCAAACAATCGTAGTAAAGCCCCTTTTTTAGGGGCTTTATCTATTAGAAGTGTACTGTTCCTCTGATATTTTCTAAAAAAATGTGTTTTTATTTTTTTATTTCCAATATCTGCCATTAGCTTTGTACCAATCAATGAATAAAAATACAGCATACAACTGGCCAGTTTATTTTTACTACTATTTTAGTAGCAGGTCGGGCGTGTGTATATAAAAACCTAGAAATTTTTTAAAATACATAAGGTCCCGGCTTACAAGCCGGGATTTTTTATTTGTACCAAAGCGTTAATTGAAAAATACAATTATGCCAACACCTGCTACTACCGCTGCCATACAAGGTTTCGAAGGAAGTTTTCACCAAACAGATGCCCGCCAATTTTTTGGTAAGCAGGTAGAAGTGCTATGTTGCAGCACTTTTAGAGAGCTTATTAAAAAAAAGCAGGAAATACGCTTCAAACATCAGCAGCGGTAATGGCTATCGAGAACTCCACAGCTGGAAGTATATTGCCTAATTATAATTTATAACAATCTTATGATTTAAAGATAGTTTGGTTTAATATATTGATTAACAAATTTTTATAAATTTTACCTATACTAAAAGTGCATGATATTTATCAGTTTAAAAATCTAAAATAAATAAAGAGATGGTTGTCGCTAAAAGATTACAAGGCATCAATGAATACTACTTTTCTCAAAAGCTGAGAGAAATAGACGCCATGAACAAAGCTGGCAAGGACGTGATAAATATGGGTATCGGAAGTCCAGATTTGCCACCACACCCCGAAGAGATCCGCGATTTACAGGAAGAAAGTTTGAAGCCCAAT
>JBBEBH010000024.1:0-29886 GCA_040882445.1 Ferruginibacter sp. | reverse complement strand
AAAAAAATGATTACATTGTTATTATAAACTTTAAATTTTATCATTTTATGATGGATCAGCAAATCATTAATTTGTACGATGAGTACACACACAAACCTTTGAGTCGCTCTGTATTTTTAAAAAGGCTGGCTTTATACACCGGCAGCATGGCGGCTGCCTTGAGCATTTTACCCATGTTAGAATCTAACAAAGCCACTGCTGCTAACATTACCCCATTTGATGATGAGCTTTTTATAGAAAGTATTCAATATGCAGGGGAACAATGTCAAATGCAGGCTTATGTTGCCCGTCCTAAAAAAGCGAGTAAATATCCTACTGTAATTGTTATACACGAAAATCGTGGACTTACCCCACATATTGAAGATGTAGCCAGACGAGTAGCAAAAGCTGGCTATTTGGCCATTGCGCCAAACGCTTTGGCGGCATTAGGAACATTACCCGCCAATGAAGATGAAGCAAGAACCATGTTTACCAAACTAGATGCCAACCAAACCAACCAAAATTTCATAAAGGCTTTCGAATATGCCAAAACTAGAAAAGACAGCAACGGAAAATTTGCCTGTGTTGGATTTTGCTGGGGTGGCGCTATGGCCAATACATTGGCCGTGAACATGCCCGATTTAAAAGCGGCGGTTGCTTATTATGGACGGCAACCAAAAGCAGAAGATGTACCAAAAATCAAAGCAACGGTTCAGCTACATTACGCCAGTTTAGATACAAGGGTTAATGAAGGTATTGCAGCATATGAAGCAGCTTTAATTAAACACAAGATCAACTATGAATTGTTTATGTATGAAGGGGTAAACCATGCTTTTCACAACGATACGTCTGCAGCCCGATACAATGAAGCAGCAGCCAAACTTTCGTGGGAAAGAACACTCGGGTTGTTTAAAAAGACTGTCGGTTAAAAGAAGCATATTCATTTTAAAGAATCATTCTACAAGCTATACTCTTTGTGTTTAACAATACAAAGGGTATTTGTGTTTAATCCACTCAATATTCATTCATCACTACTTTTTACACAAAGAAACAACTGCTGTTTACTCACAAACACATTATGATTGATGGGAATAAAAAATTTTAACAGATAGCTGTCTATTTATGTTGATACTTTTACATAACTAAAGTTACTTCTTATGAAATATAAAATATTGCTCCTGTCTTTTTTCATCATCAGCACTTTTATGATGCAGGCACAGGTAAAGTTTACTGCACTTAACTTTTCACCGGCCTACCCAACAGTTTCATCCAAGCTTTCATTTGAATACAACGCGGCTTATTCTCCTTTAAAAGATGCAAAGGATATTTCAATTGTACTCTATACTTTTAAAGGTAACTCTTGGAAGGTAATTGAGCCGGTGCTGAATAAAAAAGGAAAACTTTACAGCGGTAGCGTCCAATTAGACAGTAACAGCACCGCCATCGTATTTAAAATAGTTGCCGGGGAAGAAAAGGATGATAACGCAGGTAAACAGTACATTATTCCAGTATATAATTTGCAACAAAAGATATCATCAGGCTATTATAATTCAGCAGCCTATTTACAATTGGTGCTAGGCGAGCAATTGTTTGGTATGAAAACAGATAAGAAAGCTGGGGTGGAATTTTTAGAAGAAGGCCTTCGTCAATATCCAGATCTTAAAAATGACTTTCCATATATGTCTAACTATTGGGGCTGGTTAATAAACATAGATAAAGTTGCGGCTAAACCAATTGTTTTAGATCAACTCCAATCTTTTGTAAGCCAGCCAAACAGGAGTGAAAGTGATCTATTGGGTATAGCCAATTTGTATGTTACTCTTAAAATGAAATCTACCGCTGATTCTTTGAAGACGGTAGTTAAGCAACAATTTCCAGGTGGCTCTTGGTGGAAAAATGAATTGATAGATTCTTTTTACCGGGAAAAGGCCATGGATAAAAAAGAAAATATTTTCACTACTATCGTTTCCAAATATGGCAAAGAAGAGCGTTATCTAGGAGAGTACGATAATTACCGGTATGCCATAGCGTCTGGCTATATGGCTGCAGGAAATTATAGCAAATACTATGAGTGGCTAGAAAAATTGCCTGCATCCGAAAAAGCTTCCAGTCTCAACAATGTTGCCTGGGATATGGCCGAAAATGATAAAGATATTACAGAGGCAGCCAAGATGGCTACAGAAGCCACTGCTTTTGCAAAAGCACAACTTAAAACAGGCGTGGGCACAAAACCTGAAACCATGACCACCGCTGAATGGGAAACAGAAAAAAAATACACTTACTCTATGTATGGAGATACCTATGCATTCATCATGTACAAAATGGGTGACTACGCCAAAGGTTATCCGGTGGCAAAGGAGGCTGCGGAAATCAGAAAAAGTAAAGATGCTGAATACAACGAACGTTATGTGTTGCTGGCAGAAAAAGTGCTGCCAACAGCAGAAGTTAAATTACTTGTAGAAGGGATGGTGAAAGCAGGTACTGCTAGTTCAAAAACAAAAGAAATTTTACAAGCTACCTATACAAAAATCAATGGAAACAACGAAGGGTTTAGCACTTATTTGCAGGCGTTGGAGCAGGATGCATTGATTCAAAAACGTGCAGCCATTGCGAAATCTATTCTCAACGAACCTGCTCCTGATTTTAGCCTGAAAGATTTTGATGGCAACATAGTGAGCTTAACTTCTTTGAAAGGGAAAGTGGTGGTTGTAGATTTTTGGGCAACCTGGTGCGGACCTTGTATCGCTTCTATGCCAGGCATGAACAAGGCATTGTCTAAATATAAAGACAATCTAAATGTTGCATTCCTTTTTGTGGATACATGGGAATCTGCTGAAGATAAATTAAAAAATGCAAAAGAATTTATGACTAAAAAAAGCTACCCATTTCATGTGTTGATGGATGTAGAAGACAAAATGGTAGCTGACTATAATGTGAACGGCATTCCAACAAAATTCATTCTGGATAAAGAAGGAAAGATCCGTTTTAAATCTATTGGTTTCGGTGGAAATGACGATGCCTTGGTAGAAGAATTAACCACCATGATTGAATTGGCTTCGAAATAAATACAATAAAATATCTTTTTTTGAAAACTGCTTTGAGAAAAGCAGTTTTTTTTATGAAAAGTAAAGCAACCGAATGTCAACACTTTAATAAAGTGCAGTTTATTTGATTTAATTTTACAACACTCAAATACATTGATTCGTATTATGGCATTTACACTCAACTCCTCTTATGCCCCTACAGGTGATCAGCCCTCTGCCATTGCGCAGCTTACCGAGGGTTTATTGGAAGGGGAACAATACCAAACTTTGCTCGGTGTTACGGGAAGTGGTAAAACATTTACCATGGCCAATGTGATTCAAAATGTTCAAAAACCCACATTGGTGATCACCCACAACAAAACATTGGTGGCACAACTATACGGTGAATTCAAGCAGTTTTTTCCTGATAATGCCGTGGGATATTTTGTGAGTTACTACGATTATTATCAACCAGAAGCATATATCCCCACCAGCAATACCTACATCGAAAAAGATCTTAGCATCAATGAGGAGCTAGACAAACTTCGGTTACAAGCCACCGCGCAATTACTCAGTGGTAGAAGAGATATCATTATTGTGGCCAGTGTAAGTTGTATCTATGGTATGGGCAACCCTGTAGAATATGAAAATAGTATCATCCGCATCCAAAAAGGGCAGGTGATGAGCCGACAAGGATTTTTACATGCACTCGTCAATTCATTATACCACCGCAGCCAAGGTGATTTTACCCGCGGAACTTTTAGGGTGAAAGGTGATACGATTGATATCAATTTGCCCTATGTGGATTTTGGTTACCGCATCAGTTTTTTTGGTGATGAAATTGAAACAATCGAAACCCTAGAACTAACGACTGGTAAACGGATTACCTCAGTAGAAAATGCCGCTATTTTTCCTGCTAACTTATATATCGCGCCCAAAGATATGATGGCGCAGGTGATCAATGAAATACAGGATGAAACCGCCTCGCAGGTTGAATATTTTAAAAACTCTGGTAAGTACATCGAAGCGCAACGCATCGGCGAACGCGTGGCATACGATTTAGAAATGATTCGTGAACTAGGTTATTGCAACGGTATCGAAAACTATTCCCGCTTTTTTGACCGGAGGAAGCCAGGTGCCAGGCCTTTCTGTTTGCTCGATTATTTCCCCAAAGATTATCTCACAATCATTGATGAAAGTCACCAGACGGTTCCACAAATCAGCGGCATGTATGGCGGCGACCGAAGCAGAAAATTAGTGTTGGTTGATTATGGTTTCCGATTGCCTTCTGCCATGGATAATCGGCCGCAGAATTTTCATGAATTTGAAAATCTCACGAACCAAATGGTATTTGTTTCGGCAACACCCGGCGATTATGAATTGGAAAAATGCGGAGGCGTGGTAGTAGAACAAGTAGTGCGTCCAACAGGTTTGCTGGATCCGCCGATTGAAATTCGACCTTCCGTAAATCAAATAGATGACCTGCTGGATGAGATTGAAAAAACTATTCAAAAAGGCGATCGGATTTTGGTGACCACACTTACGAAAAGAATGGCGGAGGAGATGGACAAATACCTGCACCGCATCAACATCAAAAGCAAATACATACACAGCGATGTAGATACCCTTGAACGGGTAGAAATATTGAGAGAGTTGCGACTCGGCATTATTGATGTACTAGTGGGCGTGAACCTGTTGAGAGAAGGGCTCGATTTGCCAGAAGTATCACTGGTTGCTATTCTGGATGCAGACAAAGAAGGATTTTTAAGAAACGAAAGAAGTTTAACCCAAACAGCAGGTAGGGCTGCCCGTAATGTGGATGGTCGGGTTATATTTTATGCAGATAAAATGACGCAAAGTATGCAGCGGACCATCGATGAAACTACCCGCAGAAGAGAAAAACAAGTGGACTACAATAACAAGCATGGCATTATTCCAACATCGATTCAAAAAACAAAAGAACAGGTTTTTGCTCAGGGCAGTGTACTCGATGTAAAAGGATACGACCCAAGTAACCCACGGTCAATTGCACCTGATGAAGGGTTGGTTCCCGTAGCAGCAGATGAGCAGGAAGAATACAAAACTATTCCTCAAATGGAAAAAGCAATTGGGCGCACTAAAAAAGAAATGGAGAAAGCAGCCAGAGATCTCGACTTTATGGAAGCTGCTCGATTAAGAGATGAAATGTTTAAAATGCAAAAAGAATTGCAGCTGTTAAAAAAATAGGAATTCATTTTATTAATAGAAGCAAAATCTGTGTGTAAATGTAGCTCCTGAATATTTTTTTATAAAATGTAGAAGTCATTTACGGGGGTTGAATACCAAATGGCAAAGCTTGCGATTGGGAAAGGAACACCCGCTGTAAGCCTTTGTTTAATGATGTAAGCGAGCGTGTTAAATGTTGGGTGACAGAATGAGTTACTACTTTAACTTCAGCACCCTTAAATTTGATTCAATGTATTATGAGAAATCGAAATAATATTTGATGTCGCTCTTTTTGAATATTCGATTAAGCAATAATTATTCTCCCTTAAACTTTGGAGGCCGCTTTTCTAAAAAAGAACTGATACCCTCATTATAATCAAAAGTAGCAGCAGCTTTTTGTTGGAGTGTATCTTCGAGCAAAAGCTGCTCTTGCATTGATGCCTCAAAAGATGCGTTAAGGGCTTTTTTCGTATACGCGAGCCCTTTAGTAGGCATGGCTGCTAATGTGTTGGCAATGGCTAAACTTTCTACTTCAAAATTTTCATTTGCAATCACTTTGTAAATCATACCCATTCTTTCTGCATCACTTGCCGAAACTTTATCGCCCAGCATCATTAGGGCACTGGCTTTGGCAAAGCCTATTAAACGCGGAAGAATAAATGTACCACCACTGTCTGGTATCAACCCAATTTTACTAAATGCCTGTATAAAAGTGGCGGAGGCTGCTGCCACTACAACATCGCAAGCCAATGCTATATTAGCGCCAGCACCAGCAGCCACGCCATTTACAGCGCATACCACAGGCTTTTCGATGTTTCTGATTTTTGTAACAATAGGATTATAATGTTGCGATAATAACACATCAAAGCCCGGTGCTTCATCTCCTATGAGTTCACCCAGATCTTGGCCTGCACAAAAACCTTTGCCGTTACCAGTAAGGTACAAAGCCCTCACTTCATTATTAGCAGCACAATCATCTAACACTTGCTGTAGTTCAAGTGCCATTGCTCTGTTAAAAGAATTAAACTTCTCAGGCCTATTGAGTCTTATAACGGCCACTTGCTGGTTGATGGTAAATTCTATAGCTGACATGTGCGCAATTTTTAGTTTAAATATCAAAGCTTATTACATCCCTGTGCTGAATGAGGTGTTCTTTGATGAGGTAGTAATTTTTATCGGGAGCGCTGATGCGATATATATAAATAGCGTAGCTGTTTTCTTTGGCCATACCCAATGCAGCCGTTACCGAAATTAAAGCGGTAGTTATTAATCTATTTAAGGAAATCTTTTCTTTAAACATAACGCCTGCGCCAATAAAACCTACTACAATTAAAAGGTTGCTGGCAATAAGATCGGGATTGATTTCAGAAACTTCTTTAGATAATATGCCGTACAAACAGTATCCTAGGCAAATGAGGATCATATATTTCAATTCTGCAGACTTACTCCGAACCACATTTTCCATACCAATGATAGCTCCAATAATATTGGCAAATAGTACTTTTTCTACTTCTGTAAAATATACTTTAAAATTCATAATTATTTTTTGCGCTACACTAAAGATACAAATAATGAACGCTGGAATCAACAACCTCACTAGCAATGGCAACAAGCGCATTTATCAATGGCATTTAAAATGGTCGAAGGGCTCTTTGCAGTCGTTGCATTGGTACAAAGCTTTGCAGGCGGTACTTCCGAACTGGCTCAGTAGCTTGGTGTTATCAGATTGGCATTGCGGACAAATTACTGGAGCTCCTTCTACATTTGAATGAGCTGGTGGCGCAATTCCGTATGCGGCTAATTTTTGTTTTCCAGATTCGGTCATCCAGTCTGTTGTCCAGGCTGGTGATAATACTGAAATGATGTTTACTTTTCCATAGCCATGTTCCATCATCCTCATTCGAATATCCATACTAATGGCGTCCATGGCCGGACAACCACTATATGTAGGTGTAATGGTGATGCTGGCCAGCCCCTTGGGATAGTCTGCAGAAGGGCTTTCTACTTTTACATCTCTAACTATTCCGAGGTCTAGCACCGACAATACTGGCACTTCGGGATCTGGTACGGTTTCTAATATATTCCATACAGCAACCTCGGCCTCTGTAGGCAGTTTGCTAGAAGCGACAGAAAATTTGTTACCTGTGTTGTTCATCAATGGTATTTATTCTTTACCAACTAGCTCCTGGGTAAGTTCTTTGTAAGTATTGCAGGTCTGCTAAAATAAATCCCATCTGTTCTGTATGTACACCCGTTTTTCCACCAGCTTGCATATATACGTTGTTCAATTGGGTAATATCACCAGCTTGCAATAAAGTAGCTGTTTGCATCACCGCAAACACATGTTGTTCCCAACCTTTTTTTAACTGTACGAAATCAATACCCATATTAATTTCGTATTCCACAGGCGTAAACATTTCGCCAGTGTATTGCCATAATGTTTCCAAAGCTTTTAACATGCGTTGGCGGCTCTCATCAGTGCCGTCGCCCAAACGTAGCACCCAATCACTACTCCACTTTAAATGGTACTTTGTTTCTTTGATCGATTTTACTGCAATTGCAGCTAATTGTGCATCTATACTATTTTGTAATTGTTCGTATAACCCTAACTGATAGTAACTGTAAAAAAATTGTCGCAGTACCGTTTGTGCCCAATCGCCAGCAGGTAATTCTGTGATCAATAAATTTTTAAATGCTCTTTCTGTGCGCAAATAAGCCAAACTATCTTCAGTAGCCTCATTGTTGGGCCGATCGGTTGATTGGTTAATTAGTTGGGCTGCATATTGATAAAAATTTCTAGACTGACCGATTAGATCCAATGTAATATTAGTGATGGCAATATCCTGTTCCAAAATGGGTGCATGCGCACACCATTCTCCATTGCGTTGTGCAAGAATGAGGTTACTGTCTGCTAGGTGTAGAGTATATTTTATGAGTTCAATAGTTGAATAGTTGTTTGATGGGTGTGCGTTCATTTTGTATTATTTTTTCATAAATAAGCGATATGGCTCATTAACAACTCTTCTATCTCTTTTAACTTGTTATTTTGAACTTGAACGTTACTGCTGCAATCTTTACACTTACATGTGCTTCACCTCATCTGGTAAATCATAAAAAGTGGGGTGGCGATAAATTTTGTCTTCGGCTGGCGTATAAAAACTTTCAGCATCATCAGGATTGCTGGCATGAATGAATTTACTTTCTACCACCCAAAGGCTCACCCCTTCCTGCCTACGGGTGTACACATCTCTGGCATTTTCCATAGCCATGGCTGCATCTGCTGCACGTAAGCTACCAGCATGTTTGTGATCAAGTCCTTGTTTGCTGCGGATAAACACTTCCCATAAAGGCCAACCTGCTGCTGCACTGGAAGGTTGCTGTTCTGTTGATCCACCTGTTTGTTCCGGTATATCTCCGTAAAGGTATTTTCTTACAAAGGAAAGATTCATGATTCAATTTTTTGGGGGATGGAAAAATTAAAACTTTGATAAAGGGTTACCCCAGTTTACAATTATTGTTGGTTAAGCCACCTTTTGCTGCTGCTGAAATTGCTTTTCAGCATAAGCCAAAGCAGCAGCTCGCACCCAAGCGCCTTCTTCATGTGCCTTACGCCTTGCATCTAGTCGTTGTTTGTTGCAGGGCCCATTTCCTTTTACGACATTCCAAAATTCTTCCCAATTAATTTCACCAAAATCAAAATGATGGCGTGCTTCGTTCCATTTTAAATTGGGATCGGGCAAGGTCATGCCTAGTAATTTTATCTGCACTGCAATCATATCTACAAAGTTTTGACGCAACTCATCGTTCGTCTTCCTTTTAATTTTCCATTTCATACTTTGATCGCTGTTCGTACTCTCGCTGTCTTTCGGACCAAACATCATCAAACTCGGCCACCACCATCGGTTGATGGCATCTTGACACATAGCTTTTTGCTCCGCTGTTCCTTTAGACATTACCAACAATGATTCAAAACCCTGCCGTTGGTGAAAGCTTTCTTCTTTACAAATTCTTACCATTGCCCTTGCATAAGGACCATAACTAGTGCGACAAAGCATCACTTGATTGAGGATGGCTGCTCCATCTACCAACCACCCCACCGCCCCCATATCGGCCCAGGTTAAGGTAGGATAATTAAAAATAGAAGAGTATTTAGCCTTACCGCTGTTTAAGTCGTCAATCATTTGATCTCGGCTAGTGCCCAGTGTTTCCGCCGCAGAATATAAATACAAACCATGCCCCGCTTCGTCCTGTACTTTTGCAATTAAAATAGCTTTACGCTTCAGCGAAGGTGCCCTGCTAATCCAATTGCCTTCGGGTAACATTCCTACAATTTCGCTGTGAGCGTGCTGACTGATCTGACGCACATTTGTTTTACGATACGCTTCCGGCATCCAGTCGCGTGGCTCTATCTTGATCTCTTGATCAATTTTTTTCTGAAATGCTTTTTCCAAATCATGTAATGGCATATAATTTCATTTATAGCGTAAAAGTACAAAAAATACTAACAAACGTTAGTTTTATTAAGCCTAATTAAGCAGTAGAGCTTTTTTTGTTTAAAATTTAACGAACGGCAGCCCTTCTACTTTTATTTAACGTCAAAATCTATCACTACTTTTTTAGTCAGGGGATGGCTTTGACAGGTGAGGATAAACCCCTGTGCCACCTCTTCGGGTTCTAGTGCATAATTTACATCCATGCTTACTTCGCCTTCTGTTAACTTAGCTCGGCAGCTGCAACAAACACCTCCTTTACAAGCATAAGGCAAATCGGCCCCTATTTGAAGTGCTGCATCTAAAATATTTTTTCCGTTTTGCGATAGCTCAAAATCAATACTCCTGCCATCTAGTTTAATAGTAATGCTACTTAATGGTCCGTCATTTTTTGGAATGATCAGCTCTTTAGAGTTAGCGGCTACTTTTTGTTGGCCAGGTATCGTAAAAAGTTCAAAATGAATCTTACTTTTTTCAACACCTAATCCCTGTAAAAAATTACTAGCAGCAATGATCATTTCTTCTGGCCCGCAGATATAAATGCTCTCGAAATCTTTGAATGGTATCAACAATTGCAAGCTTTGCAGTTTGGCCCCATCTATTCTTCCATAGTTAACAGCTACATCGGTTTTTTCCCTACTTAAAATATTAAGGAGGGTAAATCGCTCCATGTAAATATTCTTAAGCCCTTCTAAGTCTTCGAAGAAAATGATGGAACTGCGGCTCTTATTACCATAGAGTAGCGTAAACTCATGCTGCGGATGTAGCCCAAGGGTATGTTTGATGATAGACAAAACAGGTGTTATACCACTACCAGCTGCAATGGCTAAAAATTTACCAGGTTTTATTGCATCCGCTCTTGCATTGAAATTACCCACCGGCGGCATCACCTCCAATATGTCGCCAGACTTCAAATGCTGGGCAAAGTTAGAAAACCGCCCACCAGTTACCGCTTTCACAGCAATTTTTAGCTGTTGTTCAGAGGGTGCTGAGCAAATAGAATAAGTTCTTCTTACTTCTTCTCCATCGATGTTTGCTCGTACCGTTAAACTCTGTCCTTCTTTGTATTCAAAATCTGTAGTAAGTGCAGTAGGTACCTCAAAACTGATGGATACGCAATCGGATGTTTCTCTATTGATTTTCTTGATTTTGAGGGGATGAAAATGAACTGCCATATATTATTTGATTAACCCATTTAATAGTTGATTCACCATGTTGTTTTCCAGCACATCAGCAGGAATGTCTTTTTTGTGACGCTGCCAAAATTCTAACCCACGAACTGCAGATAATATAGTAAGCACGGCCACATAAGGATGGATATTTTTTATTTCTTTTCGTTTTATTCCTTCTTTCACAAGTTGTACCATGCTGCTTTCGTAGTGCTTGCGTTGACTTAAAAAGTTAGAGAGATATGGGTCTTCCAATTGCTTCCATTCGTGATTGGCCACATACAGTTCATCGTAACACTGTAGCATCATTCTGATATGAAATCGAATGAGCTGATCGAGTTTTTTTACCACCGTTTGCCGTGTTACTTCGAGCTGTTGCAGGTGGATGGTGAATTCATTGGCCACATTAAAACAGATAAGTTGAAGTAACTCGCTTTTTCCTCCGATGTGGTTGTAGAGACTCGGCGCTTCTACCCCCACTTTTTCTGCCAGCTCCCGCATGGAAGTTGCCTTGAAACCCTTTTGCCTGAATAGCCCTGCTGCCTTTTTTACAATGGCATCTTTTTTAGAACCATTGGCTACTGCTTTAATTTTTGCCATAAGTTGTTGTTACAAAACTAACACTTATTAGTTTTTTATTCACTTTTTAAGTAAATTATTCTAAATAGTAAAGGCTGAATAATACATTTGTTATATGCAGTTGAAACTGGTTCACAAAGTGGTGGCTATTGCTCCCGCTGAAGTAAAAAAAGTAGTATTATGATTCCAAAAACCATTAGTGATCAATGGACTTGCAAAATAATGGCCGGCTTACGCCCAATAGAATTGGGCCTATTTGATAAATATGGTAGGAGAAAAGAAGTGGGGGTGTACAACAATGTAAAAAGCTATTCCTACTCTTTCATCAAAACTGCAGACGGTTATATGAAGTTTGGTGATTACTTACACATGGTATAGGCAAGCCCTCTTAATCTTAGAATTTTTCTATTCAATATTTTTCAACACGCACCGTAGGTCATCAAAGACTTTGATTGGCAGAATTTGTACATGGTTGGTTTTGTGAAAAACTACCCCATGTTTTTCTGGGAGGTGAAGATAGTATTAGCTATATGCATTTCCACGCCTACATGAGTCATACCCTACATACCCAGTTTGTAGGTAAAAAGGGTGTTGTTTTTTATGCACAACCACAATACAAATTGTACCGCAAACCATGGGAAGTGCTAAGCCTGGCCAATTCTGCCAACAATACCGAATCTTTTGGGTGTAAAAATTTTTCAGCCACCAAACTCAAACAGGGCTACGTAACGATCCTCAAGTTGGGCGATCCTCTATTTATGCCCGCAAGCTACTGGCACTTCATTGAATACCTAAATGGCGGTATTGCCATGATTTTGAGAGTCTTGCAAAGCTTACGTATTACCCAAATGAATACTGTATGAAAACTATTTTACATGCGTGGAATAGATACTTTGATGAAAAAGAGGGCTCCGGAGTGGGGATATAAAAAGAAAAAAAGACAATTATTAACCTATGCTTAATGAGAAATATAAATTAGTTTGTAAAAAACATAAAATAAATTATCATAATTAAAGAAAAGTATTATTTTTACGAACTAACCAATTCTAACTAGGTTCTTCTTATATCCTCTTCAAAAGCTTCATAGAGTAATATTCTCTTGCCAGTATTCCAATTAATCAATTAGTAACTTTTATTAGCACCCATATATATTTTATACATACTCTAACTTTTTTCTTGTGGTTTCAGAGGTAAGCAAGGCCGGTGATTTTTATCACTGGCCATTTTTTATCTGTATAAATTTTTTTAGTCAATTGACCGGTTGATAAAATCTATCATTGGCTTCAGCGCTTTGAACGTTTTACTCAAGTTTTTGATAAAATCTTTGTGCATTACTTCTGCATCAGAGAATGATCTCGATCCAATAAAACTTTTTAATTTAAGTATTTCTATGGCGGGGTTGTTTTCGTCGTAACCCTTTGGTGGCCGCTGTAATTTATCATCTGTATTGATTCCTTTTGGAAATAATTTTTTAAATGCCGAAACAGCATTGATACGTTTCCATTCATCGAAGTTGTAATCGATCTCCTGCCGTATTTTCGATAACACTATGGCTTCAGGCATCCAAACGCCCGCTGCGGCAAAACATTTACCTGGTTCTATGTGTACATAATAACCTGCCAGATTGCTTTTTTTGCCTGCTACATTAAAGTAAGCCGACATATTGTTCTTATAGGGCCGCTTGTCTTTGCTAAAACGCACATCTCTGTTGATACGGAAGACAGTTTGTTTGGCTGTTTGCCGCCCAATAGCAGGCTCAAAAATAGCAATGGCCTTAATCATGGCTTCTACACTTTCTAGAAATGCAGCTCTTGCATCTTCATAACGGGAACGATGAACGTCGAACCAGGATTTATCATTATTCTTTTCGAGATCTTTTAGAAATCGGATGGTGATAGCTTGAATCATATTGTTTATATATTAAAGTGAAACAACAAATACGCAAATACAAAGTTGCTAAAATGGCTAAATACATTCATAAAAAAATGCCTTCTTCTGAAAGGCATATAAAAAATCTAATAAAAATTTCTTTTAAGCATTGCTCCAGTTTTCTCCACTTTTAATGCGGTACAAGGTCATTTCGCTTACACCGTACTTTTCGGCCATTTGTTTGTAGGTGAGTTTTCTTCGGGGATTAGCAATGGCAGATTTAATGGTTTTAACTTGTGAAACCCTTAACTTCAAACCCTTGCTGCGGTTGGCCTGACGCTCTTTGTAAGCGATTTTATCTGGACTTTTCTGCTGATGGCTACTGACCTCCTCCGTAGTTGCCCATTTTAGATTTTTATACCCATTATCTGTTTTGGTATGATTGATGTGCATCACAAATTTATGCTTAGGTGTTTTTTTGGCACAAAACAATTTGGCCACTTCTCTATGGATATAAATGGTACCATTGCCTTTTTCTACATGAAGGTTAAGGGTGCGATACCCCGACGTTAATGAACCATTCAGAAGTTTACCATCTGCAATAATATCTTCTGCATAGCTGGCATACCTACCTTGGTTAGATACTGCATATTTTTTCCTAAGGTTTTTGTAACCCGCAAATTGTATTTGCTTCCATACCTCGCGTGCATTTTTTTTAATCATAACTTTCAGTTTTTACAAATTGAGTGAAGGATGTTTTTCAAAAGGAGGTCTTGCGTTTATCAGATGCGAAATATAAATATAATGTTTTATTTTACTAAGTTGATAGCATTTTTATAAATTCTTCTTCACTTAAAATTTTAATGCTAGGTATTTTTTTGGCTTTTTCTAGTTTGCTACCAGCATCCGCACCTACCACTAAGTAATTGAGTTTGCTGCTCACGCCGCTTACAATATTTCCGCCATTAGATTCTACCATCGCTTCGGCATCACTGCGCTTGAGTTGTACGAGTGTACCTGTAAACAAAAACGTTTGTGCGTTGAGGTTACCCTCCAGCATTTCTTTTTTTCCAGCTTCTAATTGCAAGCCCAGTTTCTTCAGCTGATGCAGCAATTGAATATTATCTTGGTTCTTAAAAAAGCTGTGGATGCTGGCAGCTACTTTAATACCCACATCGGGTAGTTGTTGCAATTGCTCAATGCTGTATTGCTCAAATTCAAAAATATTAGATACAGACTGGGCCAATGTTTTAGCCGTGGTTTCCCCTACATAACGGATACCCAATCCATAAATGAGTCGGTGTATCGGTTGTTGTTTACTGGCTTCGATAGCCGAGTGGAGGTTGTGGATTGACTTTGCGCCAAAACCTTCTAGGTTTTTTAATGCATCAAAATTGAGACGATATACCGTTGGTACATCTGGTAGCAATCCCATTTCATAAAATTTGCGGACGTTAGCCTCGCCAAAACTGCGAATATCCATGGCATCTTTGCTCACAAAATGAATGATACGTTCTACTACCTGCGCTTTGCAATGAATGTTTACACAGCGCCAAACTGCCTCTCCTTCGGGCTTGTACAATATATCTTCACAAATAGGACATTGCGTGGGGAAAATAATGGCAATTTCGGAACCATCCCTCAATTCGGACATCGATTTCACAATCTGTGGAATCACGTCGCCACTTCGTTCAATCAAAATAGCATCTCCTATTTTCAAGTCTTTTTCTCGAATGTATTCTTCGTTGTGCACAGAAATACTTGTTACCGTAACACCTCCTACCTGCACCGGCGCAATTTTGGCCACCGGGGTTACAGCACCAGTTCTACCCACCTGAAACTCTACCCCCAACAATTTACTGGTTGCTTGTCTTGCTTTGAACTTGTAAGCGATGGCCCACCTTGGGTGGTGTGAAGTGTTGCCCAGCTTATCTTGTAACGCAAGGTCGTTTACCTTGATCACCATGCCATCTATTTCGTAAGGCAATCCATCTCGGCTGTTTTCAAATTCCTGCACTTGATCAATGATTCCCTGTATGCCTGTTACCACTTTCATTTCCTGTTTCGGACTTCTGAAACCCAGATTCCACAACATTTCCAGCATACCAGAATGGGTAGTGGGTGCTTTAGAATCGGTAGCTGTTGAGTTACTTTCGGCGATATAACTTACATGATATAAAAATGCTTCGAGGTTTCTTTTGGCTACCTCTTTGGTATCTTTTATGCGGAGGCTTCCGGCTGCAGCGTTTCGGGGATTGGCCAGCGGAGGAATTCCTTCTTCAATTAAGCCGTTGTTGTATTGGGCAAAATTGTTTTTATTCATTAGTACTTCGCCCCTAATTTCAATTTGCTGGATACCGAATTGACTAAAGTTTGCCGATAAAGGCAGCGAACGAATTTGTTTGATATTCGGAGTAATTTCATCACCAGTTTCGCCATCACCGCGGGTGGTGCCCCTGAAAAGTTGATCGTCTTCATAGATCAATGAAATACTGGCCCCATCAAATTTGGGCTCGGCACAATATTCTACTTCTGTTAAACCGCTGAGCTCTCTGGCCTTCCTGTCCCAGTCGAGTAAATCATCTGCATTGTAAGAATTTTCTAAACTCAGCATTGGCACCAAATGTTGCCGTTTGGGAAACTCTTTGATCAGCCCTCCACCCACTCTTTGCGTGGGCGAGTCTTTGGTAATAAGGCTATGATCATGCTGTTCCGCTTTTTCGAGTAGTTTGTAAAGAGTATCATATTCACCATCGCTGATAAGCGGATCATTCAACACATAATAGCGGTGTTCATGAAAGCGTAGCACTTGTCGCAACGCTTCTATTTGGGTAACCACAGCGTTGTCGTCTGTTGTTGACAACCATTTTAAGGTGGCGGCTTGTAAATTTTTGGTTTGAGAAAAATCGTACATAATTTGTGGGCTTGCATCAAAGTTAAAAAGAAGGAAGCTGTGATTTGTCTTATTTTTGAAAAAACATTTTTTATGTCGATTTTCCAAAAACCGCAGACCATTCTTTTTTTTGCAACCCTTTTTGTAATGGGATTCCCTTCTTGCAAATTCAGAGAAAAAGTACCACTCCTGGTTCATCATGCCGTAATTTATACTGTAGATGATTCTTTCAGTACTGCCCAAGCCATGGCCATCAGCGATGGCAAAATTTTGGCAATAGGAACCAATGATGAGATCCTCAAAAAATACGATGGTAGCCAAACAATTCATGCGGGAGGGAAAGCCATTTTCCCGGGATTTATTGATGCTCATTGTCATTTTACTGGTTTTGCAACCGACCGTTGGAAGGTAGACCTGGTGGGCACAAACTCCTGGGATGATATCGTAACCAAAGTAAAACAATACAGTGTAAATGCTCCCATGGAGTGGATCTATGGCCGTGGTTGGGACCAGAACGACTGGGCTAGCAAAGTCTATCCTGATACGAGGATTTTAGACAGTTTATTTCCTACCCGACCAGTGTATTTGAAAAGAGTAGATGGCCATGCAGCTATTGCCAACAAAGTAGCTTTACAATTGGCTGGCATCAATGCCAATACAAAAATTGCTGGCGGCAGCGTTGAATTAAAAAACGGACAGCCCACTGGCATCCTTATAGATAATGCCATGAAAATGGTAGAGGAAAAAGTGCCGGAAATCAGCGATAGTTTGTCTAAACAATATTATAGTGAGCTACAGGCATTGTGTTTTGCGGAAGGCCTAACTGGGGTTCATGATTGCGGGGTGAGCGAACATACCATTGAACTGGTAGAAGCAGCACACAAAAGCGGTAGTTTAAAAATGAAGATCTATGCATTGCTAAAAGATGATGTTACTTACTACGAACGTTGGGTAAAAAAAGGTAGATATACTACCGACCGCCTCACCGTTGGTGGATTTAAATTGTATGCAGATGGGGCCTTAGGAAGTAGAGGTGCCTGCTTAATGCAAGAGTACAATGACCAAAAAGGGTGGAAAGGATTTTTGTTGAGTGATGCTTCTTATTTCAGAGACAAAGCGCAAATGTTAGCTGGTAGTAATTTGCAAATGTGTACACATGCCATTGGTGACAGTGGCAACCGAGTGCTTTTAAAAATTTATGGAGAAGTATTAAAAGGTAAAAACGACAAACGTTGGAGAATAGAACACGCACAGTTGGTGCATCCAAACGACTTTGCTTTATTTGCCGATTATAGTATCATTCCTTCGGTGCAACCTACACATGCCACCAGCGATATGTACTGGGCATCAGAAAGAGTGGGCACAGAAAGAATGAAGGGAGCGTATGCCTACAAAACCTTATTGGGTACTAACCAGTGGATGCCATTGGGTACTGATTTTCCGGTTGAATATATTAGTCCATTTAAAACATTTTTTGCTGCTGTGATACGTAAGGATGCGAATAATTTTCCGGTTAACGGTTTTCAAATGGAAGAGGCACTCAGCCGGCAGCAAGCCATCCGTGGCATGACGATCTGGGCAGCCAAATCGGCATTTGAAGAAAAGGAAAAAGGAAGTTTGCAAAAAGGAAAATCGGCCGATTTTATCATGCTCGAAAATGATTTAATGACCTGCGAAGAAAATAAAATTTTGGGCACAAAAGTTTTGGGTACCTGGGTGAATGGGGAGCGGGTGTTTGGGAAATAAATTTACCCTGTTTAAAAAACAGAATATTTAAATAGAGGGATAGCTGGTGTTAAACGTATGCTTATTTCATGGGTTTTGTTACTTCACCACTTCGGAGAATACATGGCAGTTGGCTTGAGTAATACATAAATTAAAACATCAATTTTTTAACTTCTTCTTTATTTTCCTTCTCTTTTTTTAAGTTGAACATGGTACCAAATATATGATCCCATAAAGTGCTGCTCACTCCAAAGCCAAGATCATTTTCTTTGTAATGATGCAAATGGTGGTTGCGCCACAATCCTTTCATCCATTTAAACGGAGGGTTCCATGCATGAATAGCAAAGTGCATACTACCATAAATAAGGTAGCCGAATATAAAGCCAGGGAAAAATGGGATGACATATTTACCTAAAACCATATAAAAAAGCAAGAAAAACAGGGAGGCAAACATCAGGCTGGGAACGGCTGGCATAAATAACCGCTCTTTGTCGCGAGGGTATTCGTGGTGATTGCCATGTAAAACATAATTAATGCGTTTTCCCGTGTTCGTATTAGGATGATGGTGAAACAAGAAACGATGCAACAAATATTCGGTGAAAGTCCAAAAGAAAACACCCGCTAAAAAAATTAGAAATACTTTTGTTCCGTTGTATTGTAAAGAGTTAACTGCATAATAAGGGAGGAGGGTAAGTATAGGTGTGTACATTCCCCAGATCACCAAGGGATGTGTTTTAGTTAAAAACTCTAGGTATTGATTTTTGAATAGCTGAGCTTGTCCTTTATTATATATTTTTTGAAATTCCATTGGCTCAAAATTAACAGCACAAATATAATAATTTGTACATTATACATCATCCTTGTAAAAGAGCGTATAAACGGCAAAAGTAAAAGATAAACGTTTTGCAGTTTTACGGATGATTAAATGCTGAATCTGATCATATAAAGATACAGCAATTTAAATGCCTATTTTTAGGCTCTAAATTTTTTGTTATGAAACTGGTTACCCATCTCAAAAACAACTACCCTCAACTGGCGCTATTGGTAAATGGGATGCTTTACGACACTGATAAATTACATTCAGATCTTCCCATCAGTATGTCGATGTTTTTAAATTATTGGGAAGATGTGTTTCCGATAGCACAATTTTGCGAACAAAGAATTAATGAAGGTTTGGTGAGAGATGTACTGGCAACCCCATACGAACAGGCAACCATTATATCGCCTGTGCCGCATCCCACCAGTTGTAGAGATGGTTATGCATTTCGCCAGCATGTTGCCGCCGCTCGTAGAAACCGAAAAGTAGATATGATCGCCGAATTTGACCAATTCCCCATTTTCTATTTTACCAACCACAACAGTATTCAAGGCCCGGGAGATGTATTGTGCATGCCAGATCATTTTGAGAAATTAGATTTTGAATTGGAAGTTGCCATTGTAATTAGCCAGCCGGGCAGAAACATTCCTGCTGCAGAAGCCGATCAATACATTGCAGGACTCATGATCATGAACGACATGAGCGCCAGAAAACTACAAATGGAAGAAATGCTGCTCAACCTTGGTCCAGCCAAAGGGAAAGATTTTGCTACTTGCATTGGCCCGGCGTTAGTTACTTTAGATGAATTGGCACCTTTTGAAGTGCCTTGCAAAGAAGGTCATACCGGTAAAGCTTGGAACCTTGCCATGAAATGCTGGGTAAACAATATTCAGGTGAGTGAAGGTAATGTATCTCAAATGGATTGGACCTTTGCAGAGATCATAGAAAGAGCTTCTTATGGTGTCAACTTATTTCCCGGCGATGTGATCGGTAGCGGAACAGTTGGTACCGGATGCTTTCTGGAACTCAATGGAACTGGCAAATTAAATAACCCCGATTATCAGGAACAATGGTTGCTGCCCGGCGATGTAGTAGATATGGAAATTGATGGCCTTGGCAAATTAAGCAACAAGATGTTCCCAGAAGAAAGTGATGCTAGTTTGTTTGCTTTGAAAAAAAAATAAAGAAATATTAGCCAACATG
Organism: Ferruginibacter sp.; assembly: GCA_040882445.1. GTDB lineage: Bacteria > Bacteroidota > Bacteroidia > Chitinophagales > Chitinophagaceae > Ferruginibacter. The sequence continues at coordinate 9,934 of JBBEBH010000024.1, read as the reverse complement.
ATTCTAACAAACTGATTGTATTTTTATAAAAGAAGTAAAAAAGGTTGATGAATATTGATAACCTTTATTGCCTTTATCATTCGTGTAACAGAAAAACAATTCTTATATCCATGTTTTTAGATTTATCTACACTCTCTACAGCCGACACGCAAAATTATTTACAACATGCGGTAGCACCTCGACCAGTATGTTTTGCATCAACTATTGATGATGCGGGCCACATAAATCTTAGTCCATTTAGTTTTTTCAATATGTTTTCGAGTAATCCGCCTATTCTTATTTTTTCTCCGGCTCGGAGGGTTCGAGACAATAGCACTAAACACACCCTCGAAAACGTAATGGAAATCAAAGAAGTGGTCATTAATATTGTAGATTATGACATGGTGCAGCAAATGTCGCTGGCCAGCACCGAATATCCAAAAGGAACCAATGAATTTATCAAAGCTGGCTTTACTGAAGAACCGGCAACCATGGTAAAACCACCCTTGGTGAAAGAGAGTAAAATTAAAATGGAATGCAAGGTCATAGAAGTAAAATCATTGGGTAACGAAGGTGGTGCAGGTAATCTGGTGATTTGCGAAGTGTTGTGTATGCACATCGACGATCGCATTTTAGATGAACACAAAAAAATAGACCAAACCAAAATAACTCCTATCGCCAGGTTGGGCGGCGATTGGTACTGTAAGGCAGATGCCAACAGCTTGTTCAAAGTTGTAAAACCCAATACTGCATTGGGTATTGGGTTCGATCGATTACCAGCAGAAATCCGAAAAAGTTCCATCCTAACAGGCAACGATCTAGGTCAATTGGCTAATGTTCATCAACTCCCTACTATCGACGCCACATTCAACGACGATACCTTGAAAAACATTATTCAGTATTTTTCAATTGATCCTGCAGAAATGGAAAATGAATTACACCGTTATGCGCATCATTTGCTAGAAGATAAAAAAGTGGATGCAGCCTGGCAGGTATTGCTAGCCTTGAACTAATTGATGGATTCATTTATTTCTTCCCCCCCCTTAAAAAAATGTTTTAATAATACTCTTCAAACAGTAAACTGTTGCTATAACTATTGAAACAATTTAATGTTATTGCTGCCTAATGCTTCTTTGATGATATTAGCTGCTTCTGTTTCTGTAAATCTGTCGCCTCCAAAAGTTCTGGTTGGCTCTTGATTTTAAGCTTCGCAGTAACCAATAGTTGCAATAAGTGCCAGAATGATTTATAATTTTCGTATGTACTAATTTTTAGTATCTATGACAACTATTATGTAAGTAATTGTTTATTATTAGCAAAAAGATCCTTTTACAGTTCACTTGGTTGCCTGCCTCACAAGGTTTACCTTTGCTGCCGAATTTAAAGTTATGAGTACACAACATTTATCTGAACAAGAGATTATCCGCAGAGAAAAATTAGAAGAACTTATAAAACTGGGTATTGATGCATATCCTGCAGCATTGTATCCAGTAAATATTACATCCGCTTATATCAAGGCAAATTATAAGGGTGAAGAAAACAAAGCAGATTTCGAAGACGTTTGTATTGCCGGTCGTATTATGAGTGTAAGAGATATGGGAAAAGCAAACTTTGCTGTTCTTCAAGATGGGGAAGGCAAAATTCAGTTTTATATTAAACAGGATGATATCTGTTTGGGAGAAGATAAAACCCTGTACCAAACCGTTTGGAAAAAATTAATTGACATTGGCGATATTGTAGGTATCAAAGGTTTTGTGTTTACCACCAAAACTGGCGAAACTTCTATACATGTAAAAGAGTTTTCGATTTTAAGCAAAGCATTGAGGCCTCTGCCCATTGTAAAAGAAAAAGACGGAGAAGCTTTTGACGAAGTCACCGATCCTGAATTTCGTTACCGCCAACGTTATGCAGATCTTATTGTAAACCCAGGGGTGAAAGAAGTGTTTTTAAAACGTACCAAAATGGTGAATGCCATTCGTGCTTTTTTAAATGAAAGAGGAGGGTTGGAAGTAGATACGCCCGTATTACAAAGCATACCTGGTGGTGCGGCGGCTCGTCCGTTTAGCACACACCACAATGCGTTGGATGTGCCAATGTATATGCGTATTGCCAATGAATTGTACTTGAAGCGCCTGATCGTAGGTGGTTTTGAGTGGGTGTATGAGTTCAGTCGCAATTTCCGCAACGAAGGCATGGATCGTACCCATAACCCCGAATTCACCGTATTAGAATTTTATACTGCCTACAAAGATTACGAGTGGATGATGGATACCACCGAACAACTGCTTGAAAAAACAGCCATTGCTACCAATGGTACGGATTCTGTAACTGTTGGCAACAGCCAAATTAGTTTCAAAGCGCCTTACAAACGTATTACGATGTACGACGCCATCAAAGAACACACAGGCTTCGACATTAGCGATATGGATGAATCTGGCATTAGAAATGTTTGTCTGAAGCTTGGCATACATGCAGATGCGAAATGGGGAAAAGGCAAACTGATTGATGAGCTTTTTGGGGAGAAATGTGAACATCATTTTATACAGCCTACATTCATAACAGACTATCCGGTGGAGATGAGCCCCCTTACAAAAAAGCATCGCAGCAAACCCGGATTAGTAGAGCGTTTTGAGCTGATGATCAATGGAAAAGAAATTGCAAATGCATATAGTGAGTTGAACGATCCGATTGAACAGAGAGAACGTTTTGAAGAACAAATTAAATTGATGGAACGTGGTGATGATGAAGCGATGTTTATCGATCACGATTTTTTACGTGCACTTGAATATGGCATGCCACCAACTAGCGGAATTGGTGTTGGAATCGACCGTTTGTGTATGTTGCTCACCGGACAAACATCTATACAAGATGTATTGTTGTTTCCAATGATGAGACCCGAAAAGCTAGATTGATTTTGGAATGAAATTCATCAAAAAATATAGAGGACATTTTTTTATTTTATAATCCAGTAACATTCTCGAGGTTTACTTCGCCCATTTTTTAAAGTAAATTTACAATTCAGTAAAAAAAATGGATATGGATCTTTCAAACAAAGTAGTGGCTCACATGATGGAGAACGACCTGTTTAGCCAATGGTTAGGAATTGAGATACTGGAAATAAAAGAAGGTTACAGCAAAATAAAAATGACGGTACGTAAAGAAATGATTAATGGCTTTGGTATTGTTCATGGAGGAATTGCTTTTTCATTGTCTGACAGTGCATTTGCTTTTGCCTGCAATAACCGCAATGTATTATCAGTTGCGCTGGATACTTCAATTAATTTTTTAAAGCCGGTTTATGTGGGAGATGTGTTAACTGCCGAAGCAAAAGAATTACATAATGGTACATCTACCGGACTTTACCATATCAGTATCTATAATCAAAACAATCATTTAGTAGCAGCGTTTAAGGGTACCTGTTATAGAACAGGAAAAGCCTTGGTTAAACATTTATAAATATTGCAGATTATTTCGCAGTTTCATTGAAATATTTTCACCAAATCAATTTCACTTTATTAAGGATGTAATTCTACAAATATTAATTAAGCTATGTTTTATCAATTCAAAAATTTTACTCCTGTTGTTCATCCATCTGCCTTCGTTCACCCGCAAGCGGTAGTAACAGGTAATGTGATCATTGGAAAAAATGTGTACATCGGTCCAGGCGCTGCTTTGCGGGGCGACTGGGGACAGATCATTATTGAAGATGGGTGTAATGTGCAGGAAAATTGTACCATTCACATGTTCCCCGGTGTTCAGGTATTACTAAAAGAAGGGGCACATATTGGTCATGGTGCCATTATTCATGGAGCTACTGTTGGGAAAAACTGTTTGGTAGGAATGAACGCTGTATTGATGGATAATGTACAACTGGGAGATGAGTGCATTGTTGGTGTGCTCTCATTTATTAAAGCAGATGAAATGATACCAGCCCGGTCGCTGTTAATGGGTAATCCGGCAAAAATTGTAAAAACCGTAACCGATGAAATGATTAACTGGAAGACTATGGGAACGCTATTATATCAGCAATTGCCAGATGATATGCACACTTTTTGGAAGCCCTGCGAACCGCTAACTGAACTACCATCAGGTATGGTATTGCAGGAATCTAATTATAAAACCTGGCAGCAACAACAGAATAAATAAAAAAAAAGCCCACTTCTCATTGAGTGGTACATTATGACCTTCATCTTGCACCGATACTGCTGTTACAACCCCATGCTGACCTGCCTATACTGCATGCTACTACTGTGCAAATAGTCATAAAAAGGAAGGCATTGGTATGGGTAATTTAATGATTACCCGCGTAATGGCGATTTTTTTCGCACCTTTGCAGTCAATGGAAAAGTCGAATTTTGTAGATCAGATCAAGATATTCTGCCGCAGTGGGCATGGTGGAGCAGGAAGCAAACACTTTTTACGCAATAAATTAACCGCCATGGGCGGTCCGGATGGTGGGGATGGTGGCCGTGGTGCACATATCATTCTTAAAGGCAATGCGCAATTGTGGACATTGCTGCACTTACGCTACTACAAAAATGTTTTGGCAGAGGATGGTGGAAATGGTGAGGGTAACAACAGTTCGGGTAAAACAGGAAAAGACATCATCATCGAAGTGCCCTTGGGTACCATCGCTAAAGATGCAGAAACAGGTTTGCAAGAAGCAGAAATTTTAAAACACGGCGAGGAGGTGATTTTAGTGAAGGGTGGAAGAGGTGGATTGGGAAACAGCAATTTTAAAACCTCCACCAACCAAGCACCAGAATATGCGCAGCCAGGCGAAGAAGGAGCAGAAGCCTTCAAAGTATTAGAACTTAAAGTGTTGGCAGATGTAGGCTTGGTAGGTTTTCCTAATGCAGGGAAATCGACCTTACTGAGTAGTATTACTGCTGCCAAACCCAAGATTGCGGATTATGCATTTACCACTTTAACGCCCCAGTTGGGAATGGTAGAATATCGTGATAGTCGAAGTTTTTGTATAGCCGACTTACCAGGCATCATCGAAGGGGCTGCAGAGGGCAAAGGACTTGGGCATCGATTTCTACGGCATATTGAACGAAATTCTATTTTGTTATTTTTAATTCCGGCAGATAGCAAAGACCATAAAAAGGAATTCGATATTTTAAAAAATGAATTGGAACAATACAATCCAGAAATGCTGCAAAAAGATTTTGTAATAGCTGTGAGCAAATCAGATATGTTGGATGATGAACTTAAAGCAGCCATTGCGAAAGAGCTGCCCAAAAAAATTCCGCATATATTTATTTCCTCTATTACCGGACAAGGATTATCGGCACTAAAAGATTTGCTTTGGAACACTTTGAATACGCCTACTTCCGGGTAGATATTTTTTAAAGTAATCGGAAGCTTTACAACCTGTTTGCTTAATTTTAATGCATCGATTGTTTTAACAAAGTTCAACTTTAGCTATATGCATTCAACCATCATTGCTGGTATCGGTCATTATGTACCTGCCAACATCGTTACCAATAACGACTTATTGCAATACATGGAAACCTCCGATGAGTGGATCCAAGAACGTACCGGCATTAAGGAACGCAGGTATGCCAACAGAACTGGCGAAACCACCACTACTATGGGTGTGGAAGCCGCACGTATTGCGATTGAAAGAGCCAGTATTACTAAAGACGACATAGACTTTATTTTATTTGCCACCTTAAGTCCTGATTATTATTTTCCTGGTTGTGGGGTATTACTGCAACGAGCGCTTCAAATAAAAGAAATAGGTGCATTAGATATTAGAAATCAATGCAGCGGTTTCGTGTATGCGTTATCGGTAGCCGATCAGTTTATTAAAACAGGCATGTATAAAAATATTTTATTAGTATGTAGTGAAAAACATTCTTTTGGCCTCGACTTTAGTACGAGGGGTAGAAACATATCTGTTATTTTTGGCGATGGGGCTGCTGCGGTTGTATTGCAGCCTGCCAAAGAAGCGGGTAGAGGTATTTTAAGTACGCATTTGCACAGTGATGGTGAGAGTGCAGAATTGCTGGCGATGTATAACCCTGGTACACATGCCAACAATTGGGTAGATACAACCGTAGCTAATTTTGAGGAGGCTCCTATCGGCAAAATGTTTATGAGTCATGCTATGATTGATCAAGCACAAAACTTTCCAAATATGGATGGTCCGGCAGTATTTAAAAAAGCGGTAGTAAAATTTCCGGAAGTTATACAGGAAGCATTGGCTCGAAACAATTACAAAACCTCCGATCTAAAATTACTCATTCCACACCAGGCCAATTTACGCATCTCACAATTTGTTCAACATAAATTACAATTAAGAGACGATCAGGTGTTTAACAATATTGAAAAATACGGCAACACCACTGCGGCGTCTATTCCCATTGCATTGAGCGAGGCTTGGGAGGCAGGGAAAATAAACAAGGGCGATTTGATTTGTATGGCGGCTTTTGGAAGTGGCTTCACCTGGGGAAGTGCATTGATGCATTGGTAATCAATGTTTAATTAGGTTGGATTTTTTAGCTATCTATTCTACCTTTACCCTAACATTTACCAGCATGAAGGGTCTGTTCATTTATACCGACGGATTTCCTTTTTTTGAACATTTGCTCACCAGTATCTCCATTTGAAGCATCTATGAAACGGAAAATTGCTTATTTTATCAATCCCATTTCTGGTACCAAAAGTAAAGAGTCGATCATCAAAATGATTGAGGAACAAAGCGTAGCAAAGGAAATAGGCTTTCGAATTTTAGAAACAAGGGCCGACGGGAATTACGACTTTTTACCAGCACTTATTGTTCAGGAAGGGTTTACAGATATTGTTATTTGTGGTGGAGACGGCTCGGTAAACCAGGTCACTTCCTACCTACTGCAAAGCGATGTAAAGATAGGTATCATTCCCATGGGTTCTGGCAATGGACTAGCCCTTGCAGCGGGTATTACCACTCATTCAAGAAAAGCGCTGGAGATTATTTTCAATGACAATGCTGCTTATATTGATGCATTTTATATCAATAACCATTTTAGCTGTATGCTCTGCGGATTGGGTTTTGATGCAAAAGTGGCTCATGATTTTGCCAAACAAAAAAAACGTGGTGTTAGTATGTATGTGAAACAAACAATCAAGAACTTTTTATCTGCTATTCCTTATCCTTTTGTTATTAAATTGAATGATCTAGAAATAAAAGAGGAAGCATTTTTCATTAGCATTGCTAACAGCAACCAATTTGGCAATCAGGTTACTATTGCTCCACTGGCTAGTTTGAGCGATGGGTTTTTAGACATCGTCATTGTAAAAAAAATGAGTAAGCTTCGTTTGTTATATGCTATTTGCTTACAAATCAAGATGGGGCAGATTACCAATATCGAAAAAAAGTTTCGACAAAAAGATATTTTTTATTTTCAAACCAAACAGCTGCTGATTGAAAATCCCAATGAAGCACCACTTCACATAGATGGAGATCCAGCCACTACTGCTCGTAACTTTAACATTAGGGTAGTGGAGAAAGCATTTAAATTATTACAGCCCTCATTGATAACCCAAAAAAAAGTTTAGTATTTTCTAGCTGTTTTTGTACTTAACATCATTTGAAAGCTTATACTGAAAACTAAAGCTCGGCTATCTTCCTTTCCCTACACAGAAATAGGCTACTTTAGTACTTTAGCCAAAGTTGCTTGTAATGCAGATGCTCTTAACGACGTAGCAATAATTTTACCTTTTGGATCTATCAACACATTGTAAGGTATGCCATCATATCCATACAAACCCACCGTTGCATTTTCCCATCCTTTTAAATCTGATACATGCATCCAATTCAACTGATCCTTTGCTACGGCCCTTAACCATTTTTCTTTGCTTTCATCTAGCGATACACCCAACACAGTAAATTTTTTATTTTTAAACTGCGTGTATGCAGCTACTACATTTGGATTTTCTTCTCTGCAAGGGCCGCACCAACTCGCCCAAAAATCTACCAACACATACTTACCCCTTAACGAACTCAACTTAAATGGTTTTCCTGTACTATCGTTCATCGTAAAATCAGGCGCTTCTGAACCCACACCTGGTGCACCAGTGGCAGAAGGTGATTGAGGTTTGTTCATCTCAGTGATCATATTATTAAATTGCGCTACCAATCCTGCAACACCCACATTGCCAGGAAACCTCGTAGCCATATTTGGGATGATGGTGTTCAAAATGGCCGGGTCTATACCATTGGTATAGCCCAAAGCAAACATCGCCACTGCAGGATGTGAAACAGTATCAATATAGTTGGTAATAAACTTACTAAAGCCATTGGTGATTTCTTGTAATTTGATGCTTTGTACTACGATGATGCTGTCTGGTGCTTTGGCCAATCGCAGACTGTCCATCGCCTTACCTGTAGCTTCTTGCGTTGAGCGCATGTTTTCGATTTTTAATAATAATTTTTTTAAAGCTTGGTTGGCAGGACTGCTAAAATCAGGACCTTCTAGACTCACGTCTTTGATGTCTGCTTTAAAATTGATGGACGGCTGGTCGTTGATGAAAATGAATCCACTATTCATTTTTTCAAATCTAATTCTGTACAAGCCTTCTTCTGAGGCTATTGATCCAATGTTGAACAGTCCACCTTTCACATCACTGGTATCCAGTACTTGTGGGTCCTGTCCATTTAAGAACAATTGTTCTAAATACACTTGTTGATCGGCAATATTTTTTAATTCTCCATTTAATACGAATTTTCCTTTTTCAACTTCATTGTTACAGGCTACAAATGCAGCCACAAAACCAACTGCAATCAAAATTTTCTGAATGTACATATATTATTGATTTAAAACTTTTTCTAAAATAGTAGTTACTTGTTGCATATCTGCCTTCCCTTTACTCAGTTTTTTTACCTGTCCGGCAAACAAACCTAACAATCCTTTTTTGCCACTTTGGTATTCTTTTACTTTATCTGGCATCATAAACAAAGCTTCGGTTACCCATGCTTCGATACTGCTGCTGTTATTTTCTTGTAGCAAGTTAAGTTCTTTTGCCAGTGTGGTAGGGTCTGCTCCCGGTTGCTGCATCAGCGCAGTTAATAAATGCGTACTAGCTATATTAAAACTTACTTGACCCGTTTCGGTGAATACAATTAGATTTGACAATAGTTCTGGTCTTAATGGAAAATACTTGATGCTAATATGATGTTCATTGCACCATTCTTTTACCGGACCCAACATCCAATTGGCTGCAGCTTTGTAATGCTTGTGGTTACAAATGAGTTTTTCATAAAACTCAGCCTCCTCTTTGTCGCTGCAAATAATACCAGCGTCGTATTCAGATAAGCCAAGCTTAGTTTTATATTGCTCTTTTAAAGCTTCGGGTAAAACTGGTAATGATGCTTTCACCTCTTCAATGAAAACATCTGATAAAAAAAATGCAGGCAGATCGGGCTCCGGAAAATACCGGTAATCATTGGCTTCTTCTTTGCTTCTCAACGCAAACGTACTGCCTTTGTCTGCATCAAAACTTCGGGTTTGCTGTAGAATTTTTTCTCCTTTTTCAGCCATACCAATCAGACGATCCACTTCTACTTCAATCGCTTTTTTAACATTGCGGATACTGTTTAGGTTTTTAACTTCAACCCGAGTGCCTAATTTGGTTTCACCCTTTGGTCGGATAGAAATATTAGCATCACAACGCATACTTCCCTCTTCCATATTACCATCACATACATTTATCCAGCGAACGAGTTTTCGTAATTCTGTTAAAAATTGAAAGGCTTCTTCTGCGCTATGAATACAGGGTTCTGTTACAATTTCGAGTAAAGGCGTTCCAGCTCTATTGAGATCTATGCAGCTGTAGGTTTCATTCAAGTCGTGAATGCTTTTTCCTGCATCTTCTTCCATATGAATGCGGTTAAGTATAACTCTACTGTTGATGGAACCTGTTTTAATGTTTAAATATCCGCCATTACAAATAGGTGCAGTATGTTGAC
>JBBEBH010000023.1:3731-31372 GCA_040882445.1 Ferruginibacter sp. | reverse complement strand
TTTTCATTAATTCCGTATTTCCATAATATGGTTGGATAAACTAAATTTTTCTCTTGATGATTAACTTTTTCAAAATTAAAGCCACATTCAATTTGAAAATGGCTTTTTGGAACAATAAAAGGACTTTCTGTTTGGTCAGGTCTATCTGTTTGTATTGGAGGTAATATTTGTCCAAAAATACTATCTGTCGTACCTAAAAAAAATATTAGTCCAATAAAGTATCTTCCCATTTAGTTTCTAAATATTTTTTGATTATTAATATTCCTAGTTTTTCGTAACACCAAATTTTTGGGTATTGGTGAAAAAGGATGTGTTGCATTATTATAAGCTCCCCTTAAATTAGTACCCTATAAAAGTATACTTTTTTGTGATTCCAGATAAAACCCTTTCGCCTGAAACGTTAATATCTTTGCCAAAACCCAATGTACGGATGTTTATCAACCAGCTCTTTTAGCTGATCAATAACTGGCTCATCATGTTTTTGTTTACATTTAAATTGCACATTACTGCTTGGCATACTTACTGCTTTACATGCCTTACGTTTACTAATCCCACCTTTAATTACCATGTGTTCACATATGCGATTTAGAAGAAAAAGAAAAGGCGATTCAGTAAAGAATCGCCTTAAATCTAAAAAAGTGCCCAGGACTGGACTCGAACCAGCACATCCTTGCGAACGCTGCGACCTGAACACAGTGCGTCTACCAATTTCGCCACCTGGGCAACTTCCATTTTTGAAGCAATTTCTTGAACCAATTGGAACCATTGTTTAATAACAACAATTGCCGCATATTTACTCCCTTATTTAAAATAAATAGAGGATGAATATAACCACTTATACCGAAAGATTAAAATCTCTTAGGGCATCATTCAAGCTTGTTTTTAAGTCGGTGCTGGCCTTGCGTTGTCCAATAATCAACGCGCATCCTACACCGTATTCTCCTGCAGGAAATTGTTTGTTATAGGTACCCGGAATTACCACACTCCTTGCCGGAACAATACCCTTCATTTCTACTGCTGTAACACCACTCACATCTATAATTTTGGTACTTTGGGTAAGCACAACATTGGCACCCAATACCGCTTCTTTTTCTACTCTAACACCTTCTACTACAATACAACGACTTCCAACAAAAACGCCATCTTCAATAATCACCGGACTTGCTTGCAATGGTTCTAACACACCGCCTATTCCCACGCCACCACTTAAGTGTACTCCCTTACCAATTTGTGCACAACTCCCCACTGTTGCCCAGGTGTCTACCATGGTGCCCTCATCTACATATGCCCCTATATTTACGTAAGAAGGCATTAATACCACATTCTTAGCCAGGTATGCGCCATAACGGGCTACTGCATGAGGCACAGCCCTTACCCCTAATTGTTTATAATTGCTTTTAAGTTTCATTTTATCATAAAACTCAAAAGGAGGAAGTGTGAAGGTTTCCATTTGCTGAATGCCGAAATACAACAAAATGGCCTGTTTTACCCATTCGTTTACTTGCCAACCATTAGAAACTGGTTCGGCCGTACGAAGTTGCCCTTTATCTACCTGCTCAATTACATCCCTCACCGCCTGCAAATATTTTTCTTCTTTAAGCAAATCACGGTTTTGCCACACTTCTAGTATCATTGCTTTTAATATCATTTGTTTTATTTTGTGCAAACTTATTGCAGTTCTTTCTAAAATCAATAGATGTGTAAACTATCATTTATATTCTATATTTGACAAGGTTATTTACTACTAAACAACAATGATATGCGCATAGGTTTTGATGCAAAACGGGCTTATCAAAATGGAACCGGCTTGGGCCATTACAGCAGAACCCTGATACATTCAATGGCAAATATATTTTCCGAAAATGAATACTATTTATTTGCACCCATATTAACCAACCGTTTTAACAGCGGTTTGTACCCCAACGTACAAACCATCACTCCCACCCATTTTCCATACAAACAATTGAAAGCAGTTTGGAGAAGCAGAGGGGTAAAAAAAGAATTAGAAAAGCTCCAAATAGATGTATATCACGGAGTAAGTAACGAAATACCTATAGGCATACAATACACAAACATTAAATCGGTGGTAACTATTCATGACCTCATTTTTGAAAGATTCCCTTCGCAATACAATCCGATTGATGTTTTTATTTACAGACGAAAATTTAAATATGCGTGCAAACACGCTGATGCCATCATCGCCATCAGCCAACAAACAAAACATGACCTAATTAATATTTACAAAATAGCAGAAGAAAATATTACGGTTTGTTACCAGAGCTGTGATCCATCTTTTACCAGGAGGGTAGCCGAGAATGAAAAAGAAGAAATTCGTCAATTGTATGGATTACCCAGTAGATACTTTTTAACCGTAGGCTCTATTATAGAAAGAAAAAACTTACTCACCCTTTGTAAGGCAATGTTGATATTAAAAGAAGAAAAAATAAACATTCCTTTATTGGTGATCGGAAAGGGTGATGGATATGAAAAAAAAGTAAAACAATTTGTTGAAGACAATGATTTGCAGAATTTAATTTTATTCCTCTCAGATCATCCGGTGGCAAGGGAACATCCTTGTTTTAAAAATTCAAGCCACTTTCCCGCCCTCTATCAAATGGCGGAAGCTATGATTTATCCCTCAACCTTTGAAGGTTTCGGCATACCTATTTTAGAAGCATTGTATAGCCGCTTACCCGTGATAACCTCCAACGTATCTTGTATGCCAGAAGCAGCTGGAGATGCAGCAGCTTATATTCACCCTTTTGATGAAAGAGATCTTGCAGCAAAAATGAAATTAATTTCAGCAGATTTTGATGTAGCAGCCAGCATGAAGGAAAAGGGTTGGCAATATGCCCAGCTGTTTAATGAGGAACGTACCGCAACTGCAGTAATGAATGTGTATCAAAAATTAATGCTATGAGTTTTTTAATTGATATAGAAGAAGCCATCACAGTTTTAAAAAACGGAGGCACTATTTTATACCCAACAGACACGGTATGGGGCATTGGATGCGATGCTACCAATGAAGCAGCAGTGGATAAAGTTTTCCGTATCAAAAAAAGAAACCAAGAAAAAAGTATGATCATTTTATTGGCCAACGAAACCGATATCCTACATTATACTGATGACCCTAATCCTGTAATTTTTGATTATATCAAAAATGTATTCAAACCCACAACCGTTATTTATGAGGGAGCTAAGAATCTTGCAATGAACGCTATTAGCATTGATGGAACAGTTGGTATTAGAATTGTAAAAGACCCATTTTGTAAAGCTTTGATAGAAGTGTTGGGCAAACCGATTGTATCTACTTCTTGTAATATTTCTGGTTACCCACCCCCTTCACTTTTTGAAGATATTGATGCTGAAATAAAAAGCGGTGTTGACTACATCGTGCAACACCGCCAAGAAGATACCACACCCGCTGAACCCAGTACTGTGATTAAATTAAACCATGATGGTAGTATTCAAATACTGAGACCTTAACAGATTGATTACAATGCAAATCCAACTCCAAATTGGAAATTTTGATTCCTCCATTTCTCTTTTTTGTCGATATCGTTTAGGTTGTTTAAACCCACGCCATATCGACCGTAAATTCTTAGCTTAAAAATATTTAGTTGTAAACCACCTACCATACTAAAATCGCCCTTCGAAAGTGCATTAGACCCATTGTTTAGCAAATTTATATTTTGATCGATGAGTATACCGAATTGTGGACCCAATTGAAAACTAACGAATGGATTGGGACTGAAATTGAGCAAGAGTGGTATTTTTAGGTATTGTAATTTTACTTTCGATAATTGATTGAATTGATACACATCACTGAAATTACTGCTGGTGTCAATGTTAACCTGACTAAATATCACTTCAGGCTGAATACCAAATTTATTGCCAAGTGGAATGGTCACAAAAGCGCCAGCCTGGTATCCAAAACTGAATTGGTCGTTGAATGATTGACCATCAATTTTGTTCATATCGGCCCCAGCTTTAATACCTAAATAAAATTTTTGTTTTTTCTGTGCGAAAGAGCTGGTTACGATCAATACAAGCAAAGTTGCTAACAAAAGAGATTTTACTTTCATGATAATATTTTTTGGAATTACTTCAACATTGATGCCATTTTTAATTTTCGAAAGTAATTAAAAACAGGTTAACAAAATTTTCTCAAAAAAGTTACTGACCACACCCCCCCTACTTTTATAAAATTATTTCTTTCAATTCAACCCAGATTTTGCACTTAAAATTATAATAAGTGTTTCAGGTTGTTTTTTGGCCGAAGAAATAGTGAACTATTTTGAGATCAAAAATTGTTCTGAAATGCTAAGCTGTGCGGCTTTTGCAAGCCGTAATAGATTTACAATTGTAAAATATGGGTTCTAATGGGTTCACTCTAAATAAAAATACTCACTCGTTGAAAGGGAAAGTTTTAATATTATGTTGGATTGTAACACGAAAACCATACCTTTGCGCCGATTTTAAGAATTTCTGAGAATTACATGATATGCTCAGATGCTGTTGATAGCAGGTATACATTATCGTTTATACCACCAGTTTAATCAATTTTCCCCAACGGCCAGACGCATTACATGTGACCATCAAAAAACTTTTTTTTGACACATGTGCTGTTGTTATATTGGCAAGAGCATGCTTTTTTTATTAAAAATTTATGAATACAATGAATGCATTTGAAGCATTAGGCCTCAACGAAAATATCGTGCAAGCCATCACAGACCTTGGGTTTACTGAACCCACTCCTATTCAACAGCAAGCAGTGCCGATATTATTATCTGGCACAACGGATTTTGTTGGACTAGCACAAACGGGCACCGGTAAAACAGCTGCTTTTGGTTTACCATTATTGCAATTGATGAATGCCGCTGATAGGTTTCCTCAAGCACTAATTGTTTGCCCTACCCGTGAATTGTGCTTACAAATTACCAATGACCTAGTTACTTACTGTAAGCACAGTAGGGGTATATTAGCAGAACCTGTTTATGGAGGCGCTTCTATCACCATGCAAATTCGTAACCTCAAAAGAGGCGTACAAATTGTTGTTGCAACCCCAGGACGTTTGATTGATCTGATC
Source organism: Ferruginibacter sp. (assembly GCA_040882445.1). GTDB lineage: Bacteria > Bacteroidota > Bacteroidia > Chitinophagales > Chitinophagaceae > Ferruginibacter. The sequence goes on along the minus strand of JBBEBH010000023.1, from coordinate 26,283 downwards.
GAAAGAAAAGCGATCGACCTACAAAAAGTTAAGTATGTAGTATTAGATGAAGCCGATGAAATGCTCAATATGGGCTTCAGAGACGATATCGATTTCGTACTTAAAAATACCATCAACAGAGAAAGTATTTGGTTGTTTAGTGCTACCATGCCGCCAGAAGTAAGAGCGATTGCTAAAAACTTTATGGAAAGTCCAAAAGAAATTACTGTTGGTAAAAAGAACAGTGGCAATGTAAACATCGATCACCAGTTCTTCGTTTCACCGGCACACAGCAGATACGAAACCTTAAAACGGTTGATCGATTTTAACCCCGGAATGTATGGCATCATATTCACACGTACCAAAGCAGATGCACAAGATATCAGCGAACGTCTTTCAAAATCAGGTTATGATATTGAAGCATTACATGGTGATCTTACGCAACAACAACGCGATCGAGTAATGGGTCGTTTTCGTACTAAAGCACTACAGTTGCTCATCGCAACAGACGTAGCAGCCCGCGGTATAGATGTTGATGGCATTACCCACGTAATTAACTACGAACTCCCAGATGATATTGAAGTATACACCCATCGCAGTGGAAGAACAGGCCGTGCAGGTAAAACAGGTATCTGCTTGTCTATCTGCCATAGCAGAGAAACATTCAAAATAAGAACATTGGAAAAAATGGTCAATGCCGCTTTCCATAAATTAGATATCCCAAGTGGTAAAGATGTTTGTCGCAAACAGTTTTTCCATTTTATGGATAAGCTAATCACAACAGATATTTCTCATGGTGATTATGAAACTTATCTTCCCGACCTCATGTCTAAATTTGAGCATGTAACCAAAGAAGAAGTTTTGCAAAGAGTTGCTGCTTTAGAATTTGACCATTTTCTAAAATACTATGAAAATGCAGAAGACCTAAATGCAAGAGATGCCGGACGCAGAGAAAGACCAGATATGAAAGACAACAGTAGCCGTAGCGATAGAACCAACTTTAATCGCAGAGACAATGGCTATACTAGGTTATTTATAAACTTGGGTACCAAAGATGGTTTCTACAAAGCAAGTTTCCTTCAGTTTATTTTAGACGAAAGCAATCTTAAAAAAGAAGTGCTGGGCAAAATAGACATGAGAGACATGAATAGTTGGATTGAAGTTGATCATGTAAACGCAGCAAAAATGATCAAATCAATTGATGGCAAACGCTATAACAATAGAACAGTAAGAATGAACGAAGCAGATGGTGGATTTAAAAAACCAAATGACGAAGGCAGTTTTACTCCACGAAGAAATAATGAAGGAAGCGGAAGAAAAAGAACCTTTGCTCCAAGAGAAAGAAAAAGTTTTGACTAAATCTTCCTTTGACAAATATGAAATACAAATTCACCCATTTTATCGAATGATGGTGACGGTTCCTTTCAAAATTTCGATAGCATCAACATCAGGGTGAATAATATAAATATACGATCCCATGGGCTGTTGGGATCCTTTATAGGTACCATCCCATGGTCGATTGTATCCTTTCGACTCAAATATTTTTTGTCCGTACCTGTTAAAGACTGTTACTGATGCTTCCGGATATGCTGCCAGTGCAGGTATCCGCCAGGTATCGTTCAACCCATCACCATTAGGTGTAAATGCATTGGGAACAAAAATAGTACGAACAATTTTTACGCTCATAGTATCGTAGGCTACACAATTATTGAGTTTATCGGAAGCCATAATCCGATAGGTAATATCATTAGGGCTAGAAGTTATGGGTGTTAAAATAATTGGAGAGCTAAGAGCTGTTGAGGGCGTCCACAGAAAATCATAATTGGCTGCATTAATGATACTGGCTGTGATAATACTAGTTTCTCCGGGTTGCAGAAAAAGATCAGGCCCTGCTTCTACCATAGGTTGCATAGCTATAGACAATGATTCAGTAGATTCTGCAGAAAAACACCCCGCTGCATTTTGTACTCTTAAACGAATGGTATAATTACCCGCATTAGTATAGGTTCTACTAAAAGGAGGTACTGCATTACCCATTCCGTTTCCAAAATCCCATAACCAAGTAGTAACATCAGCACTAGCATTGCCAGCAAATGGAATTGGCATTTTTTCACACAAGGTATCACTGAGCAATACAAAGCCAGCGGTGGGATTAGCTGCAATTACTGCAACCAATTGTTCGGTGGTATCACTAGGGCAACCACCATAAGTAACGGCATGGCGTACACGAAAATTATTTCCAGGGTTTAAATAATTGTGTGAAGCAATGTTAGAAGTATTCAGATTAGCTGTAACACCGTCGCCGTACGACCAATACCAGCTAGAAGGTATACTAGCATTATAGAGGGTAGCCGAAGTAAACCTAAAAGAACTGTCGATGCAAGGCTTGCCAGTAAAAGTAAAATTACTACTAGGCTTAGAAGTAACATTTACTGTAAGCCTAAACGTATCGCTGCTACAGCCATCGTTGCTCTTTACCAGCAGTGAAACATTGTAATTACCTACGTTATTATACGTGTAATTAAAAGGTGCATTGCTACTTCGAATATCGGTAACACTATTGCCGAAATTCCAGTTCCATTCTGTGATAGCTCCAGATATAATACTAGAACTGTCGCTAAATTGAATGGCTTGCCCTAAACAAACATTGCGATCGTAACCAAACAATGAAACCGGTGACGGAAGTACAGTTACTGTTTTACGAAGCGTATCACTGCTACAATTTTGATTAGAGCTAACTACTAGAGATATTACATAAGTACCAGCAGCAAGATACCTGTGGTAAAATGGATTAGAATTGGTTCTTATAACGAAATTGCCGTCACCAAAATTCCATTTCCAGCTACTGATATTGCCGCCAGCTATGATAGAAGTATCTGTGATGTAAACCGAATCTGTACTGCAGATACTTGCATCTATACCAAAATTTGCAATTGGTTGAGGCAAAATATTCACATTTTTAATGGTATCATCTATGCAACCATTATCCGAAATGATTCTGTAACGAACCGGATGTACTCCGCTACTGGCAAATTGTTTGCGGGTATTTTCTGTAAGAGCCGTACTGTTGTCATCAAACAACCAGTTGTATCCTGTGATGTTAAAAATACCAGGTACACTATTATTCGTAAACTGAACCGAATCTGTTAGGCACAAATTATTAGAGAAACTAAAATCAGCCAATGGCCCAGGCTTCGACACAATAGTAATGCTGGCGTTTTCTGTTTGATTACAATTGGCAATAACAGGGGTAGTGTACGTGATGGGCAAATAATAGGTGCCCAAATTAGAAATGGTAAAATCTTGTTGCAAACTGTACACATAATATGTTCTACCATTAATCAACTCTGTGCCAATAGGGATGGGATTAGCTATAATTGAATCGGTGTTTGGAAACAGGCCAGGTACTTGACTTAATTTCCAATGAATATTATTGGCCTGGTACGCCAGTTTCACAAACAATCTCACTGGGGTATTTTTACAAGTAAAAGTATCTGTTTGACCACTGCTGTTGTTCACATTTTGTAGCTCACTGTAATTGTTCAAGTTATTGATCAGTGTTCCTACATTATACCCATAACTTTCGTAATTGCCCAACCCATATACCGTTGCATTAAAAGTAGAATCACTGCTGATGATGTGTTGTGCAGCAGGCCCAATAAACCTCGCCAATGCTACTGAATAAGAGGGTAAATTAGGATGAGGAATAATTTGTGTAGACGGAAGTGCTACCCCATCTACTCTTAAAGATGCCACGCCAGTTGTTGGTAGAAATATATTAGCATAAACATAATCGATCGAAGATTTTCTACTCACATAAAAAAGCACCGATTTTTGACCTTGCTCAATCGGACTAATGTAAAACATTTCGGGGTCGCCATAAGAAGGAGGGGCTGGACTAGTGGTAGGAAAGTTCCAGCATTGATTTTTGTTGGTCATGTATTGCGCTACCATGAAAGGCTTGTCAGAAGTAATGTAATCTCCGCCAGTAGAATCCATAAACTCGTAAAAAAAGTTTTTGATCAACCCTGTTAAAGGCACGCCATTCCTGAGAACTACAGTAGTTGGATCCTGCACACATACCCTATAATAATTGCGATTGGTTTCGTTGATATTGGTGCTGATGTTATTGATGGTGTGATAGGTTAAGTAGCGGGTACCCCATGCAGAAGAGGGAAAAACCTGTTGATGCATGTACTCTCCTCCATCTCCACGGCATAAACGAATACCTCCGGAGCCCGAAAAAACTGCTATTGGGTGGCATAGTCCGTCGGCTCCTAATACAGAAACAAATTTACTGCCCGTCATGTCTTTACTGGCAGAGTCTGGATTAGAATTAAATATTGCTTTGCCGAAAATATTGTACATCTCACCCTTGTTCAAATTAACGGTATAAGTTTGCCCAGGCAGCCAGCCTTCTTTTGTAGTATCGGAAGGTGTGATCTCTACTCTGGTGTTGTTTTCTGAAGCAATCACATATGCCCAAGAATACCAATCTCTGGGACTACTTTGAGAAGTGGTTTGATAATAGTTTACAGAATAATAAGTATAGCTATAGGTTTCAACCGGCATCAACATGGTAGCTCCAGAAACCATAGTTCCGTACATATGCGCATAAGCCGCTACTGGTACATCACTCAATATATGAATGCCCTTGCTAGAAAAACCGTCGGTTAAAATTCTGGCATCGTTTACACCTGATTTAGGAACTAAGATCGAGGCATTTACGGTATTGGCAGGTATATTCAAGGTTTGTGACCAAGTGGTATTATTGATAGATACGGTAACGGTTGCCGCCTGCTCTGTGCTAATATAAATAGCGAGTTCCTGATCGTTCGTAGGGGGATCATTAAAATATTTATAATTAAATCCATAACCTAGCCAAAACTCTTTTCCGCGGTTTGACTTATCCTGGGCTCTTAAACCAATCGAAACCACTAAAAATAAAATTATAAAAAAAACGCTGCGCATAAACGATTTGGTATCTAAAAAAAGGAGTAATTCACAGAAAATCAGTATAAAATATACAAATTAAACAATTTTAGTTAGCCCACACTAGCTCGCAGAATCATTTACACCCTTTTACTAAAAATTGAGTATTTACACTCAATTTTAAAAACAGGTATTTATGCTCATAAAATAACAATGCATAACGAATAATTTTATACCCTAAATTTAATTCTGCTACCCCTCCCGAATTCTACTATAATCTCGGCTTTTTTGAGCCTATTTTAACCAATCAATTATTTTAAAATGAGAAAAAGTTTTATGAGACAAAAGTTTACACTCTACCTGATCATGATTTTTATTATGATAGGAACTTCTACAGAAGCTCAGGTTGGACAAGGTTTTTTTAACACCCAAAAATGGCGTTTTAGCGACCCCAAACAATTTGGATTTACTGTGTTAGACGTTCATTTTCTAAATAATAATTTTGGAATGGCCGTTGGCAGTAATGGTGGAATTGCCATTACAAACAATGGGGGTGCTAAATGGCAATATGGTCCATTTGCCTATAATGCTGCAAATGGATTAAAAACAACCAGAACTTTTTCGGATGTTCATGTTGCTAACTCAACTGTGGCTTATGCTGTGGGCGAAGGAGGTTTAATGGCAAAAACAACAGACGCCGGACAAAACTGGTCTTTTGTTATAACACCCTTATTTGCTGGAGCAAGAAATATAAATACTTGCTGGTTTTTAAATAAAGATACGGGTTACATTGCCGGACAATTTAATACCCCCGATTCTTTACCCAAATTGTATGTAACCAGAAATGGGGGTAATACCTGGGATTCTTTGGCTGCTCCGCAAGTGGTGGGAAAAACAAGAGCAGGTTTTGTAGCCAATTCAACATATGCTCCCATAGATTTAAATATGGATGCTAAAGCAAAAGAAATTTATAGAATCATATTTGTAAATGCAAATCTTGGTTATATAAGTGGTCAATCAAGTCCATTATTCCCCAATTTAGGAATTCCTAATATTTTTAGTTCTACCACTTGTGCTCTTTCGGGAACACAAACTACCGGCACTCACGCCGCAGCATTATTTTGGAAATTCAGCAACGGTACCCTAACAGATTATTCTATCAGTAAAGAAAGATTAGGCTATACAGGTATTAATACAATACCATCACTTATAAACTGTACAACTAAGTATGGTTCAATTACACCACAGAGCCAGCAATACAGAGCCATGACTGTTTATGATGATTCTACTGTGGTATTGATGTCATTCAATAATAATGCTGTAGTTAAAGTTAGAACTGGCAGAAATGATAGTACGGTGAATGTGAATACAGGATTAAAAGAAAATGGAAAATACGAATTACTTAACTATTCTGGACTTACCGTATTTAATCCCGCAACCAGTTCACAAGCGGTGGTATTTCCTCCAATTCCAACTACACCTCAGGTTTTATTAGCATCAAACCCATATCAGATGAGGAAATCTAGTAATGGAAAACTGCATGCTACCGCAAATTTTGGTTTAATGTGGACAAGCGTTGATACAGGAAGAAACTGGGTGCGAGAATTGAGTTTACCACAAGGTAGAAATTATAGCAGTTTTGCTACTTGGGCTTTTGATATTTTGCCAAGTGGAAAATTTGTTACCTTAGGTCAAGGTGGTGTTGTGGCAGATTCTATACCGGGTGGTGCATTTAACAGCAGTTATGAGTATGTTGGAAGTGGTGGCAACGCTGTTAATTTTGCTGATTGTAATAATGGAATTGTTACCGGCGGTTCAAAAATTGCGGTTACCACCAATGGAGGTGCAAGTTGGGTTGCTAAAAACAGAGCAGATTTTGCTAGTTCCTTCTTTAGTATCAGTGGATTTCATTATACCAGTTTGAACAAGGCATATTTTGCAGTGAGTAACGGAACACTGTATAGTTCACCCGACCAGGCAACTACATTAGATCCAATATTTTCTAATTTTTCTTTCCGGATGAATGATGTTTATGGTTTTGGAACAGATACCATTTATGGTTTGGGCTATAGTCAGTTTAGCGTTCCTACGGCTAGCAGAAAGTCTTCTTTTTTCCGCAGTACCAACGCAGGTACCACTTGGCAAACGGTTGACATTGTAACCTCTACCCCCGCCGCTCCTCCTGCTCCCGCTTTTACAGCACCAACCTTAATAAAAATGGCATTCCCAAGTCGTAATGTAGGGTATGCAATAGGCAGTCGAAATGGTGTGTATAAAACGACCGACGGTGGACTTACCTGGACAAGTATTAATCCTTTCCCTTCATTAAACGAAAATATTGCAGGCGCTTTTGTATCATATACAGGTGTATCGGTGATTGATGACAATACAGTTTTTGTAGTAGGAAATATGTTTACCAGTTCCAATATAAGAAGGGTGTATAAAACAACCGATGGCGGTGCAACTTGGACAGATATAGCTGGTAGCATTAATACACAATTGCCTTCAGGGAATATGACAAATATTTTATTCAGTGATGCAAACAATGGTTATGTTGTAGGTAGTAGTATTATGTTTATTACCAATAATAGCGGTACTAGTTGGACTATGGAAATAGCTCCTCATGGTAATATCCACAATGCACTTGGTTTTGCCCCACGCACTGTGCCAGCATCTGTGCCTTTTGCGAATAGAAAATTGTTTATTGGTACCATCAGTTTTGGAAGTGGCATCCCTTCAATTATGGAGTTTGGAGACACTTTAAATGTGAATGTAAATTCAACTGAAGTTATTACCAACGCTAATTGCACCAATTTAACTGCAGGAGCCATTACAATAAACACAACAGGTGGAATTGCGCCGTACACTTATAGTATCAACGGTGGTGCTTTTCAATCATCTAATACTTTCACAGGCCTTACAGCAGGTGTAAAGTCTATTGTTATAAAAGATAATTTTTGCGGAACCATTACTAAAACCGTAAATGTAGGCTTTACCGATAATTTAACCTTAACCACCAATAGAGATACATCTGTTTGTGCAGGTGCGCCAGTGCAAATGATTGCTACCAGTGCCGCTAACGCTTATTCATGGACGCCTGCAGCAGGATTGTCTAATGCGGCTATTAGCAACCCTGTTGCCATTGTAAATAGCAATACTAGTTACACCGTAAGGGCTACTTTGAATACCTGCGTAAGAACAGCCACAGTAAATATTACCATCAGGCCAAATCCTGTGGTATCGGCTGGTACAGATAAAACCATAGTAGATGGTGCAGACGTACAACTCAATGGAAGTGCAGTGGGCAACACTGTTTCTATTGCTTGGACGCCAACGGCTACCCTCACGGGTGCCAATACATTTACACCTGTAGCTAAACCATCCATTACTACTAATTACACAATGACGGTGGTAAACAATCAAAATTGTACATCTTCTGATGATGCATTAGTGACTGTTATACCTTATTGCGTTAAAGTAATGAATGCCTTTACGCCAAATGGTGATGGCATCAACGACAGATGGCTGGTAACTAACGGTGCTGCATGTACGAATCAAATTACTGTAAAAGTGTTTAACCGCTATGGCAAAGAAGTATACAGCAACGTAAATTACCAAAACAACTGGGATGGTACCTATAATGGTAAACCAGTTCCTGATGGCACTTACTACTATGTTATTAATTACACACTAATTAGTGGCAGAGTTGTACCAGCTAAAGGAGACGTAACCATTTTGAGATAACACAAAACACAATTGATTAAGATGAAAAAATACATTCTCACAGCAGTCCTGTTAACCAGCACTCTTGTTTCCTTCGCTCAGCAACTGCAAACCTCATCTATGTACGATATGCAAGGTTTGCTTCACAATCCCTCTCTTGCAGGTGTGCAGCAAGACGAAAATATCAAAGGCGTTGCAGGTGCTTCGTATCGCCAGCAATGGAGTGGTATTAGCGGTGCGCCACAAACCGTTACTTTGTTTGGATCTTTTAATTTACCCAAACAAAAAATTGGAATTGGTGGCTATATCTACAACGATAAAACTGGCCCTACTTCCAGAACGGGTGTTCAGTTATCACTGGCTAAACATATTGTGTTCAATGATGGTGGCATCTTTTCTTTAGGAATCGAAAGTAGGTTTCAGCAGTATGCTATCGATCGTGCTAAATTGAGTGAATCTCTAGGTAGCGATCCCGTGCTGGGTGCCAGCGACAATCGCTTTAAATACGATGCAGGGTTTGGACTTTCATACACCAACAAGGAATGGCAACTGGGGGCATCTGTATCTCAGTTGGTTCAATCAAAGCTTGATTTCTACAGCGGTAACCTCACCAGAACCGAGGAAGCTAGGCTATATCGTCACTACTACTTTCATGGAAAGTACAACTGGAATGTAGATGGTAATACTACCATCACACCAAACCTCATGGTAATATACCTACCAAATGCACCTACAGAAGTAGTAGGCGGTGCAAGGGTAGAACACAATAAATTACTTTGGTGGGGACTAGGATACCGCTCTACACAAAGTTGGTTATTGTCGGCAGGTTTGCACATCAAACAAAAATTCACCCTGGGTTACTCTTATGATATTTACAGAAATCCAGTTGGACTATTCAATGGTGGCAATAATGCACATGAATTTTTGTTGAGATACAACTTTATTAAATAAATATTTTTTATTTAATAATTAGTTTAAAAATTAAAAAAGCAGCCAGCCATTATTGGTCAGCTGCTTTTTTTAAAACAATCTTAAAAAAAATCATACTTAAAAAGTAGCTGACAGTTTTATTTTCCTTTTATGATTAAAGTTGCTATCATCGATGACCAGATGCTTATCTTAAAAGGTTTGCAAAAGCTGCTAGCAAATGCCAGCGAAATTGAAGTTGATGGCATTTTTTTAGATGCTGAAATACTGCTGGAAGCATTCAAAAAAGAACAACCCAATGTATTATTAATGGATCTTCAGATGCCACGTAAATCTGGCATAGAACTAGCTACAATTATTGCTAAAGAATATCCTTTTGTAAAAATAATTGCACTAACCAATGTAGATGTTCTCATTCAAATGAAGCAAATGTTACAAATAGGTTGTCTTGGCTATTTGCTTAAAGATGTGAAACCTGAAATATTGATTCAAGCTATAAATACGGTAAACAATGGAGAGCAATTTTTAGACGATGAATTTAAAATTCAACTCTTCAAAAGCATCGAGCATCATGACGAAAAAAATTTAATCACACGGAGAGAAAAAGAAATATTAAAATTACTAATTGAAAAAAATAGCAGTCAAGAAATAGCCAAAAAGTTATACCTAAGCCTCAAAACAGTAGAAAATCATGAATTAAATTTACTCCAAAAGCTTAATGCTAAAAGTACTGCAGGCATGGTACAAATGGCAGTTGAAGAAGGCCTTGTATAGAACTACTTTTAAAATGAATCTCCTTATCCCTACTTACAATATTTAACACCCAGCCTTTGCAATATTTAGTATAATGTATATTTATTGCCTTTCATGTTGTATTTTTAATTTTCAGCCTGTGTTTAAACGGCGACTAATACATGAAATTGTTGCGTTTACAAATACCACTTATTCAAATAAAACAATGCACAATCTTTTGTGGCTTTAGTCCGATTTTTTTACTTTGCTTATTCATATTCAATTTAACAGGTTTTGCACAAGAAGAAAAACTTACCCTTCAAAAAGATACCCTTGAAATAGAAAAACAAATTGCAAAAGGAGCAGCTATTACAGAGCAATCACCACAAAAAGCTTTTGAATTATTAACTGAATCACTGACGATGAGTGAACAGCTGAATTTTAGCAGAGGTATTGCAATGGCATCTGCAAAACTTGGCCGCTGGTATTTTGGAAATGATATTGAAAAAACGATTAGCATGGGTACAAAAGCCCTTACTATTCTAGAAGTTAATAGAAGTGGTAGTGTTGACGAAATTGCAGACATCCACCTCTTACTAGCTGAATCATACGACGAAAAAGGACAAAAAGATTCCTCTGCATATTTTTACTATTTACTAGGAGCAGAAATGGATGCAGGTAATATCACCAATCCCGAATTTGCTGTGATAGTGTTTACCAAGCTCACTATATTTTGGGTGAATATCGATTATGGAAACATAGCTAATATCGAGTATAAAAAAACAATTCAACGTTTTGTAGAAAAAGCTAAACAAGCCTCCCTTAAAATAAAAGATACTGCAGACGCTAGAAGTACAGTGTATTTTATTCAAGGTGCCTATCACCATGGGGTAAAAGAATATGACAGTGCCAGGCTATATTACAATAAATATATTTTAGAAAGAGAACGCTTACAAAAACTAAGTAGTACCCGAAAAATTTCTACACTTTTTAATATCGCAGACACCTATCTGCAAGAATCAAAGCCCAAAGAAGCTTTGCGATACATTGATGAAGTTAAAAAAATTGGCAAAGAACCAGGGAATGCAAGTTACTTAGCCTTCTACATCAGCTTCATCGATTTGCTAACAGCAAAAGCATATTTTCAATTAAAACAATACCAGATTTGCATCAACATCCTTAACAAAGCTTTAGAAGATCTTAAGCTTACAGGCACCCATTTTAGAAATGAAGTGGTAGAATCTTATCAGATCTATGCAGATTCTTACGAAGCACTAGGCAACTATGAGAAGGCCCTTGAATACAAAAACATTTACATCAACCTGTACGATAGTATTACAAAAAAAGACAGGGTAGATATGATTAGTAGGCTCGAAATTAGAAACCGTATGGCCGAAAAAGACAAAGAGCTAGCTTTACAAAAACTTACCTTATCGGAAGTAAACAGCAAAGTGAGGGATAAAAATATTTGGATTACCGGAATTTCTTTACTTGCACTCAGTGGAGTACTGATATTTGCATTATGGCGCAAAAAAAACATTGATAAACAAAAACTACAAGAAGAAAGAATCGATAATCTGCAACAAAAAATCAACATCGAAAGATTACAGGCATCCATCTCAGGAGAAGAAAGAGAACGAACCAGAATTGGACGTGAATTGCACGACGGAATTGGTGGCCTACTTTCGGTAGCCAGAATGAATTTTGAATTAGCAAAAAAAGTAAAAGCTAATGAAAAAAATGAAGATTTCAACGATGGACTTACTTTACTAGAAGAGGCAACAGTTGAATTGCGTAAAGCAGCGTATAACCTAATGCCGGAAGTTCTACTCAATCAGGGCTTAGCAAGTGCTGTTCAGGCTTTCTGCGAAAAAATGATGAGTAAAAGTACCACTAACATCACCTTTCAAGCTATTGGAAATCGAAGCAAGGTAACCAGCTCTTTTGATCTGCCCATCTACCGAATTATACAGGAGTTGATACACAATATCATTAAACATGCCAATGCGAAAAATGCCCTTGTTCAACTTAATTTTCAGCAAGATGGTACCATCAATGTTACCATTGAAGATGATGGCATTGGTTTACCTAAAGATGCATTTGAAAAATCATTGAGCATGGGTTTAAAAAATACAAAAGAAAGGGTGAACGACCTCGGGGGCAAACTCGATATTCAGAGCACAGCTGAAACTGGCACGAGTATCTATTTAGAATTTGAATCTTTCAATCAAAATACAATATGATCCATGTTGCCATCGTTGATGACCAAGTAATCATCTTAAACGGACTGCAAAAAATACTGGCAGATGCATCTCATATCAAAGTAGATGGAGTGTACAATAACGGAGATGATTTATTAAGCGCAATGGAGAAAAAAATTCCGGATGTATTGTTACTCGATATTCAAATGCCCGGTAAATCGGGGCCGGAACTAGCAGTGATCATTGCAAAAAAATATCCTACAGTAAAAATGATCGCACTTACCAACGTGGATGTAATTTCTCAGGTAAAACAAATGCTGCAAAAAGGATGCTTAGGTTATTTACTTAAAGATGTGAGTCCTGAAATTCTTTTAAAAGCCATTGAAACAGTTCATAGTGGACAACAATTTTTAAAAGAAGATTATAAAATACAACTGCTCAACAGCCTATCCGGAAATGAGTCTAATCACCTCATTACACGCAGGGAAAAAGAAATTCTTAAACTAATTGTAGAGGAGAATACGAACCAGGAAATTGCTGGAAAATTGTTTTTAAGTCTACGTACTGTAGAAAACCACCGCAACAATTTATTGCAAAAATTACAAGTGAAAAATACCGCAGGATTGGTAAAGCTAGCTATTCAGGAAGGATTAATTTAACTCCCCTAAAGCAATGGTATTAATAGGAACTTATACTTAACTTTTATAACTGTGCACAATAAATATTTATACCAACTCTATCAAAGTAATTTCGGGCAGTACACCTACCCTACCTGGATAGCCAATAAAACCAAAGCCACGATTTACATATAATTTTTGATTAGCTTCTTCATACAAACCTGCCCATTGCTTATATATGTATTGAACAGGGCTCCACTTAAATCCAGGAATATCTACCCCAAATTGCATACCATGTGTGTGACCGCTGAGCATGAGGTTGATGTCATTGTATTGTTGCTTTACTTCTGCATCCCAATGACTGGGATCGTGACTCATCAAAATTTTAAATGGATAGGAAGATGCTCCTTGATACGCTTTATTTAACTTTCCATGTTTGGGAAAACGTGATTTAGCACTCCAGTTTTCGATACCTAGTAAAGCAATTTTTTCACCCCCTTTATCCAACACCACATGCTCATTCATTAATAATCTCCAACCCATATCGGAATGTAATTGTTTCAAGTTTACAAGATTTTGTTCTTTTGTTACGCCCTTGTGCGGCCAAATGGCATAATCGCCATAGTCGTGATTTCCTAACACAGAATAAACACCCATTGGGGCATTTATCCTGCTCATCATATCTTTATAGGGATCCATTTCAATAGCCCTATCGTTTACCAGATCTCCTGTAAATAAAATCAAATCGGGCTTTTGCGCTAGTATCATTTCAATACCTTTTGCAACGCCTTTCGGGTTGGTAAAACTTCCACTATGAATATCGCTGATATGCACAATTTTTAAACCCCTGAATGCTGGAGGAAGGTTTTCGAATGACAATTGTACATTCTTAATCATATAGTTGTACTTGTTGTTGAAGCCATATAGGAGACTTCCAAACAAAGTACTGCCTGCTGCAATACCCAACCAGCTTAAAAAAACAGAACGCGAAATACCATCCCCATCGGCTGTTGCAGATGGCATAGCGTTCGCCTTAGGGATCATTTTTGCAATACTAAATTGAACCAATCTACGAACATCATCTACTAAAACAAACGTTATCCCAATTAACTTGGCAAGAAATATTCCTATTAAAAAAGCAAGCATATATGCCTTGGCTGCTTTACTAAAAAAATCCTGTTCGATGTAAATAAAAAACAAAAAAGTGAGTATAGTAATTAAAGTAGTTAGCCAATACAGAGTGTGAACAGCATTTTTATATCTGTGAGAGTACGACTGAGTAATGGTTTTGATAGCCTGAAAAAAATAAGTATCTAGCAACAAAATCAAACTAATAAATATGATAACACCGAACGGACTTCGCATAACTGTGATTTGAAAAGAGCAAAATTAAAATAATATAAACTCATTCAGTTGGGCTACAATGGCATTTAACGTTTCCTCATCATGAAATTTTTTATCTGCATTTATTAATTCGTTTACGAGGCTAATTGGCAGCCGGTTAGGATGCACCAACATTTTCATATGAAGTAGTGAACCTGTTAAATGTTCCATACCCCGCAAATTACCCGCCCTGCCAGTAGATACGCCCACGAGCAAAACTTTTTTATTTGCCCAAACTTTTTTAACGTTTGTATTATCTATCATCAACTTTAAAATACCAGGATATGATCCATTGTATTCAGGCATAATGATGATAAATTTAGAAGTAGGTATTAAGTATGATTGTTCTGCCAAAACAAATGTTTCGTCTCTTTTGGTAACACTGATTTCATCCAATGCGAATAAAACAGCGGGTTCGTTGAATTGTTCCTTCAACAAACGCTGGTATTCAAGGGCTACTTTTTTGGTATTGTTGTCTTCACGGCTACTTCCAGATATAATTGTAATCATGTATATGTATTAGGTTTTGAATGAATATTGGTTCTATAACATTAATATAGAAGCATTGTTCCAATTTTTAGACCGATTATTTAATTTTGCCAACTTGACACATTTTCCTTAATTACCGTAAAATTATTCCGATGTTTGCCAAACGGTATTTAAACAACCAAGTGTACTATACATCAACAAAATACAAACAGCAGCATGGCAAGAATTATTGGAATTGCAAATCAAAAAGGCGGCGTAGGAAAAACCACCACTGCTATTAACCTGGCAGCTAGTTTTGCAATACTAGAATACAAAACTTTATTGGTTGATGCCGACCCACAAGCAAACAGCACCACAGGCATAGGTTTTGATCTTCATAACATCACCAAAAGCCTTTACGATTGCATGGTAAACGAAGCCGAAGCCAAAGACGTGTTATTGAAAACTGATATCCCCCACCTTGATTTAATTCCTTCACACATTGACCTTGTTGGAGCCGAAATTGAAATGATCAATTACCCCAATAGGGAAAGTGTACTGAAGAGAATTTTAGAACCTATTCAAGATGAATATGACTTTATAGTGATTGACTGTTCCCCTTCTCTAGGCCTAATTACAGTGAATGCTTTGGTAGCTGCAGATAGTGTAGTGGTGCCGGTTCAAACAGAATTTTTTGCTTTGGAAGGACTAGGCAAATTATTAAACACGGTAAAAATTGTACAAAATAGACTTAATACTGAATTAAAAATTGAAGGTATTTTAATGACCATGTATGATGGTCGCCTAAGATTGTCCAACCAAGTGGTGAGTGAAGTTAGGCGGCATTTTGATGAGATGGTATTCAATAGCATCATTCACAGAAATACCCGACTGAGCGAGGCTCCTAGTTTTGGGAAGCCAGTAATTTTGTACGATAGCGAGAGCAAGGGTGCTGTGAATTATCTTAACCTAGCAAAAGAAATTTTACAGAAAAACAACCTCACAAAAATGTCTCAGGAAGATAAATTATTGAACTGATCTTAATTTATTTTTAAGATTACATACATGTGGTTCACGATAGTAAATTATCATGCGCCTTTCTTTAAATCAAATTATTACAATTAACATGACGCAACTCAGAAAAAAAGAGGCATTAGGCAAAGGTATACGTAGCCTGCTGCAAAATATAGATGCAGAGTTAAAAACAACAGCAGGTGATCTTAAAAAAGAAGTGATTGAACAATCTACTGCTGTTCAACGAATCCCGCTCGATCAGATTGAAACCAATCCGAATCAACCAAGAAGAGATTTTGATGAAACCGCTTTGAGTGAATTGGCAGCTTCCATTAAAATGCACAACATCATTCAACCGCTCACAGTAATGCCAGCCAGCAATGGAAAATTTAGATTGATAGCAGGTGAAAGAAGATATAGAGCTTCTAAGATAGCAGGTTTAAAAGACGTACCGGTGTATGTTAGGGAAACTAGCAGTAGTCAGATTTTAGAATTGGCGTTGTTAGAAAACTTACAACGAGAAAACCTAAACGCGATTGAGATTGCATTGGGTTATAAACGCCTGATGGAAGACCTTGATTATACGCAAGAGGAAGTGGCAGAAAGAATGGGTAAAGAAAGAACTACAGTTACCAATTATATCCGATTGTTAAAATTACCTCCCGATATACAGATAGCCGTAAGAAATAGTATCATCAGTATGGGGCATGCCCGTGCATTAATCAATGTTGATCTTGTAGATAAACAATTGTTCATTTTTTCGGAGATCAAAAACAAAGCACTTTCGGTTAGGCAAACAGAAGAATTAGTTAGAAAGTTATACCCTGCAAAGCATCCTGTTAAAACTACTGTAAAAACAGGTCTGCCGCCTGTTTATAAAAAAATAGAAGATACTTTAGCATCCCAATTCAGTACAAAAGTGAAATTACTTCACAACAAAAAAGGTAATGGCAGCATTTCTTTTGAATATTAT
Source organism: Ferruginibacter sp. (assembly GCA_040882445.1). Lineage (GTDB taxonomy): Bacteria > Bacteroidota > Bacteroidia > Chitinophagales > Chitinophagaceae > Ferruginibacter. Next base: position 9,334 of record JBBEBH010000023.1, on the reverse strand, counting down.
TCTCTGGAAGAACTGAATGGACTGTTAGAAAAACTTAATGTGAAAGTAAGCTGATTTCAATGAAGCAAGTGTTGGTTTTTTTGTTTGGAATACTTCTGCTATATGCTTCAAAATTGCATGCACAAGAACCAACTCAACTAACAGACAGTTTAGTTGTTCTTACAAAAAAATCAAATAAAAAAAAGCAGCCGAATTTAGATACAGCAGTAAAAAAATACAATCCCGCCATTGCCATTCGCAGAAGTGCCATGGTACCGGGTTGGGGACAAATTACAAATAAAAAATACTGGAAAGTACCATTGGTATATGGTGCCTTGGGCACCACTGCTTTTATCTTTTTCAGAAACGTACAACAATACCGAGATTCGCGAGAGGCGTATATTTTGGCTACCGACGGTGACCCATCGAACGATAATCTCATCAAGCAGCCTTATTTTTCGGTAAAAGACCAGCCAGATCGGATCCGAGTTTTCAGAAACTCTGTAAGACAAAACATAGATTATTCCGTTTTATTCTTCATTGCCTTCTGGGGATTAAACGTAGCAGATGCTGCTGTTGATGCACATCTTAAGACCTTCGATGTAAGCGATAATCTGAGTCTGCAATTCAAAGCAGGCTTCAGCCCCATCGCCAACACAAATGGCATAGCCATCCTTCTCAATATAGGAAAGTAAGCATTGCTACTTCATTTATTTTCTAAATTCTTATCTTCTAATTTAATAATTGTGACAGTATTAGCCCTCACTTTTTTATAGTTTGCTTCATTTATCTTTGTCACTTTATAAAAACTAGCTACTATTAATGAGTAACCACCACCCCGCTTTCCAACCCCTTAAAATTGCTTTGATAGGATACGGCAAAATGGGCAAAGCCATTGAGCAAATTGCCTTGGCCCAAGGTCATACAATTGCCTTAATTATTGATGCGGAAAATAGCCACGAATTAACAGCAACAAATCTTCAACAATGTGATGTAGCTATTGAGTTTACTAGTCCGCACTCTGCAGTTCAAAATATTTTTACATGTATGAACGCTAACACTCCTATAGTATGTGGCAGCACAGGATGGCTAGAGCATTGGGAAAAGGTGAAGCAGTTTTGTTTGGATAAAAATGGCAGTTTATTATATGCCAGTAATTTTAGTATTGGAGTGAATATTTTTTTTGAGATTAATAAAAAATTAGCAGCATTGATGCATAGTCATCCTTCTTACCAAGTAACTGTTGAAGAAATTCATCATACTGCTAAAAAAGACGCGCCCAGCGGAACAGCCATTACCATTGCAGAACAAATATTAGCATCTTATCCAGACAAAAAAAACTGGGTAAGTGAATATACTACTTCTCCAACGGAACTATTGATTGTGAGTAAAAGAATTGACCCAGCTCCCGGAACCCATATGGTGAAGTATCAATCTAGTATAGATAATATAGAGATAATCCACACTGCACATAACAGAGATGGCTTTGCAAGTGGGGCGGTATTGGCTGCAGGATTTTTGGTTGGCAAAAAAGGAATTTTTGGGATGAAAGAAGTGTTGGGTTTATAAAATTTGACAAAACCAATCTTTCAGAAAAATAAATGTATTCATCCACTTTTGTAATTAAAAAGTAAAGCCCAATCTTACTGATACATAACCAAATGAAGTTTTTTCGTTTACAAAACCATCGTACAACAATGCAGCATCTAATTTTTTGCTGATCACATATGCAGCTCCAAAAGTATACGCGGTGTAGTTGATGCTAGTGGTACTCAATGTATAAATGCCACCACCAAATTTACCAGCAGCATACACTTTTGGGTGAGGATAATACCTTAAACCAAGGGTAATGGGGATTACAGCGGTATAAGGATAAAAACCTTCACCCGCTAATCCGGTATAGCCAACCCCTACCGTAGCCACCAATGAATTAGAAAGTCCATACTGTGTTTGAACATCCAACCCAGCCCCGATGGAACTAAATTCTAAATTACTAAAAGGGATAGCCAAAGAAGCTCCTGCATTTATCTTAAAACCTTTGGGCGCTTTTGTTTGAGCTACTAAAGCATCTATCAGAAAATAACAACCCATTACTAAGAGTACTAATTTTTTCATCAACATAAATTTACGAGTGCCTTAAAAATACAAAAGCTGGCATGCAATCAACGAACTTTATAAAAAAAAATTGTAATAAAGGGTAGCAGTTTCCGAAGGTATAACCCAATCTGTTGATCATTTAAGCAATAAAATCATTTTTTCTTTACCCACGAATTTCTATCTATAGCTATTTTTTGACAAAAGAAATGGGGGAAATTAAACCGAAAATACATTTGTGGTTTGTTCTTTCATTCCTTAAAAACAACCCACAAAATCTACTTTACTATCCATATAAATGGATGTTGTATAAATTACATGACGCGAATTTAAACTCACATTGTTCTCGAGGGATTGAGGTGCTTCTGCCATAAATTTCAATTTAATAATTTCATCGGGAATGCGTAATTCTTTCTTTCAACAATATTTTAAGTAATGTAAAAAGTAGTTCAATATAAGGTTTGCCCCACAACAACACCACAAACATCTATATATTTTTAAGTAATAATGTTAGAATTGAGTAAAATTTTAGACATCATAAAATGGTGGATTCAAGAATATTTCAATTGTAATTCCTTTACAACTAAATAAATATGAAACATTTAGAAGTAGATCTATTAAAAAACTATACACTTTAACAAAAAAAAGTTACTTTTACCAACTCTGAATATCAGCCTTATATCCTCTGCAATAACTTACTCCATATTCTTGGAAAGACCTCATTGTTCCACACCAAAGTTTTGTTATGATTAATTTTTTAAGCCAGGGTATTTATAGCCAAAAAATAGCTTTGCCAATCACCCTTTTGAGTATTGTCTTTTTTTTACAAATAAATTTGTCATATGCCCAAACCGGCAGAAGTTTACACTTCAACGGGAATCTTTTCAATAGAGTAGATTTACCATTCGTATTAACCGGCAGTTACACCAAAGAGGCATGGATAAAACCAGATGCTGCTTCCCTGAATAATTTCCCAAATATTATTTCAGGAGACGCTACTGCCTTGTACCTCAATTCTGGTCTTTTGTCTGCCGGTCATGTGGGTAGTGCTTTCAACAACGTACAAGATCCTACTCCTTTGATAGCTGGAAACTGGTATCATATAGCAGTAACCTTCAATGCTTCTACGAATGAAATGAAATTGTATAAAAATGGTACAGAAGTGAGCAGCGCAAGCAGCGTACCTACTTATACTGAAACTGCTCAGAATCTTAGTTTCTTTGCAGGTGGGAATTTCTTTTTTGGTGAAATGGATGAAGCACGTTTTTGGAAAACTGCTAGAACAGCAGCCGAAATCAGCAATTATAAGGATTGTGAACTCACAGGAGATGAGCCTCAATTACTGGCTTATTATAATTTTAATCAGGGTACAGATGCTGGCAATAATACTACTGAAATTACATTATTAGATAGAACTGATCGTTGCGGGTTAGCTTACAACGCAACATTGGTCAACTTTTCACTCTTACCTGGAAACACCTCTAACTGGGTAAATCCGAGTCCAACTTTGAATGGGGCATGCACTTTCAATTTTTCTAATATCAATCTCACCGGCAATTCGCTTTGTATTGTTAATGGAGACATCACACCCAGTCTAAATGATTTTACATCATTTGGGGGTTATCTCAATATACCTATAACAAGAACATTTACTATAGAAAACACCGGATCTGTTACTCTAAACATAGGAACCATAGAAATTACTGGCCCCAATGCATCAGACTTTTCAATAACAACCAGTCCTACTTCTACTATTGCAGTCAATAGCTCTACAACATTTACCATTTCATTTAATGCCACAGGGGCGGTAGGCTTAAAAACGGCCAATGTAACGATAAACAGTGATGACGCAGATGAAACCACATATTCATTTGCCATTCAAGGTACGAAGGCGGATGAAGGAAAATCCATCGACTTTGATGGATTAAACGATCACATAAATCTTCCTTTTACATTTAGTGGTAGCTATACGAAAGAAGTTTGGTTACAAACATATAATCTGACGCAATTCCCTAACATACTGTCTGGTTCTGGTACTGCATTATTTTTAAACAACGGACGCATAGCTGCTGGCCATGCCCCTGGATTTAACCAAGTTTTAGACCCATTTACTCTCACCATTAACACTTGGTATCATTTTGCCGTTACCTACAACTCTGCAACATTAGAAATGAAACTATACAGAGATGGTGCAATCGTTGCTACTGCCATCAATGTAGTAAACTACACTGAAACCATTCAAAAAATCGGCATTTTCAATAACGCCAATTTCTTTTTTGGTAAAATAGACCAAGTTCGCTTTTGGAATAAAGCAAGGACAGATGCTGAAATACTCAACAGTTACAATTGTAAAATCAGTGGGGATGAACCAAACTTACTGGCTTGGTACAATTTCTCTAATGGTGCAGGTGGGGGAAATAATATTGGTGAGACTACACTAATAGACGAAGCAGATAAATGCAATCAATTTAATGGAGTATTGCAAAATTTTAATCTAAACTCAACTAGTTCAAACTGGGTTTCTGATTCTATTCTAACCAACAGTAATTGTGCAGCTACATTCCCAAATATTCAAGTAAGCGGAAACAACAATTGTATTATAAATGGAGATACGAGTCCAGAAGTTGCTGACAATACTGATTTTGGTAATGTAACTCCGTCTGCACGAAGCAAAACATTTACCATTATAAATACTGGAACTGCAAGCTTAAATATTGGCATCATTAGTGTTTCTGGCACAGATAACAGTATGTTTACGATAAGCTCTGCACCGGCTGCTTCTTTGGCTGCTGGAGCAAGCACTAGCTTTACCGTTTTGTTTAGTCCGGTAGGCCTCGGCCTTAAAACTGCCAATATCAGCATTGCCTCTGATGATACAGACGAAAATCCATATTCATTTGTTATTCAGGGAACAAGTATTACCTCTCCATTAATGATTAGCAATGTTGTTGCAACAGCAAATGTAAACGGTACAAGTACAATCACTTGGGCCACTGAAGTTGCCGCAACAAGTGTAGTTAATTATGGAACAGATTCGCTTAATCTCAATTTAACTCAAAATAACCCTGCACTTGTTACCAATCATAGCATTCAATTAACGGGGTTAACCTTAGGTACTACCTATTATTACAGGGTAACTAGTGTAGATGCGCTTAATAACTCTGAAACTAGTCCCGCTGTTCCAGCCTCTGCGCTGAGTTTCAGTATGCCTCCTTTGATTACTTTGCAGCCAACATCAACTTCAGTATGTAAAGCTGCAACTGTAACTTTATCAAGCACTGCACAGAGTGACGTCGCTTTTACCGTTCAATGGCAAATCAGCACCGATAATGGAAGCAACTGGCTCGATAGCATAGGAGCTATCAACGACAGCATCAGCTTTGTGGCATCTTTAATAGACAATGGCAAGCAATTTAGAGCAGTTTGGACAAATGCTGGCGGCGCTAATATTTCGAATGTTGCTACGGTAACAGTCAACCCAACCTCATCGAGCACTACCAACGTCACCATCTGTAGCACTGCACTGCCTT
>JBBEBH010000023.1:0-3631 GCA_040882445.1 Ferruginibacter sp. | reverse complement strand
TGTTGAACGCCAACCAGTTTGGTTGCGATTCATTAGCAACGCTGAACTTAACAGTAACCAACTTTACAGTAGTAATCGTTCAACAAACGCTTTCTTGTTTAGACGATAACAATGGAACATTTACCGCCACAGCTTCTAATGGATTAGCTCCTTTCGAATACAGTATCAACAATGGATTGAACTATTTCCCAACAGGCATATTCACTAATTTGTCTGGAGGAAATTACAATCTGCGTATAAAAGATGCGGCTGATTGTATAAAAGATACCACTGTTGCAATCGGTATCGAAAAGGCAACCTGGACGGGTGCAGTGAGTAGCGACTGGCATACACAGGGCAACTGGAGCAACAACCAAGTACCCACTGCAAATACTCATGTGATCATTTCTAATACCAGCGTGAACGAATGTATCATTAGCAACAACAATGCTGTTGCTGCAAGTATTCAAGCGAAATTAGGTACAGTGCTAAAAATTGGAAACAGTAGAACCATCCACATCGCAGGATCCTGTATCACACTGCCTACAAATTGATGATTGATTAGATAAATAATCCCAATCTTAAAACAGGTTGTCACTAAAAATGACAACCTGTTTTTTTACAATTTTATCATCCTCATTATTCGCCACATCTGGTACATCCTTTTCTGAATACAATCTGCCTAGTTCACAGTTTCACACTTAAATTCTTAACTTTGTAAGATGTTACATTATCTCAACGATTTATTCAAAAACCAATTGTACAAAAGCAATCAATTCTTTCTTATTGCTGGCCCTTGTGTGGTAGAAAGCGAAGACTTGATTATGGAAGTTGCCGAAAAAGTAAGCACACTTTGTGTACAATTCGAAATACCTTATATTTTTAAATCGTCTTACAGAAAAGCCAACAGAACAAGCACCTCCTCCTTTATAGGTATCGGCGACGAAGCCGCCTTGAAACTCATTAGCAAAACAGGTGAAAAATACAATGTGCCTACCACCAGCGATATTCATGCACACGAAGAAGCTGCGATAGCGGCAAAATATGTAGACATTTTGCAGATCCCTGCTTTTCTTTGCCGACAAACAGACCTTCTCATTGCTGCCGCGGAAACAGGAAAAATTGTAAATGTAAAAAAAGGACAATTTTTGAGTGGCCCCTCCATGAAATTCGCAGTAGAAAAAATTAAAAATGCCGGTAACGAAAAAGTTGGATTGATTGAAAGAGGCAATACTTTTGGCTATCAAGATCTGGTAGTAGATTATAGAAACATCACCTGGATGAAAGAAATTAATGTTCCCGTGATCATGGATTGTACCCACTCCCTACAACAACCCAATCAAACAGGCGGTATTACAGGCGGTAATCCCGAACTAATTGAAACCATTGCTAAAGCGGCCATCGCAACTGGTGCCGATGGCCTATTTATCGAAACTCATCCTAATCCTGCAATGGCTAAAAGTGATGGAGCCAATATGCTTCGATTAGATCTTCTAGAGCCGTTGTTGGAGAAATTAGTAAGATTGCGACAAGCCGTTGTTTAAGCATACATAAAAGTTGAAACTCATTTCTATAAGGAAATAACACAACTCAAAGATCTCTACTTGCAAAAAAAATTAAGTGAAACCAACTATTTTTTGGATTAGACCAGCAAAAAAATTGTGAAGATTCAAACTAAGGTTTTGGCTACTTCCTCGTCAACAGAAAAAAGAAAAACATTAACAGAAAAGTAAATTGATCGAGGTGTTAAAGATATCTTACAGGGTTGCGACGTGCATTAAAAATATAACGTCTTACATTCATCCAAAAAGCAACAAAAAAATAAATGATCACTGGAGATCCCATAGTAAAAAAGCTCATATAAATAAAATATTTACGGATGGTACTGGTAGCAATACCCATCTTTTCGCCAATAGCAGTACAAACACCAAACACATGCCACTCAATAAAATACTTTAAACGATTCATATAGCTAAATTAAAGAGAATTCTAATACAAAGTACACTTTAAAAACTGCTTTAGTTTTAGTAATTTTGCAGCTAAATTAAAGAAGTTAACGGTCGTTCTCCTTTTTTAGTAAACTAAAATGCGGCATGTCAACTGGTTATCACATTATCCATCATCAAATTGTTACTATGGCTTTCGATATTGAAATGATTAGAAAAGTATATGCAGACTTTCCGAAACGTATTGCTGCAGCCCGTACCGCTGTAGGCAATCCCCTGACCCTTACAGAAAAAATACTATATGCTCACTTGTGGCAGGGCAATGCTTCCAACGCTTTCGAAAGGGGCAAAACATATGTAGATTTTGCACCAGACCGAGTAGCCATGCAAGATGCAACTGCTCAAATGGCATTATTGCAGTTTATGCAAAGCGGTCGTACCAAGGTAGCAGTACCCAGCACCGTTCATTGCGACCACTTAATTGAAGCAAAAGTAAATAGCAAAACAGATCTAGATCGTGCAGTGAATGAAAGCAGTGAAGTGTATGATTTTCTGGCATCAGTGTCAAACAAATACGGCATCGGTTTCTGGAAACCAGGTGCAGGAATCATTCACCAAGTTGTATTAGAAAACTATGCTTTCCCAGGAGGTATGATGATTGGTACCGACAGCCATACCGTAAACGCTGGTGGACTCGGAATGATAGCCATTGGTGTAGGTGGAGCCGATGCTTGTGATGTAATGGCTGGTTTGCCATGGGAACTAAAAATGCCAAAACTAATTGGTGTAAAACTAACTGGTAAATTAAATGGCTGGACGGCCCCTAAAGATGTTATCTTAAAAGTTGCTGGCATCCTCACTGTAAAAGGTGGTACAGGTGCAGTTGTAGAATATTTTGGCGAAGGCGCAATAAATATGAGTTGTACTGGCAAAGGAACCATCTGTAACATGGGTGCTGAAATTGGTGCAACAACTTCTACTTTCGGTTACGACGATAGCATGAGCCGCTACCTGAAAGCCACTGGTAGAGAAGAAATAGCTAATATGGCTGATGAGATAAAAGAACACCTTACTGGTGATGCAGAAGTATATGCCAATCCGGAAGCCTACTTCGACCAGGTGATCGAAATAAACCTGACCGAATTAGAACCACACCTGAATGGACCTTTCACACCAGATCTGGCGACTCCAATTTCTAAAATGAAAGAAGCAGCCGCCGCCAATGGTTGGCCCACAAAAATTGAAGTGGGGCTTATCGGAAGTTGTACCAATTCTTCGTACGAAGATATTAGTCGCTCTGTAAGTTTAGCAAAACAGGTCATTGAAAAAGGACTAACCCTACAATCAGAATTTACCATTACTCCCGGAAGTGAGCAAGTGCGTTACACTATCGAAAGAGATGGCTTTTTAGAAACCTTCGATAAAATTGGTGCCACTGTTTTTGCAAATGCCTGCGGTCCTTGTATCGGAATGTGGGCAAGGGTAGGCGCAGAAAAAGCAGAAAAAAATACCATCGTGCATAGCTTCAACAGAAACTTTGCAAAACGTGCAGATGGCAATCCCAATACTTTTGCATTTGTGGGTTCGCCAGAAATTGTAACAGCGATGGCTATTGCAGGGCACCTTGGCTTTAATCCATTAACAGATACCCTTACTAACAACAAAGGGGAACAAGTAAAATTAGATCCTCCTACGGGCGATGAATT
>JBBEBH010000022.1:0-5166 GCA_040882445.1 Ferruginibacter sp. | reverse complement strand
TTCCCGTACGTGGTACTAAAAAGCCTTTCAGAAATGAATGGCTTTTTTGTTTCTGCTTGTTTTGAAGTATTAAAATATTCTCGGCTATTGTGTGTACATCCTTTACTTTTGCAACGCAAAAACGATTCAAATTTTAAATTTATAGTTATGAGTACAGTTAAAGTTGCTATCAATGGCTTTGGGCGCATAGGTCGCCTAGTTTTCCGCCAAATCTACAATATGGAAGGCATCGAAGTGGTAGCCATCAACGATCTTACAAGCCCAGAAGTATTGGCACACCTTTTAAAATACGATAGTGCACAAGGCCGCTTTGGTCAAAATGTGACTCATACCGAAAACTCCATCGTAGTAAACGGCGACGATATTAAAATATATGCGCAAAAAGACCCATCCCAAATTCCTTGGGGTGCACACGATGTAGATGTAGTGATTGAAAGCACTGGATTCTTTACCGACAAAGCTAAAGCAGAAGCTCACCTTACCGCTGGTGCTAAAAGAGTAGTAATCTCGGCACCTGCCACGGGCGATCTCAAAACAGTGGTGTTCAACGTAAACCATGCTATCCTTGATGGTTCTGAAACCATCATCAGTTGTGCGAGTTGTACCACTAACTGCCTGGCTCCAATGGCAAAAGTTTTGAATGATCAATTTACCATCGAAACGGCTATCATGAGTACCATTCATGCTTATACCAACGATCAAAATACACTAGATGCACCACACCCCAAAGGTGATTTGCGTAGGGCAAGAGCAGCTGCCGCTAACATCGTACCTAACAGTACAGGTGCTGCAAAAGCTATTGGTTTGGTATTGCCAGAATTGAAAGGAAAACTAGATGGAGGCGCTCAACGCATACCAGTTATCACCGGTTCTGTTACCGAACTGTATAGCATCCTTGGTAAAAATGTAACCATCCAAGAAGTAAATGCCGCCATGAAAGCAGCCAGCAATGAAAGCTTTGGCTACAATGAAGATGAAATTGTGAGCAGCGATATCATCGGAATCAACTTCGGTTCTTTGTTTGATGCAACGCAAACCAAAGTAATGCAGGTGGGCGACAAACAACTGGTGAAAACCGTAAGTTGGTACGACAATGAAATGAGTTATGTGAGCCAATTAGTTCGTACTGTAAAACATTTTGCCGGGTTGATCTCTAAATAATTTTGTTGGCAAGCAGCTGGGTAACATAGCAACATCGTTGTGTTATGCTAATCCCTAATCTCGGGCCTCACTTGTACGGCATACCATTATTCTACAGGCACCGCAAAGACTGGGAACGCTAAGAAAATTTGATTTACTTTGCGCATCACCGTCTTTGCGGTTTTTTATTTAAATTATTTCAGCATGTCAACATTTAGTAATCATTCTTTCTCTGGACAAAAAGTATTGGTAAGGGTCGATTTTAATGTACCCCTCGATGACCAATTTAAAATTACCGACGACACCAGAATGACAGCCACTATACCTACAATCAAAAAAATATTAAATGACGGTGGTGCTGTTATTTTAATGAGTCACCTTGGAAGACCCAAAGATGGCCCTGCTGAAAAATATTCATTGAAACACTTAGTTAATCACTTACATCAATTATTAGGAGGCGATTCAAAGGTTTTTTTTGCAAATGATTGTATTGGATCTCAAGCAAGGTTAACAGCAGAAATGTTGCGTTCAGGTGAAGTGTTATTGCTCGAAAATCTTCGTTTTCATAAAGAAGAAGAAAAAGGGGATGAAGCCTTCGCTGAAAAATTATCGAAACTCGGGGATGTTTATGTAAACGACGCTTTTGGAACCGCACACAGGGCTCACGCTTCTACTGCTGTGATTGCAAAATACTTTCCCGTAGAGAAAAAAATGTTTGGACTATTAATGGAAGCCGAAGTGTTAAATGCGGAAAAGGTATTGCACCAATCCCAAAAACCATTCACCGCCATCATTGGCGGGGCCAAAGTTTCTGATAAAATTCTCATCATCGAAAATTTGTTAAACCGTGCAACAGATATCATCATCGGAGGAGGAATGGCCTACACTTTCATCAAAGCCCGAGGTGGTAAAATTGGTAATTCACTTTGCGAAGATGACCGCATGGATACGGCTTTGGAAATTTTAGAAAAAGCTAAACAGAAAAAGGTGAGCATTCATTTACCTGAGACCTCTATTATTGCCGATAAATTTGCACCCGATGCCAACACCAAAGATTGTTCGAGCGACCAAATCCCTGATGGTTGGATGGGGTTAGACATTGGCGGAAAGGCAATTGGTATTTTTAGCGAGGTTATCCGCAATTCAAAAACCATCTTATGGAACGGTCCGATGGGGGTTTTTGAAATGGAAAAATTCCAACAAGGTACCAAGTCGATCGCTTTAGCAATAGCAGAAAGTACGGCTAATGGTGCCTTTAGTTTGGTTGGTGGTGGCGATAGTGTAGCGGCTGTTAATAAATTTCATTTGGCAAGCAAAGTTAGTTACGTAAGCACTGGAGGTGGGGCACTTTTAGAATATTTCGAAGGAAAAGAATTGCCAGGTATTGCGGCCATCAAATAAAAAATGGTATAAGATGAACATTGGGTGCTCAGAAAATGAGCGGATTTTTTTATGCATTTACCGGCTAAATAATTAAACAAAAAATGATTTTATTTTCATATTAAAATCATAATTTTATAACTTAAAAATTTAAAAAAAATAATATGAAAAGCATAACTACTTTAGTGATCCTTGGAATTTTAGCATTATTGTTATTCATGGGTTGTAATGGCTATAATGGCCTTGTAAAACAAGATGAGAGTGTAAAAAAAGCATGGAACAACGTTCAGACAGAATATCAAAACCGTTCAGATTTGGTTGGTAATTTAGTAAATACGGTAAAAGGTGCTGCAGATTTTGAGCAAAAAACGTTAACCGACGTTGTAGAAGCAAGAGCAAAAGCAACCAGCGTAAATATTAATGCAGATAACCTAACTCCTGAAAAAATAGCTGAGTTTCAAGCCGCACAAGGTCAATTGACAGGCGCATTAAGCCGTTTGTTGGCAACAGTAGAAGCTTACCCAACCTTGAAAGCAACGGAGAACTTTACCAAACTTCAGGGACAATTGGAAGGCATCGAAAACAATATCAAAAACTCAAGAAAACTTTTCAACGAAGAAATTAATTTGTACAATACCAAAGTGAGGTCTTTCCCAATGAATATTTTGAGTGGAATTTTTGGTTTCAAATCAAAAGAAGGTTTCAAAGCAGACGCGGGTGCCGAAACGGCTCCTAAAGTTGACTTTAAATAAATAATGATTTTCACTGTATGTTATGGATAAAAAAAAATACACTGGTGTCATCATCGGAGGAATCATATTATTACTGACTATTTGGATCATCAGCAGTTTCAACGGCTTGGTGAAAAAAGACGAGAAAGTGGTACTTCAATGGAATGAAGTACAAAACGCTTACCAACGCAGAATGGATTTGATTCCCAACCTCGTAAACGTAGTGAAAGGCGCCACTGATTTTGAGCAAAGCACCCTGGTAGCTGTAACCGAAGCAAGGGCCAAAGCAGGATCAATTCAGGTATCATCCACCAGCCCAGAAGCTCAGGCATATTTGCAACAGGCAGCAGCACAGGATGAATTGGCTGCAGCAGCTAACAGGCTCATCATTGCAGTAGAAAAATATCCTGAACTGAAAGGTGCACAGGCATTTTTAGGTTTGCAAACCCAATTAGAAAGAACGGAGCTGCGAATTAAAATGGCAAGGAAAGATTTTAATGAATCTATAGCTACATATAACCAGTCTGTGAGGTCTTTCCCTACAAAATTAGTAGCAGGCATATTTGGTTTTCCTGCTAAGGAAGGGTTTCAATCAGATGCAGGAGCGGATAAAGCCATAGAAATAAAATTTTAACATGGGACTATTTTCATTCAATAAAAAAAAGTCAATATTTACTGAAGAAGAAAACAATCGAATAATTTCTGCTATTCGTACTTGTGAGCAACGAACCAGTGGCGAAATTAGGGTGTACATCGAAGCTAAAAATCCTTATGTTAGCCCTATAGACAGAGCAATGGAGGTGTTTCTTAAATTAAAAATGGAGCAAACAGATCATCGCAATGGGGTGCTATTGTACATTGCCATTAAACACCATGAACTTGCTTTATTTGCTGACGAAGGCATTTACAACATAGCTGGAAAAACCTTTTGGGATAAAGAAGTTGATACAATAATCACCAACTTCAAACAACATAAATTAGTAGAAGGTATCATACAATGTGTGTTAGAAGTAGGAGAGGCGTTGCATCAAAGTTTTCCTTACATACTCAATGAGGATAAAAATGAATTGCCCGACGATATCGTATTTGGAAAATTATAACCCAACACTTAGTGATAAATTTAGTTAAACATAAAGGTGAGCATAAGATAGGGTTGCTGTTTGTTTTGATGATGGTTTCATTGGTGTCATTTGCGCAACAAAATTTTGATCCTCAAGTATTGCTAAAGCCCGGAGCAGCACCGGGCAAGTTAGTAAACGATTATACCAACAACACCCTCACTGCTGAGCAAATTACTACGTTAGAAAGAAAGTTGGTGGCATTAGACGATAGTACGTTTACACAAATCACGGTTGTGATTGTACCAACCATTGGAAATAATACTATTGCAGATTACAATCAATCTTTGGGACGAGCATGGGGAGTGGGTAACAAAAAAAATAATAGTGGAGTTGTATTGCTTATTGCAAAAGATGATCGAAAACTAGATATTGCAACGGGCTATGGCTTAGAGGGTGCTTTAACGGATGTTACAGCAAAATCAATCATCGATAATATCATTGTTCCAAACTTTAAAGGCAACGATTATTACCGTGGTATAGACCAAGGCACAGATGCGATCATTGCTGCCGTAAAAGGCGAATATAACACGCCTCGTGCAAAAGGTGGGCGCACATCTTCAGGCCGTTTCATATTCGTAGTCATCATCGTCGTATTGTTTTTACTACTATCTTCTGGCGGTGGGGGCAAGGGCGGCACTTTCATGAGCCGCAGAGGCGCTCGTGGTTTACCAGGTCCCATCTTCTGGCCGGGTGGTGGTGGCGGTGGCGGGTCTGGCGGCGGTGGCGGTGGCGGAGGTGGCTGCGGCGGATTTGGTGGTCGTAGTTATGGAGGTGTATGAGCAAGTGGTAGCTGG
>JBBEBH010000021.1:0-32832 GCA_040882445.1 Ferruginibacter sp. | reverse complement strand
GCAGAATCTAGTACTTCAAAAGCCGCACCTTGGGGTGATGTTCTTGTGTCGGAAAGCAATGAATCTTTGTTGTTGCCCATACTGTAATATGAAGCAATGTTCAACTCCATAAAATTACCGTACTGAATCTTTTCACCGCTTCCACTGCTGATGATTTTGTATTCTAATCCATTATCGCCTTTTTTGAAAGACTCTTTACAAGCAGAGAATAATACTACTGCCGCTAATGATACCAATGAAACTTTTTTCATTTTTTACTTTTAGTTTATTTAAAATTTGTAGGTTGCTAAATTTTCTTTGTTTTCTTTCATGGCTACTATAAACTTTTCTACTGCAACTTCTAATGAGTCATCAGTTTGTCCGCCCGCCGCATTAAAATGTCCACCACCATTAAAATAAGTCCTGGCAAAAGTATTCACATCCAAATTTCCTTTGCTTCTAAACGAACATTTGCGTTCTACTCCCCTGTCGATAATAATAGCTGCCATTTTTATACCTTCAATACTGAGTGGATAGTTTACCAACCCTTCAGTATCTCCTGTTTTTATGTCGTATTTAATTAGATCTGCTTGTGGTATGGCAATCAAGGCGGTGTTGTATTCGAAAAAAATACTCATTCTGTTGAGTAGCACATTGCCTATGAAGCGTAACCTGTTTTCAGAAAAGTTATCATATATAGCTTCATGTACCTTACCATGTTGTAAACCTTTATCTTTTAAAAAAGCTACCAGCCTATGCACCGCTGAAGTGGAGGATGGAAACCGGAATGACCCGGAGTCGGTCATTACGCCTGTATAAATACACTCAGCTAAGTTGGTATCTATTAAATCGCCGTAACCAGCTTCAATTATAAAATCATAAATCATTTCAGCGGTAGAGCTTTTGCTGATATCACTGATGCCGTAGGCAAACACTTCCGTTTGTGGTTCGCGATGATGATCGATTAGTACGCGCTCTGCTTTGGATGCCAACAATACGGATTCCATTGATTTGGTTCTGCTTAGTGTGTTGAAGTCGAGACAAAATATCCAATCAGCCGATTCTATCAGCTCATTGCATTTTCCAACATTCTTTTCATAATCCAATACACTTTCTATGCCTGGCATCCAATTTAAAAAAGAAGCCCAGTTGGTGGGAGAAATTACCTGTACAGAATGTTGCAGTGCCGTTAAGAGGTGATATAAACCAAGAGAAGATCCCATGGCATCTCCATCAGGTTTCTGATGGGTAGTGATCACCACTTTTTTGGGTGTACTTAACAATGGAAAAATTGCAGTAATATCTTGCATAAGAGGCGCAAAAGTAAGTGTAATTACACTAAATGGCAAATTAGCAGCGGTGCTATTTGTTAAGATACTTATCTTTGCCCCCAAAAAAAACAACAATGAGTAACAGAACTTTCACAATGATCAAACCCGACGCAACTCTTAACGGACATACTGGAGGCGTTTTAGCCATGATAAATGCGGCAGGTTTCCGCATTGTGGCCATGAAAACAACACAATTGAGTGCAGAAAAAGCAGGACAGTTTTACGAAGTACACAAAGAGCGCCCCTTTTATGGTGAATTGGTTTCTTTCATGAGTCGTGGCCCAATTACCGCCGCTATTTTGGAAAAAGAAAATGCTGTTGAAGATTTTCGCAAATTGATTGGCGCTACCAATCCTGCTCAAGCAGATGAAGGTACCATCCGTAAAAAATACGCTACATCTATAGGAGAAAACGC
Organism: Ferruginibacter sp.; assembly: GCA_040882445.1. Lineage (GTDB taxonomy): Bacteria > Bacteroidota > Bacteroidia > Chitinophagales > Chitinophagaceae > Ferruginibacter. The sequence goes on along the minus strand of JBBEBH010000021.1, from coordinate 31,107 downwards.
TGTTCATGGAAGTGATAGCGATGAAAATGCAGCTATTGAAGCTGCGTTTTTCTTCAGTAAATTAGAGCAATTTTAAACCAACAAAACTTTTGTTGAAAAGCCGCTTTTTGAAAGTGGCTTTTTTGTTTTCAGCTTTTCCCTTTTTTGAGCTGAAGCTTTGGCTTATATTGCATTCGTATGAGTAAGGTATCGTTAACCATTGTTCAATATCCGCCAAGGTATTCAGTTTTCGGAATATTTGCGATGGCGTTCCATCATTTTACACTCATGTTTAACAAAAAAATCAGCTTTTACAAGTTGATGGGAACAGGCAAAAATGGCACGTTCGATAAAAATCCCGATTGGCAGCAATGGTCTATTCTTACCGTATTGAAAGATGAAGCAGATTTGAATCATTATTTTGGTGTAGAAAATGACGCTGCTTTTGTACAAAATTATTACGGTTCATTTATCAGTGGCTGGTTTAAATTATTTGGATGTACAACCAGCACTCTTCTAATGGAAGCTATTGAAAGCCATGGTTTATGGGATAAAAAAAGAGTGTTTGGGGATTTGCCTTCAAAATCAGCATATGAAGGACCAATAGCTGTAATCACTAGGGCTACTATCAGATTAAATAAATTGAAATACTTTTGGGAAAATGTGGCTCCGGTAGCAGCTCATATGGCCTCGGCTGATGGATTTCGTTTCTCGATTGGTGTGGGAGAACTGCCATTGATTAAGCAGGCTACTTTTAGCATTTGGGACAGTAAAGCAGCAATGAAAGCATTTGCTTACGGGATGAAAGAACACGCAGAAGTGATTCAAAAAACAAGAAAACAAGATTGGTATAGTGAAGATATGTTTACTAGGTTCAAAATAAAACAAGTGTTGGGTTCGATAAAAATGAACGGTGAAGCGGCTACTATTATAGCACCCCCTTCTGCCTAATTTGATCAGCTTAAATTTTGCCAAATGAAGAATATTAAAATTATTGAAGCCCCCTCTGAAATTGGTGCTGGAACTAGGGGAGCCAGTATGGGAGTAGATGCGATTAAAATTGCGGCACTCGATTTTATGAGTAATTTCTTTGTTCATTTTCCTTCGGAAAAAATTGAAGCTCCCAACGACTTATTGTTCGAACCCATCCACTCTCCCTATGCGAAAAGAATTCATGGTGTATTAGCCATGGCCGAAAAAATCAGTAAATCGGTGAGCGAAAGTATCAAAGAAAATTTTTTTCCAGTAGTATTGAGTGGCGACCATAGCAATTCTGCCGGCACTATTTCAGGAATAAAAATGGCTAAGCCAAAAAGTAAACTCGGGGTTATCTGGATAGATGCACATGCCGATTTGCATACGCCTTATACCACACCCAGCGGTAATATGCATGGAATGCCTTTGGCTATCGCCATTGCTGAAGATAACAAAGAGTGTTGCACTCATGAGATAGATGACAAAACGGCCAACTTTTGGAACCAACTAAAGAGCATTGGTAAAATTCCACAAAAAGTATTACCAGAAGATGTAGTATTTATTTCGCTGCGCGATTTTGAAAAAGAAGAAAAGCACCTAATCGATAAACACGGTATAAAAGTAATCACCACCAGCGAAATTAGAAAAATTGGTGCAGAAAACGTGAGCAGAAAAGTGTTCAGGTACCTGAGCGATTGCACTGATATTTACGTAAGTTTTGATGTAGATAGTTTAGATTCATCTATTTCAAAAGGCACCGGAACCCCAGTAAACAATGGGTTGCGAGAAAGAGAAGCGGAAGATCTGATCAGTAAATTTATGCAAAATAGAAAAATTTGCTGTTTCGAAATTACAGAAGTGAATCCTACGCTCGACAAAGAAAACTTAATGGCAGAAATTGCATTTAATATTTTACAGAGAAGCGTAAACGTTCTCATGATGAATTAATTATTTTTTCGATCATCAGCATCGATGTTATCAACAAAAACATCTGATTCATGAAATTATATTTTACTGGCTTTCTACTTTTTTTATCTACTATTTTTGTTGCAGAGGCACAGAAGACCTATGTTTCTTCCATTCAATCATTTCAGAAAGCCTATGTAAAAACACATGAAGTTGTACAAAAAAAAGATAAAAAATATTTCAAATTTTTTGAACCAGATGCAGGTTTTAAAGTAGCCGCAAACTTTATAAGAATAACCGACAGTATTGGATTTATTATGAAAACATCTGGTAAAACTCCCAAAAAATATTTCAGGTATGGAGTTGCTTCCTTCAAAATTAGGGATAGTAGTTTCAAACTTACTATATATCAAGGCGCAGAACTGATGCAAACCACTTTATACAAAAACTATCTTTTTGTTCCTTTCACCGATCTTACAAGTGGAGAAGAAAGTTATGGAGCTGGTAGATACTTAGATTTGGAAATTGATGATATTATAAATCATCAAATGGTTCTTGATTTTAACAAAGCATACAATCCTTATTGTGCATATTCGGATGAGTACAATTGTCCAATACCACCGAGAGAAAATTACTTAACTATAGCCATCACTGCTGGTGAAAAGAACTTTGCCAAAAAAATACATTGATTTTTGGGTTATTTATTTAGAGTCCAACAATCTCCTTTTTACTCCGTAAACTGTTCAATGAAGGATCCATTTCAATGGCTTTGTCGCACATTTGCTGACCCCTATCTTTTTGCCCCTTTTTTTGAAAATTTAGTCCAGCCTGATACAAAGCCTTTCCATCATTGGGATCGAGTTCCATCAGCATTTGGCAATATTGAAGCGATTTGTCGTATTGCTTTTGGGTATAAAATATTTCCGACATATCTCTAATGAGTGTTTTATTGTTTGGTTTGCGTTTAAGTAGTGCCGTTAGTAACTGCTCCCCTTTTTCATAATCACCGGCATATAAAGATGCAAACCCAAGGTTTTCGTTAAAATCATTTTTAGTTTCATAGCCATTCATTGCCGCTCTTTCAAAGGCGACTACAGCATTTTTATAGTCATTGTTGTTGTAATAGAGTAAGCCAAGTTCGTACATCCAACTATTTTTTGCAGTTGGAAGATTTACTGCTTTTTCGTACCATGGAACAGATTTTTTATACTCCTCCATGTCAAGATAAGTTCTTGCCAAAGTGTAGTTAGCTTCTGCATCTTGGGGATCTCTTTTAATAGCATCTAGTAAATATTTTTCAGCAGAGCTATAATCTTCTTGTTGATAAAAACTCATGCCAATGATACGGTTTGCGGAACTACAATTTTTGCACTGTTTTGCAAAAGCGATGGCATCATCAAAACGCCGGTAATTGTAATTTAATTCCATCAATTCGCGAATGGCTTCTGGATGCTGGGGCTGAAGCTCGTACAGTTTTTCGTAATTCTCTTTTGCCTTCGTTATTTTCCGCATCTCCTTCAATGCAGCGGCATTGGCTAAATAAGCTTCTGCGTGTTGAGGATTGAATTGAATGGCTTTTTCGAAATGTTGATTGGCGCTGAGCCATTTTCTTTCTGCTGATGCTGTTTGCCCATTTTTGAAGTAAACATCCGCACTATCGATGTTGGCTTGTGCCATCAAAGGAACGGCTGTTATTAAAAAAATACTTGTGAGGAGGTTTTTCATATAATTATATTAGCAAATAATATTCCTCATTTTATCGGAATATCATAGATGCTAACGCTGGAATGTCAAAATTTATTTCATACAACTTCTTCTTTTTATCAATTTCAATAGATACAATATTTTTATTCATGTAATCACCTGAACCCCAAAATTTTAGATCGTCGCTGTTAAAGATCTCCTTCCAGCTCATTTTTCCTTTTATAGTAGCTTTCCAATTCCGTTTGGGATGTACGGTTACGTTTAACACAACGAGTATATCTTCCGCCTTATTTTTTCCCTTTCTTTTAAAGAGGATGATGCCATCATCTCTATTGTTAGTGTTTATCCATTCAAACCCCTTTGGTTCAAATTGGAATTGGTACATGGCCGGTTCATTTTTATAAATATGATTGAGTGCTCGCACACATTCCTGCATTTTATTATGTGGTTCAAATTGAAGCAAATCCCAGTCTAATTCTGATTTATAATTCCATTCGCTAGTTTGTGCAAACTCATTTCCCATAAACAAAAGTTTAGCCCCAGGGTGAGTACACATGTAGCTGTATAGCAAACGCAGATTGGCAAATTGTTCCCACTCATTGCCAGGCATTTTATATATCATGGAGCTTTTTCCATGCACAATTTCATCATGACTGATGGGTAACATAAACTTCTCATCGTAAAAATACAGAATGCTAAACGTGAGGTCATTCTGGCAGGCTGTTCGTTGCTCCGGTGATTTTTTAAAGTACCGGAAGCTATCGTGCATCCACCCCATCATCCATTTCATACCAAATCCAAAACCACCTTTGTGAACGGGTGTGGTAATTCCTGGCCAGTCGGAAGCTTCTTCTGCAATTGTTTGAATGTCGGGAAAATCGCGATAAAGGATGGTATTTAATTTTTGTAAAAAAGAAATGGCTTCTAAATTTTCATTTCCGCCGTGTATATTAGGTTCCCACTCTCCTTCTTTTCTCGAAAAGTCGAGACGAATGATCGAGTTCACAGCATCTACCCTAATACCATCAGCATGATAATACTTCATCCAAAAATGTGCACTGCTCAGTAAAAAGGATTGTACTTCACCTCTGCTGTAATTAAAAATATACGAGTTCCAGTCGGGATGAAATCCTTTGCGCATGTCGTTGTATTCATAAGTATGCGTACCATCAAACTTAAATAAGCCATGCTCGTCGTAAGGAAAATGCGAGGGTACCCAATCTAATATCACCCCTATTTCGTTTTGGTGCAACATATCTATGAGGTACATGAGTTGCTGCGGAGTGCCATATCTGGCTGTGGCAGCAAAAAATCCGGTTCCTTGATATCCCCAACTACCATCGTATGGATGTTCCATGATTGGCATAAATTCTACATGGGTATAGCCCATTGCTTTTACGTATGGTACCAGTCTATCTGCTAGCTCTACATAAGTATTGTACCAATTTTCGTTATGCTTATCGGGTCGCATCCAACTTCCCAAATGTATTTCGTAAACATTCCAAGGCGCATTCAATGAATTATATTGATAACGATTTGCCATCCAGTGCCCATCATGCCAGTTGCTGTTCATTTCCCACGTAATAGACGCTGTACCGGGCCTAAGTTGTGCATACCTCGCATAAGGATCAGCTTTTTCTGTTTCTGTTCCTTCAAATCCTTTTATAAAATATTTGTAATGTGTGCCAACGGGTAATCTTGGAATAAAACCCTCCCATATACCAGAATGATCTAATCTAACAAAAAGTGGATGTAATTCTTTTTTCCAACCATTGAAATCCCCTACCACCGAAACAAAAGTTGCATTGGGAGCCCAAACTGCAAAGTAATAGCCATCGGTATCCAGTAATCGTATAGCATGACTTCCAAATTTTTCATATCCTTCCTCCAAATCGCCTTTTTGAAAACAATCGATTGTATCCTTTGTAAAAAAGGAATAATTCCAAACAAGTTTAGTGCTGTCTATAAAATGATCGTCTTCGTATGCCATCGTAAAGTTTTCAAAAACATTGAAATAAACGCCATAAAATTAAAAATTGTAGCAGATACTTTTCTACGGCTTAAGTTAAGGCATTTTTTAGTTTTAAAATTACTATTTAAAACTATTTCAATGAGCAAAAGTGAGTCACTACATATTTTTAACTTTTTACGCCCACATTTTTTTATAAGTTATATGGGTGTTTAATTTCATTGCTTTCACACTGCCGTGGCTGTTCTCACCCATCGCCATCCATAAAAATTGTTAACTGATGTATGGGTTTAAAAAAGCAAGAAAACACACTTATAGTTAAATCTGATGCCATTGGTGACAGCACACAGGGCATCAGAAAAACAACTCTTTCCATGTAGCCAGCATGAACAAATTATTTAATGCTTGGTGGAACCAGAAATAATTGATTTATGATTAAAGGCTTAAACATTTACATAGTAAATTGACAAATTTTATATCTTCTTTATTGCTTTTCATTTATCAACACATGTGAATTCTCGGTCACCCTCTTATCACCAATGGCGACGAAAAGGTTTTATAATTATTTTGTAATTATCAAGCCGAGCCAAACGGCAAATAGCCCAGCGATAACACTTGTTACAATGTAAAGAATTGTGGTAAAGTAGTTATTTGCCTGTAAGAGAGAAATATTTTCAGCTGCAAAAGTAGAGAAAGTTGTATACCCACCACAAAAACCTGTAATGAGTAAAAGTTTTAAGTTTTGATTTGTCTGGATGTTTTGTTCGAGTAAACCGATTAGTAGTCCGATGAGAAAGCAACCTACTGTGTTAGCAGTTAATGTGGCAAGAGGAAAAGCGTTTGAATAATACTTTGCTGTAAACAGAGAAGTAAGGAAGCGAAAAATACTTCCAAGTCCTCCCCCAAGTCCAACTATTAAAATCTGTTTTATCATTCGTATCTCAGTGTCTTAAAGGGTTAAATATAGGGTTTTGCTACTACAATAAATTGTCGATTTCGAAGCACTAAACTATCTGCCATCAAAAACCTAGTTACGTAGTACAAATTTCATTTAACCACTGAAACTACATTATTTATATAGGAGCAGTTATAGACTGGATTGAGTTACAAGAGCAATAAAAGTTATTCGTTTTATCATTTTTTAAAATTCCAGCCATCAGTTATTGCGTAACTAAAAGCAACTGCAAACAATAAGGTCACTAACCCTGCAAAATATGGTATGAACTCAATCATTGTTTTTCTTATTTATTAGGTTTAAGTATATTCCAAAACATAGTAGTGAAGGAACCCAAAGTCCAATAAAAATGGCTTGGTCTGGGTTACCATTAAAAAATAACACTTCAGAATAAATAAGTGAAAGTAATGCGGCTACAAACAGCAACTTATCGGTTAAATTAAATTTTTTAAACATTATTTAATACATTTTTGCTCTTACTAATGTGGCTTTTCAGAATACGCCCCGTTTTTTAGAGTGGTTTCTGGACTCCACTTTTTTTGCAATAATATCGTTTTTTTTCTATAAAGCACTGTATTATTATACCATTGGTGAATCGCTGGTATGTGTTTTTTCGTTATATATTTTTAAACTACCCAAATCTGTTTAACGTTTTCACACTGCCGTGGCTGTTCTCACCCATCGCCATCCATAAAAAGTGTTAACTGATGTATGGGTTTAAAAAAGTAAGAAAACACGCTTATAGTTAAATCTGATGCCATTGGTTGCTGTTGATTTTTAGGCTTAAACAAAGTATCTTTTTACTAAGCATTTATTTACTTAAGGGCTTGTTCAAAATCGGTTAAAATATCAGCAATATTTTCAATACCTACACTCAACCTAATTAAGCCATCGGTAATACCAAATTTTTCTCTTTCCTCCTTACTTAAACCTTTATGACTCATGCTTGCTGGATGAGAAATGAGGGTATCTACTGTGCCAAGAGAAATTGCTTTGACGCACATTTGTAATTTATCTATAAATTTTTGACCTGCTGGTAATCCACCCTTTACTTCGAAACTCATCAGGGCACCTGGATGTTTCATTTGTTTGAGTGCAGTAGCATGATCAGGATGTGAATGAAGACCTACATAGTTTACCTGCTCAATAGCTGGATGGTTAGATAAATAATTAGCAACGGTTTCGGCATTACTACAATGACGATCCATCCTTATTTCAAGTGTTTTCATTCCATTGATAAGTAAAAATGCATCAAAAGGATTACTGTTGCCACCCAGTAAAACATGCCATTTCCAAACTTTAGTTTTCATCTGTTCAATATCTTTTCCAAGCAACACTCCGCCTATTGAAGTGCCATGTCCGTTTAAAAATTTGGTAGTAGAATGAAAAACAAAGTCAACACCATATTTAAAAGGCTGTTGAAGATAGGGTGTTGCAAAAGTATTGTCAACAGAAACCAGTAAAGCATGTTTTTTTGCAATGGTAGTTACTGCAGCAATATCTACACACTGTATGGTGGGGTTCGCAGGAGTTTCGATATGAACTAGTTTGATAGACGGATTTTTTTTGATAACATCTTCCACTATGTTCATATCTCTTAAGTCGGCAATAATAGTTTCAATACCAGCTTCGGCTATTACTTTTAAAAATAATTCGTATGTACCCCCATAAAGTGAGTAGTGCGATAATACAGCATCGCCGGCTTTTAAATTACTTAGAAAAAGAGTAGTCATTGCCGCTTGTCCGCTAGCATGAAGGATGGCTTTTAATTTAAGTGGTTCGCCATTTTCGTCATTTATACCAAAAGCTTCTAGTGCTTCAATAGTTTTTTCTGCAGCAGTAAAAGTTGGATTACCCCATCTGCTATAAATCCTAGTCTTATCCTCTCCTGCAAAACGATCCATGCCTTGCTGAGCAGTATCAAATGTGAAAGTAGACGTTGCATAAATCGGTGTTAGATGTGCATATTCTGCATTTTCATGACCAGCACTGTGTAAAGCAATTGTACCGATACCTGTGTAAGGAAATTTTTTATTTGGCATTTCTGGTTCAAATTTATTTAGTTGTTACATAAATTAAGTAATTCTTTATTCGGCAATTGTTTAGGTACCACATTTATTAATAACAAAGATCAATTACAGTAAACTTGTTTAGCAAACTGCAAAAAGAAAATTAAAAGGTCTTGTAATTGTGCAAATATATGTTACAAATAAAATGTTCTACTTCTTCAACTTTGTAGTGTAAAATACCAAACATCAATCAAGGTTTCTAAAAATTAAATGATCTGATTTGCTGTATGAACCAAGCTAAATCGTATGCATAAAAGGTTTGTTATTTACAAAATATAATGCACCTCTAAAGTTTGAAATGATATTATTCTAAAACATAGCCATCGGGTATAACCGCTCCTTTTTTTATTACCACTATGCCATCTTTAACTGCATACAAAGCATGGTCAGAATCTTGCAGTTGGCTACCTCCTTTTATAATTACATTATTGCCAATACGAACGTCTTTGTCCATAATCAAATTGCTAAGAATACAATGATCGCCTATACCTATTTTGGGTATTCCAATATTAGAATTGTGGGCAATTTCATCCATTGTTTCGTAAAAATCACTTCCCATTATATAGCAACTGGTAAGTACTGATCCTTCACCAATTCTGCTTCTAATACCAATTACACAATTAGTAATTGTTTTTGCAAGTATAATAGAGCCTTCTGCTATTAGTGTTTTGTCCATATAAGTTCCACTAATTTTAGCTGGCGGCAACATTCTAGCTCTGCTGTATACAGCTTTTTGTTTGTCGAACAAATTAAATGGTGGTATATCCATCGTGAGTGCCAAATTGGCTTCAAAGAATGAATGAATATTGCCAATATCCGTCCAGTATCCATCATATTGAAAACTTTGTACTTTGTATTTATTGATGGTATCGGGTATAATTTCTTTGCCAAAGTCAGTAGCATCTTTTTTTTCGTTTTCTAATAAATTAAATAAATGTTTGCGACTAAAAACGTAGATACCCATTGATGCAAGATAAATTCTACCTACTTGTTGCATTTCTGTTCCTGTGTCACTTTCCCATTGCGACAATACATTTTTTGACGGTTTTTCGATAAATGATGTGATATTATTGAGGCTGTCGGTTTTTAAAATACCAAATTCAGAAGCTTCGCTTTCAACCACTGGAATGGTAGCAATGGTAATATCTGAGCCGCTTTCTTTATGCTTATCTAGAATTTCGGCAAAATCCATTTGGTACAACTGATCACCACTTAAGATGAGCACATATTCAAAATCGTTGTTTTTGATATGCTTTAGAGATTGGCGAACAGCATCTGCAGTTCCTTGAAACCAACCAAGACTATCAGGCGTTTGTTCGGCCGCTAATATATCTACAAATCCAGAACTGAAGCCACTAAATTGATACGTGTTTTTAATATGTTTGTTTAAGGAAGCTGAATTATACTGTGTAAGTACAAACATCCTATTGATAGCGCTGTTGATACAATTGGAAATTGGAATGTCAACCAACCTATATTTCCCTGCAATGGGAACAGCGGGTTTACTTCTTGTTGCGGTGAGCGGATACAATCTGGATCCTGCGCCTCCACCTAGAATTACAGCTACTACATCTTTGCTTAACATATTATAATTGTTTTATTAGATAGATAAATATAAGTCGATGTATTTTAATGCACTACTTTCCCAGCTAGTTTCTACCTGCATCATTCTTAATCGAAGTTGTTGCATGGTTGTTGAATCTTTATAAAGATTTACAGCTCTTGATATTCCATGAATGATATCTTCTACACTTGCATTGTTGAAACAAATACCATATCCTCCTTCATCTTCAAAATCAATTACTGTGTCTTGTAAACCTCCAGTTCTTCTAACCACAGGCACTGTGCCATAGCGCATGGCATATAATTGATTCAAACCACAGGGTTCTACCCTACTTGGCATTAATAAAAAATCGGCACCGGCATACATTTGGTGACTCAATTTTTCGTTATAGGTAATTTGAGTGTTATAAAAACCAATATGTTGTTGTTGGATATGTTGCAAGGCTATTTCTACACTTTTTTCACCATTCCCTAAAATAAGAAAACTAAAAGCATTTGGCATCTGGTCAAAAGCACTGCTAATGGCCTCTGGTAATAGATCTGCTGATTTTTCCGCTACCAATCGTCCGATAAAAACAATGAGTGGTAATGTTATATCAAAACCAAATTCATTGCATAGTTTTTTCTTATTAATAAGTTTACCTTGTTTTATTTTTTTGGTAGAGAAGTTAGATAGAATATAAGTATCTATTGCAGGATTCCATACAGCATAATCTATACCATTAATGATACCAGAACATTTTTCACTTTCAAGTTCAAATAAATCTTCTAAACCGTTTGCATTGTTTTTAATTTCCTGCATATAACCAAAACTAACCGTGTTTACTTTGTGAGCACATTTAATGCCACATGCCAGTGGGTTTACCATGTTATCCCACTCTAGTAAGCCCCATTTCCAGGTATCCCAAGCTGGTAAGTACGTAGCTTTTTCCCAGCTCATCCAGCCCTGGTATTGTGCATTGTGAATGGTGAGTACGGTTTTGATGGAAGCCAAATTACGATAAACAAAACAGTTTTGCATCATAAAGGGAATAAGGCCAGTATGGTGATCGTGCACATGCACTATATCTGGCCGGTGTTGCCATTGCGACATCCAATCTAAAACTGCAATTTGAAATGCGGTAAATCTTTCTGTATCGTCGGCGTATCCGTATATTTTTTCTCTATCGAGCAACCCATTAATATCAACGCAAAATAAGTGGAAGCCAAGTTTATTACTAGCTTCTCTAATAATGGTGAAATCATAATTGGCCTCCCCCATTCTAAAGTTCCCTTTGTGCTCTACGGTCCAATCGTTCTCATAAAGAAATTGGGTGCGGTACATCGGCATTACAACTTTGGCTTCATGGCCAAGTTGATTCTGATACTTTGGCAACGCACCTACCACATCAGCCAAACCTCCTGCCTTTGCCATCGGGTAACATTCTGCACTAATGTGAATAATTTCCATATTAAATAAGTTACTTACAAATTAGGAATGATTTTGTTACCAACCACTTATAAGATGTATTATTTTTTTGGATGCCTATTTTTGTATACTTTCAAGCCTCTTAACAAAATCAACATTTTTTATATGAGCCAACCTTCTACTGCTTCACAAAAAACCCAATGGTCTCAATTCGGGGTATTGATTAGTGTATTTTTTTTCTGGGGATTTGTTGCCGCCAGTAATGATATATTAATTCCTGTTTTCAAAGAAAAACTTAAGCTTTCTCAGGTTCAGGCTCAATTAGTTTCTTTTGCCTTTTATGTAGCCTATTCCGTAGGAGCAATTTTATATTTTCTCGTCAGCAAACTGCTGAAACAGGATTTATTAAATAAGATAGGTTTCAAAAATGGAATAAGTTTAGGTCTGATCATTTCTGCATTGGGTACGCTTTTATTTATACCTGCTGCTAATAATGCATCATTCCCGTTGTTCATTTCTGGTTTATTTATCATTGGCCTTGGATTTTCATTGCAACAAACGGCTGCAAATCCCTTGGCAATAAATATGGGTAGCCAAAGCACAGGATCGCAACGATTAAGTATGGCTGGCGGTATCAATAATTTTGGTACTACCATTGGGCCATTGATTATTAACCTAGCTATTTTTGGTTCTATTTCTACTGCAGTTGTTAGCTCGCTTAGTACCGTAAAAATTCCTTACCTTATTTTGGGAGCAGCATTTTTTCTAGTCGCGGTTATCTTTTATTTTTCCTCTGTACCTAACAAGTTAGTAGATAATACCAGTCATGAAGATGAACTGAACGTGAAATTAGTAGATAGAGGTTCGCCTTTCAAATATCCCCAGTTGGTATTTGGTATGATAGCCATATTTGTGTACGTGGGTGTAGAAGTAAGTACTGCAGCTAATTTGGCCGAATTCATGAAATTGAAATTGAATATTAGCACCAGTGAATCCACTCCTTATATTTCGTTGTTTTGGGCTAGCTTGATGATTGGAAGATGGACATCATCTGTAGATGCATTTGGATTGAATAGCAGTACAAAAAAAATCATGCAGTTCCTCATGCCATACATCGCCTTCGGGGTATTTTTATTGGTAAATGCCATTGCTCATCACGACCTTTCCCCTTTTTATGTTTACAGCTTAGTGATTGTAGTTCTTATCATAGCCAACATACTTAGTAAAGGAGAACCTGCACGACAATTGTTCATTTTTAGTTTGTTGGGTATAGTGGCATTGTTAATCGGTATTTTTTCACCCAACTATCAAATAAGTGTATACGCTTTCTGTAGCGTAGGTCTATTCTGTTCAACGCTTTGGCCTTGTATATTTACTTTGTCTATCACAGGCTTGGGTAGACATACCAGTGAAGGTTCAAACTTTTTAATTTTTATGATCTGTGGCGGTGGTTTCATCAGTGTATTACAAGGTTATTTGGCGGGCGACGCTTTGTTAGGAATCAGTCTTTCCTATGTAGTTGGAATCGCATGTTTTGCATACCTCGCTTATTATGCTGTAAAATCGAAGCGCGATCTTAAATCGCAAGGAATAGATTTGGATGAATTGAATAGAGAGAACAACAAATCTGGCCATTAATCTACTTTTAATGAAAAAAGAATATACGGTTGGAATTGATATTGGCGGCACTACTACCAAATTTGGTATTGTAGATAGTACTGGGCATATATTGATGCAAGACAGGGTACCATCTAACGAGCACGAATCGGTAGAAGACTTTATAGTTGACTTACACGCTAAATTACAGCCGATGATCGATAAAGTTGGGGGTGTACATCATTTTAGAGGAATTGGAATGGGTGCGCCCAATGGCAATATATACAGTGGTGCCATTGAATATGCGCCAAATTTGAAATGGAAAGGAATTATTCCAATAGCTAAATTGATAGAAAAAAAATTTAACCTTCCTACCAAGCTCACCAATGATGCCAATGCAGCCGCCATGGGCGAAATGATTTATGGGGGAGCTAAAAATATGAAACACTTCATCACCATCACCCTTGGAACAGGTGTAGGCAGTGGTATTGTGATTGATGGGAAAATGGTGGTTGGTTATGATGGATTTGCTGGCGAACTCGGGCATACGATCATTAGACCAGGTGGAAGGGTTCACAAAAGTACAGGAATGGCTGGAAGCTTAGAAGCTTATGCTTCGGCTACTGGTGTTCGTGAGACGGCTATTGAATTTTTAACCAAATATCCAGAAGAAATTAGTTTGTTAAGAGATTACACACTCAACGAATTAACAAGTGAAGCTGTTTACGAATGTGCAATGAAAGGTGATAGTATTGCAAATGAAATATTTGAATTTACTGGTCAAATATTAGGAGAGTCACTCGCTAATTTTATTATGTTTTCTTCTCCAGAAGCAATTGTTTTGTTTGGCGGTTTAACCAAAGCAGGTGAGTTGTTACTGAGACCCACCAGAAAACATATGGAATTAAATTTATTACCTATTTTTCAAAATAAAGTGAAACTGTTGTTCAGTGAACTCAAAGAAGCCGACGCTGCTATTTTAGGGTCAGCCGCTTTGGTGGAAGGATAATTTTAAAATTGAATTTAAGATTAAATCTTTGATGGGTTTATCTAAATTTAAGGTAAAACAAATTCAGCATTCACATCACTGTTTTATTGTAACACCTATAGCTGATATAGTTTGTGTAAATATATTAATTGATATTAAGAAACTAAAATCTTGCCCTAAAAATTGGCTGTTTAACCCATATTTTTTGAAATAGAGTTTATTTTTTTTAAATCAGTTTAGGTAACATGTTTATAAAATTTACTATTCGATAAGAAGAGTTCAATTTTGTAAAACCTTCAAATTTTGATGAAATGATTATTAATTATAATCAATACTAGCTATAAAAAAATATGAATGATACCTTTACTGATAGGATAAAATTATTTAGAAGAGGAAAGAGATTTATTTATAATTTCAAACTGTTTTACAGTATTAAGAATACTATTCCTAATAAGGTTTTATTTTGAGTTATCTTTGACACATTAAGGTAAAAGTTAAGAAAAGAATCCCTTAACTTCAGTATTTTCTGATATAATTATATTTTTAAAATTTAGCACTATCATTTTGACAGCATCGAGATTAGAGGTCATGCAATTTCTTGCAAAAGACATGGAGACACTCATAGCAGATTTTTTAAAAGAACCAGATACCAATTGGCAACCTTCCGATTTTTTACCAGAAAGCAATAGCCCTGAATTTTTAAAAGAAATTAAAGAACTGCAAGAACAATGCAGAGAACTCCCCTACGATTATATGGCTGTGTTGGTGGGTGATGTAATTACTGAAGAGGCCTTGCCTACATACGAGAGTTGGCTGATGGAGGTGGAAGGTATTAGCCACCACGAACCCAAAGGTTGGAGTAAATGGGTAAAAATGTGGACGGCAGAAGAGAACAGGCATGGTGATTTATTGAACAAGTACATTTATCTTTCTGGAAGAGTGAACATGAAGCAGATGGAAATCAGTACACAACATTTGATTGCTGATGGTATGGAAATTGGTACAGCCAAAGACCCCTACCGTAATTTTGTATACACCTCATTTCAGGAGTTAGCTACCAATATTTCGCACCGCAGAACAGCCAGTTTATCAAAGCAACATGGTAATATTCAATTATCTAAAATATGTGGGGTGATTGCTGCCGATGAAATGCGCCATGCAAAAGCTTATAAAAATTTTGTAACACGTATTTTCGAAATAGACGCAAATGAAATGTTGTTGGCATTTGAAGACATGATGCGAAAAAAAATTGTAATGCCAGCACATTTTCTTCGGCAACAAGGAGAAAAAATTGGGGAAGCCTTCGGACACTTTAGCGATGCAGCACAGCGATTGGGCGTATACACGGCAATGGATTATACCAACATATTAGAAACGCTGATTCAAGAATGGAAAATTGCAGAATTAACCAATCTGAATAGTGCGGCAGAAAAAGGACGAGATTATCTAATGAAATTACCGGAACGTTTCAAACGAATTGCTGAACGTGGATTGAAGCCTTCGCTTGCCTATGAGTTCAATTGGATATATCGTTAAAAAAAATAAGTATAATTAATTACAAGCTATTCTTTATTAATATCTAGAACATATCAGCGTATATACATTAATCCTGATCTTGTTCTGCTTTTCTAAATCTTTGAAAAGATTGCCAATATTTGTCTTTGTAAATACTGTATTGCATGGGAAATGTTAAGGCAGTTTGCTTTTGAACCTCATATAAAACGGTAGATGGTTTGCGAAATTCTCTGCAGGCAAAATAAATATTTCGCTTTCCATTGCTGGTTTGTCGGCCAATGTTTAAATATCCATCTTCATGTTTTAAAAGTTTTTGCAAGTTATCTTCCAGATCATTTAAAGCATCAAATGTTACATCATCGGGCATTCCAGTTGATGCATCAGCCTTGTAGTTTACTTCTACATCAACAATCCAGGGATGAGAAGCCTTGCGATCCCACTCCAATGCATCTTGGTTAATGGAAGCAATGATGATTTTGCCAGATTCGAGCATAGCTTCTAAAAGTATATAGTTGTCATCTTCTGTATCCCTTCGCTCTCCTTCATATTTTTCAATGAATTCAGCTTCGCGCCAGGTTATGAAAGCTGCTAATTTGTTGATAGGAATCCATTCCTGCACAATAGTATCTTTTCCTACAATATTTAAATTATCGATGCTAGCTGCAAATTAGAATTCACCCAAATAGTTATCTAAAAACATATGAACGCCGTTGATAATTTTTGCATCATCATTTTTATTATAGTCATCGTACACTATGGTAATATCAATTTCATCTGGATAAGCTAGAATATCGTTCGAATAAAAATGAAGTTTATCTTCATTAAACAAATAACCATTCATATTGATGGCTAAATCCTTTATATCTGATGAGGGTTTTAAGGCAGTAAAACGCCAGCCCTTTAGTTTGGGTGCATCAGCTACCAAATCTTCTACAAAAACAATGTTTTCAATGGCACCATCGGCAGTAAAAATAAGCTCAACAGTGTCGTCGTCGTACATACCAGTAAGAAAATAATATCCATCCTTGAGCTAATCTAGTTTATCAGACAATTGATTCAAAAATTTTTCTTCAATTTTATGTTGCGTTTTAACCGTTTTAAAAAACGCTTGTTCATGTTTGGTAAACCATTGCCAGAAATCTACAGTTGAAAGAATGTGATTTTCCTTTTTCCCTATTAGTTTTTGTAGAAAACTCATCTGTATTTTGGTTTTAATATTTCACTTACTGTTTTATACATTACTCTTCTTCACCACTGTTTTTTAAACTCATCAGTAAGGTATAGGCTCCTTTCCTTACTATTTGTTTAGTTGCGATTTCTGATCCATTTTTAATTTCGGTGAAGCCTTCATTGGTTTCTCCTATTTGTATCAGAATCATACTAAATCGGGTACTGTCTATTTTTTGAAATACATAATGTTTATTCTCAAAACGCACTATAGCCTCCTCGGGAATCACAAAAGCCGAATGTTTGGTCACCAGTAATTCTGCATTCATATAAGTACCAGGTATTAAGGCTTTGTCGTAGTCCTCAAAATGACAATGTACCTCTGTATAACCTTCTGCAACAATGTTTTTACCAATCAATAATATATCCGCTTCATGTTTTTTTTGGGGATTGTTGTTGGTGTAAGCGCTAAGTTTTTGACCAATAAATAAGCTAGGTATATCTTTTTCAAATACACGAAGATTGAGGTGAATGTCTGCAGGGTTGATAAGTTCAAACAACACTTCAGTTGGGGAAACATATTTACCTATGTTTACATTTACGGCACTTACAAAACCATCGATAGGAGAATAAATGTTGATGCTTCTACTGATGTTGTTTTCGCTTAGTCTATCTATGGATATACCAACTAATTGCAATTTCTGAGACAAAGAACTGATGATTATTTGTTGCGTACTAAATTCTGATTCAGCTTGTTGATAAACTTTATCGCTCGAAGCTTGGTTTTTGTTCAGTTCTCTTTGCCTGTTAAATTCTGCTTCCAAATATTTAATCCTCGCTTTGGCCGTCAAATAATCCTGTTGTAATTGAATATATTGTTGGTCTTCTATTATAGCAATTACTTGTCCCTTGTTTACATGCATACCTGGTAATAAATTAGTTTTTTTAAGGTATCCGCCCAACGGCACACTGATACTTACCAGATTTTGTGGAGGCACATCTATTTTTCCATTTAGTTTGAGTAAAGTAGAAATGGCTTTGCCAGCTAATGTATCTGTAACTATTCCTGCATTTTTAAGTTGAACGGAGGTTAATATTACTGTTGTTTCATCGGATGCAAGTTCTGATGCTTTAAGATCAGGAGCCTGGTTATTGCAACCAATTGAAAGGCTAAATAAAATAAAACTAAATAGTATACTTTTCATGATTAAATAATTCATTGTTGTGTAATAAAATGCAATTGAATAACGGTGTTGTTTAATTCCTTTATCGCTTCTATATAGGCATGCTGCACCGCAATAGATTGTTGAATCAGTTGCACCCATTCTAGATAATTAATGCTGCCATTGGCCAATTGTAAAGAAGCCGTTTTGCTAATGCTGATGGCATTGGGTAATGCAGATGTTTCATAATAGACAACGGTTTGTTGATAATGCAGGTATTGGGTTTGTAATTGTTTAAAACTATTTACCAGAAGTTGTTGCTCTACTGTATACTGGGCTAACGCAATGTTGCGGCTAAATTGAGCACTATTTATTTTAGCTTTTTGAGCCTTGTTAAAAATGGAAATACTCATTCCCACTTGTGCACTGTGAAACCTGTTAGAAGCTACATAGTTTTTGTCATCCGCTCCAATTCCTTGAATACTGGCATTGCTGTATCCAATTCCAAAAACGGGTAGTAATTTACTCTTTTCTACCATAACAACAGCTGCTGCATTTGCTTGTTCTTGTGCTACTCTTTGTAAGATCGGATGATTGTTGATACTGCTGGTATCCATGATCGTGAGAGTAGCTTTGTAAGCAGACTGAACCGGAATAAAAACCTCCATACTGTTGAGCAGGTACTGAAATTGTAATAACCAGGAAGCTTGTTCTTGATTTAATAGCTGCAGCTGATTTCGAATTTGGCCCAACTGTGTTTCTGCACTCAACTTTTCTAATAAATTAGCTTCCCCATTTTGAAGCCGAAGGGTTGTTTTTTTATAAAAATGATCATATAGGCTGTCTGAATATTGAAGCAATGCTTTTTTCTGTTGATTGTATACAATGGCATAAAATACCTGAGTTACTTGTTTTTTGATGGTTGCCTCAGTTATTTTTACGTCTAGCTGACTACTTTTCCACTCGGCTTCTAAAAGGCTACGCTGGCTACTGTAAACTTTTGGTAATTGAAAACCCTGTGTTATAGTGAATCGGGTGTCGGTGTACACACTATTGATTTGTCCAACATCGCCCATTACTTGTGTTAAGGGAATAGTGCGTGCGGTATGTGTAAGCATCTCTCTGTACTGAGCTTTTAATCCCTCATGCTTTACCACACCGTTGTTTTTTAATGCGGTATCAACTGCGGCTGATAAAGTGATTGGCGTTTGTGCATAACTGCTAGATGAAAATATTATAAGTAAAATAATGGTGGGTAATATTGCCTTGGTATTAGTTTTTTTACCAGTGCTTTCAAACATGATATATAATATTGGAAGCACAAAAAGTGTCAGGAAGCTGGCTATTAGCAGCCCTCCTATTACAACTGTTGCCAATGGGCGCTGCACTTCCGCACCAGATCCATTGCTCAATGCCATTGGTAAAAACCCTAGAGATGCAACAAATGCAGTCATCAACACTGGTCTAAGCCTAGTGCTTGTTCCAGTTAGTACAATTTCTTTTAGCTGAGTCATACCTTCTGTTTTTAAACGATTAAATTCTGCAATCAATACAATACCATTTAAAACAGCCACTCCAAACAATGCAATAAAACCAATACCCGCACTGATACTAAATGGCATGCCTCGTAAAGCTAAGAACAAGATGCCGCCAATGGCGCTTAAAGGAATAGCCGAATAAATTAATAAGCCTTGTTTGATAGAATTAAATGCAAAGTAGAGTAGCAAAAAAATAAGTAAAAGTGATATTGGAACTGCAATCAATAATCGTTTATTGGCGGCATTCAGATTTTCAAATGCTCCGCCATAAGTTACATAATATCCTGAAGGAAGTTGGATATTAGCTTTTGTTTTTTGCTGCAACTCATTTACGATGCTTTGAACATCTCTTCCTCTCACATTAAAGCCTACTACAATTCTACGTTTGGCATCTTCCCTTTGAATTTGGTTAGGGCCGTCTTGGATGCTCACATCTGCCAGCATCGATAAGGGAATCTGTGTGCCATCTGGTGTTGGTATGAGAAGCTGTTGAACATCTTGTACATTTTTTTTCAGTTCTCCTTTCAATTTTACCACCACATCAAATCTTTTTTCACCCTCATATATCGAACCTGCAACTTGACCTGCAAAAGCGGTGTTCACAATTTTATTGATGTCTTCAATATTGAGTTTGTATTGGGCAATTTGATTGCGTTGGTAGTTGATAATAATTTGCGGTAAACCACTCACTGCCTCCACGTACAAGTCTTTTGCTCCCCTCACTGTTGGTATAATATTCCCTAGTTGTTGGGCATAATAGGCAAGTGTATCTAAATCTTCTCCAAATATTTTACAAACCACATCTTGTCTGGCACCAGTCATTAGTTCATTGAAACGCATTTGTACAGGATACTGAAAACCTGCCGAAATTCCCGGTATTTCTTTTAAAGCCTCACTCATTTTTTCACTTAGTTCGTTAAAGGTTTTGGCATTTGTCCACTCTTTTTTTGGTTTTAAAATTACCATCATATCACTGGCTTCTATTGGCATTGGATCTGTAGGTACCTCACCACTTCCGATTTTGGTAACAATTTTTTCTACTTCTGAAAAACGTTCTAGTAAAAGTTTAGATGCTTTTTGCGAGTATTCTATCGTTGTAGTCAAATTACTTCCAGTGAGTACCCGAGTGTCTACCGCAAAATCTCCTTCTTCTAAAGCAGGAATAAATTCACCTCCTAATTTTGTTAAAAGCCAAAGGCTCAACATAAATAAAATGAGTACAGCGCTTACTACTGTTTTGGGAAATTCTATTACTTTTTTTAAAACATGTTGATAGGCTTTTGATAAACGATCCATGAAGCGATTGCTCAAGTTTCGTTTTTGTAATTTTTTACTTAGTACCAACGAGCTCATCATCGGAATATAAGTAAGCGATAAAATAAAAGCCCCCAACAATGCAAAAGCTACTGTTTGCGCCATCGGCTTAAACATTTTTCCTTCTATACCCTGCAACGTGAAAATAGGTAGATATACCACTAGTATAATGATTTGCCCAAAAACTGTACTGTTCATCATTTTGCCCGCCGAAAAATTTACTTCCCTGTTCATTTGATCTTGCGACAATTTTTTCTGCGAAGCAAATGCGGTAGACATCGACAATCGGTGTATGACTGCTTCTACAATGATAACTGCACCATCTACTATCAAACCAAAATCAAGTGCACCCAAACTCATCAGGTTACCACTTACACCAAAAAGGTTCATCATAATGATGGCAAACAGCATCGACAAAGGGATGACGGATGCCACTAACAAACCCGCTCTCAGATTACCCAAGAAAATTACGAGTACAAAAACTACAATCAATGCACCTTCTAACAAATTAGTTTCCACTGTTCCAATGGCATTGTTCACCATTTTAGTTCTATCCAAAAAAGGTTCTATTACCACACCCTCAGGCAATGTTTGTTTAATTTGCTCAATGCGTAGCTTTACATTCTTTATCACTTCATTGCTATTGGCCCCTTTTAGCATCATCACAATGGCTCCAGCAACCTCACCTTCATCATTATAACACATGGCACCATACCGTGTGGCATAGCCAGTTTTAATTTCTGCAACATCTCTTATAAACAAGGGTGCTTCGCCAACTTTGTTTTTGATAGAAATATTTTGAATGTCTTCAGGGGTACCAATTAATCCTTCGGTTCTAATATACAATACAGTAGGGCCTTTTTCGATATATGCACCGCCAATATTTTGATTGTTGGTTTCCAAAGCTTTGAACACATCTGAAATGCTGATGTTAAAACTCATCAGTTTATTGGGATCCACTTCAATAGAATATTGTTTTAATTTTCCACCAAAACTGCTTACCTCTGCCACCCCTTGCACCCCTAATAATTGACGGCGTACAATCCAATCCTGAATAGTTCGTAATTCCGTTTCATCATATTTATTTTCATACCCTTTTTTAGGTCTAATAACGTATTGGTAAATTTCTCCCAATCCCGTGCTAACAGGCCCTAGTTCGGGCACACCTATACCTGGAGGAATCAAAGACTGCACTTTAATCAGTCTCTCTGCCACCTGTTGTCGGGCAAAATAAATATCAGTTTCGTCATCAAAAACGATGGTCACAACCGACAAACCAAACCGGGAGAAACTACGAATTTCTTTTATACCAGGTATATTACTATTGACCTGCTCTATTGGAAATGTGAGCAATCGTTCAATATCAGTTGCGCCAAATGATGGAGCCACCGTAATCACTTGAACTTGATTATCTGTAATATCTGGTACTGCATCTATAGGTAAACGGGTAGCCTGGTAACTGCCATACCCAATTAATGCCAGAATAAATAGTCCTACGATGAGTTTGTTCTTAACAGAAAACTCAATAATCTTATTAAGCATGTTGAATCAATAAAAGTTAAAAAGAAGTATATACATAATAGTGAATCAGCTCTTTCTAGCAAAACTATCTGTACAAATATCACTCAAATATGATTAACTATATTGGGGAGGTTGCCAGATGTTTGACAAATAGGAAGTATGGGTAAATACATTGCTGATGATATGGTTTTTTTTCTTAAGTAAGCTGATGTTATTTATTTCAATCTCTGTTTGTAAAGGTACAAAGCCAAAACCAGCGCAACCTACACAATCGGTGCTAGATTTAAAAGGTAATTGCATGTTTCTTTTATCGCATTGCGGGCTACCATGCACGTAATGAATATTGGAATATGCCAAAAAAATAATATCAGCATCTTCTAACTGATGTTCTGCATAATGCTGAAATACAACGGGTATTTTTAGCAACTGATGAGCTTCAGTAGCCGATAACAGATATATCGAAAAGTAAAATATATAAATTAGTTTTTTCAATGCTGGTAAAGTTAATAATATTCATTCATCAATACAACATAAACGAAATCATTTCAAATGCCTTTGGCATAGAATTATCGATAGTTTTTTTCAATTGTTCAAAGCAATCAAAATAGGCAGTACTTCTGTAAATTACTACCATTTACACCATCATTTTTGATGATTTTAGAGTAAAAAAAAGCAGCTAACTTTCGGTTACCTGCGTTTCAATTACATTACTACAATGTTTTAGTTGCGGAACGGTGAGGAAGAACCAGGGCCACCCATCATCATTGTATTTTGCTGAGGCGCTTGCCCTACAAATTTATTCAGCCTAAAAATCGCACTCAGCATAAAGTATTTACCTAGGCGGTTGGTTCTTGTATCTGTTACTGTATTGCCTGTTACTGTTCTATTAATACCAATATTTTGATTCAACATGTCAAGGGCCTGTAGCTTCAGTGATAAATTTTTCTTTTTTGTAAACTGCTTTTCTAAAGCAGCATTGATAATAAATGGATTGGTAGTTACATTTTCAGCAAGCCCTATGTTGAAAACTTTTTCTAAATCGTAACTAAGTATAAAAGACTTCGGAAAAAATATTCTTGAGTTATGTGAAATGGTGTAGGCCTTAGTATTGGTATTCAATTTTTCATTGATACTGTACTTGTTATTGATGATGTTAAAGTTGAAAGTTATATTTGATTCCAACCATTTTTTCAATCGATAGTCAAACGCAAAACGCTGTCCGAAAATAAGATTTTTACCTTTATTTTTTTCGTCTGCTATATAGGATATGTTGTTGTTGTAAGCAACATTACCAGCTAATGTGAATACGTATTTCCTATTTTGAAAAGGCCTCGATACAGCATAAAATGCACCAATTGTGTAAAATCCATTCGTGTTTAGATACCTTGTTTCCTGACTACCAGGCCCTTTTTGAAATACGTTGCTAACAATTTTATCTTGTGTAACAGTGGCAACTAGATTACCAAAAAATACGTTCCCAGAAATAAAGTCAAAATTGTTATAGCGCAAGTTTAAAGTATTAGTGAATTCAGGCCTTAATTCTGGGTTTCCAACCACAATAAACTGTGGGTTGGAAGAATCTGTTACAGGTTGTAATTGCGAAAAAGAAGGCTGGTTGGTATTTCCATTGTAGTTGACACTAAATGAGCGACTGCGAGAAAAATTATAGGAATAACGCACTACCGGAAAAAAGTTTACAATGTTTTGTTTACTGCTAAACTTTCCTGTAACTGAATTGGTTTGAATCGTAGCCGGCTGTACCGCTAAACCGATAGAATAGTTGTATTTTTTTTCATTCAACCGATAATTAAATCCAAAACGATTGGTAATGTAGGTATTGTCAAAAATATTACTCAGGCTTTCCTGAAAGGCTTGATCACCTGTATATGGATTTACTAGATAATTTTGACGATCGTTTCCTGAAAGTTGCTGAGAATAAGCATAATTAAATTCCAAACTCTTTTTCTTACTTAAAGGCTCAATATAAGAAGCACGTATACCCAGATTTTCAGAGGTATTATCTTGTAAAATATTTTGGTACAAAGAATCCGTAAACGGAGGTATTGCATAAATGGTGTTTAAGTTCACAAAATCTTCATCTGATTCTGTACGATTATCGCCCGCATTGAGGTTGAGAGAAAAAGTTCTACCGCGTTTTTTAAATCTGTGGTTGAACAAAAGGGTTCCACTGATATTAGGTGTTTCAGAATTACTGATTGTAGTAGTTATTCCTTCATTAGTTTTTACACCATTAACATTAGAAAAAACAAAGTCGGTAGCGTTGTCTTTGTCAGTTTGCCGATAATTTACTTGTGGCGTAAATTTGATGTAATTAAATGAATCGATTCGATATTCAATATTGAATTGAAATCGGTGATTAATATTAACATTATAGTTGTTGGCATTTTGAATGTTTTGGATATTACCTGAACTCAACAAGTTATCTTGAGTTTGATTTTGAATGATGGTACTTCTTCTGTCAGAGAAACTATAACTACCATAAGCAGATATTTTTTGCCCCCATTCGTCTCTAAAGTTCACTCCCAACGATTTGCTGACGTTGATACCATCATTGTTTCCGGTATTACCAAATCCACCAATAGCCCCACCTCTGCCACCCATTGCAGCGCCCATTGTGCTACCTATAGCTCCAAAATTGAAATTGCTTGCGTTGGTGTTGTTGATATTTCCAATAACGGAAATCTGTCGATTATTGTTAAAAAAATTAAGCGAAACCCCGCCAATATATCTTTCCTCTGTTCCCACTCCAGCAGTTAGGTTACCAAAATAGCCTTTATTTTTATCTTTTTTAAGTTGAATATTCAACGTTTTACTGGCTTCTCCATCTCTTACGCCGGTAAATGCACTTTGATCACCATAATCATCAATGATTTGTATCTTATCTACCATGTCTGCATTTAACTCTCTAGTGGCAGTAGTTACATCGCCTCCAAAAAAATCTTTGCCATTCACTTTAACCCTGGTTACTTCTTTTCCTTGCGCCGTTACTTTACCAGTTTTATCAACCTCCACACCTGGCAACCTTTTCAGCACCTCCTCCACATTGTCGTTTTTGCGGTACATAGTGCTATCTATCGAATAAGAAATGGTATCTTCTTTAATTTGAATTTTAGCCGCTTGAACCGTTACCGCTTCCAATAAATTATCTCCAGGTGACATGGCGATATCCCAGATATTTTCATCCTCAACTGATTTGCTGTAATCATATTCATTAAAAAAACTCCGATAACCAATAAAAGAAACTATTAAAGTAACTTTTGCAGGAGCAACGTTTGCAATTGTAAAAACGCCTTTGTCGTTGCTTACTGCCCTCAACGTATCTGATTTGCCGTTATAATATAAAAGAATAGATGCACCACCTAAGTTTTTACCATCACTGGTTTTTACCACCCCCTTTACTTTGATAGGTTTTTGTGCTTTGAGGGTTTGGATATTAATAAAAGAGATCAATAGCAGGATTACATATTTCATTTTAACATTTTTCGATGGATGCTTATTTCATTAGTTTGCAATATCAGCTTATTGTACGAAACTTTTCATAGATAATGATGAGTGGCTATAAATTAAGTTAGCTGGTACAACAAAAAGTTTAGGCATTAGTTGGGTAATTAAAACTGTTTATAAACTTAAATATTTCTTTGTGGAGTCGTTCCTGCTCCCCAAACAAAATACAGTGTTTAATCGGAAGTGCATAAATGGGGTACTCTTGTAGTTCTTTTTCGTACTTATGAAGTCGAACAGCATCCTTTTCTGTGGTAATGATGAGTTTACGTTTGGAGTTAATTTTATCGAATTGTTTTTTGATGTCCTTTAAATCTTCTGATGAAAAAATATGATGATCTGCATAGCGCAACATATCATAAGATTTTACATGCTTGTTTAAAAAATCTTTGATGGGTTTTGGGTTGGCAATTCCACACAAGAGCAACACATCTGGGGTTTTATCAAAATTGGTTTTAATTTGATTAAATAAGTGATAAGGTTCACCATACTCCAATGCTGCAAATAGTACCTGCTGGTTTACCAAAGGTTGAAGTTCATTTATTATGTTATTTTTTTCTTCAGCGCTAAGGTTGTGGGGGCATTTGGTAACAATGATCATTTGAGCTCTTTTGATGCTACTTTTTACATCTCTTAAATCACCGGCTGGTAATAAAAAATCTCTGGTGTATAAATTCTTATACTCAGTGAGCACAATATTAAGACCAGCCTTTACCGTTCGGTGCTGAAAGGCATCATCTAAGATGATTACTTTTATATTTGGCCTTTCTTGTAACAATTGTGGAATAGCCACTACCCTTTCTTCGCCTACTGCTACCGTAAGTGTAGGAAATTTAAGGTGAAACTGCATGGGTTCGTCTCCAATTTCTATTGCTGTAGTGTTACTATTGGCAATGGTAAATCCTTTTGTTTTTCTTTTGTAACCCCTGCTCAAAGTGGCCGTTTTAAAATCATCTTGCAGCATTTCTACCAATAGTTCAACCATGGGTGTTTTGCCCGTTCCACCTACGGCAAGATTTCCTATACAAATAATGGGGAAATTAAAGCTAACAGAACCTAAAATATTTTTATCGAATAATATGTTACGCAATTTGATCAGTAGCCCATAAAGAAAGGACAGTGGTAATAAAAGATATCTGAAGCTTTTTAAAAGCAATGCAAAGTATTTTGTTATGAAAGAGCTGCAAAGGTAAGCCTTTCTTTTTCTTGGATTACCTATGTAAAATGCCCTGTTAAAGTATTACCAACTTAGCTATGATAAAACTATTTTCACTTTTAAAATTGATAGTTCTTTTCTGGAGTGATACAGTAATTTAGCTTCACATCAAATCTGTTGCTGTCTGATATTATTGGCTCTGCTTCAAAATAACTAAATCCAATCTTCACTACATCATTTCGGCATTGTTTTAAAAACCGGTCGTAATAACCTTTTCCATATCCTACCCTATGGCCCCTAACATCAAAAGCCAGTAGAGGAATAAACACCCAATCTATTTCTTCAGGAAACATCGTTACGGCATCTATAGGCTCGGCTATCCCATATTTATTTAATTCAAATATAGTTTGGTCATTTACCAACACACAGCTCATCTGGTCATCGTATTTACTAATTACAGGGTAAAATAGTTGCTGATTAAAATTTTTAAAATAGCAATAGTCTGCTATAGTCTGGGGATCAAATTCATTCATTTTTTCAAATGGAGCATACGTCATGATTAGTGCAGGGATGTTTAAAGCTAATTTTTGAAACTGAATTAAAAGCAAATCATCCATTTTCAATTTCTCAGATGCAGTTATGCTTGCTCTTTTTTCTTTGTACAATTTTCTAAGTTGTTCCTTTATCATGACTTTCTTCGAGATTGGCTTGTATAAATATAGAAAAAATCGTAGAGCCATAGTTTCGTTCGCTACGGTAAAACGGGAATTTTTTATAATTATTCCGTGGCGTATGTTCTAACACAAACCAGCCACCGCGTTTGAGCAACTGTTTTTCAAATATTTTTTTTGGAATATCATCAATTGTGGCGAGAGCATATGGCGGACCAGCAAATATAAAATTGTACTGCTGATTACAGGATTCAATAAATTTAAAAACCTCAGATTTAATGACTTTAAAAGGTTGGAATTGCAGTGATTCACTCGTTTTCTTTATAAAATCATACATGGAAGTATCCTTTTCTACAATGGTAAGATCTTTACACCCTCTGCTGGCCAGTTCATAACTAATGCAACCTGTACCACCAAAAAGATCCAGAGTTTTAAGAGATTCTATTTCTAGGTTGTTTTGAATAATATTGAATAAACCCTCTTTTGCAATATCTGTAGTTGGCCTAGTATGCGGCATGTTAGCCGGCGGACTAATTCGTCTACCACCATGTGTTCCGCTTATGATACGCATGCGACCAATTGAAAATAGTGACTAAAAAAATGTGGGGGATATTGGTCAATAGCAGTGGCAACTGATACCGCTACATTCGGGTCATCAATACCAATATGTATAAAATAACGGTACAATTCATTGTATAAGTTCGACTGATGATCTATAAATCCAGCTAGTTTTACGTGTATAGAATCTGCTGCTATATGGTGCTGTTCACAAATATTTAGAAAAAAGTATGCTACATCCGAAGGGGTACTGTAACTAAAACTTTGCTGTATTTGAATCTGATTATTTTTAAATAAAAACAGTTTTACCTGCTGCTGAAAAATAATAGCGTATAAAAGATCTGATTCGTTACCCAAGAATGACAATTGCAGTGCGGTTGAATGAAAATATTTTGCATTAATAAATGTTTGATTTAATACAGTATGTATGTCTGATGGAATACGGTAAACTAACTTTGCTTGCATGCCTTTTACTGCTTGTACAAAACTTTGGCTGTTAGGGTTATATCCAAACAACATATCTAATATATTGGTTTTTTGATCTTCTTTAAAATAACAGTTGGGGATCAAACTACTCTCCTTTAAATTGTAACAAACGCAACAACCTTCAAATGCCGGCAAGGCCTCATTTTGCAAAAATAATTTTAAGTCATCGGCAAATGATGCCGTTATTTCTGGTTCATTGTATTGATAGATAAAAATACCTGCTATATGTAACGGACTGCCGTGGTAATATACAAATGCCACTCCTTCGTGCCCCACTTCGATAAGGAGTTGTAAAGGTTCTGAACTAGAATCGGGTAATATTTTAAAAGCTGTTTTCAAATAATTGATTTAGGCTGGCAAAATAAGATAATTTTGCCGCTTTATGGAAAGTGAGCCTACTATAAATAATTTAAAGGTTGAGATCAATAATCGACAGATCCTGTCTATTGCCCTGCCCATCACCTTGGCCATATTGATACCACAGATCAATATGCTTACCAATAGTATTTTTCTGGGACATTTGGGTACTGATGCATTGGGAAATGCTGGCATTACAGGTGTATTTTATTTAATATTTGCAGTAGCTGGTCATGGCTTCAACAATGCATTACAAACTGTTTTTTCAAGATATGCTGGAAGTGGTCAGCCCGAGTTGTTTAAAATTATTTTTTCACAGGGCATAAGAATTGTCTTTCAATTTGCTTTAGTAGCTATTGCATTCACTTGGCTGTTGGCACCCTTTATTATGCAGGAAGTTGCAGATCCGAAACATTATGATGCAGAAATGAATTTCTTGAAAATAAGAATTCTAGGACTTCCATTCTTGTATCTTTTTCAATTAGGCAATGCATTTTTAGTGGCCTCACTTAACAGTCGTTACTTAATGATTGCATTTTTGTTTGAAATGCTCGTAAATGTTTTACTCGATTATCTCCTGATATTTGGTAACTGGGGTTTTCCTGAAATGGGTTTCAATGGCGCAGCCGTAGCCTCCGTTTTAGCAGAATTTACCGGAATGTTGGTTGTAATTATCGTACTTCGATTTACAGGACTTAAGAAAAAATATGCTTTGCTTGGTAACCTTCGTTTCAACAAAACTTTTAATAAAGAAATCATTCGTGTGTCATTGCCATTAGTGGCACAATATATGATTAGTGTAACCACTTGGTTGGTATTTTTTCTGTTGATCGAAGGTCGGGGTATTGAGGCCAAAGCCATCAGCAATGTAATGCGCAATGTGTTTGGTGTTGCTGGTGTGTTTGTTTGGGCTTTCGCTAGCACTACTAGTTCGATGGTGAGCAATTTGATGGGACAACGAAGAGAGCAAGAAGTGATTAAACTTGTAAAAAGAATAACACTTTGGAGTATTGGACTTTGTTTTATTATGGTGGGTACTCTGAATCTTTTTCCGGAATTATTTTTTCGCCTTTTTGGTCAAAGCAGCACTTTTGTTGAACAGGGAATTCCAGTGATACGTGTTGTATCTATGGGCCTTTTGCTGATGAGCGTAGCCAATATCTGGCTCAATGCTGTTACTGGAACTGGTAAAACAAATGTTAATTTAATAATTGAGGTGATGGCTATTTCATTGTACCTCCTTTATACTTATTACTTTATGAAAGTAAATTACATATCCTTATCCATGGCGTGGAGTAACGAATTTGTTTATTGGTCTTCTATTTTTATCATGTCTGCTGCTTATATTTACACAAAAAAATGGCAAACTAAAAACAAAATATCATGAAAAAAATTAGTGTTTTCATCATTATACTCACTTTGTTATTAGGCTCTGTAAGTGCACAAAAGAATCCAACCATAAAAGATCTGATGGGCAATTGGAATCTTTATGAAATGAATATTCCCGGAATGGTGTTTTACAATAGTAAAACAGACTCTATGTGGATGAACCCCAAAACTTTGGGAATAGAGGAAGAATTAGATGAGGATAATGGCACTAATTTGATGTTACTCGAGGTTATGAAAACAAACATGAAAAAGGAGTTTGAAAAAATGAATTTCAACATCGATCAAGAAGGTATGATGTATGAAAACACTGCAAAAATTGACAGCGTAGTGCTTATGGGAAAATATGATCCAACAACTGGAAATCTTACTATGAAAGATTCTAAAGATGAAACTGAAGAAAAATTAAGCATTACACTAGATAACGGTATACTGCGGATGATAAAGCAAGATGGTGGGTTGACGATAACGATGAGTTGCAGTAGAAAAAAAGACTAGTCGTAATAGTTCATTTAAAATTTAAAATTCCAGGTTACAGCTGGTATCACAGGAAAAATAGATACTTGTTTTGCCTGTACCCTCAGCGTACCATTTGCTGCGGTGCCTTCCTGATCATAATAAATAAAGTAAGGATTTTGCCT
>JBBEBH010000020.1:0-132006 GCA_040882445.1 Ferruginibacter sp. | reverse complement strand
TTATCTGCAAAATCTGGGTTAAATTAACATTCTTTTACTACCATCTCCATAGTGGCAGCATTTTTGTTTAGTTTCACTTCGTATTTTGCAACCAACTTAAATTATCCGATAAAACATGCTACAAACAGCAGAAGACATTCGCTTATTGAATGAAAAAATTAGTAATGCCGCCGAATTTGTAACCCGTATCAATGATGAGCTGAGTAAAGTAATTGTTGGCCAACAAACCATGATCGAAAGATTAATGATTGGCTTGCTCAGTAACGGACACGTATTACTGGAGGGTGTACCCGGTTTGGCAAAAACATTATCTATTAAATCGCTAGCACAGGCCATTCATGCAGATTTTAGCCGCATTCAATTTACCCCCGATTTGTTGCCGGCAGATGTGGTAGGTACGATGATATACAACCAATCTAAAAATGAATTTTTTGTACGGAAAGGTCCCATATTCGCCAATTTTATTTTGGCTGATGAAATCAACCGTGCACCAGCAAAAGTGCAGAGCGCATTGTTAGAAGCGATGCAGGAGCGGCAGGTCACCATTGGAGATACTAGTTATAAATTACCCGAACCTTTTCTGGTGCTGGCAACACAAAACCCCATTGAACAAGAAGGTACTTACCCCTTGCCAGAAGCGCAGGTAGATCGTTTCATGCTGAAAGTGGTAGTGGGTTATCCAACAAAGTCAGAAGAACAAATGATCATTCGCCAAAATACCCTTGGCCCCGTTTTTGAAACCATACAAGCAGTGGCCTCTACCGCCGAAATTATTACAGCCAAAGAATTGGTTAGGCAAGTATACATCGACGAAAAAGTTGAAAACTATATTCTCGATATCGTATTCGCTACCCGTTATCCAGATAAGTATCAGCTGAGCAAACTAAAACCATTAATCAGTTTTGGAGGGTCTCCCAGGGCAAGCATTAACTTGGCACTAGCTGCCAAAGCATACGCTTTCCTCAACAAACGTGGATATGTAGTTCCGGAAGACGTTAGAAATATTGCCAAAGATGTGCTTAGGCATAGAATCGGACTCACCTACGAAGCAGAAGCAGAAAATGTGAACGTGTTAGATATCATTGATGAAATATTAAAAACAGTCAGCGTTCCATAAACCCTATGTTCACCACAGCCGACATATTAAAGAAAGTAAGAGAGCTAGAGATCAAGAGCAAAAAAATTACTTCCCAATTGTTTACGGGTGAATACCACTCTGCTTTTAAAGGAAAGGGAATGAGTTTCAGAGAAGTACGAGAATACAGTGCCGGCGATGATGTACGTTTTATTGACTGGAATGTAAGTGCCCGTTACGCACATCCTTTTTCGAAAATATTTGAGGAGGAAAGAGAACTGGTAATGATGTTACTCATCGATACCAGTACTAGTAATTTGTTTGGGACTGTGGGCAAAAGGAAGAAAGATCTTATTACAGAAATGGCCGCCACATTGGCTTTCAGTGCCATTAACAACAACGATAAAGTAGGGGTGATTTTTTTTAGCAATAAAATCGAAAAATACATTCCTCCCAAAAAAGGAAGACAACATGCGCTGTACATTGTTCGTGAACTACTAACGGTAGAACCAAAAACAACTGGAACAAATTTAGACGAAGCTATCCGATTTTTCAACAATACTACCAGGCAAAAAAGTATTGCTTTTTTACTGAGCGATTTTTTAGACAGTGGCTATCAAAACGACCTTAAAGTGATTGGCAAAAAACACGATGTAATTGGCATAAAAGTATATGATAAAATGGATATAAATCTGCCTAACCTTGGGTTGTTGCAAATGAAAGATGCAGAATCGGGTAACACCAAATGGGTAGATACATCAGATGCCATGGTACGACACAATTACCAACAACATTTTTTAAAAGAAAGTGATGCCTGCAAAAGCAATTTCAGAAAAGCAGGCGCGGAACTGTTGCATGTGCGAACCGACGAAGATTATATAAAAATTCTGCAACAGTTTTTTTTGAGGCGAAATTAAAAAAGGGATGAATTTCTAATGACGAAAAAGCGACTCACATATTTTTTCATTCTGTTGTTATTGTTGTTATGGCAGGATACTACTCAAACCTTGCAGGCACAGTCTATTAAAACCACCATTAGTAGTAACAATATTTTAATTGGCGAACAGATTCGCTACGAAATCATCATTCAGCTGGCTAGTGACGAGTATAAGGTAGATTTTGGAATACCTGATTCTATTCCTCATTTCGATATCATTCATCAGCAACAATACGACACCGCCAATGGCAATGTTGGATACTTACTTAGGCAACACATTCTATTGACTAGTTTCGATTCTGGTGTGTGGAAATTTCCAGCGTTTCCCATTACTGTATCTGCACCCAACAAGGCATCGATGCAATTGCTGAGCGATTCATTTATGGTACAGGTTGGTTATTTACCCGCCGATAGTACTGGTCAACTGCGCGACATAAAACCAGTGATGGAAGTGTTTGTAGTTAACAGAACTTGGGTCTTCATTGGCATAGCTTTTATTGTAACACTTTTGTTGGGTATAGTGCTGTATAGATTCTTGAAAAAGCAATTTTCGAAACCAACACCATTGTTTAAAAATTCTGTTTCGGCTTATGCTGAAGCCATGCAATCACTCAAAGAGTTACAAATGCCCAATGCAAGAGACGCGGCTTCTGTGAAGGTTTTATACAGTAGTTTAACCTATATCTTTAAAAAATATTATAGCAGAAAAAACAATCGAAACCTTTTAAGTAAAACTTCAGGCGAAGTGTTGTTGTTATTGCAAACTCAGGTGAGTTCAACCAATTTGGTAGCAAAGGCAGCCCAGTTGATGAGGAGCTCAGATGCGGTGAAGTTTGCAAAATATTTGCCCGACGATATCGAGAATGAACAGATGCTAGAGTTAACAAAATTACTGATCAGTGAGCTCGAAAAAAGGATACAAATTTAAAACCCATTTGTTTTGATAACAACCTATTTTCAAGATATTGAATTTACACAGCCCTGGTGGTTTCTGCTGCTACTGCTACTGCCATTCCTCATCTGGTGGTATATTAGAAACAATAGCAAACAATCTGCATCCCTCATAGTATCATCTACCGCTGCTCATGGTTTACAAAGTTGGCGAGCATCTTTACGTCACCTTCCTTTTTTATGCAGATTACTCTCTATAGCATTTGTAATCATCGCCATGGCTAGGCCACAAATTAAAAATGAGAGCCAGCTTGCAGAGGGAGAAGGCGTAGATATCATTCTTTGCATCGATGTAAGTGGAAGCATGACGGCACAGGATTTTCAGCCAAATAGATTAGAAGCTGCAAAAGCAGTAGCCATCGATTTTGTAAACAAAAGATTAACGGATAGAATTGGTGTGGTAATCTTCTCTGGCGAAAGTTTTACGCAATGTCCACTCACCACCGATC
Source organism: Ferruginibacter sp. (assembly GCA_040882445.1). Taxonomy (GTDB): domain Bacteria; phylum Bacteroidota; class Bacteroidia; order Chitinophagales; family Chitinophagaceae; genus Ferruginibacter. The sequence continues at coordinate 128,594 of JBBEBH010000020.1, read as the reverse complement.
ATACAGTGTTGGTAGCAGCCATCAGCAATATTCGCAATGGTTTGTTAGAAGATGGAACCGCTATTGGATCAGGTTTGGGTACCAGCGTCGATCGTTTACGCAACAGCCAATCTACATCTAAAATTGTGGTATTGCTCACCGATGGTGAAAATAATGGTGGATTGATAGATCCCAAAACAGCGAAAGAGATTGCTAAAACTTTCGGTATCCGTGTTTATACCATTGGGGTAGGTTCCGAAGGTTTTGCCAAGCAACCAGTGAACACACCCATGGGTATTGTGATGCAAAATGAAAAAGTATCCATCGATGAAAAACTGCTTACAGAAATTGCAACAGAAACCGGCGGCAGATACTTTCGAGCCAAAGACAATAATTCCCTCTCAGTTATTTACAAAGAAATTGATGGGTTAGAAAAAACCAAAATCCAGGTGATCAATACTATCCGGTATAGCGATCGGTTTTTGCCCTTTGTGGCGGCAGCCATGCTAATGTTGTTATTGGAAGTGTTGTTTCGCTACGCCATTCTCCGAAAATTCCCATAAACTATATCATGTTGAATCTTATTATCTTGCACACCTATGCGGGCATTAGTATATAAATCGACCGGAAGCTGGTACCAGGTAAAAAGTGAACAGGGCGAAACCCATAATGCCAGGCTAGTAGGCAAACTCAAAATAGAAGGGATCACTTCTACTAACCCTATTGCAGTAGGTGATTGGGTAGAAATTGAGGCAGAAACAGAATTGGAAAATACCGTCATCACCACTATACACTCGCGTAAAAATTACATCAATCGTATTTCGCCGCACAATAAAAATATGCATCATATTGTGGCGGCTAATCTCGACCAAAGTTTGTTGTTTGCTACCTTAAAAAATCCCAAAACATCGCTCGGATTTATTGATCGGTTTCTGATTATCTCCGAAGCCTATCACTTACCAGCCATCATCGTTTTCAATAAAGCAGATTTATTCAAAAAAAAAGAAGAAGAAAAATTTGAGCTCATCAAAAGTATTTATGAACCCATTGGTTATACTATTATGCTGATGAGTATTGAAAAAAATCAGGGATTAGATGCTATTGAAGATGTTTTAAAAGATAAGATCACGTTGCTTAGTGGCCATTCTGGTGTGGGGAAATCTTCTTTCATCAATCACCTCTTTCCGGCTTTGCAATTACGCACAAAAGAAGTGAGTGGTTGGAGTGGAAAGGGTATGCACACTACTACTTTCGCAGAAATGTTTGATCTGCCATTTGGCGGAAAAGTGATCGATACACCGGGTATAAGAGAAATGGGTTTAGTAGATATCAATCAAAAAGAGTTATCGCATTACTTTCCAGAAATGCGCCGGTTGATAGGGCAATGCCAGTTTAATAACTGCGTACATTTGGATGAACCTGGCTGTGCAGTAAAGGATGCAGTAAACGATGGCAGCATTCACGAAGAACGTTACCTTAGCTACCTCAACATCAGAGATACAATCGAAGAGAAAAGTTACTAAGCAAGCAAAAAACTACTTGCTGATAAGATATATCAACTGCGTTTATACAACACTGTTACTTGATTATATAGAAAATATGGTTGTAAAAAAAGACGTAGTTCATGCAACAAATACAATGATTTAATAAGCATGTTTTTCTAAAAACGAAGCTACTTCCATCACTGCTTTGTTCTCTTTCTTCAAAGATTTTTGTTGCTGTGGGAAAATGCTAACACCGTTAAAAATATTGTAATGTAATGTGAGAAATTGGTCCTTGTATTTAAAGTCCCAATCTAATGTATCAGCATCATCAATTTGGTTTAAAAATTGAACCTGAAGATTGTCTGCCAAGGTGATGGCAATTGCATAAAATTTAGAAATGCCGCAATTGTCGTCAATCACTGCTTCAGTAGCACCGTACTGGGTTTTTAAAGAGTAACACATAAGATGTTGGTTTTATTAAGATAAAAGAAATAGAAAAGAATGTTGATATTATTTACCCCGAAACTTTGCTTTTTTATTGGCTTTGATCGCTTTTGGATCGTCGGCAGCCAATTTTTCAGCACCCATGCTTCTGCCATTAGTTGGGCAACCATATTTCTCTTTTTTCTTAAAGATAAAACAGCTACTCAACATCGACAACACAAATAATGATAATATTATTTTTTTCATAATTTACAAATATGAAAGGCTCATTGATGGCCAAACACATTAATCATTCATTTTTTTTCATCCAGATCCTCGTTTTCATTACCAGAAGTTGGTTGTTTAAACCAATTGCTGTATTTTATATAGTTTTCGGCAATCCGGTTTATTTCCCCGCTAATCATTGCTTTGCTAATATCTTTTACCTTTTTGGCAGGCACTCCTGCATAAATGCTACCTGATTCTACCACCGTATTTTCTAACACTACTGCACCTGCGGCAATGATGCTGTTGCTCCCTATTCGGGCATTGTCCATTACAATAGAACCCATGCCTATTAGCACGTCGTCTTCTATAACGCATCCATGTACAATTGCATTGTGCCCGATGCTAACATTATTTCCAATCAGGGTTTTTGTTTTCTCAAATGTGCAATGAATAACGGCACCATCTTGCACATTTACCTTATTACCCATGCGAATACTGTTAACATCGCCTCTCAGCACTGCATTAAACCACACGCTGCACTGGTTGCCCATTTCCACATCGCCCACAATGGTAGCATTGGGAGCAATAAAACAATCAGTCCCCATTTTGGGCAAAACGCCATTTACAGAAAGTATTACACTCATGTTGTTTGGGCAACTACCAGCCATTTCTGCTTGAAGTCGTCTTTTTTAAGGTTATAAAATGTTAAGTTGCTTGCATTTAGCTCATTGCTCAGCTTTACTTGCGTAGCACTCTTGTATATTTATGCTTGTTTCAACAGGGTTTACCATCATCATCCTACACATACGCAAATGTTCTGCTACAAATATCAAACATTTGTAACGAAATTTGTGTCAATATGCAAAATGAATCAACACACATCACCCATCATTCGTGGGCAACTGCGGCAACTGCCAGGCAGTTGTTTTTAAACCACGTTGGACAAACCTCTGAAGCGCCGCTATGCCTCAACATTGTAAAAGCCAGCGGTAGTTACATGTGGGATGCCGATGGTAAAGCGTACATCGATCTCATCGGTGGTATTAGCGTATGCCATGTGGGGCATTGCCACCCAAAAGTGGTGGAAGCCATCAAAAATCAGGCAGATCAATACCTGCACATCATGGTATATGGTGAGCTGATCGAACAACCGCAGGTGGCTTATGCCAAAAAACTCACCGATTATTTGCCAGCCAGCCTTAACTCAGTATTTTATACCACCAGTGGCAGTGAAGCCACCGAAGGTGCCATGAAACTCAGCAAACGTTTTACGCGTCGAACACAAATGGTTTCTTTTAAAAACTCTTATCATGGCAGTACACAAGGAGCACTCAGCATCATGGGTAGCGAGTATTGGCAACAGGCTTATCGGCCATTGTTGCCAGATGTGTTGCAACTTCGCTACAATAATCTCGATGATCTGGAGCACATCAGTTGCCGTACGGCTTGTGTGGTAGCAGAAACCATTCAGGCAGAAGCAGGGGTGTTACCACCTAGCAATGGTTGGCTCAAAGCCTTGCGAGAGAGGTGCACTTATGTAGGTGCATTGTTGGTATTGGATGAAATACAGTGTGCATTTGGTAGAAATGGATCGCTTTGGGCTTTTGAACAATTTGATGTAGTGCCCGATATTTTATTGTTGGGTAAAGCACTAGGAGGAGGTATGCCGCTGGGAGCATTTGTAGCCGACAAAAAAATGATGGATACGCTGAGTTACAATCCGGTGTTGGGGCATATCAATACGTTTGGTGGCCATCCCGTGAGTTGTGCTGCAGGATTAGCTGCATTTACGGCGCTAATAGAAGAAAACATGATAGCATCTGTAAAACAAAAAGAAGCCCTCTTTCGTCAACGATTGCAACATCCATCTATACAACAGATCAACAGTGTAGGTTTAATGATAGCCGTTCATTTCAACAGCTACGAAACCAACAAAAAACTTATCGATGCCTGCATAAAAAAAGGCGTATTTACAGATTGGTTTTTGTTTGCTTCCAATGCATTGCGAATAGTACCACCGCTCAATATTACTGAGCTAGAAATTGAGGAAGCGTGTAGGATTATTTTGGAGGTATTAGAAGAGGATACTAAATATTAAGAAGATTAGTTGGGAGTAGGTTTAAATACATCGTTGCACAAGCGCATTTTATCTATGCGCCTATAAATTTAAGGGAATCATCGTTGGTTGGCTATTTTGAGATAACAACCATGAGATAAACCACTATATATATTCAGCCACCTCCTAAACGTTGTATATACTTTTTTTGTGCAAACAAATCTAGGCACACGGGAATAAAAAAAATTTGGACATATTGTTTTCTATTCTTTACTTTGCAATTCAAAGTACTTTTTATGACTGAGCAAGAACAATCTTTACACGCCATTCATGACATAAAAAAAATGATGGAACGCAGTAGCCGTTTTATCAGTTTAAGCGGATTAAGCGGAATCAGTGCTGGTATTTGCGCACTCATCGGTGCATGGCTCGCCCATCCTTATGTGATGGGTTCCCGCGATTTTATCATGAGCTGGGAAAAAGCATACCAGTTGGCAGGGAACGGTACATGGGTGTTGCTCTTTAATAACTGGTTGTTCTGGATAGCTGCGGGTACTTTTACCGCCGCCTTTATTTCAGCCTTTTTGTTTACCTACCTAAAAAGCAAAAAACAAGGGATACCCATTTGGGGCAGCACCGCCAAACGCTTAATGATCAACGTGTGTATTCCACTGATAGTAGGGGGTATATTCCTGCTGAAGTTATTAGACTATGGCACTTTCGGACTAGTGGCGCCTGGTTGTTTATTGTTTTACGGACTGGCACTTGTAAACGCCAGTAAATACACCTTAGATGAAATACGTTACCTCGGATACGGACAAATTTTACTGGGACTGATCAACCTGTTTTTTGTAGGTTCTGGTCTTTATTTCTGGGCAGCTGGCTTTGGTGCATTACACATTGTGTATGGAATATACATGTGGCAGAAGTACGAAAAATAAAGGTTGCCTATTCAAAGCAAATAGCTGCAAAGGCCCATTTAAAAGCAAAACAACATGTTGAATCCGATCAATCATCTAAATAAACTTTTTGATAGCAGGGTACGCCTAGGTATCATGAGCGCACTCATGGTAAATGAAACCCTCAATTTTAATGAGCTAAAAGAATTATTAGAAATCACAGATGGTAACCTGGCCAGCCACCTCAAAGCTTTAGAAGAAAATGATATCATCAAAGTTGAAAAAGGTTTTATTGGCCGAAAAACAAACACCATTTACAGCATAACCAAAGTGGGCAACAAATCTTTTAAAGAGCATATCAACGCCCTCGAAAAAATGATCAGGGCAACAAAATAATTTTTTTGTATTTATACTTTGAAAAACAAAGTACTTTTAAAATGACTTTAATATTGGATACTCTTAAACTGGGGACAAAGATCTGGCTCAACACCGTATTAAATACGGTGCTTGGGATTGTGCTGTTTCTGGGTTTGTATGACAGTAGTTTCACCTTTTTCGAAGTGCTTTTATTTTCTTCTATTTTTTCACTCATTGGAAGTTTCCCTGCATTGATATTACTATGTATGGGTTTGCATCACATCAGAAAAAGCACAGCTACAGTTCGAAAAAAATACAGGCTTTTTATAGGTTTACTGGCTTTTATTGCCTTGCTGTATGGTATAGTGGCCTATCTGTTAGTTGGTTCTAATTACGCTGTTTTAATCATATTAGTAGGTGTACCTGCAGCCTTGTTTGCTACTTCATTATTGGCCAGTTTTTTTCAGCTCAGGGCTTTATGCTGTTTTTTTTCGTGCGACGAATTTGCCGCAGTACCCTATACATTTCTTTTTAATTTTTTATTTCAACAACAGTCACCAAATCACCACAACATGCAACAACAACTTGCGCCAGCAAACTCCGGCACACAGAGCAACAAAATTTTAATCAAAGGATTGATTACCGGCGGATTAATTTTACTACTGCTTATTCCCACTATATTTATCACAGAGTTGGTAAAGGAACGAGAAGAACGTCAAAAGGAAATTGTAAAAGAAGTGAGTAGCAAATGGGCAGCTGCCCAAACCCTTACTGGTCCGTTTTTGGTTGTTCCTTATACCGACAGTTACCTCAATAGCGATGGCAAAACCGTTCCGGTAAGAACCCAGTTAATTGTGCCCGCTCACGACTTATCGGTTAATGGAAACATCTTCCCTGAAGAACGCAAACGTTCTATTTATAAAGTATTGCTGTATAAAACAGCTTTGCAATTCAAGGGACAATTCAAACTTCAATGGCCTTCAGATATTATTGAAGGCAACCTTGATCTGGCCAATGCCAAACTGTGTTTTGCCCTTAACGATTTTAAAGGTATTGAAGACGATCTGTTGGTAACGATAGGCACTAGCACTGTAAAAATGACTGCTGGTTTACCAGTAGAAGATTTTGGAAAAATTGGTTTATCTGCGCCAATTTCAGTTAGCACGCTAAGCCTAACTAATGGCACACCATTTTCTTTGATGGTTAAAATAAGAGGTAGTGAACGTTTGCATTTCACGCCAATGGCTACTACCAGCACCTTTACTGTGCACTCCTCTTGGGCCAATCCTTCCTTTGATGGCGAAATGCTGCCGATTGAAAGAAGCACCAGCAACAGTGGCTTTCATGCGTTGTGGAAATTCAACCAGGCCAATCTCCCATTTGCTGCGGTGATGAAGCAAGGCACTGTTGCACAAAATAAAATGGCCTTTGGGGTAAGCCTTGTTCAACCCGCAGACCAATATGCTAAAACCATGAGAAGTGTGAAATATGCGATTCTTTTTATCGGTCTCACTTTTGGTTTATTTTTTATTATAGAGCTGATGCAACGCAAACCTTTGCATCCAGTGCAATACGTTTTAGTTGGAATCGCTTTAGTGATCTTCTACGCCTTGCTACTGTCTTTGAGTGAATTTATTATTTTCGATTATGCGTATTCGTTAGCAGCTCTAGCTACTGTTACATTGATAGCCCTATATGCTCAGGGTCATTTTAAAAATTGGAAAACCAGTACTACATTATTTTTGATGCTATCTGTTTTGTACGCATTCATTTTTGTCCTCATTCGTTTAGAAGACACCGCTTTACTAGTAGGTAGCATTGGTTTGTTTTTGGTATTAGCCCTGGTGATGTTTGTAAGTAGAAAAATAAATTGGTATGCACCTGTATCTGTATCCCCATCTTTTCAAACCATCATCAACGAATAATATGTATTCATTCATCGTAAAATGCAGATCGATCCTGCTCGTTTTTTTTACACATCAGATGGCATTACCCCTTTTAAAATTGGTACGTGTATCAGAAAAATTTCTATACACTAGGGCTGAATTATTACAGTTTGAAGTGGGAACATTGGGCAAAGAATTGGTAGAATTTGTTGAGCACAAAGACTTGCAGTTGTTACCCTATTATGCCCGACACGACCTGAAACCTCTGCTGCTCAATTATGATACCACCGATGAGGGGGAAATCTGTCTGCAGTGTTTCATGTTGGGTAATCGTCATTTTTCTTTTCCAGTGTTGGCAACGGTAGTTTTTGGTTTGGCTACCATGCCAGAACATTGCATAAAATTTAAACAATTATACCAAAAAGGGCAGGGGGCAAATGCACTCGAACATTGGGATTGGTTTGGTATGTTAGGTCAACCAACCACCCACTTAAAATCTGCTATTTTTCATTCAAAAAACAAATCGTCATGAATCGTTTTCTAAAGTCTGTTGGTTTTGCATTTTCCGGTTTACAATTGATGCTTCAAGAGCCCAATTTCAGAATACAATTGGTAGCAGCTGTATTGGTTATATGCACATCTTTTTTTCTTCATATAACATCTACTGAATGGATCATTTTGATAGGTTGTATCGGTATGGTGATGGCTGCAGAAGTTTTTAATACAGCGGTAGAACAGCTTTGTAATATGACTGAGCCGAACATTCATCCATTGATCAAAAAAATTAAAGATACCAGTGCAGCAGCCGTTTTGATATTGGCTTTGGTAGCAGCTATTTGCGGAAGTATAGTGCTGCTTCCCAAAATCATATTTACCATTCAAATGTATGTATCATGAAAACTATCAGTTCTTTTAATAAGCTCTTACTTATTTTTCTACTTTTCATAGCAGTGCTCATCAGTTTCCGCATTTTTTACAGTGGTACCATTCGTTATATTTTTATGAGCTGGAATATTTTTCTTGCATGGATACCTTACATTTTAAGTTCTTATTTTAGAGAGTACAAGCATAAACAAAAATGGAAACAACTCTTTTTATTTTTAAGTTGGTTTCTTTTTTTTCCTAATGCGTTGTATATTGTTACTGATTTGGTTCATCTGCAATCAGAAAGTACCATGCCATGGTGGTACGATACTATTCTTATTTTTTCTTCAGCCTTTATTGGCCTAGTGATGGCATTTATTTCTTTATTAAGAGCTGAATCTTTTCTATCTTCTTTTATTTCTAAAAAAGTGATGCGGGTACTGATGCCTTTGATTTTATTCATCAGTTCTTTTGGCGTATATCTCGGTAGATTTCAACGATGGAATAGCTGGGATGTAATAGGTAATCCGCTTTCACTCGCTTACGACATCACCGAAAAAATGATTAATCCTTTTGATCACTATAAAGTCTGGGTCATCACCATACTGTTTACCGTTATATACTCTTTGGTTTTTTACTTTATTAAACTAATGCCTAAGGTTGTTTCTGAAATCAAAGATGCCAAACAGTAGTTTGGCATCTTTATCAACTGCAGTTAAACCTTTTTCTAATTCATCATCAAAAAATATTTTAAACAAAAACACCGTGCATACACTTGCTATTTTTATGGTTTAAAATCTATATTTTAGAAATCGAAGCCTAGTGAAACATACATAACTGGGGGTCCTTTAAAGAATCCGTTCATTGGCCAACCCACATCGTATTTAATAAAATAACCAAGCAACGTACTTCGAGCTCCAAATCCATAGCCACCGGCAAACGGACCAACACCACCTGTTTTTACTCTAACACTTACAGGGTCTGATCCGTACACTACTTCTGGTCTTTTAAACGAATCGTATGCACCATTCCATGCAGTACCTAAATCTACAAATTGGGTGATCATCAAATTGCGGATGAATGGGTTGTTTACCGTTTTATCAAAGAAAGTTGAAACTACCGGTAAACGCAATTCACTATTGATCACCATTGCATTGTTGCCATTTGCCACGTTTTGAATAAAGCCTCTTAGGTTCACCGCTAAGCTTTGGAAAGCATAAGATTGATCTTGTGCTGGCCTGTTGTTTGTATTAAAGTATCTGTCTTTTTGCTGGCCATTTCTAATAACTGTATTTTCTCCAAACATCATCCAACCATCTACACCACCTAGGTAATAAATAAATTTCTGGTTACCCCAGCTAAAGTCGGCGGCCACTCTACCTGCCCAAATAAAGTTGCGATAAATAGGCACATAGTAACGACCATCAAAGCCAAAATTGAAAGTATTGGGTCCTTCCGCAAATTTAATTCCACTCACTTGTCTATTCCAATCTGCAAAGAATTTATAACGCAAACCGTTCCAGATATTTGTAGCTGGGTTTAAAGTATTGTCATAAATATACTCTAGCCTGCTGGTAGAATACAATGTACGTTGGCTTTCAACGGGGGCAGTAATAGGATCAACCGTTGATAAAACCGTGTAATCTGAACGAATACCTGTTGAAAGTTTGATACTTTTTGTTTCATCAAATGGGTACCTGATATTGGCCTGGTAAAGATTGGTAAAAACTTTTCCGGGATAACCCCCATCAAACGTAAAAGATTGAGCATTTCGATAGTAACTAGCACCCCAATCTAATCTTCTTTTAAGATTTTCATAATTCATGAACCACTCATTGTCTTTCAAATTGGTACCTATCCTAAATCCGCCATTGATGCGAATATCTTCCAGAAGATCAGAAGTCCCCAATCTTACTAAACCATTTAAAGGTGTTCCGCCATTTAGCATAATTGGCCCGCTTCCTCCTGTATAAGTTTGATACCGATTGATGAGTACAGAACTAGTGAAACCAACAGAACCAAAATCAGCAGAGAATTTTTTTGGCTTATAAGAGTATAATTTAGCAGTGGCTAACACATTTTCTTCTGAGAAATTGCTGGCAAAAATATTTCCTATAACCGGCGATACCTTGGTGGTGGTATCTATGCCAAATTCATTTTGAAAAATATCTTCTTTTTTCTGTATCGTATCCAATGTTATCACAGGGGCAGCTACATTTACATTGGTGACCCTGCTTTCTCTCATGAGTTTTTTTGCATAAGTGGTGGGTTGTGCCGTGATGTTTCTCTTGTTAAGTACAAATTCGTCGATCTTAAGTTTGTACAGCACCTTATCATCACTTTGTCGGGTTACTTCACTCACCTGGTTATTATCTCCTGCAATTCTGGTTTCTGCCAAACTGCTTTGGTAATTTGTAAGTGGAAAACTATAAGCAGAATCTTCAGAAATAGAAACCACTGCAATAGAATCTATGTCTGTTTTTTTGTATACTTTCAGGGTACTATCAACTTGAAATGGAGAAGGATTTCTTAAGATGTCTTCCCCAATCAATACCAATGTGTCTAGCCCAGCTTTGGTAGTAGTAAAAAATCCTGCATAGCGATTACCAATCCCGTTTTCATCACTTACAAACGTGAAGTGATTGTTGTTATATTGCATTGGAAAACGGGCATTTCCGTATTTTAAATTAGTGAGTTGCGATATTTGATTCAGTTCAGGTTTGTCGCCAAAATTGGTGATCAAAAATATATTGTAGCGATTGTTACTAGGTAGAACTGTGTCTGCAGAAACAGCGCCAGGTGAAGGTCTGTTGCTACTAAAAATAATACCCGTTTTTCCTGGAAATGCTACAAAAGATGCATCCAGGTTGTCATACACATCATTGGTGATTTTAAGTAATTTTTCGGTGTCGATGTTGTAAGTATAAATGTCGGTATGACCATTTTTTACCCCAGAAAACAGCAAAGTTTTACTGTCGAGCATGTATTTCATATCCTGAATCTGATCTAGCTTGCCTGTTAAATCGAGCTTATATTGCTTGATGCGTGTGATCACATCATACACAAATAATTTGAGCCGCCCTTCATTTGTGTAAGCAACTGAAACGCGGGTGCCTTTTGGATCCCAGGCCATGATCGGATAACTGGGATTTACTTCATCTAAATAACTGAGTACGCCGTATTTCAGCAATGTTTTGTTGTATCCATCTTCATTGAGTATCACCCGAATAATCCCTTTTTTGTATTGAGTTACCACAAAAGAATTGTTGCGTTTAGCAGGATTAACATTAAAGCGATAGTAATTTAACCTTTTGCTAATAGTATACCCTTCTACATAACTTCCTTTTGGGTATGGTCTGCGGCGAGTTACATCCTGGTAATATTTTTCTGTTTCATACTCCATGAATTCACTCAGAAGTGCATTGAATTTTAAATTGGTGATTTGTAAACTAGCTTTGCTCAGGTTCTTGTACTGGCGAGCCAGATAGAAAAAATATGTGACGTTTTCTTTTTTGTATTTCTCTTCAATAAAATACCAAAACGCATGACCGGCCAACAGGGGTCTGGCAAAACTGAGCGAAGAAAACTTATTATAGTTGCCAGATAATAATTCACTTTTAAGGTCATCATCTAAATCCGCACTCCAGTTTTCTCCAATGTAAGCAACGTAGCCATCTGTAAGCCATGTAGGCAGTTCTAGCAATGCTTGGTTGCCTGCTACTTCGCCAATGTCTTCTCCAAAAAGTATGTTCTGTGTAATAATTTGTGCAATGCCTTGTCTAACTTGCCTTTTTAAATTTGTATGATTGGCATCGAAATAAAGCACCATCTTGTTGTTCACGAATTTGGTGTTGCCACCAGCCCTAAGTATCTCTGTTTCTAATCCAATATTGGTTTGTTGATAATGAGCAAATTCATTGTACAAAATAATGTTGGCCCTTCGTTGCAAACTGTATTCTGTAGCAGATTCTATTTGAGGCAATTCTTTTTCTGCACTTTGTGCTACAAATTTGGCAAGCTCTTGTCCTCCTTCATAAAAGAATACATTAAAATTTTTGGTTTGGTAGTATTGCCATTTGAATTTATTAAATTGTAGTCTGTTCCTACCATATAGTACAGAGTTTACCTGAGCCGTTGTTTCGAAGGAGGCACTTATGAAGATGATGGATATTAGGATTAATCTGCTAAACTTTGCCATACTATTTATTTGATATTGAATACTAAAATTACTTGTTTCGTTTTAATCATTAAAATATTTAAAAGTAGAAGATGTTTTACATAAAATCATTCGAATTTAGCCCGATACAGGAAAATACCTATATTCTCTATAATGGGTTTAATAATTGTTTGTTCATTGACCCAGGTTGTTATTTTGAAGCTGAACAGAACGAACTTGCTTTATTTGTAGAAAAAAATGGTTTACATCCTACCCAATTGCTCAATACCCATTGTCACCTCGATCACGTGTTTGGAAACAAATTTATAGCAGAAAAGTACCAATTAGAGCTTTACTTGCACGAAGGCGAAGTACCAGTTTTGAACTTTGCTCCTACCAGCGGGTTGATGTACAACCTACCGTTTGATAATTATTCGGGTAAATTCCATTTTCTGAATGATGGAGATACCATTCGGTTGGGAGAGGATGAGTTGTCGGTAATTTTCACTCCGGGTCATAGCCCGGCTAGTATTAGCTTTTACTGCAAAGCCCAACAATTTTTGATTAGTGGAGATGTGTTGTTTCGCCAAAGCATCGGAAGAACTGATTTGCCTGGGGGCAATTATGATACACTTATCAGCACTATCAAAGAAAAATTAATGGTATTGCCAAACGAAACAGTAGTGTATAGCGGGCACGGAATGCCCACCACTATTGGGTATGAGAAGAGAAACAATCCGTATTTAACTTAGATTTCTAACTGCAAAATATGGGTTTAACTTAGCGGCAATTGATTAAGCCTTTATTTCTTGGCAGAGTTCTACCAGTATGCCGTTGCAGGATTTGGGGTGAAGAAAACAAACCAGTTTGTTATCTGCCCCCTGTTTTGGTACTTCATTCAGTAATACAAAACCTTCTTTTTGTAAGCGTTCCATTTCTGCAAAAATGTCGGCTACCTCAAAAGCAATATGGTGAATACCTTCACCTTTTTTTTCGATGAAGCGGGCAATGACGCCGTTTGAACCAGTGCTTTCTAGTAGCTCTATCTTGGTATCTCCCGCCTTGAAAAAGGCAGTATTCACCTGCTCTGTTGCCACCGTTTCCGTTTTGTAACACTTACTATTTAACAGTTTTTCAAACAGGGGTATGGCATTTGAAAAGTCTTTTACTGCTATCCCTAGATGTTCTACTTTCAGCATATGCGCGGCTTTTGAGCTGGTTTACTTACGAAATGAGTAAAATGGTTGTTATAGTTCTAAACTCGATGCTAAAATAGAACCTTTTATAGTAAATTTGCGTTATTAAACTATATAAAATTATATTTAAAAAGATATGTTGAAATTACCGATTTACCTAGATAACAATTCTACCACACCTATGGATCCGAGAGTTTTGGAAGCTATGACCCCATATTTTCTGCAACATTACGGAAATGCCGCAAGCAGAAACCACCCATTTGGTTGGGAGGCAGAAGAAGCAGTAGACTATGCCAGAGAGCAGGTGGCAAAATTGATTGGGGCCGAGCCTAAAGAAATTATATTTACCTCAGGAGCCACTGAGGGCGATAACCTTGGTATCAAAGGCGTTTTTGAAATGTATGCCAGCAAAGGAAACCACATCATTACTGCCACTACAGAACACAAAGCAGTGTTGGATACTTGTAAGCATATAGAAAAACAGGGGGGCGATGTAACTTACCTTCAAGTAAATGCTGAAGGCTTGATAGACTTAAAAGAATTGGAAGCAGCTATTAAGCCAACCACCATCCTTATTGCTATCATGTATGCGAATAACGAAATTGGAACCGTGATGCCAATGAAAGAAATTAGTGCTATTGCCCGAAAAAATGGCGTTTTGGTTTTTTCTGATGCAACGCAGGCTGTTGGTAAAATACCAGTAGATGTAAATAAAGATGGGATAGACCTAATGGCTTTTACTGCCCATAAAATGTATGGCCCTAAAGGAGTAGGTGCATTGTATGTTCGTCGCAAAAATCCTCGTGTAAAAGTTACCGCACAAATAGACGGTGGCGGTCACGAAAGAGGTATGAGAAGTGGTACTTTAAATGTTCCGGGTATTGTAGGTTTTGGTAAAGCCTGCGAATTGTGTATGTTAGATATGGAAGCAGATACGAAACGCATTACTAAATTAAGAGATAAGCTGGAAGCAGCCTTAATGTTATTGGAAGAAGCTTACGTAAACGGAAGCAGAGAGCACCGCTTGCCTCATGTGACCAATATTTCATTCAAACACGTAGAAGGAGAGGGCTTGTTAATGGGCTTCAACAAAAACATCGCATTAAGTTCAGGTTCTGCTTGTACCTCCGCTTCGCTAGAACCAAGTTACGTGTTGAAGGCTCTTGGTTTGGGCGATGATCTGGCTCATAGTTCTCTTCGTTTCGGATTGAGTCGTTTTACCAACGAAGAAGAAATTGACTATACCATAAAAGCCATCAGCGAAACAGTGATCAAACTGAGGGAAATGAGTCCGTTATGGGAAATGTACAAAGAAGGAATAGACCTTAGTACCATCGAATGGGCACATCATTAAGTAAAACTGAAATAAGAACCCATTTAATCGTAACAATTAAACAAAGAATAATAGGTTCATTTTTAAAAATTAAAAAATACATAAATCATGGCATATTCAGACAAAGTAATAGATCATTACCAGAATCCTAAAAATGTAGGAACCCTGGATAAAGCAAATAAAAATGTGGGTACCGGACTAGTTGGAGCCCCTGAGTGCGGCGACGTTATGCGTTTACAGATTCAGGTAGACGATGCTACCGGCGTTATCACTGATGCAAAATTTAAAACCTTCGGTTGTGGTTCTGCTATTGCTTCCTCATCTTTGGCAACAGAATGGTTGAAAGGAAAAAGTGTTGATGACGCACTAAAAATTGATAACATGGATTTGGTAGAAGAATTGAATCTTCCACCTGTAAAAATTCACTGTTCGGTATTAGCAGAAGATGCTATCAAAGCAGCGATCAACGATTACAGGGTAAAAAATGGACTAGAAGCCATTAAGTATGAAGAGAGTGTAGTGCACTAATCAAACAACCTCGTTACAAGCACATTCTAACATAAAAGTGAGAAACATGAAAAGTAATGTTTCAGATACAAAAACCAATCATTTGTCAGCAGATATTAGCAGCATAGCAACGGAAGCCAATAGTATTTACATCAGCGATAAGGCGAAAGCCAAAGTTGAACAATTAATGGCGGAAGCAGGAGTAGGTGAAAATAAAGACTATTTTCTTAGAGTAGGGGTAGTTGGTGGCGGGTGCAGCGGATTGAGCTACAAACTGGATTTCGATAATGAAGTAAAACCAATGGATCAAGTGTTTCAAGACAAAGGCCTCAAGATCGTAACTGATCTCAAAAGCTTTTTATACCTAGTAAATACCGAGTTGGAGTTTAGTGATGGATTGAATGGAAAAGGTTTTTATTTCGACAATCCCAATGCCAGCAGAAGTTGTGGTTGTGGAGAGAGCTTTGCGGTTTAACCCAGATTATGCAGTTAAAATCGTAATGAGGGCTTCAAACGCAATACATATAAGTGTTTCAGGTTAGTTTTTGGCCGAGGAAATAGTAAATTATTACGAAATCAAAAAATGTTCTGAAGTGTTTAACTGCGCAGGGTTTAGAAGCCTTAATAGATTTACAACTACAAAATATGGGTTTAATCAAAATGACTAGTACTAAAAATGCGTCCCGATTTTTCAGGACGCATTTTTTATAATTAAAATCTTACAGTATTATAGAGCAAATCCGGTTCTTCCGCCACCAGAAGCAAAAGTTGCATTCATGCGCGTACTTTGACCCAAACTAAACATATACATGCAGGCATCGTATGTGTAGTCCATATAATTCATCGTCATCATAGGCACAGTGGCCGAGCAACTTCCGTATCTAGGAAATGTAGGGCAGTCTCCATTAGATGTTTGGTGTAAAGGGGTATCGCTTACAAAATCATTTCCGCAAGTGGCATCTCCCCAAATATGACGAAGGTTTAACCAATGACCTACTTCATGAGTAGCCGTTCTACCCAAGCCATAAGGTGCTTTAGCAGTGCCGGTTTTACCAAAAGCGTTGTCGTCAATTACAACACCATCAGTAGCTAAACTGCCATCAGGAAACTGGGCATAGCCTAAAATACCACCACTCATATTACAAACCCAAAGGTTTAATTTATTAGAAGGACTGGTAGGATTAATGCCACCTTTTGAATTTACTTTCATTGAATTATCTGTTCTCCAACTTGATTTGTTGGTAGCCTTTCTAATAACTAGGTCTAACACAAAACGAACTTTAGTATCTCCCGATTTAACAGACTGAAAGAATGAAGGCGTATTGTTGTAATCTGCATTTGTTGCAGTAAAGTCTGCATTCAGCACATCAATTTGAGATTGAATCTGTGCCGCAGAAACATTTTCAGCAGCTGTTCTGTATAAAACATTTACCACAACTGAAATCACTACATTACCTCCGGATAAAAAAGAGTTGTTCGGATTTTTAATAAACCGTTGTGTGGCTTGTTCAATAGATTCCATCCTTGCTGCAAGACCTGGATCTTGTTGTAACTGCAAGGTCAACATCTCCTGCGAAGCACATCGGCCACTCGTAACAATTACTTCGTCGGCGGCTTCAAAATTCTCATCTGATTTGTTTTCTTTAGTACATCCAACAGCTAAAAGGATGCATCCAGAAAATACTATTACTATTTTCTTCATTTTATAAAAAATTAGTTTTACAAATGGCGAATATGTTATTTCTTTAACGCATTAAAAATATTGTGGATAAATAGTTTGATTAAAAAAAACCCCTGCCAGATAGACAGGGGATGCAGTTGGTTTTGGTAAACGCGGTAGAATGGCTATATGAGTCATTCTGAGGAAAATAGTTGAATGTGGCGTCTGTATAGGGTATGGTTAAACTAAAATGAACCCATTGTATGACAAGTGTAGTTTTCGAAATGCTGCATACCCTGAAAAAAAAGAACAGAATAGAAAACCGAGCAAGTACTATTCACTTGTTTAATAGTAAATTGCATCAATTTAAACTATATGTGGAGTATTTGTAAAAAAGAGTTCAACCAGTTTTTTAGCAATTTAACTGGCTATATAGCCATTATATTGTTTTTGCTGATTAATGGAATTTTTCTGTTTATGCTACAAGACAGCAGCATTTTTGAATATGGCTTTGCCTCTCTAGATAAATTTTTTGAACTGTCGCCCTGGATCCTGCTTTTTTTGGTACCCGCCATAACGATGAGGACTTTATCGGAAGAATTTAAAACCGGCACATTCGAAATTCTGCAAACAAAGCCTTTGAGCTTCTGGCAAATAGTGTTGGGTAAATACTTTTCGGTTTTACTGGTGTTGTTGATCGTGATTGTTCCTACATTTATTTATATCATCACCATTCAATCATTGAGTGCTTCTGGTGGAATCGATAGTGGAGGTATAGCAGGTAGTTATCTGGGGTTGTTTTTATTGGCGGCAGTTTTTGCTGCCATCAGCATTTGCTGTAGTGGATTTACTTCCAATGCTGTAGTGGCTTTTTTAATCAGTTCCTTTGCCTGTTTGATTTTGTATTTTGGATTTAATGCTATAAGTAAACTTTCAGTTTTTCAAGGGGGAGCCGATTACTATATCGAAATGCTGGGAATTGATTTTCACTACAAAAGTATCAGCAGGGGTGTACTTGATACTAGAGATATTGTATACTTCTTTAGTATTATTTTTCTTTCACTTATCATTACTGTGAAAAATCTCTATAGAAAATAATTTTGCTTATTTTATCGGCATCAACTTTAACTGGTATATTATTCAATCAATGAAACAAAAGTTTAGCATATTTCAAAAAGGCAAGTGGCAGTTACCGCTGATAGTGTTGTTGTTATTGGGTTTAAATTGGTCAGCATCTATTTGGCATACCCGTTTCGATTTTACGAACGAAAATAGATTTACCTTAAGCAATGCCAGCAAAAAATTATTGAAAGGGTTAGAGGCTCCTGTACAAATTGATGTTTTTTTAAAAGGAAATTATCCCAGTGGATTTAAAAAGTTAAGCGCTTCAACTGCTGATATGTTACAGGAATTTAGAGAAATTGCAGGAAATCGAATCCAATATAATTTTATTGCGCCCGAAGAACAAATGGAAGGAACTGGGGTTTCTTACGGAGATACGCTCACAGCATTAGGTCTATATCCCCTTAACCTCACTTCACAAGTAAAAGAAGGACAAACCCAACAATTCGTTTATCCTTTTGCTTTGGTTCATTACAACGGTAAAATCGTTCCTGTTACTCTGCACCAAGGTAAAACGCCATTGATCAATTACCAGGAGTTGAACAGTTCTGAGGCGATGCTTGAATACCGCCTGGCCAATGCAATTTCTAAAGCTATACAACTCGCGCCTGCAGCGGTTGGTTATGCCAATGGAAACGGCGAACCCATGGATTATAGCATTTATGATTTGGTAGAAAATTACCTAAACGTAGATTATCAACTCTCTTTGTTCAATATCAACAAACAACCTTTTGTGCCAAAGCAATTTAAAGTGTTGGTGATGGTTAAACCAACTATTCCTTTTACAGAACAAGCTACGATGAAACTTGACCAGTACGTAATGAATGGGGGCAAAATTTTGTTGTTTGAAGACAGATTAGACGCTGAAATGGACAGTCTACAAATTAAAAATGAAGTCATCGCTTTCGATCGTCAGCTTGCACTGAACGACTTATTGTTCCGTTATGGGGTGAGAGTTAATACAGATCTGGTGATGGATTTACAATGCGATTATCTGCCATTTGATGTGAATGGAAACGGACAATTTGAATTACTTCCCTGGAATTATTTCCCTGTTTTAGAATCAAAATCGGATCACCCCATCAATAAAAATTTGGGTTTTGTGAGTGCACGTTTTGTTAACTCTATTGATACCATTGAAGCGGAGGGAATTAAAAAAACTATACTTCTAAGTTCATCTGCGAATGCCAGAAAAATAGCAACGCCGGCGCTCATCAGTGGAAAAGAAAATGTATCCGCCCCCGAAAACGAAAAATTTAAAACTCCCAGTGTTCCAGTTGCTGTTTTGTTAGAAGGGAAATTTACCTCCTTGTTTGCCAACCGAAGTTCACAAGCCATGCGCGATTCAATAGCAGCCTATGGTGGAAGTTTTTTGCCGCAGTGTTTAACAGATAATAAAATAATTGTGGTAGCAGACGGAGATATTGTACTCAACTCTGTAGTAAAAGGAGGGCAGCCAATTCCAATGGGAATGAATCCTTACACATTTGACACACAGCGTGCATTTCCTTTTGCCAATAAAGATTTTGTACAAAACTGCATGGAATACCTCATTAATGAAAATAGCTTAAGCGAGGCCAAGGCAAAAGATTATGTTGTGAGGTTATTGGATACTAAAAAGGTAAATGAACAAAAAACCATGTGGCAGGTCATTAATATTGCAGTGCCTGTATTGTTGGTTATTTTATTTGCCTTGGTATTTCAGCGGATTAGAAGAAAAAAGTATTCAAAATAAGTTTTCATGAACAAAACACAGTTGGTTTACCTTGTATTTAGTATTATTATCACCATCTCTTTGATTTTTGACCTTGGACTATTGAGCAAAAAAAATCAGAAAGTAACGATTAAGCAGGCATTGTATCAGACCTTTTTTTGGGTGGGATTGGCAATGGCATTTTGCGTTTTTATGTGGATCGAAGAGGGACAGAAACCCGCGCTAGAATACTTAAGTGCTTATTTGATGGAATGGAGTTTAAGCATCGATAACATTTTTGTATTCATTCTTATTTTCAGTGCTTTTAGTGTGAAAGAAAAAAACTACGGTAGAGTATTGCTGATTGGTATTTTAATGGCGATTGTTTTTAGAATTATTTTTATCACTGTAGGTGTTGCTTTAGTAGAAAAGTTTCATTGGCTATTATACGTATTTGGTGTGTTCCTGATTTATACAGGATACAAAATGTTTATTGCCAACAAAGAAGACGATGATTTTGATCCGCAACAAAGTCCGGTATATAAGTTTTTGAAGAAAGTATTGCCACTTACGCCACATGATGGGGATGGAAAATTTTCAGTGATAGAAAATGGCAAAAAGAAGTTTACCACCTTGTTTGTAGTAGTGATCATGCTGGCGGCTATTGATCTGGTATTTGCATTAGATTCTATTCCGGCAGTAATGGGAATTGTTGACACAAAAACACCAGAATACCAAGAGGTAGCAAGATTAGTTATTTATACCTCTAATATTTTTGCTGTATTGGGATTGCGTTCTTTGTTTTTTTTGCTAAGAGGAGCCGTCAATAAATTTGAATACTTACCACAAGGAATTGCTGTAGTGTTGGTGTTCATTGGTGTAAAGATGCTAGGCGAGCATTGGATCAGCATGTGGATAGATAAAACCACACAAGTATTTATTTCACTGGGATTCATTATTTTTTGCCTCACAGCCTCTGTTGTATATTCTATCTTTATTGACAAACAAACAGGTGAAGCAGATAAAGATGTTATTGCAGAAGAGGAAAGATAATTTTCTGTTTAAAAAATATTGATTGAAATATACCATTGAACACATAGCAAATATTTGCAGCGGTGAACTGCATTTGAAAGCTTCGACCACAATCGAACACTTAGTGATTGATAGTCGCAAAGTATATTTTCCATCTAATTCTTTATTTGTAGCTATTATTGGCTCACAACATAATGGCCATAGATTTATATCTGCTCTTTACGAAAAAGGTGTACGAAATTTTGTTGTAAGTGAAGCACTTTATGGTGAACAGTTTGTTGAGGCTAATTTTATTCGGGTTGCAGATACTACCATTGCTTTACAGCAACTGGCGGCTACTCATCGCCAACAATTTCATTATCCGGTGATTGGCATTACCGGAAGTAATGGTAAAACGATTGTGAAAGAATGGTTGTTTCATTTATTGAATGCAGACTACGATATCGTAAGAAGCCCACGCAGCTTCAACTCTCAAGTGGGTGTTCCATTAGCAGTTTGGCAGATGAATGAAACCTATGACCTTGGTATTTTTGAAGCAGGGATTTCATTGCCAAATGAAATGCAAAAACTGCAAAAATTGATGAACCCTGAAATTGGCATCTTTACTTTTTTGGGAGATGCCCATGCTGAAGGATTTACAAGTTTAACCCAAAAAACAAAAGAGAAATTACAATTGTTTATTAACAGCAAGTTGCTGTTTTATAATATGGACCAGGTATTGTTGCATGATGAAATATTGGTATTTAAAAACGAACATCCCGACTTGGAGTTATTTAACTGGGGAAGAAACGAATCTGCACAATTGGTAGTAAAGAATTTAAACAGTGCTGGAAATATTACCACAGTTCAGTTGCAACACAAAGCCAATGAATACCAATTCCAAATTCCATTTGTCGATGAAGCTTCTATTCACAATGCCATCACCTGCATCGCTGTTCTTCTGTATCTAAAAATTGATCAGAACATCATTGCTGATAGATTGTTGCAATTACGATCGGTAGAAATGCGACTTGAGTTAAAACAAGGTATCAACCAGTGTGTAATTATCAACGACAGCTACAGCGCTGATATCGATTCATTGGCCATCGCCCTACACTTTTTGGAACAACAAAAGCAACATCCTACAAAAACGGTCATCTTAAGCGATCTTTTTCAAACCGGAAAACATGCAGAAGCGTTGTACCATCAGATTGCTGATATGTTACAACAGAAAAATATCAACAGATTTATTGGTATTGGTCCTACTTTGCAGCAATACGCTTATTTGTTTGCTTCTATACCAGTACAACATTTTTATGAGTCAACTGCTTCCTTTTTAGCGGCGCTACCAACACTTCATTTAAGGCAAGAAAGTATTTTACTAAAAGGTGCCAGGGTTTTTCGTTTTGAAAATATTAGTAAAAAATTAGAGCAGAAAATTCATCAAACATTTTTAGAGATCAATTTAAATGCCATCCGACATAATATAAAAGTTTACCAACGTCAATTACACAAAGGAGTAAAAATGATGTGTATGGTAAAGGCATTTGGATATGGCAGTGGTAGTTATGAAATTGCTGGATTGTTACAACATATGGGTATCGAATATTTAGGTGTAGCTTATGCAGATGAAGGCGTAGAATTGCGCAATGCGGGAATACGAATTCCTATTATGGTGATGAACACAGAGGAGGCGGGTTTTGATTATATTGTTAAATATAACTTAGAGCCTGAATTGTATTCTTTTAAGATATTACTTTCATTCACACAATACTTGTTTGATCGGTCTATTGAATCGCACCCTGTTCATCTTAAAATAGAAACGGGGATGCAACGCCTTGGTTTTGAACAGCAAGATATCAATGAATTGTGCTCCTATTTAAAGCAGCATCCAAGGTTGAAAATAAAATCAGTATTTTCTCATTTGGCTGCAGGGGGCGATCCGCAACATGATATATTCACACAACAACAAGGCGAACTACTCGTTCGATCTGCTAGTAAAATTGAGCAGATAATTGGATATCCGGTGATAAAACATATCGCCAACACTTCAGGTATTTTTAGGCATCCTAACTTACAACTACAAATGGTACGATTGGGCATTGGTATGTATGGTGTAGATCCGCAACCTGAAATACATGAATTGTTGCAAAACGTTACCACACTTAAAACAAGCATCTCTCAGATCAAGCATATCTCAAAAGGAACAACTGTAGGGTACAGTAGATCTGCTATTGCTGAACAAAATACCACAATCGCTACCGTTCGCATAGGTTATGCAGATGGCTATCCCAGATTGCTCGGCAACGGTAAAGGTTACATGCTCGTAAACGGTAAATCCGCAAAAGTGATAGGGAGCGTTTGTATGGACATGACCATGCTTGATATCACAGGGATAGATGCCGCTGAAGAGGATGAAGTAATTGTGTTTGGAGAAGATTTACCATCCACTTTACTGGCCGAATGGGCTGGAACTATTCCTTATGAAATCTTTACCAATATCTCTCAGCGGGTTAGGAGAGTGTACTTCGAAGAATAAGCAAAACTATTTCCCAATAAAATAACATTTGTTTAAGGACCTAAATTTTAAAGCAAAATATTCGATTTTAAGTTCGAATCATTCCTTATTATACTAAAAAAAGTAGCGCTCCTTAACTTTTATTTCAACTTTAAAAGAAAATTCTTCCGTAAAAGATAATTGTAGGATTTGGTATATACTTACAATCTCTATAAACTTATCTTTGTACATATAAATTATGAAAGCAAGAAACTTAGCATTGATCGTAGCCTTGGTTGTAATTGTTGACCAGGCATTAAAAATTTACATTAAAACGAATTTCCATCTCAATACTTCTCGGGAAATGCTGGGGGAGTCGTTTCAATTATATTTTGTAGAAAACCCAGGCATGGCCTATGGCTGGAAGTTTGGAGGTGAGTGGGGTAAAGTGGCCTTAACCGTTTTCAGACTCCTTGCCGTAGTTTTCGGAACTTGGTATCTTGGGAACATAATTAAAAAGAAATACCATAAGGGATATATTATACTGGGTGGGCTGGTTTATGCAGGCGCCATCGGCAATTTAATTGATTCATGTTTTTATGGGATGATATTTGATAAAGGAATGCTGTATAATGCTGCTATAAATGATTACATAAATTATGAAGGGTTGGCTAAGTTTTCGGCTATGGGGTATTCCTCCTTTTTACACGGCAATGTAGTAGATATGTTTTATTTTCCCGTGATCAGAGGAAATTTTCCAGATTGGTTTCCGTTGTGGGGAGGGGAGCCTTTTGAGTTTTTTAGACCAATTTTTAACATAGCAGATGCCGCTATTACCACTGGTGTATTAAGTATACTAGTTTTTCAAAGGAAGTTTTTTAAGCATACTGGAAAAGAACAACACAACACCATAGAAACTGAAACGTTGGTAAATGACACCAATCAGATTTCTTAATGGGTCACCAATATAAAAAAATATGAAACGGTTTATATCTTTATTTGCACTTTCCTTTTTAACACTTTGGATGCTGGGTTCCTGCAAAAAGGAGTACAGTAAAGAAACAGCTGGTGGAGCTTCATCTTCTATAGGCACACTTAACAAAGATGCATTTAGTGGCTGTTTGCCCATTAATGTAGGTGGCGTTTATAAAAAAGATTCTGCTCTAACTGTTGTAAATTTTGTGGAAGTACAAGTGGCTGTTACCAACCCAGGCACCTATGTAATCAGCAGTGATACGGTGAATGGATATCATTTTAGGGCTTCTGGCGTATTTAATTTGCCTGGCTTATATACGATAAGAATGTTGGGTACTGGCATTCCATTGGCTGTTGGAATAAATGCCTTTATTGCCCGATATGGAAGTAGTGAGTGTTTTTTTGAGGTAGCCGTTCTTCCTGGAAACTCAGGTGGTGGTTCGTCAGATTTTCTAGAAGTAAAGGTAGGTGGGCTCCCAACTCTGTTTAATGTAAACCCTTCTGCATTGTTGATTAATTTATTAGGAGTTCCATCACTATCTATCACTGGCACAACAGCAGGTGGCCAAACCCTCGCCATTAGCATCGCTAAAACCACTGCTGCTCCTATCACTTCAGGTACATATACAGTGAATCAGTTCATTGTTGGCAACTTACTAATTTGCGTGTATCAGGAAAATGGGACAGCTATTTTTAATGCACAATCAAATCCAACACAATTACAATTTCCTGCTTTTACGGTTATTATTACAAGCATTACTGCAACCAGAGTGGTGGGCACTTTTTATGGACCTGTAAAAGACAACAACGGTGCTGGTCCCGGTGTTAAAATATTGACAGAAGGCCGATTTGATGTTCCAATATTATAATTTTTTAGCACCATTTTTTTAAAAAAATAGGTAAATATTAATTTTTTTCATGCATGGCAGCTAGAAGTGGGTGCAGGAGTAAACAAAAAGAAACTATTGTTTTACAAGCTTGCGCCTGTGTATTTCGAACTTGTATTCTACTGCTATAAAATAGATGCCATTACTGAGGTAATTTAGGTCAGGCACGATTACTTTGTTGTTTCCTCTTGATAGGTTTTGTGTAAATGATTTTACCCTTTGACCTTTATCATTGTGCAAGGCGATGGTTACGGGTCCAGCTTCAGATAGATCAACATTTACATGTATTAAATTACGAAAAGGATTTTCGATATTGCTTACTTCAAACAAACTTTTTGAATTCAGTTGAATGATTTGACTGTATTTGAATTTACCATCAAGCTGCGTCATTTTAAGTCTGTAAAAAGCCTTGCCATTCAAAGGTTCCGGATCTGTAAAGTTGTAACTGGCAGTAGGCATATTTTTTGCCATCAAGGCTGCCATGGGTCCAAAATCTATCCCGTCTCTACTTTTTTCAATGGCATAAAAAGCCAAATCTTTTTCTCCGGATGTTGACCAACTCAAATAGGTTTGTTTGCCTGCCAACGTACCCCTAAAAAGTGTAAAATCGCCTTGTAAAATAATGCCACAAGTGATGGCTCTTATCATTGTGGTGGTTTGATCTTTGTAAGCACAATTGTTATGCAAGTTGGCAGCAGTGGTGGCTACCAATACCCTGTAATAAGTGCCACTGTCAGCTGCGCTGACCATAAAAGTGGGTAGGTTGGTCACATACTCAAACATCCCATTTACCAAAACTGGCGATCCAATCCCTGAGGTTCCAGGTCCAGTCATGTCGGCCCAAACAGTTCCACCTACATTGCTTTTCTGCCATTTGAAATGCACGTAACTATTGTACACCGACCGCACCGTATCACTCAACGAAACCTGGAAATTGCCTTCTTTACAACCCAATACTTCTGGTGCAAAATTCATTTTCAAGTTGGGCCCACAATGAGAAATTTTGATATCATCTATTGCCCAATCATTGCCTCCTCCACCTGGAGAATTGTTTCTAATAGCAAAGTTGGCCGTAGTTTGACCCGGACGGGTTAAAAAAGTAAAACCAAATTTTTTCCATGGGTTCACCTTATCATATTTTATGTCACCTGTAGTATAGAAAGCTAAGCCATCAATTTCGAAATTTAAATTGGGTAGTACGCCTGAGGAATCGTTGCCGGGGCCTGGGATGAATCCAGCTGTTCGAGTTCCCTTACCTGTGCTATCGAAGCTGCAAAGCGAACAAACATTTCTAACCCATGCACTGAACTCGTAATAGGTGTTGGGGCATAAATTGGTCACCGTTTCTTGATATGCCACATTGGTGTTGTAACTGGCATTGATGAGCACAAAGTAACCTCCATTTTGTGCCGCCGCTGGTGGCGCATTTCCAATATTCTGATTGGTAGCATTAGTATGGTCTCCTGCAATGTCCCATAATCCAAAAACTCGGTTGAGGGCCGTGGCTTCGGGCATGGTTGTGTTTGGGTTAGTAGAGGAGGATGGGCTGCTGTTTTTGACGATTGCATAATAATAATCGTTGGGCGCACCGGTTGTAATATTTTGTTTGATGTAACTCGTAGTAAATCCTAATGCAGCGGGGCGGTTAAGGGTGGTGCCATTACCAAATGTACCTCCTGCATCAGCAGTAGCGCTTACATCTGCCCCATCGGGACAATAACCGCTGTTAGGAAAAAGAATAATGCTGTACTGCGTAAAATTGACGTTGAACCAACCATTGTTAGGGGTAACCATTTTGTACTTAACACTACCGCCCACTTTAATGGTATCTCCGTAATTGGCACTGGGGTTTATTCTTACTCTATACACCGCCATCATGATGCAATGAGAATTAAGAAAGGAGGGCCTGCTGGTGTCAGATCTTATTCTACCGCCCTGGGTACCGTTGGCTTTATTGCCGAGGTTGATGGTAATATTTCCGGCTATATTTCGTCCCGGATCAGTATCTGATGCTTCCGTAAAAGGCCCTTTGAAAGTAACTCCCTCATTGGTTGCCACCCGCATAGATCCTGGAATATAAGTGGTGTTGGCGGGTACCTGATCAAATACCTGCACACTGTCTACTGCAGTATAAGTTGTTTGCCGAATAACAGCAAAAGTAACACGTATCTCTACCGTGTCGCCAGGGTTATAGGTGCCGCCTGTTTTGAGTTTACTCATATTGGCAAAACTTTTGCCAATATCTACTCGGTTGGCACCTTGTGCTGCCGCTGTTAACGAAAACAGCATACACAGCATTGTGGGCACAATGATTTGTATTTCATGTAAAGGTCTTTTCATAGTCAGAGGTTAAGCAAAAAAAAACTACATGAATTGAATGGGTCACAACTAAAACGTAAAATGTAAAGGTTAAAGTATAGGAAAACTACTCTAATTTTCCACATATAAAAATACCGTGGCAGTGTACTAGGTAACTGCTATGAAACCTAGAGTTCGGGTACATTTTATTTGAAAGTGGCTACAGCATTTCACATGATGGCATGTACCCTATTGCCCACCTGAGATTGAATGTGGGTTCGGGTAAAAACGAGGTTTTTCTTGTTTTGTGCAACTACTTTGTTGGATTGCGCAGGGGAGCATTTTTTGGGAGGATGACAATTCAAACGCTCCCAGCTTTACCAATCCGTTGGTGATCATGACTGGGAAGCACGCAGCAACGACTCCAATTGAAGAAAATGGATAATCTTTTAAAGATTAGCTTTAAACTATTTTATTAAAAAGAGGCCATTTAAATTGCTTCTTATTTTATTTGTTGGTGCCTACCATATTGGCAGGAATCACCCATTCGTCAAATTCTTTTGGGGTTACATAGCCTAGTTTTACAGCCATTTCTTTTAGGGTGGTACCTTCTTTGTGTGCTTTTTGTGCAATTTCTGCAGATTTATAGTAACCAATTTTGATGTTCAATGCCGTTACCAACATTAAAGAATTGTCTAAGTGTTTTTTAATATTTGCTTTGATGGGTTGGATACCCACAGCACATTTATCATTGAAAGAAACACAGCCGTCTCCTATAAGTCGTGCACTGTGAAGGAAATTATAGATCATCACAGGTTTAAATACATTTAACTCGAAATGACCATTGCTACCTGCAATGCTGATGGTAACATCATTGCCCATCACCTGCGCTGCAATCATTGTTAATGCTTCACATTGGGTAGGATTTACTTTTCCTGGCATGATAGATGAGCCAGGTTCATTGTCGGGTATAAAAATTTCTCCAATACCACTCCTAGGTCCGGATGACAGCATACGAATATCATTGGCAATTTTCATCAAGCTTACTGCTATCGTTTTCAAAGCACTATGCGCTTCTACAATGGCATCGTGTGCAGCCAAAGCTTCAAATTTATTTTCAGCAGTTTTAAAAGGCAATTTAGTTAGCTTGGCAATGTGCCTAGCTACATTCACATCATATTTTGGAGGTGTGTTGATACCTGTTCCTACTGCAGTTCCACCGAGGGCTAACTCACTCAAATGAGATAATGTGTTTTTAATTGCTTTGAGCCCATGATCTAGTTGAGATACATATCCGCTAAATTCCTGGCCCAAGGTAAGTGGTGTGGCATCCATAAAATGAGTTCTACCAATTTTTACAATACTTTTAAAAGACTTGGCTTTTTTATGTAAGGTATTTCTCAATTTAGTAATACCTGGAATGGTAGTTTCTACCAAAATTTTGTATGCCGCAATATGCATCGCTGTAGGGAATGTATCGTTGCTACTTTGCGATTTATTGACGTCATCATTTGGATGTAAATATTTTTCTTTATCGCTTAGCTTTCCGCCGTTTAAAACATGTCCGCGGTAAGCAATAACTTCGTTTACATTCATATTACTTTGCGTGCCACTACCCGTTTGCCATACCACCAATGGAAAAAACTCATCTAGTTTTGATGCTAGTATTTCTTTGGATACCTTTGCAATCAAATCTGCTTTTTTCTTTGTAAGGATACCTGCTTCCCGATTGGTGAGCGCAGCAGCATGTTTTAAATAGGCAAATGCCTTGATGATTTCTTTGGGCATTTTATTAATGTCTTGCGCTATTTTAAAATTATCGATGCTCCGTTGTGTTTGCGCTCCGTAATAAGCATTCAATGGCACTTGCACTTCACCCATGGTATCTTTTTCTATTCTATATTCCATAGTTCTGATTTTTTGCAAAGTTAAAACATTTAAAAAAGCTGTATACTATTTATTCGTGCTTTTTAAAGGGGCAACTTCATTTTATGAAATATTGCCTCATAATTCTTTTTAGTTCTAGTTTCTTTTGCATCAATGATGTCATATAATTTTACTTATTCAAAATATACTAATTAGCTGTCATAACCGATCGTTGTAGCTTCAGATTTTAAAAATAATGCACCCATTAAATAACTTCCTTATTCACCACATTAAATTGTAGTATTTGTTAAAACATTAGCTGGTTTGCCCTATTTGTATGGTTCATTTGACCCTTCTTTGAGATTAAATTACAATGTTGACATCATTTTTGTATTCCATCATTTTAATATAAAAGTTAAAAAGGTATTGATTGATTTTACAAATGTTGGTATCGAGTTAAAAATACTGTAATTATTAAAGCTGAGCTGATTCTCTTTAGTAGAACAGACACCCTAAAATACTTTGTAGGCAACATGGGTATTATAACAAAACATACTAATTGTCTCCTTTTTATACATTCAATATTTGGCACAAAAACGGAGTCGCCATAACTGCATTAAACAAACATTACTTTTAACAGTTTGCAAAACCGATATCATTATTGTAGGTATGCTTTATCCTTTAAAATTTGCTGCAGGTATAAAACTATTTACCTGTAAAAACAGCTTTTCTTTTTTCAAGAAAAGCGGTGGTTCCTTCTTTCATATCTTCTGTGATAAAACAATCTCCAAAAGCCAAAACTTCTTTTTCGTAGCCATTGTTATTTCCATCATTTGCTGCGGCCATGTTGATACATTCAATAATTTTTGTGATAGCAACAGGGGCTTTGGAATGAATAATTTGTAAAATATTTTTAGTTCTTTCCAGCAAACTATCTAAACTGGTCACATGATTTACTAATCCCATTTGAAGGGCCTCATTGGCATCAACCAGGTGGGCCGTCATTTGTAATTCCATGCTTTTGCCTTTTCCAATCAGTTGGGTTAATCTTTGGGTGCCTCCATAACCTGGAATCAAACCGAGGTTTACCTCTGGCTGTGCAAACTTTGCATTTTCACTGCACAGTCTGAAATGACAAGCCATGGCTAGTTCGCATCCACCTCCGAGTGCAAAGCCATTTACGGCAGCTACCATGGGTTTCGGACTGTTCTCTATTTTAAAAAAAACATCTTGTCCTCTTTTGGCCAACGCCATTGCTGCTTCTTTGCTGAGGCCTGCAAATTCTGTAATGTCTGCTCCCGCCACAAATGCTTTTTTACCAGCACCTGTTATGATAGCAGATTTAATGATTGGATTGGCGATAATTTCATCCATCGCTTTATCTAAATCGGCAAATACATCATTGTTGAGTGCATTCAATTTATCGGGTCTGTTGATGGTAATGATACAGATATTGTCTTCTATCTCGGTAATAATGCTGGTATAACTCATGATATTTTTTTAAATCGAAGATACTGCTTTTGGTATCTTGAAAGAATGACCTTCATAACTTGCATTACTTATTTAAGAATTGTTATATTTTTTGCTCACTGTTGCATTAAAACACGTAGTTACAAAATAGATATTTTTGGAGTTTTTATCGCTGTTAGATTTTGCAATCACCTACCCCATTTATTTTAGAAACGATACTTGTATGCTACCGCATTAGCCTTAAGTAGTTTGTTGTACAAGTTGTTTAAGTAAACAGAAATGCCAACCAATATCAATTTGGCTTTTTTTATAGCGTTTGTAGTACCACTTCGTATGTATTAAAATGAAAAGTGTATAACCATTCCGGAGAGTTAAAAACTTCTATGTTTTTTAACCCATTGTTTAATATAAGTAGCAATTTCGGTAGTAGTTGTACCAGGAGCAAATAATTTTCCGGTACCCATTTCATTTAACACTTTCATGTCATCATTTGGGATGATGCCACCACCGGTGAGTAATACATCGTGCATATTTTTTTCTTTGAGTAAATCCATTATTTTTGGAAATACCGTCATGTGTGCCCCGCTCAAAATGCTTACACCAATAGCATCCACATCTTCTTGTAACGCAGCGTTTACGACCATTTCTGGTGTTTGTCGAAGACCTGTATAAATAACTTCCATGCCAGCATCTCTCAATGCTGTGGCAATTATTTTAGCTCCTCTATCATGACCATCTAGGCCAACTTTTGCTACTAAAACTCTGATGGGTCTGCTCATAATTTATACATTGATGTCAGTTATTGCCTTATTGATTCTTTGAATAGTAGCTTCCTTACCAATCATGTAGGCAATATCGAAAACACCTGGTCCGTATTTACCACCTACCAGCATGATGCGCATTGGTAATTGCAATTCTCCTGGTTTGATGCTTTTTACTTCAGCCAGTTCTTTAAAACAATTTTCTATAGCCACTGCGTTCCATTCAGGTATTGAAAAAAGAATATCGCAATATTCTTTAAAAAAGGATGTTTTGTTTTCGTTCCACTTAGGTATTATAGAAGTGGTATCTATTTGTTCGGGTGACTTAAAAAAATAACCAGCTTGTTCATAAAAATCAGGTAGTAAAACACAACGGTCTTTTACCAATTTCAACACTTTGATGAAGTAATTATTATCTGTAATGTTTATATTTTTTTCTGTTAAAATTGTTTCAATCGTTGCCGCGTAAGTTTCTACAGGCAGTTGCTTGATCCATTCCTGATTGAACCACTTTGCTTTTTCAAAATCAAACTTTGCACCTGATTTGTGAACGCGGTCTATCGAAAAACTTTCTATAAGCTCTTCCATTGAAAAAATTTCTTTTTCTGAGCCATCGTTCCATCCCAACACTGCTAAAAGATTAATGAAAGCCTCAGGTAAAAATCCTTTTTCTTTAAATCCTTCCGTCAATTCATTGTTACGAGGGTCGGTCCAATTCATAGCAAAAACCGGGAAACCATATTTTGCTCCATCTCTTTTGCTCAGTTTTCCACTAGGTCCCATGATGAGCGGAAGATGCGCCCATTGAGGCATTTCATCCAATCCGAACAAGTATTTCCATAATAGGATATGAATTGGGGCACTGCTCAGCCATTCCTCTCCTCTAAAGGCATGAGTTATTTTCATGAGGTAATCATCTACCACAACAGCAAGGTGATAAGTAGGCATTCCATCTGCTTTGAGCAATACTTTATCGTCTACCAGTCCTGCTTCAAAACTTACCAATCCATGAATCATATCGTTGAAATGAATGACATCATTTTCTGGCATTTTGATCCTAACAACATAACGCGCACCTTCATCGTGTAATTTTTGAACTTCCTCACGGGTAAGGCTAAGCGAATTTTTCATTTTCAAGCGAACATGCCAATCGTATTGTGGTGAAGGATTATGGTCAGTTTTATAAGTAGCCCGCATTTGCTCTAATTCTTCGGGAGTGTCAAAAGCATAATAAGCAAATCCTTTTTCTATAAGTATCTCTGCATACTTTTTATAAGTAACTTTTCTTTCACTCTGGCGATAAGGTCCGAAATTACCACCATGTTGTGTACTTTCGTCGGGCACCATGCCACACCATTGCAGACAATCAAAAATATATTGTTCTGCGCCTTCCACAAATCTTGATTGATCTGTATCTTCAATTCTAACAATAAATTCTCCACCGTTTTTTTTTGCAAATAAATAGTTGTACAAAACGGTTCTAACACCGCCCAAGTGCAAACCACCGGTTGGGCTTGGAGCAAAACGTACTCTCACTTTTTTTTGAAGCATAATAGGTTGTTTCCGGCTGCAAATATAAGTTTACGAATGCGTTTTAGTGGCATCTTGCATAAAAAAGCCGCTGTAATGAGCAGCGGCTTACAAAATGAGAAAGTCAAACTATGGTAAAATGATTGTTCTTGGTGGCTGGCCATTGATAGAGATCATTGCTATTCTATCGCAATCTCCATTTCCGTAATCCAAAATAGCAAAATGATTGGGGCCTTCGAAGCGAATACGACCGCTATCGATATTGTGACAAGATACTTTTTTCTGTAAAGGCAATATAATTTCCGCAGTTCTGGTAATACCTTGTGGGTTGGTTACGCTGTTGTTTCCCCTGATAGAAAATATATCGTCTAATCTTTGTGGTGTACTTACACCAGCAGTTTGTGTAACAATTATATCAGATTCGTGTAACCAGAATCTTCCACCTGGTCCTGTTATTTTTCCACCTACAACAGTTCTGCGCCATCTCCGAATACCTAGTTCACTGGTGTTTAACCATGTATGAACTCCTTCTCTTCTAAAGCGGTTTACGTAATAATTTTCAAAAGTCATAACAGCTCTACTACCTGCTCTGCGAAGGGTGTCAGAAATCACCACCTGAACTACTCCACTTCTTCTTACCCCTCTAGGACTCACACAAGTAGAGTCAAAAGTCATACGAATGGTTTTTGGGAAACCTACGGCTGGAGTAACGGTTACTGTAGCACATGGCAGAAAATTATCTGGTTCGATAGGGTTGTTGGGAGCAAAATTTCCTAAAATACCTCTATCTTCTGCAGATTCCATTAAAATGTCGTTGTCGTCTTCAGTCATAAATTCTGAAGTAGCTTGGTCTATGGTAAGCTCAAAAGTAGCTTCGACGGTAGGATCTGTTTCGGTAGTACTTTCTTTTTTACAAGCCGTAAAAAGCAAACTTGAAAGCAAGATGCTGGCAAAAAGTTGTTTTGTGAGTTTCATAATTTTTAATTTATTGTTTTCTTAATCTATGACGATTGGTTAATAAGAACGTTTAATCGGCTAAAAAAATTATTTTGCGCTATGATTATGTTCATAAAAGTACCGAATTGGGTTCAAAAGATGTATAAAAATCGACTTTGGGAGGTAAAAACCAAGGAAAAGGAGCTTTATTTAACATTCGATGATGGGCCGCACCCGCTTCATACCATGTTTATATTAGATGAATTAAAAAAGTACAACGCAAAAGCTACTTTCTTTTGTATAGGCAAAAACGTAGCGGCTTACCCAAATGTTTATCAAAGAATTTTAGAAGAAGGGCATGCTGTAGGAAATCATACCTACGATCATTTAAATGGATGGCAAACACCCAATGAAGTATATCTTCAGAATATAGTAAAAGCC
This sequence comes from Ferruginibacter sp., assembly GCA_040882445.1. Lineage (GTDB taxonomy): Bacteria > Bacteroidota > Bacteroidia > Chitinophagales > Chitinophagaceae > Ferruginibacter. Next base: position 94,079 of record JBBEBH010000020.1, on the reverse strand, counting down.
TCTAATTATATAGATAGCCGTTTGTTCAGGCCGCCCTACGGAAAAATAAAATCATCTCTCGTGAGAAAACTGGCATCTGCTGATTTACCCCTAAAAACGGTTATGTGGTCGGTATTGAGCTATGACTTTTATCAAACCCTCTCTAAGGAGCGTTGTTTACAAAATGTATTATTATGCAGTAAACCAGGAAGCATCATTGTTTTTCATGATAGTGATAAAGCCAGCGAAAAAATGAGGTATACATTACCTAAAGTGCTAGCATACTTTGCAGAAAAAGGTTTTGGTTTTGAGCGGATAAAGGTGGGAAAGACTTAAAAAAAAGTGGGCCTGGGTAGAAACCCTGGCCCGTTTTTAATCCGTACCCTATGAAAACTTTGAACAAGTTACAATATGTATTTTTAAACTACAAAATTATTTTTATTATTTTTAACTTTTTACCCTTTCAACACCATGATTGATAGTCATACCCACTTGTACGTAGAAGAATTTGAAGTAGATATTGATGCTGTGATGCAAAGGGCATGGGAGAAGGGTGTTCAAAAAATGTACCTTCCTGCTATCGACAGCCAAACTCATGCTGCTATGATGGCTGTTGAAGATCGTTACAAAGGACGTTGTTTTGCTATGATCGGTATTCATCCTTGTTCGATAAAAGGGGATTATAAAAATGAATTGGCCATTGTGGAACAACTTTTGAAGCAGCGAAACTTTGCAGCAATTGGGGAAACCGGACTAGATTTTTATTGGGATACAAGTTTTGTGGAAGAACAATACATAGCATTAGAAAAACAAATTGAGTGGGCTTTGCAGTATGATTTACCATTGGTGTTGCACACACGCAATGCCATTCCTGAAACAATTGAAGTGATCCAAAAATATACACATACATCCTTGAAAGGGATTTTTCATTGTTTTGGAGGAACCCTGGAAGAGGCTCACCAAATTATAGCTTGCAATTTTTTATTAGGAATAGGAGGGGTGGTCACTTACAAAAAAGCTGGCTTAGATGTAGTACTTCCAAAAATTGGTTTAGAACATATTGTGTTAGAGACAGATGCTCCATATTTGTCGCCGGCACCCCACAGGGGCAAAAGAAACGAAAGCAGTTATTTACCAGAAATAGCTAAAAAAATAGCAGAGATTAAAGGTTTGGATGTTGCTATGGTTGTGAAACAAACGACCCTGAATGCGGAAAAAGTATTCAAAATGGGTTAAATGCGGAGACGGCGAGATTCGAACTCGCGATACAGTTTCCCATATACACACTTTCCAGGCGTGCTCCTTCAACCACTCGGACACGTCTCCATAAAATCTATTATCAAAAGAACTTAAATGATTATTGGGCTGCAAATGTAAGGTCTATGATTGGCTTATTAAAATCATTCTATGATCTTTTCCATTTGCATACTCCGCGATCCCTTGATCAAGATATGGGCATCGCAGGGGTTGTTTTGAATGAACCATACTCTGGCTTCATTTACATCGCTAAAATGCAAAAATGCTTCCGGAAGCTGGGTATAATCTTTTCCTACCAATAACACTTTATACCATGAATAGGAGGCAATTAGTTGTACAATTTCTAAGTGTTCCTGTATGCTATCGGCACCTAATTCCATCATCCCGCCCAACATCAGTATTTTTTTGTTGCCTTTCATATTGGCAAAATTTACGATGGCCGCCTTCATACTAGTGGGGTTGGCATTATAAGCGTCTAACACAATTTGGTTGCTGCCTTTTCTAATGAGTTGCGATCGGCTGTTGCTAGGGATATAATTTTCAAAAGCGGCTTTGATGTTTTCATCACTTACATTAAAATACTTTCCTATACATGCAGCAGTGAGTAAGTTATACAAATTATAGCCCCCTACTAACTGAGTTTTAACTTTAGGTAATTTTACAGCGGCACCCAAACTAATGCATACATATTGTTGATCTTCAACTATATTACCCGTTACAAATCCGGCTGTTGTGCCATAGTCAATTATTTTTTGTATGCCCTTGCTCATGCTCAGTAAGTAATCGAGATCGTTGTTGATAAAAACAGTGCAATTGTTTGTTCTTAGATAGTTGAATAATTCTCCTTTTCCTTTTCTAACCCCTTCCGCGCCACCAAAACCCTCTAAATGTGCTTTACCGCAATTGGTGATCACGCCATGTGTGGGAAGGGTATAGCAACAGTAGCTTTCAATTTCTTTCTGGTGATTGGCACCCATTTCTATCACCACCATTTCTGCATCATTCCCAACACTGAGCAAAGTGAGTGGAACACCGATATGATTGTTGAGGTTTCCAATGGTTGTATAGGTTTTATAGCTAGTAGAAAGTACCGCATTCACCAATTCTTTGGTAGTGGTTTTTCCGTTGCTGCCAGTAATGGCAATAAAAGGAATATTAAACTGTTTGCGATGATGCAGTGCCAATTGTTGTAAGGTTTCTAAACTGTTTTCCACTATCAGAATCCGATCGTTTTTTTCTAGAGTCCATTCATCGCAAATGCAATATGCAGCTCCTTTTTCGAGTGCTTCTATTGCATAGCTATTGCCGTTGAAGTTGGGTCCTTTTAAAGCAATAAAAATGCATCCTGGAATTATTTTTCTGGTGTCGGTTACTACAATGGGGTGCTGTTGATAAATGGCGTATAGCGCTATCAGGTTCATGTTTCAAAAATAGTATATCGATGGATGATGTTCATAAAAAAACCTCCCATTAGGAGGTTTTTTTATGAACTATTGTTAATTATTTTTTCTTTCTAGAATTTTGCTTTCTACTTCCGAAGATATTCCCATCTTTAAATCCTGGACCTTCAGGAGGGCCAAGGTAAGTTTGAGCACAACGGAAACCTACAGTGCTAGCACCCTGATCTTCTTCCATAAAACGGCGTGTACCTGGCGATAGCCAATAAGCTCTATCGTTCCAGCTTCCGCCTTTGATCACTCTTGATTTGTCACCTACTAGCGAAGTTTCTCCGTAGCCATAAAATACTTGACTTGCAGAATCACCATCTAAATAATTTATGACGTTGTTTTTTTGGTAATTGGTACGATTTTTAACTTCTTCATCAGAAATGTCTGATTTCTTCAAACGACCCATACTATCTCTTTCATATTCTCCAGAGCTATTTTTATAATACTTCTGGAATTTGTTACCACGGAAGTAGTTAAAATCTTGTGCGTCTGTGGAAGTCATCTGTCTGTACACATCACCTACCCACTCACTTACATTCCCACTCATGTTGTAAATTCCAAAAGCATTTGGATAGAAAGCTTTTACCGGACCCGGTATAGCAGCACGGTCATTTAAACCACCTGCAATGCCCATATTATCACCACTACCACGTTTGAAGTTGGCTAAGAATTTACCCTGCCAGCTACCTCTGCGATTGTCTCTCAAACCATTTGGATTATTGCTCCATGAGTAAATTTGCTGGTTTGAACGAAGTTCTTCTCCAGATTTTTTCTCTTTTAAACGAGGGCTTGGGTTTTGATCCAGCAAACCATAAGCTGCGTATTCCCATTCTGCTTCTGTTGGGAGGCGGTAGCCCATATTAAGAACACCGTCTTCCATTTTAACAATAGACCTTGGTTTGCCATTGATATCTTTTAATTCAGATTTTTTAGGTTTACCTCTGCTTTGAATCAAATCTGGATTCAATAAGTATGTTTCTGTGTTGAAGGAACCATCAGCTCCACCCCCTTTCATTTCTCTTTTAACAGCATCTTTTTTGAGATAACCATTCTCCATAAGTTTGAGCTCATTAACGCGGTCAGTTCTCCAAATACAGAAATCGTAGGCTTGTTGCCATTTAACACCTACTACAGGGTAGTAGTTGTAAGAAGGGTAACGGAAATAGTATTCTACATATGGCTCATTGTAAGCCAGCTCTTCTCTCCATACTAACGTATCGGGAAGGGCTTTGTAGGTGATGTTAGTATCACCACTAAAAGTATTATCTAACCAATACAAGTATTCACGATAGTGAACGTTGGCTATTTCTGTTTCATCAATGAAAAAAGAAGGAACAGTAACGCGGCGGGGAGTATTGTTCCAATCGCCCATTACGTCTTCATCTTTGGCACCCATTACAAATGAACCTCCTTGAACAAATACAAGGCCAGGGCCGGCTTTGGGGTATTTAACTTTAGCCACATGGAAGTTTCCCATGTTTTTGTCATCATAATTCCAGCCGGTAACATCAGACTTTTGTTTTTTCTTTCCAAAAAGCCCACCGTTTTTGCAGGAGGTTAAGGTGAAGGCAGCTATAGCTACCAGGATCAGATTTTTGCCTGAGATTAATTTTTGCATGTGCATTCGTTTAGCAAATGATTTAACGAAAGGTTCTCTTTAATATTGTATAGGGGTTATACGAACCTGCAATATAGGCACTTTGCATGAAACTATAGGAAGCCTGACATAATTTGGCTTACTTTTTTAATAATTATAACAAAGGCTTCATTTTTTCCATTGATCTACCTTTTATTAACAACTTTTTTTTATAAATAATTGGTTTTTAAAAAATAATTTTTTTGTTCCAGCGTTTCTTTCACATATTTGTGGGGCGATTAAGCAAAACTTATATAAAGTTTTTTGGTGTGAGTTCAAAAATTGACATATTTTACACCTCCATCAGTAGTATAATTTTAACAATAATTTAAAAATCGGTTGTTTGTACAATTAATTACTTTATTTTTACAAACACGACCAAATCATTAAACTAAACGCTTATAGAGGTAAGTCTACCTAACCAAGACAAACAAAACGCATGAAAAAAGCAACTTTGAAACTAACTGCCATAGTTATGTTACTGGCAGGTGCATCATTTGACGCCGTGGCTCAATCAACAGTAAATGACATTAGTGTAGTTACTACGGCTGTCCCATTTTTAAGAATTTCTCCAGACGCCCGTAGTGGTGGTATGGGTGATGTTGGTATAGCAACCTCTGCAGATGCTTATTCTGGCTTCTGGAATCTTGGTAAGATACCATTTGCCAAAAAGAAAACAAATGTTGGGGTTACATATACTCCATGGTTGAGTGATTTAGGTTTAAGTGATGTATACTTGGCTACTTTGGGTGGATATCATCAATTAGATGAGAACCAAGCTTTATCTGTAGGCTTCAGATATTTTAGTTTGGGTAGCATTCAGTTCACAGATGCTAATGGTAATCAATTAAATAATTTCCGTCCTAGAGAGTTCTCTCTTGATGCGGGTTACTCAAGAAAATTATCTGCAAAATCTGGCTTGGGTATCGCTATCCGTTACATTAGTTCTGACCTTGCAGGCGGAAATGTAAACGGGGTTACCTACAAAAAAGGAAGTTCTGTAGCAGGTGATCTTCACTACTACCATAATGGCCAAAAAGAAGATGGCAGCGGATTTAGCTGGGGGGCTACCTTGAGCAATCTTGGCTCTAAAATCTCTTACACAGATGACGAAAATCAAAAAGACTTCATTCCCGCTAACTTAGGAATAGGTGGTGCTTATACTAAAGTATTTGATGCTGACAATAAAGTAACTTTTGCTTTAGACTTAAATAAATTATTGGTACCAACTCCTCCAAGCGCTTCTGATAGCGCAGGTTTGGCTGACTATCGCAACGAAGGTGTAGTGAGTAGCTGGTTTAAATCATTCGGAGATGCTCCTGATGGTGGTGGCGAAGAAATGCGTGAAGTAACAGCTTCTATCGGTGCTGAATACACTTACAAAGAGCAGTTTTCTGTTAGAGCAGGATATTTCTACGAAAATCCTGAAAAAGGAAATCGTAAATATTTTACAGTAGGTGCTGGGTTGAACTACAACATGTTTGGCTTCAACTTCTCTTACTTATTGCCATCTGGTACTGGTATCAATCGTAATCCTTTGTCTAACACATTGCGTTTTTCAGTTGCACTTAACCTAGATAAAAATTAATAAAATAGTTTTGTATATAAAAAAAGCGTCTCCCAAAAAGAGACGCTTTTTTTATACAAATGTTTTACTGAACTTTACCTAAAATAGCTATGCAATTGAGAATAGGTTACGGGATAGATTTTCATCAATTAGAGGAAGGTCGTGATTTATGGTTAGGTGGTGTTAAAATACCTCATACAAAAGGAAGTGTTGGACATAGCGATGCAGATGTGCTATTACACGCTATTTGTGACGCTATGCTCGGAGCCCTAGCATTAGGGGATATCGGTAAACACTTTCCTAACAACGATAACGCTTACCTCAATATCGATAGTAAAATTTTGTTGCAAAAATGTTACGAGCTCATTACTAAAAATGGGTACACTGTTGTAAATATTGACAGCACTGTTTGCTTAGAAGAACCCAAAATAATGCCGTATGTAGATGACATGAAACAAGCTATTGCAAATATTTTGCATATCACCATCAATGATGTTTCTATCAAAGCAACCACCACAGAAACCATGGGATTTGCAGGGCGAAAAGAAGGATTATTTGCACACGCAACGCTCCTGCTTATTAAAACTCAAACGCTATAATGAGATATAGGTTTCAATCATTTTTTTTATTACTTTTTTTTCAATTGCTGCTATCTTCTGTATATGCTCAAAAGCAATCTTACCATTGGTATTTTGGAAAAAAAGTTGGTCTCAATTTTAACCAAAGCCCACCCCAGCTTTTATTCAATGGCGCCGTGAATGCAGTAGAAGGAACAGCTAGTATTTCTGATGCCAATGGACAATTACTTTTTTATACCAATGGACTAAGTGTTGTAAATAAAGAACACAATATTATGTTGAATGGTGAAGCCATTCAGGGCGATTTGAGTAGTACCAATAACACCGTTATAGCACCCATGCCTGGCAATGATAGTATTTATTATTTGTTCACAGTAGGCGCTACAGAACAGCCTCTCAAAGGGTTTAGGTACAACATCATCAATATGATGGCAGATAATGGTAGGGGGGCAGTAATACAGAAAAATTTGCTGGTAGACGATGACAGTTACGAAAAACTGGCTGCAGTGAGGCATTGTAACAAAAGAGATATATGGATCACAATTAAAAAATGGGATACTGACCAATACTATACCTACTTGCTTACTCCATCGGGGTTTGATGCAAACCCTCGTGTGAGTAGTACAGGTTTGATTGTTGGAGGTTATAGCAACAATGCTTTGGGAGCTATCAAGTTTTCATCTAATGGTTCAAAAATGATTGCATTGCACTCATTTGAAAATGATTTGGCAGAGTTAATGGATTTTGACAATTCTACCGGTATCTTATCTAACCCGCTGAGATTCAAACCCAACATCGTTCCTATTGGCACCGCCTTCACAGGCGTATATGGTGCAGAATTTTCTCCCGATAACAGATTGCTATATATCAGTTCAAAAAAAAGCAATACGGAGTTGAGTGTTGTATACCAGTTCGACGTCACCACAATGAATGAAACTGCCATCATGAACTCCCGTCAGATTATTGCATCTCATGATAAATGGTCGGCAGGTGCATTACAAGCAGGACCAAACGGTAAAATATATTTTTCTATGTGGGAAGATACTGCACTTTCAGTGATCAACAGTCCTAATATTGCAGGAACTGGATGTAACTATGTGTACAATGCCCTGCGGTTTGCTTCTGTTGGAGATCCTATACAATTTGGATTACCCAATTTTATAGCTAGTGATTTGGATACTAGTTTTACCCCATTCGACTTTTCTTCACAAGGCAACTGTAGTAGTTTTAATATTCAGTTTAGTATCAATAAAACAACCGGACTCGATTCTGTTTTATGGAATTTTGGTGATGGGAGTTTTTCTACTTCATTTTCTCCGTTGCACACTTATGCAAATGGCGGAACGTATATAGTTTCGCTGCAGGTTTTCAAAAATGATTGTGGCGCATTATCAGAATTAATTGTACACAGTGTAAATGTTGCTTTATCTAATCTAAATAATTTTTTACCTGCAGATACTGGCTATTGTATCATCCCTAACCTAAATATTTCATCCTCTATTACGGGGTCTAATTATTTATGGAGCACTGGAGCAATAACGCCTCAAATTTCAGTTAATAGCGCTGGGCTCTACTGGCTAGAAGTTACCAATAATGGCTGTACTTTTAGAGACAGTACTGTAATTAATCAAAAGCTTACTGCCACTGTAACTTTAGGAGATGACTTGTTGGTATGTTTGAATAAACCAGTTGTAATTAACGCTAATACAACAGCAAATACCTATTTATGGAGTACCGGATCTACATCACCTTCTATCGAAGTAAATGTTCCAGGAAATTATCGGGTGAGGGTCACCAATGCAGCCGGTTGTGTTGCTTCTGATACTTTGCAAACCAACTGGGGCGATTGTGAATCGTTTATTCCATCGGCATTTTCACCGAATGGAGATGGATTGAATGAAACCTTTGGGCTTACCAATGGACTCAATTCTACCATTTATAGTTTTTATATTTACAACCGATACGGACAATTGATTTTTACCAGTAAAGACTCATTTGCAAAATGGGATGGTAGGGTGAAAGGTAAACCTGCTGTAGCAGGCGCGTATGTTTGGATGATGACTTATAAAAACAAGGCTGGATTCATACAAACAGATAAGGGTACAGTAACACTAATTCGATAAATTTAAAAACAAACAATATGAATGATGTATTAACTGTTAAAGTCATCAACAAGTCGAACAACGTTTTGCCCCAATATGCCACAGAGGGATCGTCGGGTATGGATTTGAGGGCACAGTTGAGTGAGCCAGTGATACTACAGCCGCTTGAGCGAATGCTAATACCTACAGGCTTGTTTATTGAAATGCCTCTAGGATTAGAAGCCCAAGTGAGACCCAGAAGCGGTTTGGCAGTAAAACAAGGACTAACTTGTTTAAATTCTCCAGGCACTGTTGACAGCGATTATAGGGGGGAGATTAAAGTATTACTCATTAATTTAAGTAACCAGCCACAACAAATTCTGCACGGCGACCGTATCGCACAAATGGTATTCGTTAAAATTGAAGTAGCCAGTTTGGTATTGGTACAAGAATTGACAGATACTGTTAGAGCAGCCGGAGGTTTTGGTCATACAGGTGTTCAGTAATACCTTTACTATACATGAGAATATTTTATCTACTTTTTATATTAACAGTTCAATGTACTTTGTTTGGATGCACTGCCACCAAACAACAAATCAGCAGTTCAATTATTACCAAGGATACTGCCACAGATGTTATAGTAAATAATACGGATAAACTTTTTAAAGACTCTGTAGAATTTGTAAAACAAACACTTCATAAACTAGATAGTAATTACATCAATTTTAAAACTTTTAATGCCAAAGTAAAAGTAGAAGTAGATAATGTAAATGGCAAGCAGCCCGATATCACTGCTACTCTTAGAATGGTAAAAGATAGCGCTATTTGGATTTCCCTGACTGCCACTTTTTTAAACATAGAAGTATACAGAGCCTATATTACCAAAGACAGTGTGATATTGCTCAACAAACAAGATAAGGAGGTGCAATACCGTTCTCTTGATTACCTTCAGGAGGTTACAGAAATCCCGTTCAACTTTCAAACCCTCCAAGATATGATCATTGGGAATCCTATTTTTTTTGAAGCAAAAAATGCTAGTTTTAGAAAAACAGATCAATATTTGCTAGGGTCATCTTGGGGCGATGATTTTAAAAATTTACTAAGCTTGACCCTAGATAATTATTTATTAAAACATAGTAAGTTGGATGACATAAACATCAACCGAAATAGAACTGCCAGTATTACTTACGACGATTACGAAATAAAATTTTCTACCAAACGTCAAATCATAATTTCTGAAAAAAATAAAATCGATATTCGATTAAACTTTAAACAATTTGAGTTTAACAAAGAATTATCAGTATCATTTTCTGTTCCAAAAAATTATAAAAAGAAATAATCGTTACTTTTAAGTAAACACTACTTACTAGTTCATAGTTGGTTTCTATTTTGTACATCTCTTTAATTTTCTTTCATGCTCAAACATTTTTTTTCAACTATCTTATTATCAGTGTTTACATTGATGAGTATGGCTCAAACACGCGAAGAACTGGAAAAACAACGTGTTCAGCTTCGAAAAGAAATTGAAGAAACGGAAAAACAGTTGAATAGCAACAAACAACAAACCAAAGAGGGGTTGCTTCAATGGAAATTAATTAGTAATAAAGTGGATCTCCAAGATCGAGTAGTAAACAATATCAATAAAGAGCTCAAAATACTCGATAACAATATATACGGCATACAACGCGACATCAATCGCTATAATAAACTATTAGATACCCTGAAAGATGAATATGCTAAAAGTATGGTGTATGCTTATAAAAACAGGGGCAATTACGATTTTTTAAATTTTATTTTTTCTGCTTCTAGTTTTAATGATGCCATCAAAAGAGTAGCTTATTTAAAAAGTTACAGAAATTATCAGGAGATTCAGGGACAAAATATTATTCGAACACAAGAGCTACGTCAAAAAAAAATTGAAGATCTTGGTGGAAGTAAAAAAGAAAAAAATACCAGTCTGCAATCAAAAGCTAAAGAGCTGGCTATTTTAGAATCAGAACAAAAAGAAAAAGATCGCATTGTAGCTAAACTAAAGTTGCAAGGGAAATCGCTCAACAGCCAGATTGCTGCCAAGAAGAAGCAGATGACAAAAGTAAATAATGCCATCACTGCCGCTATTAAAAAAGCACAAGAAGACGCTAGAAAAGCAGCTATTGCCAAAGCCAAGGAAGACGAACGGAAACGGGTAGAGAAAGAAAAATTGACTACAAAAGCACCTCCATCTGTAAAAGACGGGGGAGATAATAAGCCCGTTAAAGTGAAGGAAACTACAACAGCACCCATCAAAAAACTAGCTCCTGAAAATGTTTTATTGAACACCGACGCCAAGATAGCATTGAATGTTAAGTTTGAACAAAACAGGGGCTCGTTACCATGGCCGGTTGATAAAGGAAATGTGTTGATGCATTATGGACCCAATAAATTGCCGAGCGGAAGTGACGTGGTGAATACAGCTGTTACCATTTCAGCAGAAATTGGTGCGCCTGTAAAAGCTGTTTTTGCAGGATTAGTATCCAATGTATTACCAATAGATGGTATGGAAGTAGTGATTATTCAGCACGGTAAATATTTCACTACTTACAGCAATCTTTCGGGTGTGGGGGTAAAAGCAGGGCAAGAAGTTATAACTGGTCAAACGCTAGGAAGAGTAGCGCCTAACTTAGAGGGTATTGGTACTGTAGACTTTTTTATGAGCGACGAAAGAAGCAGTTTTGATCCTGAAAAATGGTTGAGAAGAAAGTAATTATTTCAATAGTCTTTCATACAATTTTTCATACTGCGGCACAATATTGTTGATGTCGAATTTGCGCGCTTGTGCCAATGCATTCAGTTTAAATTGTTGGAAAGTGGTTTCATTTTCTAAGATCTTAATGGCATTTTTACTCATGCTTGTAACATCGCCCACATCACTCATATATCCGCAGTAGCCATCTATATTGATCTCTGGCAAGCCGCCTGCGTTGGTAGAAATAACCGGTACTTCTGCTGCCATGGCTTCTAGGGCTGCCAATCCAAAACTCTCATATTCACTCGGTAATAAAAATAAATCGGCGATGGGTAAAATGTCTTCCATCTGCTCTTGTTTACCCAAGAATTTTATTTCATGCCCATATTCACTATCACGTGTCATTTGTTCAATACGACCTCTTTCGGGACCATCCCCAATTAATAAGAGTTTAGATGGAATGGTTTTGTGTAGCAAGAGAAAAGTTTCCAATACATCATCCACTCTTTTTACTTTTCTAAAGTTAGAAGCGTGTACAATTATTTTTTCTCCATTTGGAGCGATGAGCTTTTTAAAAGCATCTACCGGTTTTTTGTGAAAACGTTCTACATCTACGAAATTGTAAATTACCTCAATTGCTTTATTGATGGTAAAATTTTTATAGGTTTCACTTTTAAGGTTTTGAGAAACAGCGGTCAAAATATCACTTTCTTCCATCGAAAATGTTACCACCGGACGATAGGTCTTATCACGGCCAACCAGTGTTATATCGGTTCCATGTAAGGTGGTGATGACCGGAATTATTTTATGCTGTTTGGCCAAAATCTGTTTCGCCATGTATGCAGCCGCAGCATGTGGAATAGCATAATGTACATGCAGTATATCAATATCGTGGTTGGAAACAATATCAACCATCGTTGATGCCAAAGCTGTTTCGTAAGGTGGGTAATCAAAAAGGGGATATGTGGGAACCCTTACTTCGTGGTAAAATATATTGGCATGAAAACCAGCCAATCTTACGGGCTGTTGGTAAGTGATAAAATGTATGTTGTGGTTTTTATCTGCAAGCGCTTTACCCAGCTCTGTTGCCAGTACACCACTACCTCCAAAGGTAGGGTAGCAAACGATAGCTATATTCATATCAATGGTTTAAAAATGGTGGTCATTTATTGAGTTGCAATTTACGGGAATACTTTTCTTTTTTTAATTTAAATGGATTGATGGTAAAATCCTAAGTTTGTTGATAAACTAGAAATATGATCAAAAGATTTTTTTTACTTTTTCTTCAATTGCTAATCACCAATTTGCTGTTTGCCCAAGATAAAAATGCAGATGAAATAAAAAGAATAGCCTCAGAAGTGATGACGAATAGCAGTGCTTATGAGAACCTACGTTACCTTACTAAAAAAATTGGTCCAAGGCTCAGTGGGTCTGCCAACGCACAAAAAGCGGTAGAAGCTACTGCCAAGATGATGAAAGAAGCCGGGGCAGATACAGTGTATTTTCAACCCTGCATGGTACCTCACTGGGTGCGAGGTGCCAAAGAAACTGGTTTTATTCAATTGGCCAATGGTACAAAGTATCCTTTAAAGTTAACTGCATTGGGTAATTCTGTAGGAACAGTGGCTGCTGGTATTCGAAGTTTAGTGATTGAAGTGCAGAGTATGGAGGAGTTACACCAGCTTGGTGAAAAAGGGGTAAAAGGCAAAATTATATTTTTTAATATCCCTATGAATCCGGTGTACATCAAAACATTTAGAGCATACAGCGAATCGGGGGTAGGGAGAAGATCTGGGCCTTCACAAGCTGCCAAATATGGGGCAATCGGAGTAATGGTAAGATCATTAGCAAGTAACGTAGACGAGTATCCGCATACAGGTGCTACTGTTTACAACGATTCATTTCCGAAAATTCCTGCTGTGGCTATCAGCACTAAAGATGCAGAATGGTTGAGCTCTCAATTAAAAAAACGGGTTGATTTAAATGCTTATTTTAAAACCAATTGTAGGATACTGCCCGATGTACTTTCTTATAATGTGGTGGGTGAAATTCGGGGTACTGAGTATTCAAAAGAAATAATTACCGTTGGAGGGCACCTTGATAGCTGGGATATCTGTGAAGGTGCTCACGACGATGGGGCAGGATGTGTGCAGAGTATTGAGGTACTGCGCACATTTAAAAAGTTAGGGATTCAACCCAAAAGAACAGTGAGAGCGGTGATGTTTATGAATGAAGAAAATGGTTTGAGAGGGGGGCTAGCTTACCTTAAAGCGGCAAAAGATAATAATGAACAACATGTTTTTGCCCTCGAAAGTGATGCGGGTGGTTTTACGCCTCGTGGATTTGGTTTTGATGTTTCTGATGAAATAATGAACAAATTATTGCAGTGGAAACCACTTTTTTTTGAATACGGCGTAAATGATTTTGTTAAAGGAGGAGGCGGTGCAGATATAGGCCCTTTAAAGCAATTGGGAACTGCATTAGCCGGCTTATCTCCCGATAGTCAACGGTACTTTGATGTGCACCATGCAGCCAGTGATACATTTGAATCGGTGAGTAAAAGAGAACTTGATTTAGGAGCCCTCAATATGGCTGCACTCATTTGGTTGGTAAGTGAATATGGATTGTAGATTTGTTTTATTACTTTTGAAATATAATTAAATTATATGGAACCAGTTCAATCATCACAACCAATTCAATCAGAAAAACCAGCCCCTTCAAGAATTAAAAGAACAATAAGTAGTTTTAAAAAATTTATGCGAATATTTTTTATCATATCCATTTTGGCTATGGCGCTCATTATTTGGTGGCAATATTTTTATGTTTTTGGCGAAGGTGTGAAATCGGGCGAACTCAATTACGTTGTTAAAAAAGGAAATTTCTTTAAAACGTATGAAGGCAAATTAATTCAGTCTGGCTTTAAATCCAAAGTAGCAGGTACTGTTCAGTCGTATGAATTTGAATTTTCGGTAGTAGATGACAGCATTGCCAATATCCTCATGCAAAACAGCGGCAGTTATTTTGATCTCAGCTACAAAGAATATAAAGGAACCTTGCCTTGGAGAGGTTTTAGCCCTTATATAGTTGATAAAATAATTAAAATGGAAAAAGTAGCGAGGTGATTTTATTTACCTGCATACAATAAAAAGATAGCCGGAAGCTTATGAAGCTCTGGCTTTTTTATTTTCCATTGCGCAATCGTAAAGGTTTTAATATTTTCATCAACAGCGGTGATGTTTACTGCTACACAAAGTTTGGTTTGTGGCAGACAGTTTTTTATCAATGACTCCATCAATTGATTGTTTCGGTAGGGCGTTTCTATAAAAATTTTTGTGCTATTTTGTTTTACAGAAGCTGCTTCTAGTTCTTTTATTTTTTTGTTTCTTTCAAAATTGTCGATAGGTAGGTAGCCAACAAACTCAAATTGCTGTCCGTTCATACCACTTGCCATAAGAGAAAGTAATATAGAACTTGGCCCTACCAATGGTTTTACTAGGCAATTCATTTCATGAGCAGCCGCTATAAGTAACTGACCAGGGTCTGCAATACCAGGACAACCCGCTTCGCTGATGATAGCAATATTTTTTTGTTCTTTTATTTTTTGTCGAAAAATAGCTAATATATTCTCCTCCGCTTTCTGAATGCCGAACCATTCAAAATTATCAATCACAATTGTTTTGTCCATCAGTTTTAAAAACCTTCTGGCCGTTCTTTCGTTTTCTGCAAATATGACGCTTGAATCTTTCACCGCATCCATTACGTATGGTGGAATGGTAGCTGAGGCATCATCTGCTAATGTACATGGTATTAAATAAATGCTGGTCATCTTATGATATAATTACCTGTTTTTTACGGGCAGAAAGTAAACTAATGGTGGCGGCAATTACGGCATAACTAGGTGCCAAAAACCAACCTATAAATGGCACTAAGTGCATGAGGTAGAACAACATTCCATTTCCAATGGCTAAGCCCTTGTGTCTGCCAATGAATTCAATGCTTTGGGATGCTGATAATTTATTGCGTTCACTGCTGTAATCTAGCATGGAGAAACCAAAATAATAACATTCTACCATTAAGGCTACCAATGGGGCTATCCATCCAAACAATGGAATAAAAGACATGATGAGAATACTCACTACATATACCGTTTGCCATAACAGGTTTCTTAATGCAATCTTGATACCCCTTCCGATATCTTTAACAAACTGTTTGAAATAGAAGTTATACTCTCTTCCTTCCATGATACTTTCTGTTTTCTCGCTCAGGTAGGCAAATAAAGGGGAACCTAAAATCAAAAATAAAAATTTGAACAAGGAGAAGTAGAAAAATAAAAGCACTAGCCGCAAAATAATTTGTCCAATGATGAATAAAAAATTTATCCAACTTTCTTGTATTTTATCCAACCAGGCTTTTACACCCGATTGAACTAAAATAAATTCAATGGCGGTATTGCTACTAGTCCAGAATAAATAAATACCTCCCATAAACAAAAGTGCATATACTAAACCTGGAATCAGAATCCATTTCCACATTCGGTGTTTCACAATAAATTGATGAGCCTGCATGTATGATTGAAAAGAGATGATGATTTCTTTTAGCATAAGTTGTGTATTACTTTATTTTAAAATTCGCAGGTTCTTGCAAGTTAATGCATCGAAATTAAAATTGTTTCACACAATCTGAATAGCTGATTGGATTCATTCACAATGTTTAAAAAAATTAGAAGTAACCCAATGGTAGTATAGAAGTAAAGTGAAAATTTTAAGACATCATCTACTTATTATATTCTTGTTACTTTTTGCACAAAATAGTTGCATTAAAAAAGCGATCTATTTAGAGATCGCTTTTTTAATGTATCAAATACATTTAGAACCTCGGACAAGGAATACCTTTAGAATCAGCAGGTCTTTTGATATAAATGATAGAAACCTCTGAACCGCCTCGGTTAGCTGTGGCTGCTTTTAAGCTACTAATGTTTACATCATAACTAGCACCAATTCTAAGGCCATTAAATTCTAATCCAATGTATGGAATGAGGGCATCGTTAATACGCATCCATGAGCCAATATACACGTTGGTAGGATTTACATTGTTGTTATTGGCGTTTAAACCAAATGCGGCACCTAAAGTGGTTTCACTGGCTTTGTTTTGAATTTGGTGTATAACTGAAGTACTTACAGAAACCACATCTGACAGAAAAAATGTTCCACCACCATGAACGGTTATACGTCCACTTAGGAACCAGTTTTTATCTTTAAAACTTACTTTTGGTCTGTTGATATGATACATTGAAGCACCAAGATAAAAGTTGTTTTCTCCGTTGGTTGAACCTGAGTACAGTAGCCCGGCATTCACATCAAAATAGCTTTGGTTGTTGCCATTGGTAAGAATATCGGAAGTTGTTCCGGTAAATCCATTCTGGGTGAGCATATCTTCAAAAGTAAGTTTACTAACATCTAGGTTCATACTGCTATAAGTACCCTGAAATCCTGCTCCAATAGTGTTGTAACCATTTTCGTCTAATGCTTTGTGATAAGAAAGCGATAAAGAACCGTAGTTCAGTTTTAACTGGCTGTTTGCACTAGCATCAGATACTCCTGATATACCTACACCAAATACATCGTTTTCAGGAATCCTCTTTTGCATAATGGGAAAGTCGAAAGAAGCGCTAGTAGTAACATATGCTTTTGGTATAGAAGGCCACTGATCGCGGTGGTTGGCTGCTAATCGCCAAGAACCATCAAATTTACCTGTAAACGCAGGGTTAAGAGTTAACGGGGATGCAAAAAATTGTGAAAAGTGCGGATCCTGCGCTTTCAGAGCTCCAACCACCAATACACACATTACAATTAAAAGGTATTTTCTCATTTTTAACTCAATTCAAGCATTAAAGATAAGTAATTGAGGCAAAATGTTGCACCAAAATTTGTAGTCTTTTCAAATACTTGCGGGAAATACTTAGAAAATTCTATTCATTGTGGTTGAGTATGCAGTAACCAATGCGAAGGTGGCGTAGTTTACTTGGCATACTAGTTTTTAATATATTGATTCGTATTAGGATATAGAAAGCCTTATTGTTGAATTTTAGTACCATAAGCCAGGTCGCCTGCATCGCCCAATCCTGGAACAATGTAACCCTTGGCAGTGAGTTCTTCATCAATATCTCCACACCAAATAGTGGCATTTGGCTCCACTCTCAACACATATTCAATTCCTACTGAGCACGCAATGGCACACACGATGTGAATAGATTTGATGTCGCCTTCTTCTTTGAGATGCTGAATAGATTTTACCAGTGACGCACCAGTGGCCAACATTGGATCGCTAATCACCACAATTCTACCATCCAACTCCGGACAGCTCATGTATTCCATACTGATCTCAAAACTTCCATCGGGATGATGTTTGCGATAAGCACTCAGAAAAGCATTGTCTGCATGATCGAAAAAATTCAACAAACCATTGTGCATGGCCAATCCAGCTCTCAATATAGTAGCCAACACGGGTTGTTCTGTTAGCACCTTACAGGTAGAAGTACCCATGGGAGTATTGATTTCTTTTTCAGTAAAAGGCAGTTGTTTGCTGATCTCATACCCAATCACTTCCGCAATGCGCTCTAAGTTTCTTCTAAAACGCAGGCGATCTTGTTGCACTTCTGAATTTCTTAATTCACTTACCCAGTTACTTACCAACGAATGTTGTTTGCTGAGATTATGTACCATACGCTGTAAAATGTTTAGTCCGGAATTTAAAGGTCACAATCCGATTTGTTAAAAATAATGAAGAACATATACAAATCTAAATCAAATAAACAGAGCTTTCCTTATTTTTGATGACTCTTTATTAACATTGAATCCATCAACATGAAAAAAATAATTCTTCCCATTTTTGCAATACTAGTTTCTATATTGTCTTGCAATAGCAACGAAAAACAACAAAAGGAATCTCAAAAAAAATACGAAGAAGTTACTTTATCGATAGAAGACTTAGAAAAGAAATCACCTATTAATTTTTTAAAAGTAAGCGGAGCGGATAAAAAAAACCTGATGGGTCAAACGGTGGTCAAAGGTAAAATAAGCAACAAGGCAAAAATGGTTACTTTTAAAGATATAGATATTCAGTTATCTTTTTATAGTAAAACTGGTGTTCTACTGATGGAAGATCAAGAAATGATTTACGAAGATGTGGCACCGGGCAGTAACATAAATTTTAAATCAAAATACTTTGCACCCAAGGGAACCGACAGTGTTGCCATGAAGGTGTTGTCGGCAAAGTATTGAGACTTTAATATCATACTTCCTCTATTAATTCAAACAGATCTCCATCAAACAGTCCTTTGTCGCTTAGTTTCAAATGCGGAATGACCAACAAGGCCATAAACGACAAAGTCATGAATGGCGCTGCCATTGTACTACCCAATGCTTCTTTTGTAAAGCGATCAATCATGGTATATTTATTAGCCACTTCATATCCATCTTCTGTACTCATCAAACCTGCTACCGGTAAACCCAATACCATTTCTTGGTATTGGTTGTTTGTATCAATACCTACCGCGCTCACGCCACCTTTTTTTTGGATGATAAGGTTCACTGCGGCACAAATACTTTCGTCTGAAACACCTACGGCCACAATGTTGTGACTATCGTGTGCTACCGATGAAGCCATGGCGCCATTTTTTAAGCCCATATTTTTGATAAATGCTTTGGCGATAGGTGCATTTCTATATCGGTTTACCACTACAATTTTTAACAGGTCTGTTTTGGTATTGCTCACTAAGCATCCATCTCTTATGGTTGCTGGCAACCATAATTTATTGGTGATGAGTTGTCCTTCTAATGCTTCTATCACCGCTATTTTGATGGTATTTTTATCAGCAACCATTGCAAAATCAGCTATCTTTTTTTCAGCACAATGAAATTCATTGATAACAGCAGCAGTTTGAGTGGTTATCAATGACTGTCCATTTTCGGCCACTAGTCTGCCGTCAATATAAGTGGCAGCTACTTCAAATTCTTGCAAGTTTTTGAGTAAAATAAAATCTGCCGGATCTCCTTTTCTAAGAATGCCATTGTTCATTTTGTAATGCAATACAGGGTTAATACAAGCTACCTGCAGTACTTTAAAAAGATCGATCCCATATTTCACTGCTCTGGCACAAAGCTGGTTGATATGTCCATCTACCAAACTGTCTGGATGTTTGTCGTCACTACAAAACATCATGTGTTCCCAGTGTTCATGCATCAGTGGAACCAGCGCTTCAAAATTTTTAGCTGCACTACCCTCCCTAATTAAAATCTTCATACCATACTGCAGTTTATCTAAAGCTTCTTCTGCAGTAAAACATTCATGGTCTGTACTGATGCCTGCTTCAATATATGCTTTGGCTTCTGCCCCCATTAAACCTGGAGCATGGCCATCTACCGGCTTACCATATTTTTGAGCCGCTGCTATTTTATGCATCACCGTCACATCTTTGTGAAGCACCCCAGGAAAATTCATCATCTCACTCAAATATTTTATGTCGGGCCTCGATAAAAGTGCTTCCACTTCTGATATATCTAAGGTAGCGCCAGCTGTTTCAAATGAGGTGGCAGGTACACAACTGGGGGCACCAAAATGAAATTTGAAGGGTACTGTTTGGCCATTGCTGATCATGTAACGAACACCTTCTAACCCACAAACATTGGCAATTTCATGTGGATCGCTGATAGTGCCTGTTGTACCATGAACTACCGCTAATTTTGCAAATTCCGAAGGCACCAACATACTACTTTCAATGTGTACGTGACTATCTATAAAGCCCGAACATATAAACATAGCATCCATATCAGGAATTTCTGAAATGAGTTGAATATTTTCAATTTTACCTGATTGAATATCAATGCTACCATAAAATATTCTTTTATCAAGGATATCAATGATATTGGCGGTTATGCTAAAGTTAGATTGTTTCATGTTGCTGATATACTGTTTTATGAAAGGTAATTTTTTGTTATTGAAAGGTAGTATACAAAAAATGTTTCATTCATTTTTTACTGTATCTTGCCTTCTAATAAATGGGTAAAAAATCAGTTTATCCTTCAAATTTAAAACAAGAAACAATGAAGACAATTAAAACAATTTTTATAGCCATCTTTTTGATGACTACTGTAGGCGTAAATGCACAATCTGTTGATGATATCTTAAACAAGCATATTTCAGCGATGGGTGGCATAGAAAAACTTAATTCCTTAAAAACAGTAAAAATGGAAGGCAATCTAAATGTTCAGGGTACTGATGTTGCGATTGTGATGACCACAAAACATCAAGAAGGTTTGAGAATGGATATGGAAATCATGGGATCATCCAACTATCAATTAGCTAATAAAACCAAAGGGTGGGTGTTTATGCCAATTATGGGTCAAACCGAACCACAAGAAATGACGCCTGATCAATTTTCAGGAATTGCGAACCAATTTGATATTCGGGGTGCACTTGTTGATTACAAAGCAAAGGGTATAACTGTGGAATTGGTAGGAGATGATAAAGTAGATAACAACGATGCTTTTAAACTAAAAGTAACCCGCGACGGAAAAGTGACTCATATGTTTGTAGACGCTAAAACCTTTTTCGTTTTAAAATCTACCAGCAAAGTAGCTGGCCCAGAAGGTGAAGTAGATATGGAAAGTGTTTTTGCAGACTACAAACAAAACGCAGATGGATACTGGTTTCCTTATTCCATCACTAGTTCAAATGGAACCATTGTTTTTGATAAAATTTCTACAAATGTTGCAGTAGATAACAAACTGTTTGAAAATTAATTATTGAATGAAGGAAGGAAGGCCTGTTTACGAGGGTTTCTATTTTCTTTCAAATTTTTGATATGAATCTTTATGAAGAATGCCTCCTTTTGGGAGGCATTTTTGTTTATTTTTTTTTCAGTAAATCTGGTCTTCTGTTTTTAGTATGTTGAAGCGATTGTTCGTGCCTCCACTCATCTATATTTTTGTGATTGCCGCTGAGTAGTATATCAGGCACCGTCCAGCCTCTAAAATTTTCTGGCCTAGTATACACAGGAGGGGCGAGTAAATTATCCTGAAAAGAATCGCTGAGCGCAGAGGTTTCGTCATTCAGTACACCTGGTATAAGGCGCCCAATGGCATCAGTTAAAACAGCGGCTGCCAGTTCTCCGCCGCTCAATACGTAATCTCCTATCGAAATTTCACGGGTAATAAAATGATCCCTTACTCGCTGGTCAATTCCTTTGTAATGACCGCAAATCATCATCAAGTTATTTTTTAAGGAGAGTTGATTGGCTATTTGTTGGTTAAAAGTTTCGCCGTCGGGACTCAAATAAATCACTTCATCATAACTGCGTTCTTTTTGTAATGCTTCAATGGCATTTACCAAGGGCTCCGCCATCATCACCATGCCTGCACCACCCCCAAATGGATAATCATCAACTTGCGCTCTGGCAAAGGGAGTATAATCTCTTACATTGATCACATTCACCAACAGCAAACCTTTGGTTTGTGCACGCTTCATAATGGAGTGTGCAAAGGGAGATTGTAATAAGTCTGGTACAACAGAAATGATGTCTATCTGCATAATGGTATTACTTTTTCTACTTCTAAAAATTATTCTCCGCTCACGAATCCGTCGAGGTCTCTTTTTTGTTTTTTTGTAGGTCTTCCTACTTTACTGAGTCGCTTACCGGTATGAAAACTGGCTGCTTGAAACTGTATCCTTTCAATTTCTTCAGCCGGTGTAATATCTAAATAATTTTGGATGGCTTCACTGTATTGCACCCTGTTTGATATGACGCCGATTACTTTGATCAGCCATTTTTTCCCTTCTGTTTTTACTTCATACTCATCGTTGATGTTTACATTGCGGGAAGCTTTTGCAGAGGCACCTTGGTATTTTACCTTTCCCTTTTCACAGGCATCGGACGCCAAACTTCTTGTTTTAAAAAGTCGTATGCTCCAGAGGTATTTGTCGAGTCTTATTTTTTCTGTTTGCATCTATGCTTGATATAAAATTCAAAATTACTTTCATTTTACGATATACCATGCTTTTAACAGCATCAGATCAAAAGCATCGGCATATTTCCTTAATTTTAGGGCATATAAAAAATATTTGTATGAATAGTCGTTTTCGTTTTTTACTGTCTTTTATACTTCTTTTCGCTCATGCTGGCTTTGCACAACAAAGAGATATTAATTGGACGCCGGATGGTTTAGGGTACTATAGTTTTAAAGCGGGTGCTATTGTAAAAACCGATCTAAAAACAGAAACTAGCAGCACTGTGATTGATAAAGATTTGCTGACGCCTACTGATAGTGATGCACCTTTAAAGGTGCAGTCGTTTGATTATAGCAACGATAAAAACAAAGTACTCTTGTTCGTTAATACTGCAAAAGTTTGGCGCTACAATACCCGTGGAGATTACTGGGTATTAAATACCGTTGAGGGCAATCAGCTCAAACAACTGGGTAAGGGCTTGCCAACTCAATCGTTGATGTTTGCCAAATTTTCGCCCAACAGTAGGTATGTGGCTTATGTGAGTGGGCATAATTTATATGTGGAGGATGTTAGCAGTGGGCAGATCAGAAAACTGACCACGGATGGCACCAGAAAACTCATCAATGGTACATTTGATTGGGTGTATGAAGAAGAATTTGGTTGCAGAGACGGTTTTAGGTGGAGCCCAGATGGAACTTCTATTGCATTCTGGCAAATTGACGCTACAAAGATCAAAGATTATTTCATGCTTAATACCACTGATGCTAACTATTCAACCATAATACCAGTGGAATATCCAAAAGTAGGTGAGGCGCCTTCTCTTGCAAGAATTGGTGTGGTTAATTTAAATGGAGGATATATTCGTTGGATGAACATCGATGGTAACCCTGCGCAGCATTATTTAACAAGAATGGAATGGAGTGCAAACAATGAACTTATTGTTCAACAATTAGATCGTAAACAGCAGGAAAGTAGATTGATCTACTGTAAAACATCCGACGGCACTAGCTTTACTTTTTGGGCAGAAAATGATGATGCATGGGTAGATTTAAATACCGATAATCCGGTTGGATGGAATTGGATCAACAAAGGGCAGGAGTTTTTATGGGTAAGTGAAAAAGATGGCTGGAGACATATTTATAAAATTAGCAGAGATGGTAAAACGTTGAGCCTTGTTACAAAAGGCAACTACGATATTGGGAAAATACTTGCCATTGATGAGCCAGGTAATTATGTGTATTTTGATGCTTCACCCAACAATGCTACACAACGGTATTTGTATAGGGTGCGAATCAATAATCCAAAAGACGAACCAGAATTGGTTTCGCCTGCTGCTTTAAAAGGTACACATCAGTATATGATTTCTCCCAATGCAAAATTGGCAAAACATAGTTTTAGCAATCACAATACGTTTCCTGTTACAGAGTTTATTAGTTTGCCAGATCACAAACCATTGAATGCTTCTAAAAGTATTGCAGCAAATTTAAAAACGGATGTAGCCATAAATGTAGAATATATAAAGGTGACCACTGAAGACAATATCTTACTGGATGCATGGATCAACAAGCCGGCAAATTTTGATCCTACAAAAAAATACCCAGTGGTATTTTATGTGTATGGAGAACCTGCTGCCACTACTATCGACGACAGTTATGGGAATCATTCCAACTTTTTGTACAGTGGAAATATGGCTGCAGATGGATATGTGCAAGTTGGTTTAGATAACAGGGGTACACCGGCATTAAAGGGTGCAGGCTGGCGTAAAGCCATTTATCGAAAGATTGGGGATATTAATATCAAAGACATGGCGAATGGAGCAAAAAAAATCCTCGACTTACCGTATATGGATAAGTTGAGAGTAGCCGTTTGGGGTTGGAGTGGGGGCGGTTCATCTACCCTTAATCTTATGTTCCGTTATCCCGAAATATTTCAAACCGGTATCTCAATTGCAGCGTTAGCCAACCAATTATTTTACGACAATATTTATCAGGAAAGATATATGGGTTTACCTCAGGAAAATATGGCCGACTTTGTAACAGGATCTCCATTGAGTCATGTGAAAGGCTTGAAAGGTAATTTGCTTTATATACATGGAACAGGTGACGATAATGTGCATTACAGCAATGCAGAGGTATTGATTAATGAGCTTGTAAAAAACAACAAACAATTTCAGCTGATGACTTATCCCAATAGAACCCATAGCATCAATGAGGGTGCAGGTACACAACAGCACCTAACTACGCTCTATACCAAGTTCTTGAAAGAAAATTGTAACCCAGGTGCAAAATAATAAAGTGGATGGGGTGTAATAAAGAAAATCTTTGTTATTGATACATAAAATTAAAAATGCATCTATCACATCTATGCTGGTAGATGCATTTTTAGTTGTAGCATATTTTATATTCTGGAGCATAGGTTCTTATTTAACTTTGCCAATTAATTTACTGAATGAAAAAACAAGAACGTTTCATTTTGCTCTTACTGGCTGCCGTTAACTTTACTCATATTTTAGACTTCATGATCATGATGCCATTGGGTAATTACCTGATGCCTTATTTTGATATTAGTACGACGCAGTTTAGTTTTTTGGTTAGTGCCTATACTTTTAGTGCAGCAGCCTCTGGATTTAGTGCCGCTTTTTTTGTAGACCAGTTCGATCGAAAAAAAGTACTGCTTTTTGGATACTGTGGATTTTTGATTGGATCATTTGCTTGCGGAATAGCACCCACTTATGGCTTGTTGTTAACCGCAAGAATAATAGCAGGTTTATTTGGTGGCCTCATCGGAGCGCAGGTATTATCTATAGTGTCTGATATTTTTCCTTACAACGTAAGAGGTAAAGCTATGGGTATTGTGATGAGTGCATTTGCGATAGCAAGTACATTTGGTGTTCCTTTTTCTTTGTACCTGGCCAACATGATTAGCTGGCATGCACCTTTTATTTTAGTAGCAATATTGGGTTTTATCTTAGTGCCGCTTTTGATCAAGTTTATACCCAAAATGGATGCTCATTTATTTAACCGAGCCGCTAAAGATTCACCCTTTGAAGCGCTGCACGTAATATTTAAAGAGAGAAAGTTAATATTGTCGCTTTTGTTTAGTGGATTGATCATGATGGGTCACTTTTTGATCATTCCTTTCATCAATCCGTATATGGAGTTTAATAATGGTTATAGCAAACAAGAAACGCCGCTGATTTATTTGGCGGGAGGTATAGCCGCTTTCATATCAGCCAATGTTCTAGGGTCTTTAAGCGATCGGATAGGGAAATACAAAATCTTTAATATCTGCATTTTTTTTAGCTTACCGTTGGTCATCATCATTACCAATTTACCTGCCGTATCTATCTTTTTATTGCTCACCCTCTTTGCAATTTGGTTTGCATTTGCAACAGGTAGGGGTGTAACCGCTCAAGCGATGTTGAGCAATGTAGTTGAGCCCAAACACAGAGGGAGTTTTATGAGTTTCAATAGCAGCATTCAACAATTTGGATCTGGGCTGGCTTCTTTGTTGGCAGGCTATATTGTAGACAAAGATACCGATGGAAAAATTCTTCATTATCCCTGGTTGGGATATGGTAGCGTGTTAATTCTGGTGGCTTGTTTGCTGCTGGGGCGGTATCTTTTTAAAGGGTCTGACCTTAGTGCACAAAAAGTAGTAGCGATATAATAACTGATATACTTAGGAAAACACTGATCTGTCAATTGCAAATTTTTCCGGAAATTTTGCTTCAATTGTTTGGTAAAAATCCATCATTTTTTTCATGTCGGTTTTATAATCAGTTGTTTCAAAAGGATGACAGATTCCCGTTGTTTTTTTTCCATAATCTACATAGCCCATGCAGATGGGAACTCTTGCAGCTTTGGCCACATGGTAAAAACCTGTTTTCCACTCGGCGTTCTTACTCCTAGTTCCTTCTGGAGTAAAAACGATGATGAGTTTTTCATGCTCGTTGAAGAGGTTCGTCATGGCTTCTACAAAACTTGGTCTAACATTATTGGGTCCTCTAGGACTACGATCGATGGCGATACCACCCAATGGTTTCATCAACAAACTAAAAGGAAATTTCATCCATTCTTTTTTTACAGTAAACCTGATGGGTAATCTATAAATGGCAAAGGTGGCCATGCAATACCAGAAATCCCAATTGCTGGTATGTGGTGCTGCAATGATGATGCATTTGTTGGTTTGAGTAGGAATTTCGGTATCGGCCTTCCACCCAGTTATTTTAAAGATGAATAAGCAAAGTCTTCTAATCATAACTTGAAAATATGCTTTTAAAAATTCATTGATAAAATTGTACTGTTTAAATTTTACCACATAAAAATACCAAGCTATTCTTAAATTGAAATAAAAAGAATCTATATCTACCTTATTCCTGATAATGGTCAAAGTATATGAAATAACTAATTTAAAATGGATGATTAAAGTCAGAGAGTCTCAGGAATATTGATATAGCTTTTTGAAGCAAAACAGAGGTAGCGATTCGTATGAAGTTGGCGAATAAATAAACTCTTTTTTGATACGTAAATAAAAAAATGGCTGTATTTTTAACTTAATTAAAAAACTGATCGAAACAAATTAACTTTTATGATAAAAAATTTATTTTCTGCGTTTCTTGTTTTAACAGCAATAACAGCTGCTTTTTTACTGGTGAGAAGCAATATGAACTTACTACCCAATTCCGTTGAACACAAACCTATCAGAATAAAAAATGGCCCTGCTGCAGACTTTGATAAGGCAGTAGAAGAAGAATATAATTTCTTAAAAGATCCGGCAACAGGTAAAATTCCTTCTAATGCTCATGAGTTGGAGCTAAAACAGGCCAAAGAAATTTTAGAAAAACAATTATTGGCAGAACCCCAGAATAGTACAACTGCCACTACCTATGTTTTACAAGGTCCTACCAATTTAGGCGGCAGGGTAAGATCAATTGTTTTTGATTTGAACGATCCAACTGGAAACACTATTTTGGCCGGTGGTGTAAGTGGCGCTGTGTTCAGAACTACAAATGGAGGAGCTAACTGGACCAGGCAGAGCCCTAATACAGAAAGATTTTCTGTTACCGCTATTGCCCAGGACCCTAGAGTTGGGTTTAGAAATATTTGGTACTATGCTGGCGGAGAAGCCATCGGGAACAGTGCCGCAGAAGCAGGTGCAATGTACTTAGGGAATGGTGTATTTAAATCAACTGATAATGGAGTAACTTGGTCGAGATTATCTAACTCTAACACAGGATCTTTATTTACGTTTGATAATTGCTCAGATCTGATCAGTGAAATCATTGTTCATCCAACTACCGGAGACGTATATGCTTCCAGTGTTGGGCAAGTTATGCGCTCTACCGATGGGGGTACTTCATGGTCTATGGTGTTAGGAACCGCAGATTGTTTTACTACAATGGTTGGTGATCTAATTGTGACACCAACAGGCAGAATCTATGCTGGCCTTGCAGGCAATTCACCTTCTTCATTAGATGGGTTATGGACATCAATTGATGGTACCAATTGGACACATATTGCGGGTACAGGGGTAGCCACTACTCCTCCAGAATGGAATGTTGCGAATGCTTACAGAAGAATTGTGCTTGCTTATGCTCCGAGTAATGAGAACATTGTTTACGCACTTTACTATAACAATGTAACATCTTCTTGCACGGGTGTTGCGGCTCCAGAAGCGGAATTATTTAAGTACGATAATTCATTTGGTATTTGGCAAGAACTTTCTACTACACTTCCTAATGAGCCCGGTTGTTCTAATGGCAATGACCCATTTGCAGTACAAGGAGGCTATGACCTTGAAATTGCGGTAAAGCCTAATGACCAAAACACTATATTTATTGGGGGTACCAATGCATATCGTTCAACAGATGGAGGACTCACCTGGAGTAGAATTGGAGGGTACGCAAATACCAGTGGATATTCAAGGTATAATAACCACCATCCAGATGTTCATGTATTGAAATTTGGGCCAGCAGATAATAATCTTTTGTTTAGTGGAAGCGATGGGGGTATTCACGTTGCGGATATTTTTCAAACTTTTCCTAATTGGGTGTCCTTAAATAATAATCTCATCAGTTATCAGTATTACCATGTAGCCATTAAACCAGAAACAGGGGTAAATGATTTTCTTGGGGGAGCTCAGGATAATGGAACTACAAGCGCAGTTGGGGGTGGAAACGTTTTTTCAGAATTGTTGAGTGGCGACGGTGTTGCTGTTGGCCTCGCAAGCGGACCTGCACCTTATACCCAATTTGCGGGCACTCAATCAGGCCCGATATACAGGCGGGCTAGTAATGTGGCTCCAGGTTTTTTTAATGCTACGCTCACACCGCCGGGTTTGAATTCAAATTACGCCTCTATATTTGTTACCTATTTTTATTTAGACCCAGATAATACAGAAAACCTTTACTATAGTTGTCAGTTATTTTCTGGTTCTAGCAATAGAATTCAAAGATTAACCAATGCAACTACGGCAACCAATTCTAGCTGGACGTTGATGGATTTTAGCTATAGCGGCTACGTGAGGTCTATGGCAACCACAAGAGGAACTTATACTTCATCCAGCAGGTTGTACCTCGGCACCTCGGGTGGAAAAGTGTATAGAATGACGGATCCACAAAATGCGCCGTCGTCTGAAATACCTGATGATATTACACCCCCTGGTATGTCTGGCTCTAGAACGGTATTGGGATTGGCTGTAAATCCTACCAATCACAACGAACTGATGGCTGTTTACTCCAATTACGGAACCTTCAACATATGGTACACTAACAATGCAGGAGATGCTTCCCCAACTTGGATAAATGCAGAAGGTAACCTGACCGCACCATCAGTTCGCAGTTGTATGATTGCGCAAAATGGTGCCACTACTGAATATTATGTAGGTACATCTATTGGGCTGTATAGAACTACCAGTATGTCTGGTGTAATTACATGGGCACAGGAAGCTATCAACGACATTGGAAATGCACCAGTTGTTAGTCTTGTTTTAAGGCCTTCCGATAATTTCTTCGCAATAGGCACGCATGGGCTCGCAATGTGGAGAGGTCAGGTAGGAGCTATACTGCCAGTGAATCTTATTTCATTCGACGGTGCACTTATAAATAAAAATGCAAAATTGCAATGGAGAACAGAAAATGAATTGAATAATAAAGGCTTTGAATTACAACGGGCTTACAATGGCACCGATTTTAAAACCATTGGCTTCATTTCTTCTGCTGCCAACAGCAGTGGTGCTGGGTCTTATGTTTTCAATGATCCTGAATTGGCGCAGTCGCTCAATTATTATCGTTTAAAACAAATTGATGTAGATGGTTCTTTCGAATACAGCAACATTGTTTTATTAAAAACGAATATCAGCAGTAACATCAAAGTGTTATCCAATCCATTCAACAACTTCATTGATATTCAGCTGAGCACAGCCTTTGCTCCATCTAGTGTGATGCAGTTGCTGGATGCCAATGGAAGATTGGTTGCTCAACAAATTCTGATGCCTAATTTGATCAGACAAAGAATAAATGTTAGAAGCAATTTGGCCAAAGGTGTTTACTACCTTAAAGTGATTGCTGGCAAACAACAGTTTGTAACCACGGTTGTGAAACAATAACCAACATATTTATCATAAAAAGAGGATGTTTCTGCATAGAAACATCCTCTTTTTATATTAATCGAAGTAACATAAAAAGTGACTCATCTTACGAAGACCTCTTTTTGTAAAAATCCTTTTAAAGTGCAATATTGGGATATCAACACATATTTGCCTTTGAGATATTGACCTTTTAATGTGAACAATACAAACAGTCCCAAAGCTGCGACTGTTTTAAACAAAAATTCTATTCCCTTTTTTACTACAGCTACTTTTCCACTTTCCAATTGTACACGAATTTTTTCTTCATTACCCGTTTTTAGAAATAACTTCTTAAAATTGTTTAATTCCAAACGGGGGGTATCAATGTAATGGTATAACCATGCAGCTGGTACATAGTAAACGGCGGGATTTATTTTTATTACCTGATGGTAAATGTATTTATCATCACTCCTAAATTGTAAATTAGTATTAAAACCTCCACATTTTTCTAGCAATTCTTTTCTCCAGGCCATGTTGCAACCAACAGGGTATTTCATATTTGTAGAAAACGGTTGTATGTTGTTTCCATAATCTACTTTCCCTATAAATCCATACAAGTATTTGTTCATCCACACGGGCTCTTCTCCATCTTCATATTTTGGTAATACCTTGCCTCCTGCACCGGCAGCCTGTGGGTGTGTTTTAAAAAAAAATAACATCTGTTGCAGATAAGCTGGATCTAAAATAGCATCGTCATCTACATAATTTACGATGTTGGATGTTGCTTCTGCAATACCTCTGTTGCGTGCAAAAGATAATCCCTTATTAGCCTCAAAACAATATCTTATATTGAGTGTGGGGTTTGTATTTATAAATGCTTTACTGATAGCTGCTGTTTCATCTGTACTGTTATTGTCTACAATAATTAATTCAAATTCACTAGAGCGAAGTTGTTGCAAACGCACGCTTTCTAACGCTTCTGGTAAGTAACGGCAACGGTTATACGTACATATAATTAGACTAATATTTACTTCATTTGCAGTCATGCTAAATATGTATGGTGTAACAATTAAATAGTTTTTCCGGGATATTCCTGCAGGGCTTTTTCTAAACAATCCATAGCCTGGTTAATGGCATCTACATGAAGTACATACGCCAGTCTCACTTCGTTTTTACCAAGCCCAACCGTACTGTAAAAACCAGTAGCGGGCGCTAGCATCAATGTTTTTCCTTCATGGCTAAATGATTCTAACAACCACTGGCAAAAATGATCACTATCGCTGATTGGCAATCGAGCCATGGCATAAAATGCGCCGCCTGGATTTGGGCAAAAAACACCTGGCATGGCATTCAGTCTTTTAACGATGGTATCTCTGCGAAGCTTGTATTCTGCTTTGGTATTATCGAAGTAATTTTCTGGTAAATCTATTGCTGCCTCCCCCAATATCTGTGCATAAAAAGGAGGGCTTAACCTAGCTTGTGCAAACTTCATAGCGGCGTTTAACACAGCTTTGTTTTTGGTAATAAGCGCCCCAATTCTTCCGCCGCAAGCACTGTATCTCTTGCTGATGGTGTCCATCAACACTACATGTTCTTCTGCACCTTCCAGGTGCATGGCACTGATATGAGTTCCTTCGTAGCAAAACTCTCGATAAGCTTCATCTGCAAAGAGGTACAAATTGTGTTTCAGCACAATATTTTTGAGCGTTTCCATTTCAGCCTCGCTATATAAATATCCAGTGGGATTGTTAGGGTTACAAACAACGATCGCTTTTGTTTTTGGTGTGATAGCTTTTTCAAACTCTTCAATGGGCGGTAAAGCAAAACCAGTTTCAATACTACTACTGATGGGTTTTACTATTACATCTGCTTGTATAGCAAATCCGTTGTAGTTGGCATAAAATGGTTCAGGAATAATTACTTCGTCGCCTGCATCCAAACACGCCATAAATCCAAATAAGATGGCTTCGCTACCACCCGTGGTAATGATGATTTCGTTTGGGGTAATGTTAATTCTATTACTGGCATAATAACCAACCAGTTTTTTTCGATAGCTTTCGTTACCTGCACTGTGGCTGTATTCTAGTACTTTGAAGTCGGCATTTTTTACAGCATCCAAACAAAGTTTAGGTGTTTCAATATCTGGTTGACCAATATTTAAGTGGAACACTTTGATTCCTTTTTTCTTAGCAGCTTCTGCGTAGGGAACCAGTTTTCGTATGGGGGAAGCAGGCATTTCATGCCCGCGTTGGCTGATGTTTAACATGCCGCAAAGATAATTATTGATGTCGAATAACAGCCCTAGTTTTAAAGGTAATTCTAACCCTTTTAATAGTAGCGGGGATACAAGTATTTTTGTTTAAGCTTCATAGTATTTTATACTATGTTGTTGTAAAAAAGACTTGATGGTGCTTACATGAATACACTGACCTAAATGTATAAAAGAATAGTCACTCACTTTTTTTAATTGTCCATCTACCATCAACTCTTTGTCTACAATATCAAAACCTAGGTGCAGGTGTTTGGTGCTAAACTGCATCCCATACACTAACCCTTGGTCGTCGAATAGTGGACCTCCACTTTGTCCACGCAATCCCGGCGTACTCATTTCAATACCGTAAATGTTATGGGTAGAATCTGCCAAAAAACGAGTGATCATTCCTTCTATCGGAAATCGAGGAGAAACATTTACGCCAGTTTGGTTCCACTCAATATCGTCTAATGCCTCGTTGAAATTAAAGTTGGTGAATTCAGGAAACGGAAATCCAAGTCTGCACAAGAATTTGCCTTGTTGAATTAATTTTTCATCCTTGATGAAGTAAGCAAATCCTTTGTAATGTAGCTGCTGAAATCCTTTGAAACGAACGATGGCCAAATCGAGGCTTGGGTGCAATATTACATCGAAGCTCGACATAGCATCTACACAGTCTACAAAATTATTTTTTATTTGTATGGGGGAAGTTGACTTTAACTGGTATTTCAATTCAAGGCCTTTCAACAACTGTTTAAACTTTGAATTATTTTTGATGGCATCTCTTTCTTTTTTAAATGCAATATATTGTTGATTTATCTTATCAGCAGACAACAACATTTCTGCTACGTGTTTGCAGGTAACAGCGCATCCTTCTTCATTCACAAAAAACAAAGTAGAAGCGCTTGTTATAATTTGTTTACCTCCATAGCTTCTTATGATACTGTGAACAGCTCGTGTAAAACTGGCTGATTTTTCGATGGCATCTGCGAACATAATAGATTATTTACAATAAAAAACTCCGGATTCAACCGGAGTTTTTTAATTATTTCTAAATGACATAGTCAGAAACCATTACCTTTTGAATGTGTTGGTAGTAGAAGGATACTGAGCTATTGTAGTATAATTAATCGCTTATTACCTCGCCAGTGATGGTAATACTCTTAACCTCATCAATGCCAGCAAATTTTACTGTCATAGTTTTGGTAAAAGGACCAACAGCAGCTGCATTATAGGTAGCTGTAATTTTACCTTGCTTTCCTTTCATGATGGGAGCTTTGGTGTAATCACCAATTGTGCAACCACATGTTGGGTTAGCCGTTTCAATGATCAAGGGCTCAATACCAATATTGGTTATTTCAAATGTAGCGGTAGTTGGGTTTCCAACTTTCAGTTTACCTAGGTTGATGGTTTCTGATGTAAATTTAACCACATCATCTACTTTCTTTTGTGCTACTGCTGCAGATGTAATCATAAAAGCAGCGAGTGTAAAGATTATTTTTTTCATATTGCTTAGTTTTTTGGGTGAATTATAGATCGTTGATGGCGCCGTTGATTGGGGCACTTGCAGCGGGTGTTTTAAATACTTCGCCTTTGATGG
Organism: Ferruginibacter sp.; assembly: GCA_040882445.1. Classification (GTDB taxonomy): domain Bacteria; phylum Bacteroidota; class Bacteroidia; order Chitinophagales; family Chitinophagaceae; genus Ferruginibacter. The sequence continues at coordinate 60,384 of JBBEBH010000020.1, read as the reverse complement.
TTAGCACTTTGGTTTGACCGCCGTTATAAGAAATGGTAATGGTTTTATTAAAAGGACCTTCAGCTGCCGCATTGTAACCCACGGTAATTTTTGAATTAGAACCTGGCTCAATGGCTTTTTCTTTTTCCCACTCAGGTGTTGTACACCCACAAGAGGCTTGTACATTTTCGATTTTTAAGGGAGCTTTACTTCCATTGGTAACATCAAATACATAAGTTACTGGTTTACCTTGTGCAATTTTTCCAAAATCATGTTCAGGCGATTTTACAACCAACGCCTCCAATGCCGGAGTAATTTTTGCGGTTTCAACCGTAGGGTTAGTTTTTACATTTTCTACAGCAGGTGTTGAATGGTTGTGGCCCTCGTGCTGAGCATACATCAACATAGAGCAACAAACAAATGCGGAGGAAATAATTATTTTTTTCATTTTTTTCATTTTAAAATTGGATACCAAAGATAATAAAACGTTGGAATAGATATTAAATTGTTATCAGATTCCTCATTAATTTAACAAAGAGGGACAAATTCAATACTTTTGCCCTAACTTTTGCTTTATGGATACACTACAAAACACAGAAGCTGCGTTGGCTGAAAAATTGAGTTTTGATAACTTCAGAAAAGAAGTTTTGAGAGATTATAAGATCGCCTGTGAAAGCAGAGAATCTAGTTTAATAGGAAGAAAAGAGGTATTGACGGGGAAAGCTAAATTTGGCATTTTTGGGGATGGAAAGGAAGTGGCTCAATTGGCAATGGCTAAATTTTTCATGCCTGGCGATTTCAGGTCTGGCTATTATAGAGATCAAACATTTATGTTCGCCAGCGGATTAGCAACTGTTGAGCAGTTTTTTGCACAATTATATGCAGATTCGGATGTTAACAATGAGCCATTTAGCGGAGGTAGGCAAATGAACAATCATTTTGCCACTAAAATGGTAGATGAAGAAGGTAACTGGTTACCGTTGAGCCAGCTTAAAAATGTTTCTAGTGATATTGCTCCTACTGCCGGACAAATGCCGAGAGGTCTTGGCCTTGCTTTTGCTTCTAAAATGTTTAGAAATGTACCCGAATTAAAAGCATTTTCCGAACTGAGCAACAATGGCAATGAGATATCTTTTACTACAATTGGCGACGCCTCCACCAGCGAAGGACATTTTTGGGAATCCATCAACGCTGCCGGTGTTTTACAAGTGCCTTTGGCTGCATTTGTTTGGGATGATGGATATGGCATTTCAGTACCTAAAAAATACCAAACTACCAAAGATTCTATCTCAGAGGCTTTAGCTGGTATGCAACATCAAGCAGATTCTAATGGAATAGATATTTATAAGTTGAAGGGCTGGGACTATGCTGGTATGATAGAAGTGCTAGAGGCAGCTATTCAGAAAATAAGGGATACCCATATTCCTGCTTTGTTTCATGTTGAAGAAATCACTCAGCCACAGGGGCATTCTACTTCGGGTAGTCATGAGCGCTATAAAACAGCCGAGCGATTGAGTTGGGAAAAAGAATGGGACTGCATGAAGCAAATGAGGGATTGGTTATTAGAAAATGCGCTGGCAGAGGAAGAAGAATTGGTGGTGATTGAAGAAAAAGCAGTACTACACGTAAAAGAAAGCAGACAAAAGGCATGGGATAAATACATGCAGCCCATTAAAAATAGGTTAGCAGAAGCGGTTTCATTACTCAATGCTGCATCAGAACAGCATCCTTTATTGGAGCAATACCGCCTTGAACTGCTGGCTTTACGAGATCCTATTCGAAGAGATATTTTAAAAACTTTGTTTAATGCTTTACAGTCGGTACCTCCCCAATCAGCGCCCACCATTGAACATTATTATCATTCTTTAAAAGAGGAAAGTGAAAAACTGTTTAACAGTTTTCTGTATAATGAAGGACCTAAATCAGCCTTAAAAGTACCAGCGATCCCAGTATACTATAAAGAAGAAACACCCACCGTAAATGGATCTGAAGTATTGAATCACTACTTTGACCAGTTGTTTGCCAGTAATCCTACAGTAGCAGCATTTGGAGAAGACCTCGGTTTTATAGGTGATGTAAACCAAGGTTTTAGTGGGCTACAAGAAAAATATGGTGACCAGCGCATTTTTGATACTGGTATACGCGAACTCACCATTATGGGGCAAGGAATTGGGATGGCATTGCGTGGGTTAAGACCGATTGCAGAAATACAATACCTCGACTACCTTTTATACGGCTTGCAACCCTTGAGTGATGATGTATCTACCACTCATTTTAGAACTGCTGGTCAACAATCGGTACCATTAATTGTTCGCACCCGAGGCCACCGTTTAGAGGGCATCTGGCATAGTGGTTCTCCTATGGGTATGATCATTCATGCTTTGAGAGGAATGTATGTATGTGTGCCCCGAAACATGACGCAAGCAGTTGGGATGTACAATACTTTGTTACAGGCCAACGATCCCGGATTGGTGATCGAATGTTTGAACGGATATCGTTTGAAAGAAAAGCTACCTTCAAATTTGCTGGCTTTTTCAGTTTCACTAGGTGTTCCAGAGGTTTTAACCGAAGGAGATGATATTACCATTGTAAGTTATGGCTCTACTTTACGCATCGTAGAGGAAGCAGTAAAATTTTTAAGCAAACAAGGTATTCACTGTGAAGTGATAGACGTGCAAACTTTATTGCCATTTGATATCCAACACTGTATAGTAGCGTCTCTTAAAAAAACAAGCAGAATATTGTTTGTGGATGAAGATGTACCAGGTGGTGCGGCTTCTTATATGTACAATAAAGTAATGGAAGAACAGAATGGGTACAAATACTTGGATACTGCTCCACGTACATTGACGGCAAAAGCCCACCGACCAGGCTATGGTAGTGATGGCGACTATTTTGCCAAACCAAATACCGAGGATGTGATCAGGGTAGTGAAAGAAATGATGGCTGAATAAAACCTTGGCCTACTATTTATCTGAAAAAATGATAAATTTTGTTTAATTTAATGTTCAAACCCAATTTGTAACCTTTAAATTAATTCTCATGAGTGTAGTTAAAGTAATTGAACTGATTTCGTCGTCGGAAAAAGGCATTGAACATGCCATTGAACAAGCGGTTGCAGAAGCTTCTAAAACAGTGCGCAACATTGATTCTGTTTATGTGAAAGATATCAAAGCCCATGTAAAAGATGGAAAAGTAACCACTTATGGTGTGGTTTGCAATGTATCTTTCCGCCTCGATTAAGCAGTATTTTTTTAAAAAAGCCCCGTTTTCATCAACTGGGCTTTTACATTATTTGAGGTTGTAATAAACTTTCTGTACATCTTCATCTTGCTCCAGTTTATCTACCATTTTTAATACGTCGTTGGCTTCTTCTTCGCCCAGTTCTACGGTGTTGGATGGTATGCGGGTAAGTTCTGCAGTAATTACTTCGATTCCTTTTTCTTCGAGTGCTTTATTCATATTTCCAAACTCATTAAAAGCCGTTCGGATAATGATCTGTCCTTCGCTGTTTTCACCAATTTCTTCTAAACCATAATCAATGAGCTCTAGTTCTAGCTCTTCGAGATCCTGGCCGGTATTTTTAATTTTAAACTCTCCCAAACGGTTAAACGTAAATGCTACAGAACCACTGGTACCCAATGCACCATGTGCTTTGGTAAAATGCATGCGCACGTTGGCTACTGTTCTGGTGGGGTTGTCGGTGGCTGTTTCTACCAAAACTGCTACACCATGAGGTGCATATCCTTCGTAAGTAATTTCTTCATAGTTGCTGGTATCTTTACCCATGGCCCTTTTTATGGCCGCTTCTACACGGTCTTTGGGCATGTTACAGGCCTTGGCGTTTAAATAACAACGGCGAAGGGCTGGGTTATTGTCGGGTTCTGGCCCAGCAGCTTTTACAGCGATGGCGATCTCTTTACCAATTCTGGTAAAATCTTTGGCCATTTTATCCCAACGGGCAAACATAGCCCCTTTACGTACTTCAAATATCCTTCCCATGTCTGATGTGTTTTAAGTTCGTTATTACAGTTTGATAGTATTTTTAGTTGGAAATTATTTTATTTTCTGTTGAAGCAAAAACTAGCACCATCAGATTTGGCAGGAAACATTTTCCAATATTTACTTTAGTAGATAACGGGATGCAAATTTAAGGAAACCTTTGAACTAAGCAACCAATGAATTGATGTGGCTTTTTAGTTCTCTGTGTTTGATGTTATCTTCGTTGTATGGATCAGCATTTTAGTTACGAAACGCTTTATGCGTTTTCGAAGAATATATTTTTAAAAATCGGTTGTAGTTCAGCTGATGCCGCTATAGCCTCAACTGTATTGCTAAGTGCAGATCTAAGAGGTGTAGATAGTCATGGTGTAGCCCGGCTAAGTGGTTATGTAAGATTGTGGGAAGCAGGCAGGGTAAATGCTACGCCCAATATTCACATTACACACGAAACGCCTAGTACAGCGGTGATAGATGGAGATGCTGGATTAGGATTGGTAGTGGCGCCTGCAGCCATGCAAGTGGCCATCAACAAAGCAATGCAGGTAGGTACGGGTTGGGTAAGTGTTCAAAATAGCAATCATTTTGGAATTGCAGGCTATCATGCAATGATGGCTTTGCCCAATAATATGATTGGTATCGCTATGACGAATGCCTCGGCGTTGGTAGCACCTACTTTTGGAGTTGAAAAATTATTAGGAACCAACCCTATAGCCGTTGCAATTCCGGCAGGAATTGAGCCGCCCTTTGTGGCCGATTTTGCTACTACCACCGCCGCCAATGGCAAACTGGAAATACTACAAAGAAAAAACGAACCTACGCCACAAGGTTGGGTGCAAACAAAAGAAGGGCAATGCAGTACCGATGCCAATGAATTAAAACAAGGTGGTGCGTTGTTGCCTTTGGGGGGCGATCGAGAACATGGAAGTCACAAAGGTTATATGCTGGGAAGCATAGTAGATATTTTTTCAGCTATCCTTAGTGGCGCCAACTATGGCCCATGGGTACCACCATTTCCTGCCTATATTCCGATGCCCGAAAATATGCCTGGTAAAGGAATTGGTCATTTTTTTGGAGCCATGCGTATCGATGCCTTTAGGCCTGCAGAAGAATTTAAACAACACATGGATCAATGGATTAGAAGGTTTCGTAGTTCTAAAACAATTTCGGGTCAACAATCAGTCATCATACCGGGTGAACCAGAAAGAGCTATGGAAGTTATTAGAATGAGTGAAGGCTTTGTACTACTGGAACCAGTGGTGAAAGATTTGAATTTGCTATCTGAAAAATTTGAACTGAGTTTGTAATCTTGGGCATGTAGAAACAATTCAGATACTGTTTAACTAAACGATTATTATTTTTGATCATCATAAACAGCGGAATGTTTATTTTTGCGCCGCTTTCATTTATGTACAGCGGTTGCTGAATTTTTTTAGAACTGCATGTTAATGATGGAAAAAAATTTTTTCAACTATCTATTTCAAAAAATTTACAAGGGAGAGAGCAAATGAAAGTAATGAAGTTTGGAGGTACTAGCGTGGGTAAGCCGCAAAGGATGAAAGAAGTAGCACAACTGGTAACTGATACAGATGAGCCTAAAATAGTAGTACTGAGTGCTTTGAGTGGAACTACCAATGCGTTAGCGGAAATCAGTATGGCATTGTCGACCAATGACCGCAATACGGCAAAAGAAAAAATTAGGCTGCTCGAAGCACATTACCAAGAGTTTATTGGAGAGTTGTTGCTGTTAGAAAGTATGCTTATAAAAGGTAAGGCGATTTTAGCAGAACATTTTGAGTTTTTATCGATTATTCTAAAAATATCATTTAGCGAAGCGCTGAATAAAGATATTTTGGCGCAAGGAGAATTACTAAGCACCAAGTTATTTTCATTGTATCTAGAAGAAATAAACATTAACCACCGCCTGATTCCAGCACTCGATTTTATGAGTTTAGACAATCAAGACGAACCACAGGTGGGCACCATTAAAGTGAAACTTGCACAAATATTACAAAAGAACAAAGAGGTAGGCATTTTTATAACACAGGGTTATATCACCAGAAACGCAAAGGGGGAGGTAGATAATTTGAAAAGGGGCGGTAGTGATTACAGCGCTTCGCTCATTGCTGCGGCAATTAATGCAAGCGTATGCGAAATTTGGACAGATATTGATGGTATGCACAACAACGATCCAAGGGTAGTGAAAACTACTAGGCCAATTGAACAGTTGAGTTTTGAAGAAGCTGCAGAACTAGCTTATTTCGGGGCCAAAATTCTTCACCCAGCTAGCATTTGGCCAGCGCAGTTTTACAATGTACCTGTTCGTTTACTCAACACAATGGACCCTACTGCAAAAGGCACCCTGATTACTGAACAAGCCGGAAGCACAGGTGTAAAAGCGGTTGCCGCAAAAGACAACATTACTGCTATCAAAATAAAAAGTAGTCGTATGCTACTAGCTTATGGTTTTTTGAGAAGAGTGTTTGAAGTATTTGAAAAATACCGCACGTCTATTGACATGATCACTACTTCAGAAGTGGCTGTTTCAGTTACGATAGACAGTAATATTTTTATTAAAGAAATTACCAAAGAGCTGGAAGCTTTTGGTACTGTGGAAATTGACACCAACCAAACCATCGTCTCTATCGTGGGTAATGAGATCACTGAAACAGATCACATCATGCACCGCTTGTTTGAAGCCATCAACAACGTTCCAGTTCGCATGGTAAGTTATGGAGGTAGCAGTCATAATATTTCTCTGCTGATTCCAAGAAGTTACAAAGAACAAACCTTACAAAGGCTCAACAAAGGCTTGTTTGGACTAGAATAACCTAGTTTTTTGCGATAGCTTCATGCAGTGTTTGGAAGCCATAATAGATTTTAACTGCAAAATCTGGGTTTAAGTAAGCTATCTACCAACAATCATCAATTTATATTAAATGCCTGAACGCTGGAAAGAGCGTTCAGGCATTTTGTATTGATTATCAATCTTTTTTTGGAGCAAATGCAATAAAACTTCCTCCTATATCGTTTATAGAATGGTTTTTCATAGGATATTGGATTAATACGGGCTTTGATTTCTATCAAGGCCCCTTTTTTCTTTACATCCCAGTAAAACCTATTTTTTATCTTCATCTTTCCTGTCTTTGCGCTGAAGCGGACTTTCTCCTAATTCTTTTTTGATAATCTTCGGATCTTCCAAACGGCCTCTTTTATATATGACCAATCCATTTAAAAAATTCCTTAACAACTGATCTCCAGCCTCTACATAACCAGGATGATCTTCGTTTCTAAATATATCTCCCAAGGCACCTTTGGTGATCTCAAAATTTACCAACGCCAAAATCTCTATGATATCATCGTTGCGAAGTGAAAGGGCTACCCTTAGCTTTTTAAGAATATCGTTGTTGCTTAGCATAAAATAAATTAAGGTGTTGAATGAAGTTTACATAAAAAAACTCCCATCAAGGGAGTTTTTTTATGTTTATATTTTTTAGAGGATCAGCATAGCATCTCCATAACTGAAGAAACGGTATTTGTCTTTGATAGCTTTTTTGTAAGCTTCCATCATCAAATCGTAACCAGCAAAGGCACATGCCATGATCAATAAGCTTGTTTTTGGCAAATGAAAATTGGTCACCAAAGCATCTGCAATATTGAAGTTGTAAGGGGGGTGAATAAAATGATTCGTCCAACCTTCACTTGGTTTCAATAGTTTTTGTGCAGTATAAGAAGTTTCCATGGCACGCATAGTAGTGGTGCCAATAGAGCAAATTCTATTGCCACCTTCTTTTGCTTTATTCACAATGGCGCAGGCTGTTTCATCTATGTTATAATATTCCGCATCCATTTTATGTTTGCTGAGATCTTCCACTTCAATAGGACGAAAAGTTCCCAATCCTGTATGAAGCGTCACCTCTGCAAAACGAACCCCTTGAATCTCCAATCTTTTAATCAGTTCTTTGCTGAAATGTAAACCGGCAGTTGGTGCTGCTACAGCACCCTCATGTTTTGCATACACAGTTTGGTAACGTTCCTTATCTTCTTCTTCTGGTTTGCGTTTGATGTATTTTGGCAGTGGTGTTTCGCCCAAAATATCGAGCATACCACGAAATTCTTGATCTGTACCGTCCCACAAAAAGCGAATCGTTCTTCCGCGGCTGGTGGTATTGTCTATTACTTCTGCTACCAATTCATCGTTTTCACCAAAATATAATTTGTTACCTACCCTTATTTTACGAGCTGGATCTACGATTACATCCCAAAGTTTGTTGGTTTTATTAAGTTCCCTCAGAAGGAATACTTCTATTTTAGCACCTGTTTTTTCTTTGCGTCCATACATGCGTGCGGGGAACACTTTTGTATTGTTTACTACAAAAACATCTTTGTCGTCAAAATACTCCATGATATCGCGGAAAGTACGGTTTTCAATTTCACCGGTTTTGCGGTGTATAACCATCATTCGACTTTCTTCTCTTTTTTTGGAGGGGTGTTGGGCAATGAGGTTCAGCGGTAAGTCGAATCTGAATTGAGATAATTTCATGCAATAAATAAATTTAAAAGTGATTTATTACATGCCAAGTACTGTAGATTTTACAGAGATAAAAAGCCTTTGTTGGAGGCATATATCATGTTACGGCATGATTTAAAGTGAACGAAGTTACCTTTATTTACTCATAATTGCTTGTATTTTTTAACTCTACTTCACAAATTTTATTAAACTTTTTTATGAACTATTTTAAAATTAAAATATTAAAAATATTTATGTGTTAGAAGCATCATAATATTGAATATTTTTTTGATTTTTCCCCCTATAGTATGCAACTTTATAATATGGCTAAATACTTTTTATACATATGATGAACTACCTACGCATTCTTTTAGCATTCTTTTTGTTATTATCCGTTACTCTGAAAGCACAAGAACCAGCCTCTTCTACTAAAAAATACCAAGGCCTTTTATGGGAAATTAGTGGCAATGGACTTACAAAACCATCTTATTTATTTGGTACGATGCACGTAAGCAGCAAGTTGGCTTTTCATTTGAGTGATTCCTTCTATTTTGCGCTTCGCCAAGTGGATGCTGTAGCACTAGAATTGAATCCCGACCTATGGCAGGTACAAATGGTTCGGCTGGCCAAGCTGAACGAAAACTACTCCGACTTTATAACGCAAGCAGGTAGTGATTACGTAACAGAAAAAAGCTTTCAATTATACAACTACGAAGACAAACTAAAAATGGCTTTGAGTACAGAGCCTCCAGTAGTAAATAGTATGTTGTACCGTTCTTACAAAACACGGGATGATTTTGAAGAGGATACATTTTTAGACCTTTATATTTTTCAGGCTGGCCGAAAACTCGGTAAATTGTCTGCAGGGGTTGAGGATTTTTATGAAAGTGAAAAACTGGTACTGGAAGCATATCGTGATATGGCGAATGAAAAAAAGAAGAAAGAGCTAGATCTTGATGGAGAAACTTACAGTAGCATTCTGCAAAAATTACAAAATGCCTATCGTTATGGTGACCTTGATCTGATGGATTCTTTAGATAATATGATTGAAAAGTCGATGGCTTTTCGGGAGAAGTTTTTGTATAAAAGAAATAATATTCAGGCAGATGCCATCGATTCTATTGTTCGTACACGCTCTCTTTTTACCGGCGTAGGTGCAGCTCATTTGCCAGGTGAGAAAGGTGTGATTGAAATACTTAGAAGAAAAGGTTACCAACTGCGTGCCGTTAAAATGACCGATCGCGATGCAGAACAAAAAGAAGCTATCAACAAACTAAAGGTTGCAGTAAAATTTTCGAAGCAGCAATCTGAAGATGGCTTTTATTCAGTAGATGTGCCTGGAACTTTGTATAGCTTAGACAATAATTATCAAGAACTGCATCGCAATCAATTTGCCGATATGTCTAATGGTTCTTATTACTTGGTTACACGTTTTAAAACTTATGCTAGTTTTATTCACCAGTCTGGTGCCATTTCTAAAAAAATAGACAGTGTATTGTATGAACATATTCCTGGTACAATCATAAGCAAAAAACTTATCTATAAAAATGGGGTTAGCTGCTACCACATCAGCAACCGAACCCGCAGAGGCGATCTGCAACGTTACCAAATTTATATCACAGCATTTGAAGTGATTGTTTTTAAAATGAGTGGAAAAGGCGATTATGTTGATGGAGAAGAGGCTGAACGTTTTTTTGGATCTATAAAGTTAAAAACCTACGAACCAGTTGCAGTTACTTTTAAGCCGGCACAAGGTGGTTTCAGTGTACAACTGCCTCATGAGCCGCATGTGCTTAATGACCACTTGGAATCAGATCGATGGGAATATGAAGCCGTTGATAAAACGAGTGGAGAAGCCTATCTAATTATGAAAAAATCCGTATATCAATTTGGATTTTTAGAATCTGATAGTTTCGACTTGGCTTTAATGGAAACCTCCTTTAGAAGTGGTGAATATTTCGACAAACAGATTTTTAGAAAGTATTTGAACGTAGGAGGATATCCAGCACTACAGGTGAAAGAAAAAATGAAAAATGGATCTTATGTGTATGCACTATTTTTAATTCAGGGCCCGCACCAATACGTGATAGCACAACGAACTAAAAACGGCGTAGATAAATCATTTACTTTTCACAAAACATTTCGGATAGAACCTTATCAATATGCTAGCTCTATTTACTATCAGGATAGTTTTTTACTGATGAGTATGAACACACCGGTACAACCAGATATTGACAATAGTATTCGTAACATCATCGAAAAAACAGCAGAAGATGCTGCCAATGGAAACAATTCTAATGGCTACGTTGCTTATTGGCAAAAGTATAAGAACGGTAAGTTCTCTAACAAAAATACGGGCGAGCTGGTGAATGTACAAATGCAAGTGTATCCAAAATATTTCTCAATAAGGGATACTGCTAAATTTTGGAAAGAAGAATTTCAGGATTTTTTGGGTAAGGGTGATCTGGTTTTAAAAGATAAAAAATGGTTTACCCGCTCAGACGGGAGCATGGGGTATCAGATTACCATCAGAGATACGGGCTCATCCAGAATGATACAAAGACAATTGCTATTGAAGGGAAGAAATATGTTTACTCTATCAACTATAATTGATACCCTAAACAATTCGAGCACATTTATAAAAGAAAGTTTTGCAAGTTTTAAGCCACATGAAAAAGTAGTGGAAGCAGATGTGTATAAAAGTAGATTGTCGTTGTTTTTTTCCGATTTGTTTAGTGCAGATTCTGCTCTTAGTAAAAAAGCAAAACAATCAATTGAAAATATTTATTTTGGGCCTGAGGGTTCCAATATGCTGTATGAGGCTATTAACAGGATCAGCATCGCTGATAAAAATTATTTTGAAACAAAGACGAAATTGATTGCAGAGCTCGGTTTTATCAAAGACACTTTATCAGATAACATTCCAGTTTATCTAAAAAAAATATATGAACAAACTGCGGATACCAGTTTATTTCAGAACGAAGCTGTTTTAGCCTTGGCACGTCTTAAGACTACTAAGAGTTTTGAAGTATTGAAAGAATTGGTGATGCAAGATCCTCCCATCTTTGAAGATGACAATAATTATGATTATTTCTTTGAGCATTTTTTTGATACGTTGGCATTGAGTAAAAACCTATTTCCACAGATTCTGCAATTGTCAACCCTTAATGATTATAAAAGTAATATTATAGATTTACTAGTAAATTTAGTAGATAGCGGATATCTAAGGGCTTCAGACTATGAGTCTTTTTTCCCTGGAATTTATATTGATGCTAAAGTTGCTTGGAAAAAACAACAGGCTGCAGAAGAAAAAGTAATGGAGGCCAATAACAAACTAGATCTAAATGATGAAGATGCAGAAGAAGAAGATTATGCAGGAAGTGGCAATAGTAACCAGTTAAACAAGCAGTCGATACTGCTTATGCCATTTTATGAAACTAATAAAAATGTAAAACAATATTTTAACCGGATGATACAAAGTAAGGATGATATTGTTAGAATGAATACAGCAGTATTATTGCTACGAAATGGCAAGGAAGTTCACGATTCTATTTTATTGAGTCTGGCAGCAGATGAAAGACAAAGGGGCACTTTGTTTTATAAATTAGAAAAAATAAAAAAGTTAGATAAATTCCCGGCTAAATACAGTAACCAGTTGGCCATAGCCAGAAGCTATATGATCGGCGAAAGTGATGAGATTAAACTAGATTCGGTGGTATTCTTAAAAAAATCAACGGCTTTTATCAAGGGAAATTCGGGGTTGGTTTACTTTTTTAAATACAGGATCAAAAAGTCAGACGATTGGAAAATTGGGTTTAGTGGTTTACAATCATTTAAAGAAAGCGAGCCGAGTAGTAATAACTCCTTATCTATATTAACAGATAAAAAACTGGTTGCAAACGAGTCTGTAGATGATCAACTGAATTTACAACTGAGGAAAGTGGTGTTTGGGTTTTTTAACAGCAGTAAAAATTTTTATAGAAACGATCCAGAATATTTCAACTACGGTGAAGATACTGATGGCCAATAGCTTATATTGAAACTATTTTTTAATGTTTAATTAAAAGATATTTAGGATGGCATCGCAGCTATTAATTGCTGTGTGTACAATTCTTGGGGGCGATGAAGTATATCATCTGCAATTCCTGTTTCAATAATTTTACCCTGGTTCATTACCATAATTCTGTCGCTGATGTAATGCACAACAGACAAGTCGTGTGATATAAAAATCCCAGTAAATTGGTACTTATTTTTGAGTTCCTGAATTAAGTTAAGTACCTGTGCTTGTACACTTACATCTAATGCAGACACACTTTCGTCGAAGATTAAAAAAGAAGGTTCTAAAGCAAGGGCGCGTGCAATACAAATACGTTGACGCTGACCTCCACTAAATTGATGTGGGTATCTGTTAAACAGGTTGGCGTTCATACTTACTTGCTCTAATAAATGAATAGCTTTTTCTTTTCTATCCCTAAAAGAGGAGCCCATTCGATGTACTTTCATAGGCTCGGTAATTGCTTCACCAATACTGATACGCGGATTCAATGAGCCATAAGGATCCTGAAAAATTATTTGCAAATCTTTTCTAATCGCTCGTAATTCTTTTGCTGGTAAGTCTTCAATAGGCCGATCGTTTAGTATGATTTGTCCCGAATGTGGTTTCACCAATTGTAAAATCGTTCTTCCTAAAGTAGTTTTACCACAACCGCTTTCGCCTACCAATCCTACCATTTCGTTTTCGTAAACAGAAAAATTGACATCATCAACTGCTTTGAAATATTTATTTGTAATGCCCCATCTATTTTTTCCTGCTGCAAATAGCACGTTAAGATGCTTTACTTCCAATACCTTTTTTTCACTTACCGCTGGTTTTTTCAAAGGTAATTGCTGCAAGCTTTCGTCGAGATGCAGTGAATGACCATCATTCAAAAAATCGGCTACTACAGGGAGTATTTTTAATTTACTATTTTTACTAGGCCTGCATGCCAATAAAGCTTTTGTATAGGGATGAGTAGGTGATTGTAGTACTTCAGAACTTTTGCCTTGTTCTACTATGTTGCCCTTGTGCATCACAATAATTTTATCTGCAAAAGTATTTACCAACGCCAGGTCATGTGTGATAAATAAAATCGCCATTTGTTGTTTCTCCTGAATTTTTTTTAACAACTGCAAAATATTTTTTTGTACTCTTACGTCTAGTGCAGTAGTGGGCTCATCTGCAATGAGAAGTACTGGATCACAACTCATTGCCATGGCAATCATAACCCTTTGTTTTTGACCACCACTTATTTGATGAGGATAACGGAGTAGCATAGCCGAAGGATCGGGTAACTCTACCGATTCAAATAGTTGGATAGTTTTCTGTTTGGCTTGTTTTTTTGTTAAACCCATGTGTAATTGCAAGCTCTCCATCACCTGTTCGCCGCAGGTTAATACCGGATTGAGTGAAGTCATAGGCTCTTGAAAAATCATAGCAATTCTGTTGCCCCGGAGTTTTCGTATACCTTCATTTTTTAAGGATAATATATTTATTTCCATACCACTGTTGTTGAACAAAATGGAACCATCTATTTGTGCAGTAGGTGGCAGTAGCTTTAAAATAGACAGTGCCGTTACAGATTTGCCTGAACCACTTTCTCCAACGATAGCCATAAGAGTGCCGGGGTGTATATCAAACGAAATATTATTTGCAACAGAGGTGCTGCCACCATCTTGCTGAAAGCTGATGGAAAGATTTTTGACTTGCAATAATGGACGATCCAAATGGGCAACCATGATAATTTGTTACAAAATAGAAATCAGTAGCTGTAGCACAGTATGTAAAAAGCCCACTGCTCAATGGGTTTGTATTAGAATTTAAGATGTTTTACGGTCATACCATCGTTGATGAGTTGTTTCAATGAATCGATGCCTATTTTTAAATGATTTTCTACGAATTGAGCTGTTACAGCTTGATCACTCGCTTCCGTTTTAACACCTTCGGGCACCATCGGACTATCGCTTACCAGTAATAAAGCGCCCGTAGGAATTTTGTTATAAAAGCCTACTGTGAATATAGTAGCGGTTTCCATATCAATAGCGTAGGCTCGTACATTTTGCAGATATTCTTTAAATACTTCGTCGTGTTCCCACACTCTTCTGTTAGTGGTATAACAAACGCCTGTCCAATAATCGCATTCATAATCTCTGATGGTGGTACTAATAGCTTTTTGAAGTGCGAAAGCAGGAAGTGCTGGAACTTCTGGTGGAAAATAATCATTGCTGGTTCCTTCTCCTCTGATGGCTGCGATGGGTAAGATAAGGTCTCCGATTTTGTTTCTTTTTTTAAGCCCCCCACATTTGCCCAGAAAAAGTACTGCTTTGGGACTGATGGCGGTTAAAAGATCCATAATGGTAGCAGCGCCTGGGCTTCCCATGCCAAAATTAATGATGGTAATATTATCTGCAGTGGCACATTGCATAGGCCTGTCGGTGCCAATAATTTCTACTTTGTTCCATGCGGCAAACATTTTCACATAGTTAGAAAAATTGGTGAGCAAAATATAAGCTCCAAAATTCTTTAGTTTTTCTCCTGTGTATCTTGGAAGCCAATTGTCTACAATCTCTTCTTTTGTTTTCATCTATTTTTTTTAAGTTCAATAAAATTACAAAAAAGATCGGGGAATGGCGAATCTGAAAACAAACAGGTGTTGCAATCATATTTTTACTTTTTCGCTATTTGTTTTAAGAAAAAGCTGTAAAAGCAATGATAACTGCTTTTACTTTAGTTTTGTCGTATGATCTTATTAGATTATCCCAACAAAAAACCATCTATAAAAAGTGAGGGTGCACGCGAGCTCATTTTTTGTTTAATCAGAAGAAAATGGTTTGTACTTACACCAGAAGAGTGGGTGAGGCAAAATATACTCTTGTATCTCACAGAAGCGATGGGTTATCCTGCTTCTTTAATTGCTGTAGAAAAACAAGTAATGCTGGGAGAATTAAAAAAGCGTTTTGATATCGTAGTCTATAAAAATGAAATTCCATTTATGCTCATCGAATGTAAAGAACTCAATGCTCCCATCAATCAAAAAACTATGGATCAGGCATTGCGGTATAATATTGAACTACAAGCAGCCTATTGTATCATCAGCAATGGCAATACTTGTTTTGGTTTTAAGATAGAAGATGGCAGTGTGGAGTTGCTAACAAAGTTTCCTTTGTATTAAAATTTGTGTTAAAATCATACGAGTGCACTTGATTCTAATACCATCAATTGCGCTAAAATAAAATGCTACACTATTTCAAATTTATCGCATAAAAATCCCCATTGTTTTTACAACGGGGATTATCAATAATAATAGGTATTATTTTTTACTTAAGGAAAAATTCCAAGCTCAGCATAACTGGTAGCTACCTTATTGATGGCGCTTACATAAGCTGCAGTGCGCATATCTGGTATTTCAGGATTGTCAAACCAAATTTTCATGATCTCTTTGGTTGCAGTAATCATTGTTTCTTCTAAACCACTGTGAACTAGATCTACTTCTTCTGGACCGTGCATAATAAACTTACGTTCTTCATCAGCTACTAATTTCCCGGTAAGACTTTCAATTTGACCAAGTATTTGTGTATTAAGGTTTTCGGTAAAACGTTTTTCCATACGGCCGTAACGAACGTGGCTCAAGTTTTTTAACCACTCAAAATAACTTACCGTAACACCACCTGCATTGAGGTACATATCTGGAACGCATAGAATTCCGCGTTGAATAAAAATTTCATCCGCTTCAGGCGTACAAGGTCCGTTAGCTGCTTCACCAATGATTTTTGCTTTTATTCTTGGTGCATTTTCTGCATTGATCACATTTTCTAATGCTGCCGGAATAAGGATGTCGCATTCTAGTTCTAACGCATCAGTATTTTTGGCAAGGTTGGTTGCGCCGGGGAAATTAAGGATTGAACCAGTTTTTTTTCTATGTTGAAATACATCTTCTTCGTTTAATCCATCTGCATTGTAAATGGCACCTTCGTATTCGGCTAATCCTACAACGATTGCGCCTGCTTCCCGGAAAAATTTAGCAGAATGATAACCTACGTTACCCAATCCCTGCACTACTACTTTTTTATCTTTAATACCTACAGTTAATCCTTGTTTTTGCATCACTTCTTCCATATTAAATACTTCGCGAATACCGAAGAATACACCCAAACCAGTGGCTTCTTTTCTTCCGCGAACACCACCTTGGGTTATGGGCTTACCTGTAACACAACCAGCAGCATCAATTTCGCCTGGCTTCAGAGAGGCGTAAGTATCTACGATCCATGCCATCTCTCTTTCTCCGGTTCCGTAATCAGGAGCCGGAACGTCGATTCCTGGGCCAATAAAATTTTTCTTTACCAATTCACTGGTATAACGACGGGTAATTTTTTCTAGTTCATATGTGCTGTAGTTTCTAGGGTTGATCTTGATACCACCTTTACCACCACCAAAAGGAACGTTTACGATAGCACATTTGTATGTCATCAATGCGGCAAGTGCCATTACTTCGTCTTGGTTTACTTCTTCACTAAAACGGATACCACCTTTACAAGGAGATTTGTGCTGACTATGTTGTACACGATAAGCTTCCATTACTTCAATTTTCCCGTTGTCTAATTTAACAGGGAAACGCATGCTGTAAACGCTATTACATGCTTTGATTTGTTCTAAAATTCCTGGATCCCAGGTGGTAAATGCTGCTGCTTTATCAAAGCTTCTTTCCACACTTTGAAAAAAGCTATACGGCTGATGTGACATATGGTTTTATTTTTTGTTTATAAAAAAAGGGGCAAGCCCTGCAATCTTATTGGTGACTTAGAAACTTATATACTATAACATAAAATATTTCTGAATTATTTTTATTTTTCTTTCTCCAGTTTCCTTACCATTTTTTCTACCCGAATCATGTAAAGAAACAAACCAATCAACAAAGTTAAACAAACCGCTACTACCACATATATTTTGCCATTGCTGCGCATGGTGTCTGCCATTTCTGGTATTTTGTTTTGACCAAAACAGGTGAGCGTAAAACAAGTGCTTAATACTAACAGCATTCTCTTACTTAAATTTTTTAAATAATATTTTTTTTTCATTATTCTAGTTTTTAAACCACATGGAGCCAATCATTATAATAATTCTTTATCGCGTATCAGGGCAATCCTGATTTTTAAGGAAACTATCCAACATCCCAGCAATGTCCAACCTATAATGGCAGGATAAAAAATCATTCTCAAATTGCTATCTATATCTTTAAAATTCAAAGCAGGGTTTCCGCTATCACTGCCAGGTGCGCCCGGGTGCAAACTGCCTACCATTCTGGGAATGATCCAAATGCTGGGAAACAACATAACAAAAGCGAAAATATTATACACTGCACTAACCCTCGCCCTTTTATCCATGTCGGTAAAAGAGCCTCGCAAAACGAAATAAGCACCATAAATTAGAATGGCAATGGCGGCACCAATTAGTTTAGGTTCTTTTAAAATACTTCCTAAACTTTGACTTTGTTCTGTTACCCACGTATAATTGGCCCAAATTGCGCCGGTAGCATATCCTAATATACCAAACAATGTACCAACGGCGGCAAAGTTTTTTGCATAAATATCGTGAATGTATTTGGTGGTGTTGAGGTATTTGATGCTATACACAAAACTTGCGATAAACAATATCATCATACTAAACCACATACAAACATGGAAATAAAGATTGCGGATGGTTTCGTTGAGAATGAACAGACGAGGGACCTCCATTAAAAAACCTCCTACAATGGTGTAAACCAGTAACCCGAACGACAATATTTTCCACCAATTTTTGCGCACGTTTTGATACGTTTAATGAAGTGGCGCAAAGTTATGGGAAACTGCCTGAAAATACAGTTTGATTTTTGAATCAAATTGTGTTCAACTGCTTATGACGAAAAGATTTGCAGTTAGTTGTTGAATCAGTTATTGAACATTTAAAACAAATGCCATACAACTGTTATTTTTTTTATAAAATCATTGCTGATTCTTCAATAAACATAGTCTCATTTTAGAAAAAAGCTTTTTTGAAATCCGGCACTTTTCTTTTTTTAGAAGCTTGTTCATAGGCATATCCCAAGCCAATTAATAAAGGTTCGGAGTAGGCTTTGCTGAAAAAAGACCATCCAACTGGTAAATGATAGGCTGTTCCGCAAGGAACCGTAATATGTGGATACCCGCTGATGGCAGCCGGTTGTGTTAAAAACACATCGCCCCAACGATCTCCATAAATCATATCAATGCTGCAAGACGGGCCCATGGTAAGGCCAGCAATGGCATCGAGTTGATATAGTTTCAGTATATCATCAATTACTTTTTTACCTCCATCATGGCTTTTTTTGAGGGCTTCCAAGTACTCTTTACTGTTGAGCCCACCTTTTGCTTCACATTTTTCGAGGGTATCTTGTTTGAAGTATGGCATCGCTTTGTCTTCATTTGCCTTGTTAAATGCAATTACATCAGCGAGTGATGCAACAGGTGCTTGGTTTTGTTGCAAGTACTTGTTTACTCCATCTTTAAATTCGTATTGTAATACTTGGTATTCGGCATCACCCAAGGCATTTATCTTATCTAGGTATTCTACCTCTACAACTGTGGCACCTAACTGGGTAAGTTGTTGCAACACTTCTTTTTGTATGGCATGTAACAAATGGTTAGAGCCTGGTAATTTTTTTTCTACCCCAATTCTTTTTCCTTTTAAAGCATCTTTATCAAGATACTTACGGTAATCTGTAAACGCTTTTCCTTTGCTGTTTGCAGTGATACTATCTGTTGAGTCTTCTCCAGTGAGCAATCCCAGCAAAGCTGCAACATCAGCCACTGTTCTCCCCATGGGTCCAGCAGTATCTTGTGTATGAGAGATAGGAATAATGCCGCTTCTACTCCATAAGCCTACTGTTGGTTTTAAACCAACGATGCCAGCAACCGCTGCCGGACAAACAATAGAACCATCTGTTTCTGTGCCAATAGCCACTGTGCAGAGATTGGCGGCAACAGCCACACCTGATCCCGAACTGGAACCACAAGGGTTGTGGTCTAATATATAAGGACTTCGGGTTTGTCCGCCTCTGCTGCTCCAACCAGAACAAGATTGCGACGACCTGAAATTTGCCCATTCACTAAGATTGGTTTTTCCGAGGAGCACTGCACCAGCGTCTCTCAATTTTTGAATAATAAAGGCATCTTTTTTAGCTTTGTTCCCTGCCAATGCCAAAGATCCGGCAGTGGTTTGCATGGTATCACCAGAGTTGATATTATCTTTTATTAAAACAGGAATACCATGTAAAGGGCCTCTTATTTTACCTGCTTTTCTTTCAGCATCCATTGCCATAGCAATGCTGAGCGCATCGGGGTTGATTTCTATCACAGCGCCTAATGTTGGGCCATTTTTATCGATGGCGTTGATGCGATCTAAATAGAGTTGCGTGATTTGAACAGCACTATAAGTTCCCATTTCCATTTGTTGTTGTAGGCCAGCAATACTGCTTTCGAGCAATTCAAAATCGTCTCCCACCTTACTATCGATATTATTTTTAGTGGTTGTGCCACTAGACTTTTGGTTGGTACAAGCTTGTAAAAAAGTTCCGATAGCTGTAGTGGCCAAAGCGGTATTGGCAATAAAATTTCTTCTTTTCATTTTAAAAATTATAAAACTGCACTGGCAAACGATAGCAATAAAAAATAATTAGTTCCAGCGAAGTTTGTTAGTGAATGGTAAACTAAATGTAAGGTATTTGGGTAAAAAAAACTAATCTTCTAGCCTCAGTAGTTCGTGAATTTCAAGTTGGAAACACTGAGCAATTTTATGTAAGATGCAAATAGATACATTTAATGCTCCTCTTTCAATTTTGCCAATTTATTCGGCATGGTTGTCCATTTTACTGCTAATTCTAATTGGGTGAACTGGTGTTTTTTTCTCAGAGCCCGATGCACTCTACAATGCTGTTTACCAAGGTGGAATATTATATCTGTTGTATCATTTTTTAAATTATACATTCTTCTGTTATTCATTGAGATTGAAATTAAACTTCAATAGTTATAATTTTCAACCATAGCCTCTACTGCCTTTTATTTCAAAAATAGAATTGACTCTTTATTTACAAAAAAATAAGATAGTCCAAGAATCATAAATATTCACGGGAAGAACAATTTAGCAAGGTCTCACTTTTTAGGTTTGCATAGTACTTTTTAAGGGCATTCTATTTTCCAATCAATCTTTCCACAAAAAAGGGAAGAGAATAACAGCTAATACCATCACTAGCAAGTCGAGTAGAAAAATAAGTCCAGCAATTTGCAGAAGGGCACCTTCTCTGAAAACTTCAGCAAAGGCAGATTGGCTAAGACGCATCAAGAGCAATAAAATAGGAAGAATCACCGGGAAACCAAGTATGGCAATCAGTGCAGCATTTTGCTGCGCCTTTGCAGCAATGGCGCTCATTAAAGTGAACACCAAACTGATGCTGGTTCCACCTAAAATTACAATCCCGGTAAAACGAAGTGCATCGTTTACAGGATTATTGAAAAATATAAAAAATAAAATTAGACTAACCATGCTCATGAGTGACATGAGTATGATGTTGAAGAGCAGTTTGGCAACAATAAATTCTGCCGGAGATACTATCGAATAAAAATAAAGCATTCGACCTTTACTCTCTTGTAAAAAACTTTTAGCTACCGTATTTACACAAACAAATAATTGGATCACCCAGAATAAGCTGTTCCATACACGGCCATCTAACCCATCACCCGGCATCGAAAGAAACAATACAAAAACGGTAGAAGCGATGTACAGCAAAATACCATAAAAAGTATGCTGTTGTCTTAACTCTAACAGCATATCCTTTTTTAACAAGGCTGTAATTTTTTGTATCATTCGATTGTTTAAAATGATTTTTTACAATGGATGGATATGGAGATCAATTTGAAATAGTATAGTTTAAGGCCACCACTGTTGTAACCCATAGAAAATTTTTATACTTCTAGCGCACATACTCTACACCTTGGTTCGTAAATATCTTTTTCTCCTAACAAAATCTGACTTTCCTTTGCTGTTTTTCGAAAAGAGATATTGGCAATATTGCCGCATTTTACACAAATGGCGTGCAACTTAGTGATGTAATCGGCTTTCGCTAAAAGCACAGGCATTTGTCCAAAAGGATTACCCTTATAATCCATGTCTAAACCTGCAACAATTACCCTAATGCCTTTCATAGCCAATTGCTCACACACATCCCCAATTTCTGCATCAAAAAATTGAGCTTCGTCAATCCCTACTACATCAACATCTTGTGCATAAAGCAATATGCTTTGCGCATTTTCTACCGGCGTACTTAATATGGCATTGGTATCATGGCTTACGATATTAATGTTATCATATCGGGTGTCAATGGCAGGTTTAAATATTTCTACTGAGAGGTTGGCAATTTTTACACGCTTTAAACGGCGAATCAATTCTTCCGTCTTACCGCTAAACATACTGCCACAAATCACTTCAATCCAACCCCGTCTACCACCATTTAAATTTGGCTCAATAAACATTAAATAATTTTTTTAAAATACTGTTAGTAACTTTATATCCAATAGTGCAAAGATTAAAGATTCTGCCCAGCCGGCAAAACTAATGTTCTTGCATCATTTTTTAACTCACATTGTTAAAATCTTGATATGGAGAGAGTGGTAACACTCAGTAACAAATTACAGGATCAATTGGCAAACAATGCCAATATTGAGCAATTATTGACTACCATTGATATGCTACAATCTGAGCTGTTACACCTCAAATTAATTCAGCCTAAAAAAGACGAACGCCAATATGCTTCAGTGGTGATTGCGGAAAATTACAATACAAAAGCCCTTCCAGATAGAGTTGAATCAATATTGAACACAGAAAAAACAGTCGAAATTTTGCTGGTAGATGAAGCAGAGTTAGAAGCAGAATTGGAAGAGATTAAAAGGAATGCCCAAACAATGAATAACATGGGGGCACAAAACAAACCAGCACTGTTGTTTGACCCTCTCGAAGATATACCCACACTAGCACATCAAAACAATATACAATTTCCTGCGGAAGAGCCTACTCCAATACCTTTACCCGTAGCTCCTATTGAAGAAAAGAAACCAGAATTACATAAAAAAATAGCAACAGCATCTCCTGCATCCGTTAATGATAAATTAAGACAAACTAAAATAGAATTAGGGGAATTGTTGACAGAAAGCCCGATTAAAGACCTCAAAAAAGCAGTTGGAATCAACGATCGTTTTTTGTTTATTAATGAATTGTTTAGAAATGATGATGTGATGTACGAGCGGAGTATCAAAACCATCAACGGTTTTTCTATTTATCCCGAAGCTGAATATTGGATCAAAAGAGAACTCAAGCTAAAGCTGGGCTGGGATGATGAAAATGAAGTAGTAAAACAGTTTGATCAGTTGATCAAAAGACGTTTTTCCTGAATATATTGCATTATTTTTTCAGTAGCCCCACGGTGTTGTTGTACATAATCACCTGCAATTTGGCTACTTTCTTTCCACAAAATTTTATTGTTGATCAGTTCATTTAGTAGCGCTTCTAATTCCAAGGCTGTTTCAATTGAGAATGCCGCTCCCGCCTCTACTAAATCTCGTGCTTCAGCAAATTTATCGTATTCCGGACCAAATATAACAGGCTTTGAATATACCGCCGCTTCCAAAATATTGTGTATGCCCGAATCGTTGAAACCACCCCCCACATAAGCAATATGAGCATAATGGTACAAGCGAGACAACATCCCAATATTATCAATGATCAACACATTCCTATTTCCGATTTCTTCTGTTGGGATAGTCAACAAATTTGAATAAAGAATTCCATTAGGAAATTCCTCCTGCAGGTCCTCTATCCTTTCTTTGCTCACCTCATGAGGGGCAATCACAAAACGGATATGCGGATATGTTTTAGAATAATGAATAAGGAGTTCTTCATCTTCTTCCCAAGTAGAGCCAGCAACAATAACAGGATGTAGATTGCAAAAGCTAGATAACGGTTCAGGTAAAGATTCCCACTCAGCAGCAATGCTGCAAACCCGGTCGAAACGAGTATCTCCAGTAACAGTGGCCTTATTATTGAAGCCAATACTTTTTAGTAGGGTTAACGAGTAAAGGTTTTGAACGAACAATTGTTCAAATGAACCCAGCATATTTTTCCATAGCTGACCATACGCTTTAAAAAAAGGTTGCGAATTTCTAAAAATACCTGAAATTAATAATACTGGTACTTTTTGCTGTTTAAGCTCTAATAAATAATAGTACCAATATTCGTATTTCACCCACAGCACCAATGAGGGTTTTAAGTAATTAATGAACTGATGGGCATTTTCTTTACTGTCGATGGGTAGGTACATCACCAAATCGGCACCCGCATAATTTTTTCTGACTTCGTATCCACTAGGGCTGAAAAAAGTGAGAAGGATGCAGGTAGCTGGATATTTTAATCGAATGGCTTCTAGTAACGGTCTCCCTTGTTCAAACTCACCTAGGCTAGCGCAATGCATCCAAATGGTGGGTTTCTCAGCATCTCTATCCAGGGTTTGCAGCTGCTCCCACCAGTTTAACCTTCCTTTAATCCAGCGTTGAGCCTTGGGATTAAAAAAGGCGGCAATTTTTATTCCGGCAGAGAATAGCTTTAAAAATATGGAGTAAAGAAATAGCGTCAATGGCGATAATTTGAGTCAAAATTATGAGTAATGATGATTATAGCATTACTTTCCTTTTTAAGCATTTAAAGTTAGTCTCATTTATGAAATGGTTTAAAAATTATTTTTGTATTAATCAAATCCCAGTAAAATTTAATATTAAATGAAATTGTATTTCGTCATTCCTTTTCCTATTTCAAATTGTATCTTTGCGGCGCTATAATTATTAAAATATGAGACCATTGCAGATGGTGGATACCAAAACACAGTACCACAAAATTAAAAAAGAGGTTGATGAGGCGGTTATTGCTGTGATGGAAAGTTCACAGTTTATAGGAGGAAAAGTAGTGAATGATTTTGCAGCGAATTTAGCGGTCTATCACCAAAGTAAACATGTAATTCCATGTGCCAATGGCACCGACGCATTACAAATTGCGATGATGGCACTAGGGTTGCAACCCGGCGATGAAGTAATCACGCCTTCCTTCACATATATTGCCACAGTTGAAGTGGCAGCTTTGCTGAACATCAAACCCATTTTCGTAGAAGTAGATCCCCGTTCTTTTTGTATAGATGCTGATGCTGTTGAAAAAGCGATCACGCCAAAAACAAAAGCCATTGTACCTGTTCACCTTTATGGCCATGCCGCCGATATGGAAAAAATAATGGCCATCGCCAAAAAACATCAACTTTTTGTAATTGAAGACAATGCCCAAGGTATTGGTAACGTTTATACATTTGCAGATGGAACAAAAAAGAAAACAGGTAGTATTGGAGATATAGGTTGTACTTCTTTTTATCCGAGTAAAAACTTAGGTGCTTTTGGTGATGGTGGGGCTATTTTCACAAATGATGATGCGTTGGCAGAAAAATTGAAGATGATTGCTTCTCATGGACAAAGCAAAAGGTATTATCATGATGTGGTAGGTTGTAATTCTAGATTAGATGCGTTGCAGGCTGCTATCCTAGATATCAAATTAAAACACCTGGATGCCTACATTGCTGCCAGAAGAAAAGCTGCTGATTTTTATGACGCAGCTTTTGCAGGTAATGAAAGAATATCCGTTCCATATCGTGCAGAAAATAATCTCCATGTATTTCATCAATACACACTCATATTAAAGGGAGTTGATAGGGATGCATTGAATCAATACCTTGCAGATAATGGAGTGCCAGCGATGATATATTATCCTGTACCGGCACATAAGCAAAAAATGTTTGACGCATTTGGTGGCAGCAAATATCAATTAGCAACCACTGATTGGTTAACAGAAAGGGTTATATCTCTACCTATACATTCGGAATTGGATGAAGAACAACAACAATACATCGTAGACAAAGTATTGTCATTCGTGAATCAATAATCACTCACCCTCATACTTAAAAAATGAAAATAGCTGTTGTAGGAACCGGATATGTTGGATTAGTAACCGGAACATGTTTTGCAGAAACAGGCAACAATGTAACCTGTGTAGATATCGACCAAAGTAAAATAGATAAACTGAATGCTGGTAAGATCACTATTTACGAACCCGGACTTGAAAAATTATTTTTACGTAATAAAAAAGAAGGGCGACTTCAATTTACTAATAACTTAGCGGAAGGGGTAAAGGATGCCAGCATTATCTTTTTGGCATTACCCACACCTCCGGGTGAAGATGGTAGTGCAGATCTTAAATATATATTAGGTGTTGCAGCAGACTTAGGAAAATTACTCCAGCCAGAAGATTACAAAGTAATCGTTGATAAAAGTACAGTGCCTGTGGGTACTGCAGATAAAGTAACCAACGCTATTTTACAAGCAGCTACTCAAAATATTCAAGATAGTTTTGATGTAGTAAGCAACCCTGAATTTTTACGAGAAGGTGTTGCGGTAGACGACTTTATGAAACCAGACAGGGTGGTGATTGGTACCACTTCTGAAAAGGCCAAAAAAGTAATGAACGATTTATATGCACCATTTGTAAGACAAGGCAACCCAGTAATTTTCATGGATGAAAAATCTGCTGAATTAACCAAATATGCAGCTAACTCATTTTTGGCAGTAAAAATCAGTTTTATGAATGAGATCGCTCAGCTTTGCGAGCGGTTAGGCGCTGATGTAGATATGGTGCGCAAAGGTATCGGAAGCGATGAAAGGATTGGAAAAAGATTTTTATTTCCCGGTATCGGATATGGAGGAAGTTGTTTTCCTAAAGACGTGCAGGCATTGTCAAAATCTTCTACAGAAGTAAATTATAATTTTAAGATACTGGAAGCTGTAATGGATGTTAACGAAAAACAAAAGCTACACCTGCTTCCTAAAATAAATCAATATTTTAACGGTAACCTCAAGGGTAAACACTTTTCTATTTGGGGGTTGGCTTTCAAACCTAATACAGATGACATCAGAGAAGCTCCAGCACTTTATATTATTGAAGCATTGCTGGCAGCTGGAGCTACGGTATCAGCATTTGATCCAGAAGCTATGGGTAACGTAAAAAATTTATTGGGAGATACTATTCATTTTGCAGATAACCAATATAATGCTTTGCATGGTGCAGATGCCTTGATTATAGCTACAGAGTGGAACGAATTTAGAACACCTAATTTTTCAGAAATAGCTGCTTTACTAAAAAACAAAGTTATTTTTGATGGCAGAAATTTATTTGATCTACATCATATTGCTCAATTGGGTTTTCATTACGAAAGTGTAGGGCGTAAAACAGTAACAGCAATCACTTAATTAATAAGTTTTTTAAGTCGATCAATTTTTAATCACCAAATACAATCTTGTGCGTCAAAAAAAAGTGTTGGTTACCGGAGCAGCAGGGTTTTTAGGCTCTCATCTCTGCGATCGGTTTATTAAAGAAGGGTTCGATGTAATTGGAATGGATAACCTGATAACGGGTGATCTTAAGAATATTGAACACCTATTCAAATTAAAAAATTTCGAATTCTATCACCATGATGTTTCAAAATTTATTCATGTAACTGGTCCGCTTGATTATATCTTGCATTTTGCTTCACCGGCTAGTCCGATAGATTATTTAAAAATACCCATCCAAACCTTAAAAGTAGGATCACTCGGAACTCATAATTGCCTTGGTTTGGCCAAAGCAAAAAATGCCAAAATTTTAGTCGCAAGTACCAGTGAAGTTTATGGCGATCCATTGGTTCATCCGCAAACAGAAGATTACTGGGGCAATGTAAATCCAATTGGACCTCGTGGCGTGTACGATGAAGCCAAGCGATTTCAGGAAGCTATTACTATGGCCTATCACACTTTCCATCAGGTAGAAACCAGGATAGTTAGAATATTCAATACTTACGGACCTCGCATGCGGTTAAATGATGGACGTGCACTTCCTGCATTTATTGGGCAGGCGCTGAGAGGCGAAGATCTTACCGTTTTCGGTGATGGCAGTCAAACGCGAAGCTTCTGCTATGTTGATGATTTGATTGAAGGAATTTATCGTTTGCTAATGAGTGATTATACTAAACCAGTGAATATTGGTAATCCTGATGAAATTTCTTTAAAAGATTTTGCAGAAGAAATTATCAAGCTAACTGGCACCACACAAAAAATTGTGTACAAACCACTACCAGTAGATGACCCGAAACAAAGGCAGCCAGATATCACCCGTGCCAAAGAAATACTTGGATGGATGCCTAAAGTTAGTAGGGCCGAAGGTTTAAAAATTACTTACGATTATTTTAGAAATTTGCCCGAAGAAGAATGGAGAAAGCTACCCAAAGAATTTAAATAAATACATTTGTTTCAATAAAACTGCACTGCAAAAAGTATAGAAAATATGTATAAGGATTTACTCGAAAAAAAGAAGAAACTGGCTATTATCGGACTGGGTTATGTGGGTCTGCCAATTGCATTAGAATTCGCTAAAAAAATACAAGTAATTGGCTTCGATATCAATGCTGATCGCATAAAAATGATGCAAAATAACATAGATCCTAGTCAGGAACTAGCACCCACTGCATTTGAAGGTTGTGATATTGAGTTTACGAATGACCTAGATGTTTTAAGAACTGCCAACTTCTTTATCGTAGCAGTTCCTACGCCAGTAGATGAATACAATACGCCGAACCTGATACCCATACAACTAGCCAGCGAAACCATTGGTAAAGTGATCAAAAAAGGAGATTATGTGGTGTATGAAAGTACGGTTTACCCTGGTTGTACAGAAGAAGATTGTGTGCCCATCATTCAAAAGCTTTCTGGACTTGAAATGATGACTGATTACAAAATCGGTTACTCTCCAGAGCGGATCAACCCCGGTGATAAAGAACATACCATCAGCACAATTGTAAAAGTAGTAAGCGGTTGCTGTACCGAAAGTTTAGATACCATTTCTAAAGTGTATCAGTTGGTAGTAAAAGCCGGCGTTCACAAAGCGTCCTCCATAAAGGTTGCAGAGGCAGCTAAAATTATTGAAAACACTCAACGGGATCTAAATATCGCTTTGATGAATGAACTTTCTATCATTTTCGACAAAATGAATATCAACACATTTGAAGTGTTAGAAGCAGCTGGAACCAAATGGAATTTCTTAAAATTTCAGCCAGGTTTAGTAGGAGGGCATTGTATTGGAGTAGATCCATATTACCTCACCTATAAGTCGAAAGAATTGGGCTATGATAGTCAAGTTATTCTTGCTGGAAGAGCCATCAACGACGGAATGGCTGGGTATGTAGCTAAAAAAATATTACAACACATCATTCAACACAACAATAATATAAAACAGGCAAGAGTGCTAGTAATGGGCGCTACCTTTAAAGAAAATGTGAGTGATATTCGTAATAGTAAAGTTGCCGATGTAGTAAAAGAATTACAATCTTTTTCATTAAATGTTGATGTAGTAGATCCTCATGCAGACTCAGCTGAATTACAGCATGAATATGGGTTTGGGCTTTGTACTCAAGTGGCAGATCAATATGATGCAGTTATTGTTACAGTTCCACACACTAGTTACCTTGAATTAAATGACGATTACTTTACTTCTATTAGTAAAGAAAATGCAATAGTTGCCGACTTGAAAGGGATATACAGAAATAAAATAAAAAGTAGAAAATATTGGAGCTTATAATCAACGTTGAATCATTTTTGAAAATACTGTTACAAGCATCATAACTTTATAAAGCACCACCAAAAGCTTAATCGAATTTACATGAATTTTCATTCGACCGATATTTCAAACAGTACTTTCCTCGTAACAGGAGGAGCTGGATTTATTGGCGGACATATAGCAGAATATCTCCTTAAAAATGGAGCTGCAAAAGTTCGGGTACTAGATAATATGGTGAACGGATTTCAAAAAAATTTGGACATATTAAGCGCGTATGCCGCATTTGAAATGATGGAAGGCGATATCAGAAATGCATCAACCTGTATGGAGGCTTGTAAGGACATAGACTATGTTAATCACCAAGCAGCATTGGGTTCTGTTCCAAGAAGTATAAAGGAGCCCATTTATTTCAATGAAGTAAATGTAGGGGGCTTTGTAAATATCCTGAAAGCAGCAGTTGATAATAACGTAAAACAATTAGTGTACGCTTCGTCTTCATCTGTATATGGCGACGAACCCACCCTGCCTAAACAAGAAAACAGGATAGGAAATTGTTTATCACCCTATGCAGCAACAAAAAAAACAAATGAACTGTATGCGCAAATTTTTGCAGATGTATATGGTTTAAAAATTATGGGTTTTAGATACTTTAATATTTTTGGTCCCAGACAGGATCCAGATGGGCCTTATGCAGCAGTGATACCTTTATTTGTAAAAGGCATTTTACAAAAAACACCCGTTTACATCAATGGAGATGGAGAGCAAACAAGAGATTTTACATTTGTTGACAATGCTGTTCAAATAAATATAAAAGGGATGTTGAGTAATAATGAACAAGCACTCAAAAAAGTGTACAATGTAGCAATAGGTGAAAAATTTACCGTAAATAATTTGTATAACATCTGTAAAAAAGAATTAAATAGCAATTGGGAAGCTACTTATAGGGAGCCTAGAGCCGGCGACATCAGAGACTCATTGGCTGATATTAATTTAGCAAAAACAATGCTGGGTTATCAACCTACTAAAAATTTTGGAGATGGTTTATTAGAAACTATCCAGTATTTTAAAAAGCAATATAGTTGAACCCTTTTTTCCATCACTAAAAATAAATTGCTACTATGCCATTTATAAAAACGGATTTTCCCGGATTAATGATCTTTGAACCAAAAGTTTTTGAAGACAGTAGGGGTTATTTTTTTGAAAGCTATAATGAAAATACCTGTAAGGAACAAGGAATTGATATCCAATTCGTTCAAGATAATCAAGCAAAATCGTCTTATGGAGTCATACGTGGTTTACACTATCAATTAGCCCCATTTTCGCAAACAAAATTTATTAGAGTACTCACTGGCGCCATCCTTGATGCAGTAGTAGATTTGCGTAAAGGTTCTCCAACATTTGGCAAAAGTTTTTCGATTGAACTCAATGCAGAAAATAATTTACAACTGTTGGTGCCAAAAGGTTTTGCTCATGGCTATTCTGTTATCAGCCAAACGGCAGAAGTATTTTATAAATGCGATGCTTTTTATCACAAAGCATCCGAAGCAGGAGTGTTGTTCAGTGATCCAGCTTTGAACATCGACTGGAAAATACCAACAGAAAAACAAATTATTTCTGAAAAAGATTTGTTCCATCCAATGTTTGTAAATTCTGTTCATAATTTTGAATTGTAAAATCACTTAATTCCAACTATTGAGCAATAATAAAAATATTTTGGTCACAGGTGCAAATGGTCAGTTGGGAATGGAGTTCCGAACACTCTCCTCTATTGAGCCTCACCTTCATTTTACTTTTGTTACAAAAGAAATGTTATCCATACACGATTTTGATGCTATATCAGCCTACTTTAAACATCATTCATTTGATGTATGCATCAATTGTGCGGCATACACTGCTGTTGATAAAGCTGAATCGGAAAGAGAATTAGCCATGCTAATCAATGCAAGAGCGGTAGAAAACTTGGCCGCTATTTGTAAGCAATATAATACCCAGTTCATTCATTTTTCTACCGACTACGTTTTTAATGGTAGGGGTACATCACCTTATCTGGAAACAGATACAACAGATCCTGTTAATTATTATGGAGAAACCAAACTACTCGGTGAACTTGCAGCCATTCAAAATAATGCAGAGTCAATCGTTATCCGAACATCGTGGGTGTATAGCAGTTTTGGCAATAACTTTGTAAAAACCATGCTGCGCCTGATGGCTGAGCGATCCTCTATTGGCGTGGTAAATGATCAATGGGGGTGTCCCACATATGCTGCAGATCTTGCCCAAGCAGTGTTGCAAATCATACAACAGCCATCTCCACTTCCAGGTATTTATCATTATTGTAATGAAGGTATTATTAATTGGTATGAGTTTGCTAGTACCATTGCAACATTCATCAACAGCAACTGTGTTGTTCAACCTATTGTCAGTTCTGCTTATCCTACTCCTGCCTTACGACCTGCTTATTCAGTTTTAAATACTAAAAAAATACAGCATCAATTTCAGTTGATAATTCCTACATGGAAAGAAAGTTTAAGGGTATGCTTAAACCAAATACAAGGTCAATAGAAAATTTTCAATTGTATCTTTATCACATACCGAGTATAAATTAAAACCAACGTTAATGAATACTTAAGAGCATTTTACGAACAAGAACAAATGCTTAGCTGTGCAGCGTTTGAAAGCAGCAATAGATTTCCAACTGCAAAATCTGGGTTAAACAAGCAACTTTAAACATCAATTTATCTTTGGTTGATCTAAAAACGGGTAAATACTTTTTTAAGTTGATATAAATATTAAAACATTCAAAACCTTAATGCTTAAAAAAATATTTTACCAAGTGAACAAAGAGGAAGTTTTAATTTAAAAATTAACTAAATATTTTTCTATAATAACTATTTTTTCAGTAACATTTTTACAGTGAATCTATATAATATTTCAAGTAGAATAGTTGTTACTTGTAGCAATCGCTTGAGTTCTTACTTGCAAAAAGAAATTGAACTACTTGGATATAAACCAGTTCGCGTTTTCAAAACAGGTGTAGAGCTATTGGGTACCATGCAAGATTGTATTCGATTGAATCTGCAGCTTTGTTGCGCAAGTCAGGTATTGTTTTCAATCAAAGAATTTAATGCATGGAATGCCGATGATTTGTACAAAACATTGGTAACCATGGAATGGGAAAATATCTTGCCTGCGGTCGGTTATTTTTCTATTAGCAGCAATGTAAGTAACGAAACTATTACTAATAATTTATTTGCTAATGTGAAGGTAAAAGATGCAATTGCCGATAGGTATCGAGAAAAAACGGGAGGACGTCCGAACTCTGGTTCTGAATTAAACGGTGCTGTGATTCATTTGTATTGGAAAGAAGATGTTGCAGAAATATTTGTAGACACATCTGGTGAAACCCTCAGCAAACATGGCTATCGCAAAATTCCTGGGAAGGCACCCATGCTGGAGTCGCTGGCAGCAGCTACCATTCTGGCTGGTAAATGGGATGGCGTTTCTCCATTTGTAAATCCCATGTGCGGCTCAGGTACACTTGCCATTGAAGCAGCACTTTTTGCAACCAATAGAAAACCAGGTTTGTTCCGTAACAATTATTCTTATATGCATGTGGTAGGTTACGAAGAAAGTTTTTACAATTTAGCATATACCGAATTAGAACAACAGGTAAAAGATGCTCCTCCAGGTTTACAAATCATTGCATCAGATATCAGCGAAGATGCTGTTCAAATTACAAAAGTAAATGCCGGCATTGCAGGTGTTGAATCTTTGATTACTTATCTACAATGCGATTTTGAAGAAACACCCATTCCAGAGGGATCTGCAGGGGTAGTGTATTTCAATCCGGAATATGGCGATAGATTGGGTGTTGAAAAAGACCTAGAAGCCACCTATAAAAGGATTGGAGATTTTTTAAAGAAAAAATGTAAAGGCTACTATGGTTATATTTTCACAGGTAATCTAGAATTAGGTAAAAAAATTGGACTGAAGCCCAAACGCAGAATAGAATTTTATTCTAGTAAAATTGATTGTCGTTTATTTGAATATGAATTATACGCAGGAAGTCGCGAAACAAACGAAACATAATCTACATCAAAAAAGCAACTTATGACTAAATAAGCTGCTTTTTTGATATACAATTAATGAGACATTACATCTCCATTTTCTTTTTCAAATTATCGTCAATAGCATCCAGAAATTCTTCCGTGTACAAGTAATGTTGGCCATGCGTTACTTTATTACCATGAATGCAAACCGCTAAATCTTTTGTCATCTTGCCGCTTTCTACTGTTTCAATACACACAGCTTCCAAAGCGTTGCAAAAATCGATCAAGGGTTGGTTGCTGTCTAATTTACCACGGAAAGCCAAACCACGTGTCCATGCAAAAATTGATGCAATAGGGTTGGTGCTAGTTGGTTTTCCTTTTTGGTGTTCCCTATAGTGACGTGTTACAGTACCATGAGCGGCTTCCGATTCCATTGTTTTTCCATCAGGGGTTATCAATACGCTCGTCATCAATCCGAGGCTACCAAACCCTTGGGCTACCGTATCGCTTTGCACATCACCATCATAGTTTTTACAAGCCCATACAAAATTACCATGCCACTTAAGAGCGCTAGCTACCATGTCGTCAATCAATCGGTGTTCGTATACAATGCCAGCGGCTTCATAGGCTGTTTTAAATTCGTTTTGATACACTTCTTCAAAAATATCTTTAAAGCGACCATCGTATTTTTTAAGGATGGTATTTTTGGTAGAAAGATACAGCGGCCATTTTTTGCTCAAAGCCATATTCATACAACTTCTTGCAAAACCATAAATACTTTCATCTGTGTTATACATGCTCATGGCAACACCATCTCCTTTAAAGTTGAATACTTCAAACACTTGCGCTTCTCTACCATCTTCTGGTGTAAAAGTCATGGTGAGTTTTCCTTTGCCTTTAATAACGGTATCGGTTGCACGATATTGATCGCCAAATGCGTGACGCCCAACAATGATTGGTGCTGTCCAATTGGTTACCAACCGTGGTACATTTTGCATTACGATCGGCTCACGAAAAACGGTTCCATCTAGAATATTGCGGATGGTGCCATTTGGGCTCTTCCACATTTGTTTCAATTTAAATTCTTCCACACGTTGCTCATCAGGCGTAATGGTGGCACATTTAATTCCAACGCCACATGCCTTGATGGCATTGGCTGCATCTATCGTAACCTGGTCGTTGGTTTCATCTCTGTATTCCATACCCAAATCATAATATTGTATAGGAACTTCCAAATAAGGAAGTATCAATTTGTCTTTTATAAATTTCCAAATAATTCTTGTCATCTCATCGCCATCCAGTTCCACGACCGGATTGTTAACTTTAATTTTTGTCATGTGTATCTATTTTTACTTTACTAATTTTTTTTTTACAAGCGATTGTCTTCTAAAGATTTACTCAATTTTACAAACTACTGCTCTTTTTCAATTGGGCATTGTTGCTGGTTACTACACCCATGTTGCTAATAATGGCGTCTCCAAATTCGCTGGTCTTTAAAAGAGTAGCGCCACTCATCAAGTTGTAAAAATCGATGGTAACACTCTTGCGCATAATGGTGGCTTGTAGTGCGGATGTAATGAGCTCTGAGGCTTCTTTCCAGCCAATATATTCTAGTAACATACATCCACTTAAAATAACTGAAGAGGGGTTCATGCTATCGGTGCCTGCAAATTTTGGTGCAGTACCATGAGTAGCTTCAAACACGGCGTATCCTGTTTTGTAATTGATGTTAGCCCCCGGTGCAATACCAATGCCGCCCACTTCTGCAGCCAACGCATCCGAAATATAATCGCCATTTAAATTAAGGGTGGCCACTACTGAAAAATCTTGAGGAGCTATCAATATCTGCTGTAAAAAATTATCGGCAATCATGTCTTTCACTAATAATTTTCCTTCGTGTAATGCTTTACGTTGCACCTCATTGGCATGGGCTTCACCGTATTCTTTTTTTAATTGGTCCCACTCATCCCAGGTAAAAGTTCGGTCTGCAAATTCCTGACGGGCCACTTCATAACCCCAGCTTTTGAAACCACCTTCTGTAAACTTCATGATATTACCTTTATGCACCAAAGTAACAGAAGGTAAATTATTATCCAATGCATGTTTGATAGCCGCACGCACCAACCTTTTGCTGCCTTCATTAGATACAGGTTTTACGCCATAGCTGGAGTCGCCTGGGAAACGAATATTTTTCACCCCCATTTCTTCTATCAGGAATTTCTCAAATTTTTGTGCTTCTGCAGATCCTGCTTTCCATTCTATTCCTGCATAAATATCTTCGGTATTTTCACGAAAAATGGTCATGTCTACCAACTCAGGACGAATCACTGGCGATGGTACACCTTTGAACCATTTCACCGGACGCACACAGGCATATAAATCAAGTTCTTGTCGCATGGCTACATTCAATGATCGGATACCACCACCAATTGGTGTTGTCAATGGTCCTTTAATTGATACTATATAATCTTTCGCCATTTGCAATGTAGCGTCAGGAAGCCACTCACCCGTAAGCTTAAACGCTTTTTCTCCGGCGAGCATTTCTTTCCATTCAATTTTTCTGCTGCTGCCATAAGCTTTTTGTATTGCAGTGTTGAACACTTTTTCGGCCACCACCCAAATTTCTGGGCCAATACCGTCACCTTCAATGAAAGGCACTATTGCATGATTGGGTACCTGTAATTGGCCGTTAACGCCCATGGTTATTTTTTCCGCCATACTATTTTTTTTGGTGCCCGGCTGCTGAAGCGCTTTAGAAGTTCATTACCGTTACACTCTTATACTATATATTTTTATGAAGCTTTACAGCAATCGATTTGTATCCCTGCTAAAATTATGCAAAAGTACGAACTCAATCGTTTACTTGTCAGTGATTTTGTAAAAAAAGCCCAACAAACGTTGGGTGTGTTCTCTTACAATGCTATCTCTATTTTTTTTGTTAAGTATCCTAATGTAGCATTTACTCAAAACTAATACTTCCATTGATCCACTCTCCATCTAAATTAGCATGGTATTTTTTGTAGAAATTGAGAGCTGGCTCATTCCAATCCAATACCTGCCAAACCATACCGCTGTATTTTTTTTCTTTACACTCGGCTATCAATCTTTCAAAAAGTAGTCTGCCAATTCCTTTGCCCCGAAGGGCCTCTGTTACCAATAAATCTTCTAGGTATAACCGCTGTCCCTTCCAGGTACTGTAACGGATGTAGTACAATGCAAATCCTACTACCTTACCTTGCTGCACTGCTACAAATGCCCACCAAACAGGGTTATGGCCAAACCCACTTTCAACAAAATGCTCAAAAGAAACCGTTACTTCGTCTGGTGCTTTTTCATACAGCGCCAATTCATGTATTAGTTCCATCATAAACTTACAGTCTTCTTTTATTGCTGCTCTGATCGTTGTTTCCATACATAGTATTTATTACTCGAAATTAAGATAATAAAAAAACGGAGCAGAGAAAGCTGATCCGTTTTTTAAATATTGTTTTTATTGTTTAGTTGTGATCTATCATCGTCATAGTTACACCATAAGAGCCATCAACAATTCTTCCGCCTTGGCCCGGTGTAGGTGGTTGATATTCGCTGTGAAAAAAGCGACGGTATACCATGCCTATGCCTTTGGCATATTTTTCCATGCCGTAGTTAATCTCACTATACGAATTTGGGTCTGCAGGATTGCCAATCACTTCATCGCGCTGGTCTACTTTCAAAGTGCTGTCTAGGTTAAAGCCTCCAATGGTTAATGGAACATGTACACTGTCATAAATATAGTCCCAATCGGCCATGTATTTTATCTCTGAATTAATAGAGTAAGTATCTAAAAATGAATTTCCTTTCCATGAGTAAAAGTCGCGCATAGGTGTTCTGAGTTTCAGGAATCGATGATTGTTTTCTACAAACTCTAATCCGTTGCCGGTATTAGTTGCCATAAAAGTATTGTCTGGTAACCATGGCTGTGCTGCTGTATTTCTTCTGTAACGGATGATACGAAAAGAGGGTCTGCCTAAATTATCGGTGATGGCTGCATCTACCTCCAGCTTTACCTGATAGGTTCTTACGGCAGTTCCAGTTCCAAAACTGGTGAATACCAATGAATCTAAACGATAGCTGATATATTTACCTACTGCTAGTGGATGGTAATCCTCAATACTGCTTGTTGACAATTGCTCCGTTTCTTTTTTACAAGCACTTAAAATAAGGAGGCTACTCGTAAAAAACAGGACTGGAATAATTTTTTTCATGTTTATTTAATCAGTTAATATGCAAACCGAAGTTTTTTTATTTTAAAACTGGTTTTAGGTTCGTTTTGATGTATTTGGATGAAAAATTTTGGTATTTGATTTGCTTCAGCATGGAATAATTTTAGGAATAAAACCAATTTTTATAAAAAAATTGGCTGGTTCCTCTGTATAATGCCACCCCCAATTACATCGTTTCCGTCGTAAAAAACAGCACTTTGTCCGGGTGCTACTCCTTTTACATCATCATAAAAACGCACTTTAATACCATTTTCGTATGTGAAAAGCTGACTGAGGGCACCTTTATCTTTATAACGAATTTTTGTAACCGCCTCCATACCTTCTGTAATTCCATCAAATTTCATCCAGTTGATACCCATTACGTTCATTTCCGTTCGATTCAAATCAGCTTCCTCTCCCAATACTACTGTGTTGGTTTCAGGGATAATTTCGGTCACAAATGCAGGTTTACCCAAGGCAATATCCAGGCCTTTTCGCTGTCCTACAGTATAAAATGGGTAGCCTTTGTGTTTGCCCAAAATATTTCCTGCGGGGTCTACAAAATTACCTCCAGTTACTCTTTCTTCTAATCCCTCTACTTTTCTTTTCAAAAAACCGCGGTAATCATTATCCGGAACAAAACAAATTTCGTAGCTCTCGTTTTTCTTTGCTAGTTCAGGGTAACCAAAATCGTGAGCCATTTGGCGAATAGCCGTTTTATGAAAGGTACCCAATGGAAGGAGGGTTCTGCTAAGTAGATCCTGCTGCAAGCCCCAAAGCGCATAGCTTTGGTCTTTGCTTTCATCAATGCCTTTGCTGATAAAGTATCGTTCGTTGTGGTGTTGATGCACCTGAGCATAATGACCGGTAGCAATAAAATCGCAACCTAAAGCATCTGCTCTTTTCAGTAATGCCCTCCATTTGATGTGCGTGTTGCACATCACGCATGGATTGGGTGTGCGCCCGGCAATGTATTCCTCTACAAAATTCTCTATCACAAAATCGCCAAACTCTTCTCTGATGTCTAAAATAAAATGCGGAAAACCATGTTGAACGGCAGCCATACGAGCGTCGTTGAAACTATCGAGGTTGCAACAGCCAGTTTCTTTTTTTCCGGTAGTACCCACTGCGGTAGAGTAGTCCCATGTTTTCATGGTGATACCTATTACATCATAAACCTCTTTGTGTAGCATCAATGCCGCCACAGTACTGTCTATTCCACCACTCATGGCCATTAATACTTTTCCTTTTGTACTCATATCTAAATTCTTCGATACAAAGATAATACTTAAAGCGGTTGTATATACTAGGGTCTAAGGTGATTTAATAAGTAGAGTTGATAAGGATGATAACCTATATACTTGTTATTTTAGAAGTAATATTAATTTATAATTTACTCTATAAAAGTTTCATAAAGGGCTTATACCTTTTAATATACAACAGCACGACATTAATAAAGTAGGCATTTCTAATATTCACATCATACTCCTTCTTCACAGGTTATTCACCTTCTAATTTCTATTTTTATCATTTTCGCTACCTTGCAAACCATGCAGCAATACTTACAACTACTTCAACACATTATAGATACAGGAATCGATAAAAGTGATCGCACTCAAACTGGTACTCGCAGTGTGTTTGGTTACCAGATGCGCTTTAACCTAGCCGATGGTTTTCCGTTGGTGACTACCAAAAAAACACACATCAAAAGCATCATCCATGAATTGCTTTGGTTTTTAAAAGGCGATACCAATATTGGTTATCTCAAAGAGCACAACGTAAAAATATGGGACGAATGGGCAGATGGAGATGGAAACCTTGGTCCGGTATATGGCAAACAATGGCGCAGTTGGGCGGGCGCCAATGGTGAGTCTGTTGATCAGGTAAAAGATCTCCTTTATCAATTACATACCAACCCCGATAGTAGACGACTAATCATCAGCGCCTGGAACGTAGCAGAATTACCCGCTATGAAATTAATGCCTTGTCATTGCCTATTCCAGTTTTACACATCTGCACCCGGCGCCAACGGCAAAAGAAAGTTAAGTTGCCAGTTATACCAGCGCAGTGCTGATGTATTCTTAGGTGTTCCTTTTAATATAGCATCCTATGCATTGCTCACCATTATGATTGCACAGGTATGTGATATGGAACCCGGCGAATTTATACATTCCTTCGGCGACGTACATTTATATAGCAACCATTTTGAACAAGCCAGGCTACAATTGAGCAGAACAACGTTTCCTCTTCCCCAAATGAAATTGAACAAAGAAGTGAAAGATATTTTTTCGTTTCAGTTCAACGATTTTGAGTTATTGAACTATCAAAGCCACCCAGCTATCAAAGCGCCCGTGGCAGTATAAGAATGGCTATTAACTCAAGTGATAATAGTGAGCTTAACTTGCACTGTAGTTGTTTAACTATTTATGCAGAAATGTATATGTGGTAAAAAAGGTTTTGGTAAAATGAGATGACACGATCACTTCATTTATTACTTAATTTTACATTCTTATTACACCTTACATATCCTTAATTATGATCGCTCTCATTGTTGCCGTTAGTACTAATAACGTTATTGGCAAAAACTATCAATTGCTATGGCATTTGCCCAATGATTTAAAATTTTTTAAAAACTGTACCTGGGCTTCTGTGGTGATCATGGGACGCAAAACATTTGAAAGTGTAAATAAGCCATTGCCGGGCCGACTAAACATTGTGATCACTAGCAATCCTAACTGGAAGGCAGATCATGTAACGGTAGCGGGCAGTTTGGAGCATGCCATACAAATAGCTACTGATCAGCATTTCAAAGAGATATTTATTATTGGCGGTGGCGAAATATATAAACAAGCAATGCCACTGGTGCAGCTACAATACATTACCAGAGTGCATACAGAGATAGATGGCGACACTTTTTTTGCGCCTGTAGATACCCAGAAATGGAAGTTGAACACTAAAGAAGATTTTTCAAAAGATGAGAAACATGCTTTTGATTATAGCTTTGAAAAATGGGAGTTGAAATAATATTTTTACTAACGCTCATACCTTCATCCGCTTTCCTATTTTTGCAGTATGTACAGCATTCCGCAACTGGCATTTAAATACTTTCGTTATTACACTACAGCCTCCAATAGCAAGGGTCACGGAGTGCACTCGCCATTCGTATTTGATTTTATAAAATTTATAAAAAACAATCGGCAAGCTGATCCTTCTTACTTACTTATTGAGCAATGCAGAAAAAAGTTGTTGGAGAATAGGCAGTTAATTGAAGTACAAGATTTTGGTGCCGGAAGCTCTGTTATCAAAACCAACCAGAGAAGAATAGATGCTATTGCCGCTTCGTCTTTAAAGTCTACAAAATTCTCGCAACTGTTTTATAGGATAGTCGGCACTTATCAACCAACTATCATTATAGAGTTAGGCACCTCTTTTGGCATTAGCACTGCGTATATGGCTACGGCTAACAGCAATGCACAAGTATATAGTTTGGAGGGAGCTACCGCTATTGCGGAAATTGCACAACAAAATTTTGATCAACTAGGCATCCAAAATATACAACTTATTAAAGGCGATTTTGCACATACACTACCAGCCTTACTCAGCATTGTAGATAAGGTTGACCTTGCCTATGTAGATGGTAACCATCGAAAAATACCTACGCTTGATTATTTTGCTCAATTACTCTTTAAATCACACGAAAACAGTATTATAATTTTTGATGATATTCATTGGAGTGCAGAAATGGAGGCCGCTTGGGAAACTATTAA
The DNA here is from genome assembly GCA_040882445.1 of Ferruginibacter sp. GTDB lineage: Bacteria > Bacteroidota > Bacteroidia > Chitinophagales > Chitinophagaceae > Ferruginibacter. Next base: position 19,069 of record JBBEBH010000020.1, on the reverse strand, counting down.
AGCACACAATTCAGTTACCCTCAGCATCGATTTGTTTTTTATCGGAATCATTTTCTTTAAAAAGGAGTTCAAGGTGAAACAGCATTTTATTTTGAGATTCTAACGAACTACTTAGTTTCATTTGTGTTATTGTGGCAGGAGAAACGAGGATGTTGAAATCAATATTTAATTTTTACCTATCTTAGATTCAATATATTTGACCATGATTATTGGCGTACTGAAAGAAACAGCACCAGAAACAAGGGTTTCCCTTTTACCCGAACACATCTCTACACTGCTTAAATGGAAAACCACCGTATTGGTGGAACAGGATTCGGGTGTACATGCATTTGCCAACAACGATAAATACACCGAAGCAGGTGCTGTTATATGCAGTAGGGCGGAGGTATTACTAAAAGCCGATCTGGTGTTGTCTATTGGATTGCTTTCCATGTCAGACATCGAACAGTGCCAATCAAAAGTATTGTTTGGTTGGTTTCAGCCTTTGTACAATGGCAGCTTGGTAAAAAAATGGGCTGCAAAAGGATTCACCATTTTTAGTATCGATATGCTACCCCGCACTACCCGTGCTCAAACAATGGATGTGCTTAGTAGCCAGGCTAATATTGCAGGCTATAAAGCAGTGCTGTTGGCGGCCAACACCTTTCCTCGTTACTTTCCCATGTTTATGACGGCTGCAGGCAGTATACCTCCCGCAAAAATGCTAATACTCGGCGCTGGTGTAGCAGGTTTGCAAGCCATTGCTACCGCAAAGCGATTGGGAGCAGTGGTAGAAGTATTTGATACTCGCCCCGCAGTAAAAGAAGAAGTGATGAGCCTCGGAGGAAAGTTTGTAGAAGTAGAGGGAGCTGCCGATGCCAGCAAAGCGGGCGGTTATGCTGTAGAGCAAAGCGAAGATTTTATGGCGCGACAAAAAGCCAAAATTGCAGAGAGCGTGGCTAAGGCAGATATCATTATAACTACAGCACAAATACCTGGTAAAAAGGCGCCCGTGCTCATTACCGACGAAATGATGCAAGCCATGAAAAATGGGTCTGTTATTATAGATATTGCAGCAGCTACTGGAGGCAATACCTCTCAAACAAAAAATGAAGAAACAATACATTACCATGGAGTGAGCATAATTGGGAATAGCATGTTGCCCGCTGCTATGGCCAGTGATGCTAGTAAATTATATGGAAAAAATATGGTTAACTTTTTACAACTTATCATTGACAAAGATGGTGCACTGCATTTGAATTTTGAAGATGATCTAGTTAAAGGTACTTGCATTGCTCATGAAGGGAAAATTACTAACGAACGAATCGTATAAAATAGTTCTGAAGTTATTCTTAGTTGTAGGATGCAATAAGCTAATAAGAGAAAAAAAGTAAAAGAGTGCGACGCAACCAAAGCAATATTGAAAAAAACTGCCCGCAAAATAAAAAAATAATACATGGAGCAAATATTGAATTGGGTTAGTACCCATCAACAAACTATTTACATTGTGGTGCTCATGATTTTTGTGGGTATTGAAGTAATCGGACGTGTACCCAGCGTGTTGCATACACCCCTCATGAGCGGAGCAAATGCCATACATGGTGTAGTGATTATTGGTGCCATCATTGTAATGGGCAAGGCAGAAACTGATAATTACCTTGCACTTGGGTTGGGATTTTTAGCCGTGATTTTAGGAACATTGAATGTGGTAGGTGGCTTTGTAGTAACCGATCGAATGCTGGAAATGTTTAAAAAGAAAAAGTGATTTAATAAATAGTTCGGAATTGTAACAATTACATTAATTTTTTATGGCCTCAAACATACTCATTCTTTGTTACCTAGTAGCCTCGGTTACGTTTATTTTAGGATTAAAAATGTTGTCGAATCCTTCGTCTGCCCGCAAAGGAAACCTAGTGGCAGCAGCGGGTATGTCGATTGCAATTTTAGCCACCATCTTCTTGTATAAAGATGAAGCGGGTATGCGTTTGCATAACTTGAGATGGATATTTGGCGGCTTAGCTATTGGTTCTCTGATTGGAGCCCTTGCAGCAAAAAAAGTAAAGATGACGTCTATGCCAGAAATGGTGAGTCTGTTCAACGGCATGGGTGGTGCTTGTGCAGCGTTGATCTCTATTGTAGAATTTAATCACTTGGTTCATTTATCTGTAACAACCAGTAATCAAGTGCCTGTTTTAACAGCAGGTACCATTCTTATCATTGGGTTGGGACTCATTATTGGTGCCGTTTCTTTTTCAGGCAGTATGATTGCCTGGGGCAAATTAAATGGAAAAGTAAAGGATTTTAGTTTTGCTGGACAAAAAATGGTGAACCTCTTGGTTTTATTTGTTGCGTTGGCTGGTGCAGCCTGGTTAATTGTAGATCCAATGCAAACTTATGTGTTGTATGTGATACTTGTTTTATCATTGCTTTATGGTGTACTTTTTGTATTGCCCATTGGTGGTGCAGATATGCCGGTAGTGATATCATTACTCAATAGTTTTACCGGAGTGGCAGCAGCTTTTGGTGGATTTTTATACGACAATAAAGTAATGCTTACTGGCGGTATTTTAGTGGGCGCTGCAGGAACATTGCTCACCATTTTAATGTGTAAGGCGATGAACCGTTCGTTGTTGAATGTATTGGTGGGTTCATTTGGCGGAAACAAAAATGCAGCGGTAGTAGGCGGGGCTGGCTTACAGGGTAATTACAAAGAAATATCACTGAGTGATTCCGCCATGCTGATGAGTTATGCCAACAAAGTAATCATTGTGCCGGGTTATGGGCTTGCTGTTGCACAGGCGCAACATGCTTGTCATGAATTGGAAAAAATATTAAATGAAAAAGGCGTAGACGTAACGTATGCCATACACCCTGTGGCTGGTCGTATGCCAGGCCACATGAACGTATTGCTGGCAGAGGCTGATGTGCCTTATGAAAAATTGAAGGAGATGGAGCTGGTAAATGAGGAATTTAAAAATACCGATGTAGTACTCATATTGGGGGCTAATGATGTGGTAAATCCTGCCGCTAAAAACGATCCTGCATCACCTATTTATGGCATGCCGATTTTAGAAGTAGAACTTGCCAAAACGGTAATCGTTAACAAGCGTAGTATGAAACCCGGCTATGCTGGTATCGAAAACGAACTCTTCTTTCAACCGAAAACCTCGATGTTGTTTGGCGATGCTAAAAAAGTGTTGCAGGATTTATGTGCAGAGGTGAAGGCGATATAATTTTTATTTCTTTGTTACCAGCATTTACTCTTTTCTCAACATTGTTGTGTCACTCACTTGTACGGTATCGCTTTGTGTGGCAGGCACCTGTTGCTATTGGTAACAATTCTTAATGGTTACCACTTCACAAACTTTAAGTTTTATAGCGCTTGCTTGTTTATTTTTGCCAGACTAAATATTTTTATTTGTCAACAGCACTACCATCAGCATTCATTCATTCTTTACACGGTATTCAGGGTTTTGATGAACCTTCTTTTACCGCTGTGCACCATTCGGGCCATCAATTAGTGTCTGTAAGAATCAATGATGCTAAAATAAAAGAGGCTACTTCCATTCCTTTTTTACAAAATATATTGAGCGATAAAGTGCCGTGGAGTAGCTATGGTTTTTATTTGCAACATAGACCGATTTTTACCATCGATCCCATGTTTCATGCAGGTGCTTATTATGTGCAGGAAGCCAGTAGCATGTTTGTAGAACAAGCCCTTCGTCAAAGTTGTGATGTAACGAAACCCATGAGGGTATTGGATTTGTGTGCAGCCCCTGGTGGTAAATCAACCCTTCTTCAATCTTTATTACACACCGATAGTTTGTTGGTGAGCAACGAAGTCATCAAAACCCGGGCAGGTATTTTAGTAGAAAACCTTAGCAAATGGGGTGCAGCCAATGTGGTAGTTACCAACAATGATCCCCGTGATTTTAAAAAGTTGCCTGGCTTTTTTGATTGTATGGTGATAGATGCACCTTGCAGCGGAAGTGGATTGTTCAGGAAAGATGCGAATGCCATCGCCGAGTGGAGCGAACAAAATGTGGCACTCTGTAGCCAACGCCAGCAAAGAATCCTAGCCGATGTGTTGGATGCATTGAAACCCGGTGGGGTCCTCATCTATTCAACCTGTTCCTATTCTATGGAAGAAGATGAACAGGTGGCTGATTGGGTAAAGGAGCACGGTAATTTAAGCAGCGTACGTTTGTTTATGGAACACGATTGGGGTATTGTAGAAACTATTTCGGATAGGCATCACTGTTATGGCTATCGCTTTTATCCTGATAAAGTAAAAGGCGAAGGATTTTTTATTACTGTGTTTAAAAAAGAAGATGGAGCTGCAACAGAGGATTATAAAAAGTATTCAGTTAAACCAACCTTGGCTAGTAAAAAGGAACAGGAAATTGTGCAAGCTTACCTAAGGGATGGTGATTCTTTTGGTTTTTTAAAATTCCAAGCCGATATATTGGCCATCCCATCGGCAATTTTAGAGCATGTATTAACATTGCAACAAAACCTATACATTAAAAAGGCAGGCATCAACATGGGCACTATCATTCGCAACGAATTAATTCCATCGCATGAGTGGGCATTGGGTTCAGCCGCATCGGCTGTTTTGCCCAGCGTAAGTGTAAATGAAGCCACTGCTTTGGATTATTTAAGACGGAAAGATATTGTGATTGATACCAACGTTCGTGGTTGGGCCTTACTGGAATACAGATGTTTACCGCTTGGATTGGTAAAAATACTTCCCAATCGCCTCAATAATTATTATCCCAAAGAGTGGCGGATTCTTAACAAATAAACGGAGTATCTACCAACTAATTTTTGCATCTTTGTAACTACACCTAATTGAAATAAATGAAACTCACTATTATATGGTTGCTATTGAGTATGCCGTTTATAGCTTCGGCTCAAAAAACGCATACAGTAGTGCCGAAGGAAAGTTTTTATTCTATAGGTAGATTGTACAATGTACATCCCAGAGATTTGGCTACCTATAACAATATCGATTTTGATAAAGGACTTGCCATTGGTCAAGTCATAAAAATTCCACCAGCATCCTCAGCATCCCCTATGCCAGTTCTTCCTGAACCCACAAGTTCGCCTCAACCAGTTGCGAAAGAACAGACCAATCAAAAGCAAAGTACTAGTTCTGTTCCCATTTACCATAAGGTTGAACCCAAAGAAGGATTATATGGGCTTAGTAAAAAATACAATTCAAGTATCGACGATATCAAAAAATGGAACAACCTCAGCAGTGATGCATTGAATATTGGTATGAATATTATTGTGGGTTATGGTACAACTTCAGCTCCGGTAGTAGTTTCGCCTCTTATAGAAAAAAAGGCACCTGAAACCACCATTGCAGATGATGTGTATGTAGATACAAAGCCGCAAGTAATAACTGCGCCCCCGTTAGTTTCTAAAGAAACGGTGGTTCAAAAATCTAATAATAATTTAAATGGGGGTTTTTTCAAATCTTTTTATGACAATCAGATTGGTTCAAAAAGTGTTAGGGAAGATACTGGATTGGCAGGTATTTTTAAAAGTATGAGCGGTTGGGAAGATGGTAAATACTATTGTTTGCACAACGCTGCTCCCGCAGGTTCTTTCGTAAAAATTACTAATACAATCAATAACAAAGTGATATATGCCAAAGTGTTAGATTTAATTCCCAATCTCAATCAAAACAAATCATTAGTGATACAAGTGAGTTCCGCAGCTGCAGCAGAGTTGGGGGTTACCGGCAATAGTTTCGAAGGTAGCATAGCATTTTAATAATTTAAAAGCAATATTTGATAGGCTCCACATGTGGAGTTTTTTTTATAATTTATTTTCAGTTACTACTTCACATCATGAAAACGATAGCCTCTCAAAAAATTTTGTATAGACATTCTTTTTTTTCCTTCCTGCTGTAGATCGAGTACACTGATATAGCCATCCTTGCAAGCGAAATGTAAAAATGTTTTTTCGTCGGTATGAACAATGCCAGGCTCATGCGTAGGCGTCATTATGATTTTTTTAGCTGTAAAAATTTTTATTTTTTTACCATGTAAAAAACTAAAAGCTGCAGGGTAGGGCGATAATCCTCTAATGAAATTATGTACAGAAGTAGTTGTATGATTAAAATTTATATTACATGTTTCAGTAAATATTTTAGGCGCATGTTTTAGCTGATCTTCAGATGAATTTTTAAAAATTAATTGCGGTTTCTCCTCGATACTACCATCAGCTAAACCCTTCACAGTTTTAACCAACACCTGCGCACCCAATTCCATCATCCGATCGTGTACAATACCTACATTGTCATCTTCTGGTATTGTAAAAGATTCCTGTAATAAAATATTGCCAGTATCAATTTCGTGTTTGAGTTTAAAGGTAGTAACGCCTGTTTCTTTTTCACCATTTATCACGGCCCAGTTGATGGGCGCTGCACCTCTATATTTTGGAAGTAAACTGCCATGAAGGTTTACGGAGCCCATTACAGGCATATTCCAAACCACTTCAGGCAACATTCTAAAAGCAACCACAATTTGTAAGTCTGCTTTAAATGCACGGAGTTCGTGAATAAATGCAGCGTTTTTTAATTTCTCCGGTTGAAGCACTGGAAGCTGGTGCTCTACTGCATATTTTTTTACGGCACTTTCTTGCAGCGTCATACCTCTTCCTCCGAGTTTATCGGGCGCTGTTACCACACCCACAATATTACAGCCAGATTTTACAAGCGCATCCAACGACGCTACAGCAAATGCTGGCGTTCCCATGAAAACAATTCTGAGATCAGTAAAATCTTTGATTGCCATATAAGTACACTTAGATAATCAACAAAGTTATTATTTTTCGTTTGGTATCAGAAGGGAGATTTAAAGTAATACTAACTCAAATTAGAGTATAGCGAACAGGCACATTTATGTTCAATGTGATAAATATTCAGTAATTGTTGTCTACAATTCATTTTTGGCTATAAGAGTTTTTATTGTAGATGATCAGAACGGGCAGATTGAAGGCATAAACTCCTTGTTGCGCAACAAACCAGAGATTGTGTAAGTTGTATAAGCCCACACCGAGGCTTCTTGTATAGATTTTATAAAACACCAATTAACGATCTTATGCTCATTGATATTAATCTGCCTAATAAAAGAGATCATCCAATTACATAACAACAGTTTATAATTTTGGGCACAGATGATATCTATGATAAAAATATGATTAAAAAATTTGAGGCCAAAAATATGAACCACTCATTAAAGTAGCTATGAAAGTGAGATTAATTTATTTTGCTTATTCAACATCGTTATACAACAAATACTTTTTTCTCATCGCTTTGTATTGCGTCAAAGCAGGTTCCCAGCTCGCTCTGATCTGAGCTTCCGTTTTTCCTTCTATGACTTGTTTTTTAAGTTCATCGGTTCCTGCTAGCTTATCGATAAAATTATTTTTTAAAAAGAAGCTATCCTTGCCAGGGAAAAGCTCGTAGGCTTTTAATAAATGCTTTAATTGCAATTGGTGATCTACTTCTTTTAAAACAGCTTTTTTGGTTCCACTCAAGTTCCAGCCATAACATTGCTGATAAAAACATTTACTATTTTTAGCTCCAGGGTTTGGTTTGGGTGTAAACGCGAACAAGTTTTTTGGTAAAGAGGGATGACCAAAAATTTGAAATGGTTTATCGGTACCTCTGCCTTCACTGAGCACCGTACCCTCAAAAAAACAAGTGGAGGGATACCAATATATGCTCTGCATATCTTTCAAATTTGGTGAAGGCATCACTGGTAAATCGTATATGGTTTGATGTGTGTAGCCTGCGCACTCTATAACCTTTACACGAAAAGGAGTATCTATATTAGGCTTAGTATACATGTTGTAACTGACTATCTGATTGGCCTTTTCACTGAGCCATTTTTCGCCCATCAACATCATACTGTATTCACCAATGGTGAGCCCGTGCACCACCGGAATAGCTTGCATGCCTACAAAACTTTTAAATTTTTTATTGAGTATGGGACCATCAACATAAAATCCATTTGGATTAGGCCTGTCGAGAATCATTAAGGGTTTGTGCAATTCTAAACACGCTTCTAGTAAGTATTCTAATGAAGAAATATAAGTGTAAAAACGAACGCCCACATCTTGTATGTCAAACAATACCACATCCACGTTCGTTAAATCTTCTGCAGTAGGTTTTTTATGATTGCCATACAAACTCACAATAGGAATGCCTGTTTTTTTATCAACCTGATTGCCTACATGTTCGCCAGCATCAGCATCTCCTCTAAAGCCATGTTCTGGACCGAAAATTTTCACAATCTTGATACCAGATTTCATAAGAGTATCTACCAGGTGAGTTTTGCCTACTACACTGGTTGGGTTAGCAAAAATGGCTACATTCTTATTTTTTAATAATGGTAAGTACACTTCCATTCTGTCTGCACCTGTTAGTACCTTATTAGCAACATTAGATTGAGCCTCAACTATTGTACAATTGATTGTGAATAGAACTGCAACTATAAATAATTTCATTTTGCTAAGGTGCAGAAATCTTTTGAAATGGATTAGTCTTTTATTATTTACTTTGCATTTTCAACAATCTATTTAATAGATAAATATTTATCATCTATCTGGCCCTGCCGGGGTTTCGGAACAAAAAAACAATTATGGCACAAGTAAAACATGGAGATGTAGTAAGAGTGCACTACACAGGAAAATTGATAAGCGGCGATCAGTTTGATTCATCTGTTGGCAGAGAACCACTAGAGTTCACAGTTGGGGCAGGCATGATGATCAAAGGATTTGATGAAGCGATGCCAGGTATGGCCGTGGGTCAAAAAAAAACAGTGAATATTCCAGCGGCCGATGCTTATGGTGAAAAAGATCCTAATGCTATTATTGAGTTTCCAAAAGAAAACGTTCCCGGAGATATGAAACTACAACCTGGGATGCAACTTACTTTGAGCAACCAAGAAGGTCAACCCTTTCCGGTAATAGTAGTAGAAGTAAAAGAAGCCGTAATAGTTTTAGATGCCAATCATTTTTTGGCCGGACAAGAGCTGGTTTTCGATATTGAATTGGTAGAAGTAGTTAGCGATTAATAACAGTAGGATAGTTATACTAAAGCAGCTCTAGTTTGGGCTGCTTTTTGTTTAAGTAAAAAGTAGTTTTCCAGCTTATTCGTTATTTTGCAGATAAAAGAATGTGACATGATACAAATAGATAAAGCAGCTCTCATCCAACGTTTTATGCGTTATGTACAAATAGATACGCAAAGTGATCCTAACAGCAATAGCCACCCCAGTACCCAAAAGCAAAAAGATCTAAGTAGATTACTGGCAGAAGAATTAACTGCTATGGGCATTCAAGAGATGGTAACCGATGAATTTGGTTACGTATATGCTAATTTACCCGGCAACAGCAGCAAAAAAAATATTCCTGCCATTTGTTTTTGCTCTCATGTAGATACCGCACCCGACTGTAGCGGAACAAATGTAAAGCCGATTTTGCACCAACATTATAACGGGAACGACATTGTATTACCAGATGACTCATCTCAGGTATTGAGCACAAAATCATTTCCATATCTTCAACAGCATTTAAAACATGATATTATAACAGCCAGTGGAGGTACATTATTGGGTTCGGATGATAAAGCCGGCGTAGCCATCATTATGCAGGCTGTGCAAACGTTGATAGATCAGCCAGCCGTTCTGCACGGCGATATCCGACTTGTTTTTACACCTGATGAAGAAGTAGGAAGGGGTACTGCTAAAATTGATATGCAGAAAATAAACGCCAGGTTTGGTTATACTTTAGATGGTGGAGAAGCAGGTAGTTTGGAAGATGAAACTTTTAGTGCCGATGGCGCTACCATTACCATCGAAGGGGTGATCACTCATCCTGGTTACGCCAAAAATAAACTGGTGAATGCTATGAAAATTGCTGGCGAAATTTTAGCAACGCTTCCAAAGAATGAATGGAGTCCGGAAACTACAGATGGTAAAGAAGGTTTTGTGCATCCAGTATCGCTGAACGGTATTGCAGAAAAAGCCAGCATAGGTTTTATAGTACGGGATTTTTCAACAGCTGAACTCACCAATCATCATAAAAGATTACGTGCACTGGCCGAAACAGTGGTGTTAAAATATCCCGGTGCTACCATGCAGTATCAGGTACAAGAGCAATACAGAAACATGTACGATGTGTTGCAGCAGTACCCGCACGTAGCAGAGTATGCTGCCGAAGCCATTAGACGCTCGGGCTTAACAGTAAAAAAAGAAAGTATTCGTGGCGGAACAGATGGCAGCAGGTTAAGTTACATGGGATTGCCTTGTCCGAATATTTTTACCGGAATGCAAAACATTCACAGCAAACTAGAATGGGTAGGCGTAAAAGATATGCTGAAGGCAGTAGAAACATTGGTGCACCTCAGCGCCATTTGGGAGGAACGTACAGAGTAAAAGCAAATAGAAATAGAAGTTTTACCAAAATGTATTATCTTTCATATAAATTATACTACTATGGATTTCATAACAAGTTATTGGTACATTATTGTCATCATATTTTTGATCACAAGTGGTTTGTTTACCGTAAACCAAGGCACCATCGCCGTTATTACTCGATTCGGTAAATATGTGGGCAATCGTAGGCCAGGACTGCGATTTAAAATTCCTGTTATAGACCAGATCTATAAAAGAGTGAGCATTCAGAACCGTTCTGTTGAGTTAGAATTTCAAGCGGTTACCATCGATCAGGCAAATGTGTACTTTAAATCGATGTTGTTATATTCAGTTCAAAATTCCGACGATGAAACCATCAAAAAAGTTGCCTTTAAATTCATCAGCGACAAAGACCTGATGCAAGCTTTGGTGCGCACTATTGAAGGTAATATCAGGGCTTTTGTGGCAACTCGCAAACAAGCAGAAATACTCGGTCTCAGAAGAGATATAGTAGAATTTGTAAAAGAACATGTGGATGCCTCTTTAGAAGAGTGGGGGTATCACTTATTAGATCTTCAAATCAACGATATCACGTTTGATCAGGCCATTATGGAAAGTATGAGCAAAGTAGTAGCCAGTAATAATCTGAAAGCAGCCGCAGAAAATGAAGGGCAAGCAATGTTGATCACTAAAACCAAATCTGCAGAAGCAGAAGGTAACGCCATCAAAATTGCTGCTGAAGCAGAAAGGCAAGCAGCCCAACTTCGCGGGCAAGGTGTGGCTTTATTCAGAGAAGAAGTAGCACGTGGTATGAGTCAGGCAGCATCAGAAATGAAACAAGCCAATCTGGATACCAATGTAATCTTGTTTAGTATGTGGGTAGAAGCTATCAAAAACTTTGCAGAATATGGCAAAGGAAATGTGATCTTCCTTGATGGTGGAAGCGATGGAATGGAAAAAACTATGAAGCAAATCATGGCCATGACACAACTGGAAAAAGAAAAGAAATAAACTGATGAAATATTTTATAAATGTGCTGTATTTTTGCAGCACATTTTTTTTATATTATTATGCCACATTTCGTGCAAACAAAACCATTTGTAGTGCCTACTACCGATGGAAAATTGATTGAAGAACACACCGGTTTAACCAGCACCGGAGAATTTACCCACAGTATTGCCAGAATGGTTGCACCATCAGGTTGGGCAGAGCCTTTTCAACAACCAATATTCGACGAATATACACTGGTAAACAAGGGTAAAAAACAGTTTGAAATAGACGGAGCAACGATTGTATTGGAAGCCGGTCAAAGCATGTTAATAAAAGCAGGTAGCCGTGTACGTTATAGCAATCCTTTTGATGAACCATGCGAATATTGGAGTATTTGTATTCCTGCATTTTCGATTGAAACGGTTAACAGAGAATAATGAGATGAGGCCTTCAATCAGTTTATTAACAATTTATTGTGCAGCGTTTCACAGATTGTTTCGTTTCATTGCAGAGCATTAGATTAAAATGGCATAATATTGGCCTTAATTAAAAGTAACCTTTAAATAGAAATTTCCTCATATGTTTCACATCTTCCTACAAACAGATAGTACTGCCGCAGCATCCGCCGTTATTCAAACTGAATCCGTTTGGACGTTACTTACAAAGGGTGGGCCTTTGATGATTCCTTTAGGAATATTGTTTGCACTGGCCGTTTATTTTTTTATCGAAAGGTTAATGGTGGTAAAAAAAGCAGGACAACTAGATGAAAATTTTATGAACATCATCAGAGATCATGTAGTGAATGGGAATGTATCTGCAGCTAGGAGTTTGGCAAAAAATACCAACAACCCTGTTGCTAGGATGATCGACAAAGGATTGCAACGTATTGGCAAACCAATTGACGCCATAGAAAATAGCATGAACAATGTTGGGAAGTTGGAGATGTACAAAATGGAAAGAAATCTCACCATGTTGTCGGTGATTGCCAGGTTTGCACCTTTATTTGGTTTTGTGGGTACCATTGTTGGTTTGGTATTGTTACTGAAACAATTTGCTTCAATTAGCAATCCATCAATTAGCCAGATTGCAGATGCGATGTATGTAAAATTGATTACTTCTGCTACTGGACTCATCATCGGTATGTTGGCATACTTGGCGCATAGCTATTTAGACACACAAATTAATAGAACAGCCAACAAAATGGAAGCTGCCAGCAGCGAATTGATTGATATTTTACAGGAACCTACTAAGTAGGTCAGACTTGGCATAACAGGAATCAATAGTTAAATTCCAAAGAAATTAAATATCATGAGTTTAAGAAAAAATAAATTACGAGACGAACATTCTGAAGTAGATACGGGACCGCTCAACGATATCCTGTTCATACTATTGATGTTCTTTTTGATGATTTCTACCCTTGCCAATCCTAATGTGATTAAAATGAGTGTGCCTCGCTCTAAAAGCGATACTAAACAAAAACAAAGTGTGGTGGTAAGCGTAGATAAAGATAAAAATATTTATGTTGGTTCTAAAAAAATTGAGCATGACTCCTTAGAATCTGTATTGAGAAAATACATCAACGAAGGAGATAGTATTAAACCTGCAGTAGTGATCAATGCCGACGCTGTTGCACAATGGGGCGAAATTGTGAACGTGATGAAAGTTGCTCGTAAACTGGGTGCCACTACTTCTGCTACTGTTACTGGCGGCGAATAGCTGCTACGATCCTTTCTTTATCAAAAAAATCTTTTATTACTCTGGCTTCAAATCCGTGTGCTATAAAATAGGCAGCTACTTCGTATGCATATTGCCAATGCGTTTCCATAAATATTTGTCCACCCTGCATTAAATGATCTTGCGCAAACAAAGCTATTTTTTCATAAAATATCAATGGCTGTTCATCCTCTACAAATAACGCCATTGCTGGTTCGTGTGCTGTAACATTTTTATCTATCAAGTCTTTTTGTGCTATCGGAATATATGGAGGATTACTGATAATGACGTCGAATATTGGTAAAGTAGTGCAATTTTTTTCTTCCAAAAAATTCATCTCTACAAAAGTAATGGGTGTTTGTTGCTTAGTTGCATTTTCAATAGCTACTTCTAGTGCCTTTTTGCTGTAATCAATTGCGGTCACCAAAACCTGACCACATTCTTTTTTAATACTTACCGCAATGCAGCCAGAACCCGTACCAATATCTAGTACCGATTTTTTGTTTTCTTTTTCAATAAAATCAATGGCCTGTTGAACAAGTTCTTCGGTTTCTGGCCTGGGTATAAGTGTATCGGGTGTTACTTTTAAATGAAGGTTACGAAACCAGGCTTTGCCTGTAATGTGTTGCACTGGCACATCATTTTTCAATTGTGTTAAACCATGAAGCATGGCTGTTTCTATTGTAATATCAACTTGCTCATTACCTTTTGTTAATATAAAAAATCGGTCTTTCCCAGCCATTTCTTCAAAACAAAGTCTGCTGATGGCCACTGCTTCATCCATTCCATATTTCAGGGTAAGTTCATTTAAAAAAAGTTGGTACAATTCTTTCCAATGCATGCTCACAAACTTAGTTTATTTTTGCGCACTTTGGCAAATCATCCACTATACATGAATAGGTGTCTGCAACTGGCTTATTTGGGAGCAGCACATGTTGCACCCAACCCCATGGTAGGGGCTGTACTAGTGCACGGCGATACCATTATTGGAGAAGGGTATCACCAGCGTTATGGGGAAGCACATGCCGAAGTAAATTGTTTTAACAGTGTTTCTGCCGAAAATCAGTCTTTGATCAGTAAAAGTACTTTGTACGTATCGCTTGAACCCTGCGCTCACTTTGGAAAAACACCTCCCTGTGTTGATTTGATTATTAAGTATCAGGTTCCACATGTGGTGATTGCTTGCTTTGATCCATTTGCTGAGGTAAATGGTAAAGGGATAGCCAAATTGAGGAATGCCGGCATAGAGGTAACAGAAAATATTTTAATGGAGGAAGCTCTTGAACTCAACAAACGGTTTTTTACTTTTCACACGCGCAAACAACCATGGATTTTGTTGAAATGGGCACAAACTTCCGACGGATATGTAGCTGGAAAAAATTTTGAACAACTAACGATCAGTAACGCTTACACAAATCGGTTTACTCATCAACTTAGAGATATCCAAACTGCTATTATGGTGGGCTTTCATACTGCTTTGCACGATAATCCTTCACTTACCAGTCGCTTTGGTTATAAGAATCATCCAGTTAGAATTGTAATAGATGCGCAGTTAAAGTTGCCTGCAACTGCAGCCATATTTGCAGACTCAGCTCCCGTAATTGTGCTCAATCGATTACATGAAAAACAAGAGGCACACATCTACTATGCTAAAGTACCAGAGGGAGAAAATATGCTACATTTTCTAATGAAACTGCTTCACAAAAAACAACTTTCATCGCTGCTTGTAGAAGGAGGATCCTTTTTACTCCAATCTTTTATAGATCTTGGTTTATGGGATGAGGCGTTGGTAATCACTAACCAAACCTTCATACAAAAAATTGGCATTAAAGCTCCTTTTCTACATCACGAACAGTTAATACAAGAACTTTCCATTGAAAATGATTTACTTAGAACCTATAAAAATTCTAATTCATGATGTATTTGCTGGGAAGTATTGTTCTTTCTTCATACCTCACCATAGCATTCAAATTATGCGATCGGTTTAACATCAATAAACTCCATGCTATTGTATTTAATTATCTTACCTGCGCGGTTACAGGTAGCTTGGTGATTGGCGCAGTGCCCAATTATTCTAGGTATACTGCAGAACCTTGGTTTTTTTATGCACTGATGATGGGGGCTTTATTTTTTGTGACCTTTAACCTCATCGCATTGGCGGTACAAAAAAGTGGTCTGGCTGTGGCATCCGTAGCCAGTAAATTGTCTTTGATCATCCCATTTACCGTTTCCATTTTTTTATACAACGAAACTGTAGGATGGATGAAAATTGCTGGTATCATACTGGCCCTGGTTGCAGTGCTTTTTACACTGTATCCTTCAAAAACAAACAACAGCATCACTCCAAACACATCTACGTTATCTTTTGATAAAATAATTTTGCCTCTGATTGTTTTTATAGGAACAGGAGTAGTAGACACAACGGTAAAATATGTGCAGCATCATTTTATTACAGATGCAAATAATGATGATTACCTGATCAGCACTTTTACGGCTGCGTTTGCAGTAGGGTTTTTTTATCTCGGTATATTGCTGCTAAGGAAAAAAGAAAAGTTTCAACCTACCTCTGTTCTTGCAGGTATTGCCATCGGTATTCCAAATTATTTTTCTATCTGGTGTTTGGTTCATGTTTTAAAAAAATATGGCGATAGCAGTTCAGTGATCATCCCTGTAAATAATATGGGTATTGTACTTTTCAGCGCCATAGTGGCTTGGTTGTTCTTCAGAGAAAAATTAACTCGTACCAACTGGTTTGGTATAGCTTTGTCGATAGCAGCAATTCTGTTGATCGCATTCGGAAAATAATGGAAGTATGGAGTTTTACAATACAATAGTACAGACGGGGCAAGCAGAATTAAAAGATAGAGGAAGCAAGTTTATAGCTTATGCATTTCCGATCGTAACCACTGATGACGTAAAGAAAGCCTTAGCCACTTTAAAAAAAGAACATCCTAAGGCGGTACATCATTGCTATGCTTACAGAATTGGCTTGGATGGAAATCAATTCAGGGTGAACGATGACGGCGAACCTTCAGGTACAGCGGGTAAGCCTATTTTGGGTCAATTAGATAGTAAGCAGGTTACCAATACTTGTATTGTGGTAGTCCGCTACTTTGGAGGTACATTATTAGGTGTTCCCGGTTTGATTCAGGCATACAAAACAGCCGCCTCACTTGTGTTGCAGGTTATACCCATTGTACCAAAACCAGTCATGAAAAAATATTCTGTACAATTCGATTACACCCAAATGAATGATATTATGCTGATTGTGAAACAGTTAAATGGAACAGTTCTCCAGCATCAACAGCAACTCTTTAGCAGTATGGATGTTGAAATTCCTAAAATGCACATAGTAGAATGGGTTAACAGGATCAATCATCTCCGCAGCGTCACATTAAACCTATTATTGTAAATGTTCATATTTTTTGCAGGTTTTTGCTGCGGTTTTAACATTTTGTTATAAATTCAGCCAACAACTATTTGCAGATCATGAAAAAATTTACATCTCTACTTTTACTTTTGGGTGGTATCAACATTTATTGCTCCCACGCACAACAACTTCATTTTACCAGTCAGTACCTACAACACAACGCTATGTACAATCCTGCTGCGGCTGGTATTGCCAATAAAAATATGGTGGGTGCTTCTTACCGAAGTATGTGGTCATCTTTCCCTGGTAATCCCCGAACCTTTATGTTGTACGGGGATGTGAAACTCAACAAACTTAAAGCTGGTATAGGCGCTTACTTATACCGCGATGAAACGGGTCCAACTAGCAGAACAGGGGCTCAGTTTGCTTACTCAAAGCACATCGTTTCTAAAGATGGTAAACACAAAGTAGGGCTTGGTTTAGAGCTGAGAGCGTTGCAATTTGCCATCGACAAAAATAAATTAGTGGGTTCGCTGGGAAGTGATCCAGTATTGGCGGGGGCAGAAAATAAATTTGGATTGGACGCTGGGGCTGGTGTGTACTACACCAACGATAAACTGAGTGTAGGCGCCGCCGTTAGTCAGCTTATACAATCAAAATTAGAACTGGCCAATGTGCCCAATTCAAAACAAGGAGGAAAATTGTATCGCCATTATAATTTTACGACTAATTACAGAATCAATACAGGTGCCAATATTTATTTAATTCCCAATGCGTTGGTTAGAGTAATAGAAAATTCTCCGAGTGAGTTTGAATTTGGGATGAATGTAAATTACCAGAATATGATTTGGTGGGGATTAAACTGGAGGGTAGATCAATTTTGGAGTTTGCAGGCAGGGTTTAAGCTAGCTCAACAAATTGGACTTACCTACAGTTACGATTATTATCAAACGCCTATCAGCATTTTTAATAATGGTTCTGGTGCACATGAAATTGGACTCCGTTTTGATTTTAAAAAATCCAACGACTAATTATTCAATCGAATGCTGACAGCATTTTATCAGCACAATCATAAAAATTATACAATGAATACATTCCTTTCTTTAATTCACAAGCTCATCAATATTAAATGTAGTTTTCTGATTCTTACTGCCCTGTTGTTGTCATCAATTACTCAAGCACAAGTACCTAACAACGATGATCCTTGTGCTGCGGTTACACTAACGCCGTCTGCCACCTGTACTTATCAAACCTTTACGAACTTGAATTCAACCCCTTCTACCGGTTACCCTGCTCCCGGTTGCGCAGCATTTCTTGGCGATGATGTTTGGTTTCAAATAACAGTGCCCGCAGGTGGTGCCATCATTATAAATTCTATTCAAGGGGGTATTACCGACGGCGGTATGGCCTTGTACAGCGGTGATTGTAATACCATGACGTTAATTGAATGTGACGATGATGACAGTGAAAACGGCTTGATGCCATTGATCAACAGAACCGGCCTCACACCTGGTAGTACAGTGTTTGTGCGGTTTTGGAAATACAATGGTGGTGTAGGAGGAACTTTTGGTATATGCGTAACTACACCACCGCCTCCACCAGCCAATGACAACTGTGCAAATGCAATTCCATTAACGGTGAACCCTTCTTTTATTTGTACTGCTACAGCAACAGGAACCACCATTTCAGCCACTGCTTCCACTGGTGTTACTGCACCAAGTTGTGGTGCTACCGGAGTTGGTGATGATGTTTGGTATTCATTTGTGGCCACTAATACAGCACACCAGGTATCATTAACCAATGTTACTGGTACAACAACTGATATGGTAATGGCAGTATACAGCGGAACCTGTGCTGCCCTAACACAAGTAGCTTGTTCTGATCCAAATATCTTGAATGTAACAGGGCTTATTGTAGGGCAAACTTATTATGTTCGGGTATGGACTTTCCCTTCCACAAATGTGGGGGCGAATTTTACCATTTGTATAGGTACACCGCCACCACCACCAGCCAACGACAATTGCACAGGTGCAACCCCACTTACCGTAAATTCAAATTTGCTTTGCGCAGTCACCACACTGGGAAGTACAGCTTCTGCATTACCTTCAACGGGGATTCCTGCACCAAGTTGCGGTGCAACCGGAGTTAATGATGATGTGTGGTATTCCTTTGTTGCAGTACAACCTTTTCATACCATAGCTTTAACCAACATCAGCGGTGTTGTTACTGATATGGTGATGGCCGTTTATACAGGTGCCAACTGCGGTGCCCTAACTCAATTACAGTGCTCTGATCCTAATACGATGTCTATGAATGGACTAGTACCCGGACAAACTTATTATGTTAGGGTGTGGACTTTCACTGCTATCGTAGGTAGTTACGCAAACTTTACTATTTGTGTGGGAACGCCTCCTCCGCCTCCTGCCAATGATGATGCCTGTAATGCCATCACATTAAATGTTGCCGAAAACGGGGCTTGTAATTATCAAACCTTTACCAATCAAAGTGCTACTGGCTCTAATGTTCCGAGCCCTGGTTGCGCTGCTTATTCTGGTGGTGATGTTTGGTTTAAACTAATTGTTCC
>JBBEBH010000019.1:2650-5562 GCA_040882445.1 Ferruginibacter sp. | reverse complement strand
ATTACTTTGATTTATGTTAACAGTGTTGGCATTAACCGTATTGGTTGCTGATGCATAGTTGGCCCTAATTCCAATAATTGTAGCAGAAGTGGCTGCTACTGCAAATTGATTAATGGTAACCGCATTTTCATTTGCAATAATCGTACCTGTACTTAAACCTGATCCAAAATCTATTCCTGTTATTGCAGTAATACCCGTATTAGTAATGGTAATTTGATTATTGCTAAAATTTGATGTATAAGTTATACCTACTGGAGATGTTCCATTAGCTGAAAAAATACCTCCTGAAGGTAAAGTTAATGTGGTTACGGAATTGATCACATTGTACCTTGCACTGTTACCTACAACGTTTCTAAAGTATATACCCGCTGCTGTTGCGCCAGAATAATTGATATACGCTAAGTTACCTGCTGTATTGCTTACACCAAAGGTAATGGTATTGCCTGTGCCTGCTGATGTTCCCCCAATATCATTACCACTTTCAAAAACAGTGGCTGTTTGAGCCGGTGATACAAAATACATCCCAGAAGCAACACCAGAAATGGTATTGGAATAAAACTTATTATTGGAGTTTGTTCCAGCTATTGAAGCTGCTGCCTGCGCGGTGTTGGTTGACGAAGAGGCCGAAGTAGAAAAAATTCCTATAGCATTTTGATACGCAGTTGCAGAACTAAGCGTGATGGTATTATTTTGAATCGTATTATTTTGAGCCCCGTCAGTTGTACTTGCTGCAAAAAGAGCAACTCCAAATTCCGTCATAGTATTTGTAGCTAAAGCAGCAACTGTATTCGCTGCATTTTCTACCATGATAAAACTACTGATAGTGATAAAATCACCTCCAATAATTTTAAAAATTGCATCATTCCTTGAATTTACTGTTTGTGGACTAAAGGCGGTAATGGTATTTCCGCTACCTGCAATTGTTAAAGTATTCGTGGCTGATGCTCCTGCAAGAATCGCGGTAATGGAGTATCCTCCTGCTGGTGTTGTCTGCGGATTTGAAGCATCCAGCGTTATCGTAACTGGACCCGAGATTGCTGTTTGCAAATTCAAATCTATAATAGCAGCATCTAAAGTAGCATAGGTAGCAGCAAGACCTGGAGTAGTATTACTTGGGTTAGTTACCGTTACCTGTGCATTTGCACTCATTGTTCCAATAAAAAACAAGAATCCCATCAACAGTTTGGTGTAAATCTTCTTCATAAAAAATGTAAGTTAGTTTAGTAATAAAAACATATAAAAATGAGTGTAACCATCTCTATGTGAGAAGGTTTCAACGATGATTCATACTGTTTTAATAGAGAAGGTTGGTTGATGATAGGAAAATGAAAATCTGAAAGCCTGTTCAGAATTTTGCTCAAAATAAGGAATAATGATCAAATTAAACAAATGTTAAGAAAATATTTTAGTTTAATAAAAAACTCCCAAAAGGGAGTTTTTTATTAAACTAATGAGAATAATTTTTATTTTTTCCTAAAAAACAAGCGGAGTGGAACACCGCTAAAATCAAAATTTTCTCTCAACTTGTTTTCGAGATAATTTTTATAGGGCGCCTTAATATCATCTGGATAATTGCAGAAAAAGGCAAAGCTGGGTGTATAAGTTGGCAATTGGGTTACATATTTAATTTTAATAGCGTTGCCCCTTACCACAGGAGGATGATAAGCTTCAATGGCTTTGAGCATCACTTCATTTAGTTTAGACGTCATCACCTTGCGCAGTTTGTTATCGTACACTTTCAGCGCAGCCTCAATACTTTGAAATATACGTTGCTTTTCTGTTACCGAAATAAATACGATGGGTACATCTGTAAAAGGAGCTAGTTTTTGCTTTAGTTCTTTTTCATAATCACGGGCGGTATTGGTAGCTTTTTCTACAAGGTCCCATTTGTTCACCAGCACCACTACCCCTTTGCCTTTTTTAACGGCCATTGAAAATATAGACAAGTCTTGGGCGGTAATTCCTTTGCCCGCATCTAACAACAACAAACAAATATCTGCTTCATCCATTGCCTTAATGGCACGGATTACTGAATAAAATTCAAGGTCTTCGTGCACCTTCGATTTTCTACGGATACCTGCAGTATCTATCAAAATAAATTCTTTGTTAAACAGGTTATAGTGGGTGTGAATGGTATCTCTGGTGGTTCCAGCAATATCGCTCACAATGGTTCTTTCTTTGCCGATTAATGCATTTAGCAATGATGATTTCCCCACATTGGGCTGTCCGATGATAGCAAATTTTGGAATTTTCTCACCGTCCTCTTCTACATTGTCATCCTCTTTCATTAAGTCGGTAATAGCATCCAACAACTCACCTGTTCCACTCCCACTGATAGAGGAGATGAAAAAAATATGTTCGAAACCTAAACTGTAAAACTCACTGGCTTCTAACATCCTATAGTGATTGTCTACTTTGTTCACCACCAAAAAAACAGGCTTCACACTTCTTCTCAATAAATCGGCCATGCTTTCATCGAGGTTGGTAATACCTGCTGCAGCATCCACCATAAAAATAATGGCATTGGCTTCTTCAATGGCAATGTGAACTTGTTTTCTAATTTCTACTTCAAATACATCGGCACTTCCGGCCACAAAACCGCCTGTATCTATCACGTTGAATGATTTTCCAATCCATTCTGCTACACCATATTGCCTGTCTCTTGTAACACCGCTCATGTCATCTACGATGGCTTTGCGCTGCTCAAGCATGCGGTTAAAAAATGTACTCTTGCCTACGTTTGGGCGTCCTGTTATTGCTACTGTAAAGCTCATTGTTGTTCAGTTGGCAGTTGGCAAATTGCAGTTGGCAAATTGCAACGACACTATTTTAAATTTTAAATTAATACTTATTCAGTTGGCAGTTGGCAAATGGCAGTTGGCAAATGGCAGTTGGCAAATGGCAGTTGGCAA
>JBBEBH010000019.1:0-2550 GCA_040882445.1 Ferruginibacter sp. | reverse complement strand
TGGCAGTTGGCAAATGGCAGTTGGCAAATGGCAGTTGGCAAATGGCAGTTGGCAATTGGCGGTTGGCAGTTGGCAACGACACTGTTTTAGTTTTTTAATTTTTATATTTTTAGCAATTTTAAATTCAGCACAGTTTGCATTTTGTAAAAAAAATTACCGTTTATTTTTATAAATATTTCTCCGGATAGCTGAGCATGTGTCCAAGCATTTTGCCCACTTCCGCACTTTTTGCTAAAAGCTCCTTTAATTTAATTTCATTAATATAATTGCAGTCAAAACAAAACTGAATCCATATTTCTGTTTCAGTATTTTCTGCATCACAATCTGCAAGCTTGCTCACAAAATGAGCAGGATATTTTCTTCTTCTGTAAGCTTCCCCAAAATTAGCACAAACCGAACGAGAGCTTCTTCTTATTTGATCTGTTAAACTATATTTCTCTTCTTTAGGAAAAGATTTCGACACTTCAAAAATATCCATAGCTAAAGAAAAAGCTTTTTGAAAAACCAATAAATCTTTATAACTCCCCATACAACAGATTTCTAACTTTAATTAACTTGCCAACCGCCCACTGCCCACTGCCAACTGCCAACCGCCCACTGCCCACTGCCAACTCTTCAATACCCATATTCCTTCAAATACAACTCACTATCTCTCCACTTAGGTCGCACTTTTACGTACAATTCTAAAAATACTTTACTCCCCAAAAACGTTTCAATATCTTTTCGGGCTAACGTACCCAGCTTTTTGATCATGCTGCCACCCTCGCCCAAAATGATTCCTTTTTGGGTATCCCTTTGTACAATGATGTCTGCAGAAATTTTAATAAGGGTAGTTTTTTCTTTAAATTCCTGCACTAACACTGTGGTATGGTATGGCAGTTCTTCTTGGTACAACTGAAATATTTTTTCCCTTACCAGTTCACCTACAAAAAACTTAGTAGGCAAATCACTGATATCGTCTCCATCATAAAAAGGATGCCCTTCGGGTAAATAAAATAAAATGCGATCTAATAAACAGTTGATACCTGATTTTTTTAATGCAGATATTTCTACTACTTCTTTGCAGTAGGTTTGTGCTTCAAAAAAAGCACGAGCAGCTTTAAGCGTTTCAGGATCTTTTACTGCATCCGTTTTATTGAGAATAACAATTACTGGCGCTTTTAGTCGGAGGTTTTTAAAAATTTCGTGACTAGCCTCTACAGGTTCTCTTGCATCGGCAATGAGCAAAGCGAGGTCTGCATCTTCCAATGAACCCTTAACCGCTTGCATCATTTTTTCGTGTAGTTTGTATTTGGGATCTATGATACCGGGTGTATCGGAAAAAATAATTTGATAATTATCGTCTGTAAGAATAGCCTTGATGCGATGTCGTGTAGTTTGCACTTTGTGAGAAACAATAGCCATTTTTTCACCCATCAATGCGTTGAGCAAAGTACTTTTACCTGCATTGGGTTTGCCAAAAATGTTTACGAAACCTACTTTCATAGTTCTGAATGGTTGCAACAGCTAGAAACCAATTATCACATAAAGCCGATGAGGAGGAGATAATCAATTCCATTGCAATTGTAGTTACAAGGAAAAAGCCAGTGTTTAGTTGGCGGTTTAAAACACCCAATATTAGGAGTTCTTCATTTATTTTGGTAGAAACATATTTAACAGTTACTCCCTAGTTCAAATAAAAAAAACCTAGTGAACTAGGCTTTTTAATTCGTTAGTTGCGAAGAGAAGGATCGAACTTCTGACCTTCGGGTTATGAGCCCGACGAGCTACCGCTGCTCTACTTCGCGGTGCAAAACTAAGCTTTTAATGCTATGCAGCCAAATGATTTGGGAAGTATTTTGTTTTATCTATTCGGTTCTTTTGATTTCACTCACGCCGCCCTTCTTCATTTCGATGTTGGAGACAGAGCCTTTATGGTATTTTTTATTGGCTAATGTGGCGTTTGCCAAAAACTTGTGTTCATTGTTACATATACATCTAAGTGCTGAGCTTTTTTAGACCAAAAAAAAATATTTTTATACAGCTGAAGCCATTAATTTTGTATCAGAATTAATAACCGACTGAATTTCCGGGGTGCTTTTAATAGAGGCTGAGATTATACCCGCTAAACCTGCTCAGGATAATGCCTGCGAAGGGAGTAAAAAAATTTCAATACCGGCGAATACTGCCCGGATGTTCAGCACAAATCATTTATTGTATGATGAAATTTTATGCATTAAGCAGTTGCATGATCGTAGCCAGCTTGGGCAGTTTGGCACAATCCGACTCCAAATTAAACGACACCACCTACCTTCAACCCGTAGAAATGAACACAGTGCGGGCAAACGACAAAACGCCCATTGCTAAAACAAATCTTTCCAAAAAAGAAATTGAGCAACGAAACAATGGTCAAGACCTTCCTTTTCTACTTCAATTTACTCCCTCTGTTGTTGTAAATTCCGATGCTGGGAATGGGATTGGGTATACCGGCATTCGAATCAGGGGAACAGATGCCAGTCGCATCAACATCACCCTCAATGGCATTCCTTACAACGATTCCGAAAGTCAGGG
>JBBEBH010000018.1:23030-36133 GCA_040882445.1 Ferruginibacter sp. | reverse complement strand
AAAAAACAATTTTTTAAAGACACTAATCATAGCAGCAATAATTGGCACTTACAATTTAAAATAAAAGAACAACCGGCATTCAACAGGCAGTTTAACCTCCTCATCCAAAATCTTCAGGCATTTGAAGCTGCGAAATATAATATTTTTATTTTTGCAGACAATCCAAAACAACTAGAAAGACTACACGTAATTTTTACCGACCTTAAAGCAGATATACAAGTAACTCCTATACCCGTATCTATACACGAAGGTTTTGTAGACGATGAAAACAAGCTGGTTTGTTACACAGACCACCAGGTATTTCAGCGTTACCATAAATACAAAGTAAAACAGGCTTTTAGCAAAAACAAAGCGCTCACACTAAAAACGTTGCGAGAACTACAACCAGGTGATTATGTAACCCATATTGATCATGGCGTTGGTGTGTACAGCGGACTACAAAAAATTGAGGCCAATGGAAAGATGCAGGAAGCAGTACGCATTAAATATAAGGATGGTGATTTGTTATACGTAAACATTTCTTCGCTACACAAAATAAGTAAGTACAGCGGTAAAGAAGGTAGTATTCCAAAAATGAACAAGCTAGGCAGTGATGTTTGGAATAAGCTGAAAGAAAAAACCAAAAGACAGGTTAAAGATATTGCCACTGATCTGATCAAATTATATGCACAACGCAAAAGTTTGGAAGGCTTTGCTCATAGTTCAGATAATTATATGCAAACGGAACTAGAAGCTAGTTTCATTTATGAAGATACACCAGACCAAGCCAAAGCTACCGAAGATGTAAAAAGAGATATGGAGAAGCCTTCTCCCATGGACCGTCTTGTTTGTGGTGATGTAGGGTTTGGAAAAACAGAGATCGCTGTGAGGGCTGCATTTAAATCGGTTTGCGATGGCAAACAAGCGGCCATCCTTGTTCCCACAACTATTTTAGCTTACCAGCATTATAAAACATTTTCTGACAGGTTAAAAGACTTTCCGGTAACCGTAGATTTTGTAAACCGATTTAAATCGGCCAAAGAGAAAAAAGAGATTCTTAAAAATTTAGAAGAAGGAAAAGTAGATATCATCATAGGAACACACGCCCTACTAGGCAATGCAGTAAAGTTCAAAGATCTGGGTGTAATGATCATTGATGAGGAACAAAAATTTGGTGTTTCGGCAAAAGAAAAATTAAAGCAATTACGAACCACAGTTGATTCGCTCACTCTAACGGCAACGCCTATCCCAAGAACACTCCAGTTTAGTTTAATGGGTGCCCGAGATCTTAGTATTATCAATACCGCACCTCCCAATAGGCAACCTATTCAAACAGAAGTAATGGTATTTAATGAAGATGCCATTAGAGATACCATTTATTATGAAACTGAAAGAGGAGGCCAGGTCTTCTTCATCCACAACCGTATTAAAGGACTGGCAGAAATGAAAGTATTGATTCAAGGGCTTTGTCCAGATTTAAGCATTGCTTTTGCACACGGACAACTGGAGGGCGACCAATTAGAAGACACCATTCTTGACTTCATGGATAAAAAATATGATGTGCTAATTTGTACAAACATCGTAGAAAGTGGTGTAGATATTCCTAATGTGAATACGATAATCGTTAACAATGCCCACCAGTTTGGCTTAAGTGATCTTCATCAATTGAGAGGCCGGGTAGGTAGAAGTAATAAAAAAGCATTCTGTTATTTACTTGCTCCTCCTATGAGTACTTTACCGCCCGACAGCCGGAAAAGATTGAGTACTTTGGAGCAATACAGTGATTTGGGAAGTGGTTTTCAAATTGCCATGAGAGACTTGGATATTAGAGGAGCCGGCAATATGCTAGGCGGCGAACAAAGTGGATTCATCGCAGAAATCGGTTTTGAAATGTACCAGAAAATTTTAGATGAAGCTATCAAAGAATTAAAGAGAAAAGAGTTCCGCGATTTATTTAAAGAAGAAATACATCAACAAGATGATTTTGTAAAAGATTGTAGTATAGATACTGATCTAGAAATTTTAATTCCAGATAGTTATGTAGAAAGTATCACAGAAAGGTTGAGTTTATATGCCCGACTCGACAACTGTGAAACTGAAGATGCATTGATTAAATTTCACAAAGAACTAGAAGATCGTTTTGGTCGGGTACCTGCTACTGTTGAAGACCTATTTACCACCGTTAGAAGTAGAAGAGTTGCGGTTGTATTAGGGTTTGAAAAAATGTTCTTAAAAAAAGAAACGCTCAAATGTTTTTTTGTGAGCAATCCGGATAGCCCGTATTTTCAAAGTAATACATTTACTGGCATCCTACAATATTTACAAACAGGCACCAACAAAGGCAAATTAAAGCAAGTGGGCAAAAATGGAATTCTAGTAGTTGAAGGCATAGTAGATATGAATGCACTATATCAATTTATTTTCAAAATGCATAAAAGTATAGGCATGTAAACATTTTCATAGAATGTTAGCACTATCTTATCAACAGCACTGTTCCTTTTCTGAATATTTTATTTCCTAAAAAATCTACTCCAGAAGCCATCCACACATAGGTTCCATTTTCTTGTTCTTTTCCTTGTGCCCTTCCATCCCAGCCTTTGAGCGGATCGCTGCTTCGGTAGATCAATTGACCATAACGATTATACAGCATAAAATATTCAAACGTACGAATACCCACAGGGCGAGTTCTTAGAACATCGTTGTTTCCATCTCCATTTGGGGTAAAAGCACCGGGTACATAAATCTCAGGACCTTTGTATATTTTAATTTGAATGGTATCAAAACTCTCACAACCTTCGGGGGTAAAAGCAAGTAGGAAATAAGTTTGATCATTGCTATTGGTGGCTATCGGATTAGGTATGCTGGTATTACTCAATCCTACACTTGGAGTCCATTGGTAACTCAGTCCACCCGTTGCATTCAATTGTATGGGTTGATTGGTTGCTGCTATGGTATCGTTGCCTGCAAATGCGTTGGTACCGAAAATATTGATAGCGCCTGTAATAGTATCTGAAAAACAACCTTCTGTAGAGATTGCATACAAACGGATATTGTAATTGCCATTGTTGTTGTACACGTGTGAGGCCGGATTACCTAATGCAGTTCCCCCATCTCCAAAATCCCAATACCATTGGGAAATGCCTATAGATGTAGTTTCGATGGCACTTACATTTACTTGGCTATATCTGCAGGTATCCTTAAAAAACATCTGTATAAGAGGCTTCGTTTTAATTACGAATGATTGAAACAGCGTATCCGATAAACAACCTACACTACTGGTTACTACTAGCCCTACCTGATTGTTACCCGCTGGAAAACTGAAGAAAGGATTTTGTAAGTTACTAAAAACGGTATTATTGTAAATCCATTGCCACTGTTGAATACTAGCTCCGGCTGCAGTAGATGCATCCATAAAAGATAAATTATTGTTGTTGCACAAAGTATTGCCAATATTAAAGGCAGCAACAGGTGGAGCAGCTACTTGTAGGGTAAAACTTATGGTATCAGAAATACAACCTTTACTATTGATCACTGCAAGCCTAATGACAACGGCTCCTACATTGGTGTAAGATACTATAGGATTTTGGACTGTAGAAAATTGTCCGTTGCCTAAATCCCACCACCAACCAGTAACTGGAATAGCATCCGAACTATAGGAGGAATCCAATAACTGTACGCTACTGTTTTGGCAAACCTGCAGATATCGAATGGCAGGTATAGGTTTACTTGCAACAAAAACTGTTTTACTCACAGTTCCCAAACATCCTACATTTCCATTAGAGGTAGCACCAAAAATAACGTTGTAATTTCCTCCGGCAGAAAAAGTATAGGTTGCGTTTTGATTCCTAATAGGGCTCGTACTGGTATCTCCAACATTCCATTCCCAATTCGTTACTGGATAAATTGAACTACTGCTATTGCCAAAAAACAAAGTGGGCGTACCCACGCATATCGAATCTGTGAAAGTGAAATTTACCACTGGCCGATCGTGTATTTGTATGGGCTGGTTCAGGGTATCAGAAACACAACCTTCAATTGTTTTTACTGAAAGCCGTATGTTTTTTACACCGCCAGTGCTGTATATGCTGAAAGGATTTTGTAGGGTAGAAATGCTACTATTGTTATCGAATTCCCAATACCAGTTGGCTAAAGTGCCAAGAGTTACTGAAGATGTATCTGAAAAAGCGATATTGCTGCCTATGCAATTGTTTGTACTGTTAAGCATAAAACCAGCCACAGGTTTACTGCCTACCCGAACTATTTGGGTAAAAGTGTTTTCACAACCATCCAATGCAATTACGGTTAAAGTAACAGTATAATCATTTGCTGAAGTATAGATATGAGTGGGATTTATATTAATTGAGTCTATCGGACTACCATCACCAAAATTCCAGTATCGTTTTAAAATACCTCCGAAACTTACGGTAGAGTCATTGAAAACAATGGGTTCGCCGATACATCTTTTTTGATCGGGTAGAAAAATAAATTTAGGTATCAGGCTAGTGCAAAATCTTTGTAGGTTAAACAAACCCCCAGTGGCTCCAGTAAATCCCCAAAACACTTGGGTATTTCCTCCAAATACTGTGGCCACGATATCTCTAGTTACTGATAACCTTTGTACGCCATCAAAAAAAACAGTCATACTAGTAGTTGGTGCATCCCAAACAATTTTAAGGATATGAGTTTGGCAATCTTCCACATTATTGTTGCTGGCAGAAATGGGTGTTAAGGCTGTGATGGTATTTGGGTTAGTGTGAACTACATTTCCATTTAGTTGGATGGCAATATGATCGTAAACTGGATCACCGTCGGGAGTACTGTTTTGATGAGTGTCTAAAGTTACCCCCAAAGAAGGGGTGATTCCCTGAAAGCCCATTCCACCACCCGAGCTGCCAACGCTGGTACTGATGGGTTGTAATACAAAAGCTATCCCATCGGCCCCTCCGTCATTGCAGCCTAAAAACACGTCAAAGGTAAAATCGAAAGATTGATTAAGGTTGATTATGCTGTTGTTCCAAACAGAACCGGATTGACTAAGTTGATTGTTGGTGAGCGTGTAACAGTTACAGTTTTCTCTAAAGGCATTGCCATTTGCTGTGTATTGAGCTTCAAGAGATAAAATACCAAACAATAGAAAAACAATGCTGAAATAAATATTTTTCATTAGGGTTTAAAGCTACTCTTTTTTATAAAAAAATAGATAGGAAATAGAAATGCCATTCAAAGTTTATGAATGGCATTCTTAAATATTCTTTTAGGTATTACCAGGATTTTTTGGCAACACCGTCTTTTACAGCTTCCAAAGCTCTGGCTTCTGCAAGCATGGTTGTCATTTTGTTTCCTTTACCGTCGTGGCCCTGAGCCATATAGCCACCACGTGAAGTTTTAGTGATTACTGCATCTTGCATTGGAACGTTTTTTTCCTTTGTTTTCATGCAATAGGCTGTTAACATGTTACTCATTTTAATAGAATTTATAGTTAGTAAATATGGGTTCGATGATACAAGCTACTAAATTATTTGGTTTTGTCAAAATAACTTAAAAAATACTTGTATATAACATTATATTTTAATATATTAATTAGCTTAAGCAAACTTGTTAAACGTCAATTTTTGCATACTTAGCGTGGGTTTCAATAAATTCTCTACGAGGTGGTACCTCATCTCCCATTAGCATACTAAAAATACGGTCGGCTTCCGCAGCACTTTCAATGGTTACTTGTTTTAAAGTTCTTGTGTCAGGGTTCATGGTGGTTTCCCACAATTGTTCTGCATTCATTTCTCCTAAACCTTTGTAACGCTGAGTGGTTACGCTCTCGTCTTTACCCTGTCCGAATAAGCTAATGAGTGATTTTCGTTCTGCATCATTCCAGGCATACTCTTGGTCTTTCCCTTTTTTAACGAGGTATAGGGGTGGTTGGGCAATGAACACATAACCTTGTTCTACAAGGGCCTTCATATACCTGAATACAAAAGTCATGATCAAAGTGGCAATATGGCTACCATCTACATCAGCATCCGTCATGATGATGAGTTTATGGTAACGCAGTTTTGAAATATCCAAAGCTTTTGGATCATCGGGTGTGCCGATTTTTACCCCGAGGGCGGTAAACATATTTCTAATTTCCTCATTGTCGTAGATCTTATGCTCCATGGCTTTTTCTACGTTAAGGATTTTACCTCTCAGAGGTAAAATAGCCTGAAAAGAACGGTTGCGGCCTTGTTTGGCAGTACCACCCGCAGAGTCTCCTTCTACTAAAAACAACTCGCACATACCTGGATCTTTTTCACTACAATCCGCCAGCTTACCGGGTAATCCACCGCCGGTGAGCACGCTTTTACGTTGCACCATATCTCTGGCGCGTTTGGCTGCTGCTCTAGCTTGGGCGGCAAGAATTACTTTTTGGATGATGGTTTTAGCATCTTTCGGATTTTCTTCCAGATAAGCTTCTAATACGCGGCTCAATGTGGTATCTACAATCCCCATCACTTCGCTATTACCCAGTTTTGTTTTGGTTTGACCTTCAAATTGCGGCTCCGGAACTTTCACAGAAATAATGGCACTAATACCTTCTCTGAAATCATCTCCTTCGATGGCTACTTTTGCTTTTTCGAACATCCCTTGTTTCTCGCCATAAGATTTAAACACACGGGTAATGCTTCTTCGGAAGCCAGCCACATGGGTTCCTCCTTCTATTGTATTGATGTTATTGACATAACTAAAAATATGTTCTTGGTAACTAGCGTTGTACACCATGGCTACTTCAACAGCAACGTTGCTCTTTTCATCGTATCCGTCGCAATATATTGTAACGGGAATTAGTGGAGCCCTATTAGCATTTTTGTCGATACTTTCTACAAATTCAACAATTCCACCTTCGCTGTAAAATGTTTTTACATATACGTTTCCAGCATCATCTTTTTCGCGCATATCAGTGATGATTATGCTGATTTTACGATTCAGGAAAGCCAGTTCTCTTAACCTGCCTTCTAGTATTTCCTTATTATATTCTGTAGTTGTAAAAATGCTATCATCGGGCCAGAATTGAACCCTGGTTCCGGTTTTATCACTTACGCCTATTTCTTTTACTGGATATTGAGGAATACCAGTGGCATATTCCTGTTCAAATACCTTTCCCTCCCGCTCAACAGTTACGTGTAACTTGGTGCTAAGTGCATTTACACAACTCACCCCCACACCATGCAAACCACCTGATACTTTGTACGACCCCTTATCAAATTTTCCACCAGCATGCAAAACGGTCATCACTACTTCTAGGGCACTCCTGTTTTCTTTGGTATGCATACCTGTTGGAATACCCCTTCCATCGTCCTGAACAGTGATTGAGTTGTCTTCATTGATAATAACACTGATATTTTTACAATAACCCGCAAGGGCTTCATCGATAGAGTTATCTACTACCTCATATACCAAGTGATGCAATCCTTTTACGCTGATATCGCCGATATACATGGCTGGCCTTTTTCTGACCGCTTCCAATCCTTCTAAAACTTGAATACTATCTGCACTATATCCGGTATTGGCAGGGTTCGGAATTTCTACTATTTCTATACTCATAAATACTTAAAAAACACTTGTTTATTGTGAAAATTCACATTCCTGCAAATGTAACGAAAAGTAAGGGTTATTCGCGTTTAAATGTGGTTTAATTTATGCTGATTTTGTAAACAAGTTTTTAACTTTTTTAAAAAGGGAAATAAAACAAAATCGGCCTTCAATATTAAAGTATTAAGCTAACTTTTTCAACTGAAATAGCCGTAGATACTACGCTAATTTTTGATGCTAGCCCTCATTCAAAAATAGGGTGCGTGTTTTTTGTAATTGTAATAAAATTGTAATTACTATATCAATGTTTAAACTTTAACCTTGAGTTCAGAAAGGGAGTCGTATATTTGTATCGAAATTTTTCAATGAATCACACAGACGATATACTCACTTTAGCATACAAGCAGCCTTTCATGCAGGGTGATCTAGATATTTTGCAACAGGTAGATAGAACAGTGCCAGGCTCTGTGAAGTATTCGATTAGCAGGTACAAAAAACACCCGTTATGGTCGTTGGAAGATACTGGAGTACTGGTTTACCATTACGAAAAAAACAATCCGGAAGAAAACTATCTTGAACTAAAGTTTTGTGTTTCTGGGAACGTGTACTGTCGCCAAAAGCAGTCGGAATGTGATTTTTGTAAATTTAATGCATCCAAAAGTTGTGTAGAAAAAGTAAACAGTGTAGATGTAGTGAGTTTCAGTTTTTCGCCTACTTATCTCACTCAATTTGCAAAAGCAAATAAACATCCAGAAACTCTTTCAGACAATGTATTGGGATTTGCACACCAATCGTCCTTTTCAAAAATTCTTCCCCTTTGCAATAAAACTAGAGTAGCCATTGAAGCCTTACTCAACCACAATTACACAGATACGCTCGAAAATATTTTCATCAATGCTCAAACACAAATTCTTCTATTGTATAGCATGGATTGTATGCTAGGTGAAAAAATAGAACCCGTTTTCCAATGTAAATTTTTGGCCAACGAAGCAGACCGCGAAAAGATCATCAAAGCCAGAGAAATATTGTTGCAACATATTGGTGAACCCATCACCATTAAAGCCCTAAGCAGAAAAGTAGCCATTAATGAATGTTACCTAAAAAAAGGATTCAAAGAAATTTTTGGTACTACGATTTTTGATTTTTTTCAGGGGCAACGCATGGAACACGCAAAATATCTACTTTACGAAAAGGGATTAAGCGTAACAGAAGTATCGATGCTACTGGGTTATTCTTCTATCTCTCACTTTAGCACTGCCTTTAAAAAACACACCGGCCTCAAACCATGTGAGTTATTGATTCACTAATTAGGTATAAAATCAAAAAAATACACCCCAAAAAGGATGCTTTTTTGATTTTATACCTAATTGCTTTTTTCATGGGAGATACTTGTGAAGGAAAAATAGCGGGTTTTTAAAAGCAAAGAAGTATAGAAACTGTTTCTTATAATTTTTAAAGACCCGTGAGCAAGTTTATTCCCGTTTTACCTCAATAAAACTCAAAACCAGCAAAATTCTTTACTGTTATGGATCGCTTGCCCTACTGATCTATAATTTGTGATGTATTGTCTTTATCTAAAAAACAGCTTCCACTTCCATTTCATTCTTTTATCAACTAAACATAATAATTGAAAGTGTTTTTTAAGGGCTAGCATTTTAAATTGAAATAGGTTGTTAGCTTTGTATTTGACCCATATTTTGAATAAATGAGAAGAAATTTAATGAAAATGTAGTACAGAATGAAGCAGTTTTTTTTAATCCTACAATAATCTGCTTCATTCAAATAATTGCAAAGAAAATAGTGCCCCAAGCCCAAATACATATTTCGTTACCTTTGCCCACAATTTTAACAGAAAGCAAGCGGAATCAAATATGTTAGCCAGATACCAAGAATACCAGCAGTTGAATTTATCTGCCATTAGCCATGAAATTTTAGAGAAATGGGAAGCACATCAAACCTTCGAAAAAAGTATTTCGCTCAGGGAAGGAAACCCTGCTTTTGTATTTTTTGAAGGCCCCCCAAGTGCCAATGGCATGCCAGGTATTCACCATGTTATTTCTCGCACCTTAAAAGATCTTATTTGTAGATACAAAACAATGCAAGGCTTTCAAGTAAAGCGCAAAGGAGGCTGGGATACACATGGATTACCAGTAGAGTTGGGTGTTGAAAAAGAATTAGGAATCACCAAAGAAGACATCGGTAAAAAAATATCTGTAGAAGATTACAATAAAAAATGCCGCGAAGTGGTGATGCGTTTCAAAGACAAATGGGATGATATCACCAAAAAAATGGGTTATTGGGTAGATCTAAAAGAACCATACGTCACTTTTGAAAATGACTATATTGAAACGCTTTGGTGGTGCTTGAGCGAATTATACAAAAAAGGATACCTCTACGAAAGTGTGAGCATCCAACCTTACTCGCCAGCAGCGGGCACAGGGTTATCCTCTCACGAACTTAACCAACCTGGAACTTATAAGGATGTAAAAGATACTTCTGTGGTGGCCATGTTCAAAGCCATACGCAACAGCAAATCAGCCTTTTTATTTGAGGCAGCTAGCAGTGATGAGGTGTTTTTCATGGCATGGACCACTACGCCCTGGACCTTACCTTCAAATTTAGGACTTACCGTTGGTGCAGACATTGATTATGTTTTGGTAAACACATTTAACCCCTATACCCATTTGCCCGTGCAGGTGGTACTCGCTAAAAATCTGTTGGGAAAATATTTTAAACTAGATGCCGAAAACAAAGACATAGCATCATACCAAAAGGATAGCAAACTAATTCCATGGAATATTGTAAAGCAATTTAAAGGATCTCAAATAGAAGGTTGTACGTACACACAATTGCTCCCGTCAAACGCTAACACACTAGAAAAAATTCAGGAAATCACGCCCGGTGCAGTTCCATTTAGGGTTATTATCGGTGATTTTGTAACTACTGTAGATGGTACAGGTATAGTGCATACATCGCCAGCTTTTGGAGCCGACGATTATAAGGTTGGACAAAAGAACAACCTTGGTATTTTAACCTTAGTAGATAAGGCAGGAAAATTTGTAGAAGGAACAGGAGAATTTAGCGGTAGGTATGTAAAAGATTACAAGAATGAACCTGGCTATATAGATGTTAATATAGACATTAGCGTAAAACTCAAACTCGAAAATCGTGCCTTCAAAGTAGAAAAGTACGAACACAATTATCCACATTGCTGGCGCACCGATAAACCCATTATTTATTACCCACTAGATGCCTGGTTCATCAAAACCACTGCAGTAAAAGATAGAATGGTAGAATTAAATAAAACCATCAATTGGAAACCAGCCAGCACAGGCACTGGCCGATTTGGTAATTGGTTAGAAAACATGGTAGATTGGAACCTGAGCAGGAGCCGCTTTTGGGGTACACCCTTGCCTATATGGAAAACGGTGAACAGCGAAGGTGTATTTTTAGATGAAAAGGAAGGTGGAGAACAAGTTTGTATTGGATCTATTGAAGAGCTAAACAACGCCATTAAAGAAGCTGCTGCTATGATGGGCGGAGATACTAACCAACATTACCTGCATGAAGGTATTTTAGATTTACACAAACCTTACGTAGACGAGATTCTATTAATAGATAGCAAAGGCCAACCCATGAAGAGAGTGCCAGACTTGGTAGATGTTTGGTTCGACAGCGGCGCCATGCCTTATGCGCAATGGCATTACCCCTTTGAAAACAAAGAAATATTTAAACAAAACTTTCCTGCAGATTTTATTGCAGAAGGTGTTGATCAAACCCGAGGCTGGTTTTATACATTGCATGTATTAGGCGTTTTACTGTTCAACAATGTAGCCTATAAAACAGTGGTAAGCAATGGATTGGTTTTAGATAAGTTGGGTAATAAAATGAGCAAAAGATTGGGCAATGTAGTAGATCCTTTTGCCACTATTGAAACCTATGGTGCCGATGCCACCCGGTGGTACCTCATCACCAATGCTTCGCCATGGGATAGTTTAAAATTTGACGAAGAAGGTATCAAAGAAGTGCAACGAAAATTTTTTGGGACCCTCTACAATACCTATCAGTTTTTTGCATTGTATGCGAACGTGGATGGATTTACATTTGTAGAAAGTTATATCCCAATAAAAGACCGGCCAGAAATTGACCAATGGATATTATCAAGTCTCAACAGTCTCATCAAAACCGTAGAAGAAAGTTTCGATAATTACGAACCTACCCAAGCGGGAAGGGCCATTGAAGAGTTTACAGATACCCTTCTCAGCAATTGGTATGTTAGATTATGCCGTCGCCGTTTTTGGAAGGGTGAATACGAGCAAGATAAAATAGCCGCTTACCAAACCTTGTACGAATGCCTAGAAACCATCACCAGATTGATTGCACCAATTGCCCCTTTTTTTGCAGATTGGCTCTACACTAACCTAAATGAAGTTACTGGCAGGTATGCACATTCATCGATACACCATGCTTACTTTCCAAAAGTGCAGGAATCTGTTATCAACCAATCGCTCGAAAATAGGATGGAGCTTGCACAGGATGCTTGTTCTTTGATTTTATCGCTGCGTAAAAAAGTGAATATCAAAGTAAGGCAACCCTTGCAAAAAGTAATGATACCAGCAATTGATGAAACCATGATTGCCAATATTAAATTGGTGGAAGATATCATCAAAGCCGAAACCAATATAAAAGAAGTAGAAGTACTAACGGCAAATAATGATTATATACGTAAAAAAGCAAAAGCTAATTTCAAAAGCTTAGGTAAAAAATTAGGTCCAAAAATGAAATGGGCCGCTGCACTCATCGAGCAGCTCGACAATATTGGTATAGAAGCTGTTCAAAAAGGCGACTATATTCTCAACCCTGCCGAGGTAGAGAATGGGGAATTGCCCGTTTTAATTAATGTAGAAGACTTAGAGATTATAACAGATGAAATACCTGGGTTCGAAATTGCAGGCAAAGGTACACTCACCGTTGCTTTAGACATCAGCATCAGCGAAGCATTGAAAAAAGAGGGTAACGCACGTGAATTTATAAATAAAGTGCAAAATATTAGAAAAGACAGCGGATTTGAACTTACAGATCGTATAACGGTTATGGTAAATGAAAATGAAGTACTGCAAGAGTCTTTAATTGAATTTAAAGATTATATTTGCCGCGAAATTTTAGCTGATTCACTTGAATTTATTCCTCACTCTGGCGGAATAAACGTAGAAGTGAATGACGTAACATTAATTGTACATGTAAAAAAAGTTTAATACAATGGCGATCAAAAAAAAAGCAAGCAAGCCTGTAGCAAAAAAAGCTACACCTAAAAAAGCAGAAGCTTCAAAATCTGTGAAAAAAGCTTTACCAGCTAAAAAAGCAGTTTCAAAGCCCGCCCAAAAAAAAGTGGTAACAAAACCTGCACCAGTAGCCAAAAAAGCGATCGCTAAACCCTCTGCAAAACCGGTTCCAAAAAAAGCGATAGCTAAACCTGTTGCTAAAAAAACGGTTGTAAAATCTGTATCAAAACCCCCAGCTAAACCCATTGCTAAAAAAGCAGTTGTAAAACCTGTGGC
>JBBEBH010000018.1:0-22930 GCA_040882445.1 Ferruginibacter sp. | reverse complement strand
TTGCTAAAAAAGCAGTTGTAAAACCTGTGGCAAAACCTGCAGCTAAAGTTAGTTCCAAAGTTGCTGCCAAGCCAGTAGCTAAGTCTGCCCAAAAAAAGGCAACTTCAATAGTAAAAAGTTCTAAACTACTTGTCACCAAAAAAGTAGCCCCTATAAAAACAGTAAACCCACCTATGACTAAGAAAACAGAAGAAAAGAAAGTAGTAGCCAAAGCATTACCAGCAAAAGCAACTCCTGTGGCGCTAAAAGCCACTGCTAAGAATCCAAAAGATATAAAAATAGCGCCGTCAAAACCATTTACTATTCCAAAAACTACCACAAAAACGGTGCGTAAATACCAACCAGACTTTACCAAGTCTGTGTTAGATCAACCAAAAAATGATCCAGGTGCCCCCATTATCAGATACAGCGATTCTGACCTAACTGAATTCAGAGAATTGATTCAGCGTAAATTGGGTGCTGCCAAAAAAGAATTGAACTACTTACAGGGGTTAATTACCCGAAAAGATGAAATGGGTGGAGATGAGGGCGACAACCGCTATATGACCATGGAAGATGGAAGTTTGAGTATGGAAAGAGAACAACTGAGCCAAATGGCCAGTCGCCAAATAACTTTCATAGATCACCTCGAAAAAGCATTAATGCGCATCGAAAACAAAACTTATGGCATTTGCCGAGTAACGGGTAAGTTGATAGATAAAGCCAGATTAAGAGCAGTTCCACATGCTACTCTCAGCATCGAAGCTAAAATGGGTCAAGCTAAATAATTGTATAGCACAAAAGAGACCTGTTCATCACAGGTCTCTTTTTTTATAGAAATTGAGTTTGCTTTACTACTTCACTTCCTGCATATCTACTAGTCTTTTATAGAACCCCTGCTGAGCAATCAAATCATCATGGGTACCACGTTCTACAATTGATCCCTTCTGTAATACAATAATTTCATCTGCGTGGCGGATGGTACTCAATCTATGCGCAATTACGATAGAAGTACGATTACTCATCAGATTGTTGATGGCATCCTGAACCAATCGTTCGCTTTCTGTATCCAAAGACGATGTGGCTTCATCTAAAATTAAAATGGGAGGATTTTTTAATACTGCTCTTGCTATTGTTAAACGTTGACGCTCGCCACCACTGAGCTTCAACCCTCTATCACCTACATTGGTTTCGTATCCTTCTTCTTTTTTTTCAATAAAGCTATGGGCATTAGCAATTTTTGCAGCCATTTCTATTGCAACTATATCGGAGGTTTCAACTCCCAGTGCGATATTATTGCCTATGCTGTCATTAAATAAAATTGCTTCTTGCGTTACTATACCCATTTGATTTCTAATGCTGTGTAATGTATATTCTTTGATATTTACCCCATCTATCAGCACTTCCCCAGACGTAGCATCAATAAACCTTGGCACTAGATCGGCAAGTGTACTTTTACCTGCGCCGCTACTACCCACCAATGCAATGGTTTGTCCTTTTTTAATACGCAGATTAATGTTATTCAAAATCATTTGATCTTGATAACTAAAACTTACATTTCTGAGTTCTATAGAATCGCTGAAGAATTCTAACACCCTTGCGTTTGGTTTTTCTTGTATGTCTACTTTTTCGTTGATCAGGGTTTGGATACGTTCAATGCTAGCAGAGCCTTTTTGAATATTATAAGAAGCATTGCTCAGCGCTTTTAAGGGCTGTATCATCTGAGAAAAAATGGCGATATATGCAATAAAATCGCCCGCATTGAGAACAAAAGAACTGTTTTTTTCCAGCACCAAACGCCCTCCATACAACAAGATGCAGAGTACAGCTGTAATACCCATGACTTCCGAAATAGGGGAAGCCAAATCGCGGCGGCGATTGGCCTTATTTTTAAGATGAAACAACTCATCGTTTTCTGCATTGAATTTTCGTTCTATCTTTTGCTCTGCGTTAAAAGCCTTAATGATGCGAATACCGCTCAAGGTTTCTTCGATGGTGGAAAATATTGCGCCAAACTGCTGCAAAACTCTTGCGTTTTGCTTTTTAAGGGTACGACCAATTCTACCTAAAATAAAACCGGCTACAGGAAGAAAAAACAAAAGAAACATAGTGAGTTGTGGACTTAAAACGATCAAGTAAATGAGCGATAAGATGACCACGATTGGTTCTCTGAACAAACTTTCCATCACACTAATAGTAGAACCTTCTACATCGGCCAAATCGTTGGAGAGTTTGCTCATCACAGCTCCTTTTCGCTGCTCACTGAAATAGCCAACAGGTAATTGAAGTATTTTTTGATACATATGGCGGCGCATATCATTCAAAATCCTGTTTCGAATAGGATTCAGAAAATACATACTTAGATATGCGAAAATATTTTTTAAAACGATGGCTACAAATATGATAGAACATAGAATGAGGAGCGCATTTTTAGCCCCTTCCGGAGTAGCTACCATGGTAGACAGTTTGTCTTTTAAAATGTTAACGGGATTCATGAACGAGCCTTTACCTGCATCGATCTTGAAGGAGTCGCCCTGCTTAAAAATCAACATTAAAAAAGGGCTGAGCATACCCAAAGAAATAACGCCAAATATTGCTGCCAAAATATTGAAACTGAAATATGCCGTTACCAGTGATGGATATTTGCTGATGTATTTAAAAATCGTTTTGAGACTCTTCATGTATGGTAGTAAAAGATATTAACCTAATAAACGCACAAAGTAAGTAATTTTACAGCTATTAAAAGTGTAAACAAATGTTAGAAGGCAAAAGGCAAAAACAGGTGGCGGCTGTACTAGAGAAAGATTTAAATGAGATATTTCAAAGGTTGGGGCTATCTATGATCAATGGTGGAATGGTATCTATTGCCTCTGTAAAAGTAACTCCCGATCTGTTTGAAGCAAGGATATACCTCAGTTTTTTTAAGATCAACGATACAGTGGCCACACTCAAACAAATAGAAGAACGTGCTTGGGAAATTAAAAAGGAATTAACGGCCAGGGTTAGGCACCAACTTCGCAGCATGCCCCAACTCAGTTTTTATATAGATGATACGTTGGAGTATGTTGACAAAATAGACCAATTGTTTAAAGACATCAAAAAGAAAGATTCAGAAATCTGATCCTGTTAAAGGGATTTCTCATAAGCCACCATGTATTTAGCCTTTGCCTGGAGATATTTTAAAGCCAAAAAATCTGCCAATGCCATTAACATTATTGCATGGGTTACAACGGCTGTGATTGCTTTTGCCACCTGCTGTCAGGTACTGGTGCTGAGTGTTTTTAATGGATTTGAAGACCTTGTAAAATCATTGTATTCCTCCTTCTATACCGATCTAAAAATTATTCCTTCTTCCGGCAAAACCTTTGTTCTCTCTACACATCAACTTGCTCAAATAAAGAAACAACCTTATGTAAAAGACGTTTCGATGATTGTACAAGAAAAAGCCTTATTGCAAAACGGAGAAGCTCAAACAGTAGTTAATCTAAAAGGTGTAGATGAGGAATTTGTAAAAGTAAGCGGCATTGCAGCTAAAATTACTGCTGGGAAATACAATACAGGTACTACCGATGAGCCCGGATTGATTGTTGGATATGGCCTTCAAAATGCTGCTTCCATCATGGTGAATGAGGCCTTTCAGCCAGAAGTGCTCACCCTTATATTGCCTAAAAAAAACAGCAGCAGTTCAGATCCAACTTCCTCAATCAGCGAAGGAAATGCTGTTGCTTTTGGCGTATTTACAATTCAGCAAGATTTTGATAACAATTATGCCATCACCAATATTGGTTTTTTGAAACAACAAATGGCATTGGCTGCCAATGAATTTACCGCTGCAGAAATCAAACTGCAAGAAGGCCAGGATATTGAAGTTTGTAAGCTCCTAGTGCAAAAACTAATGAGTGAATCTTACCAGGTTCAAAGCAGGTATGAACAGAACATGAGTTTATATAACACCATGAGACTAGAAAAATGGGCGATTTATGCTGTACTCACTCTCATTCTCATTATTGCAGCTTTTAATATGGTGAGTGCCCTTACAATGCTAGTATTGGAAAAAAATAAAGACATCAGCATTTTACAAAGTATGGGAGCCAAAAAAAGTACCATTCAAAAAATATTTTTAAGCGAAGGACTGCTTTTGGGATGTATTGGCGGTGGTTCTGGTATCTTGCTAGCTGTTTTAATATGTTGGCTACAAATTAACTTTAAGCTCATCAAATTACAGGGAGGATCTTTTCTTATAGATTATTTTCCTGTGAAGCTCATCGCTTCCGACTTTTTATTAGTGGCAGCAACGTCTATTGCTATTGCTGTGTTGGCTTCGTTGGTTCCATCTCTCAAAGCTTCCCACCAGCCAATCGAGCTTAGGTAAAAAAAGCACTTTCAACACAAAGCAGAATCGGAATTGCTTGTATGTTGAATTTATTTATTTAATAATCTCCCAAGGTTT
Source organism: Ferruginibacter sp. (assembly GCA_040882445.1). Lineage (GTDB taxonomy): Bacteria > Bacteroidota > Bacteroidia > Chitinophagales > Chitinophagaceae > Ferruginibacter. The sequence goes on along the minus strand of JBBEBH010000018.1, from coordinate 18,501 downwards.
CTGGTTGTTGTGCCAATGCTAGTTTCAATTGTTCGTCGTTGGGTGCGATTCCATGCCATTCGTGGGTGCCTTCCATAAAGTTGATGCCTTTACCCATGATGGTTTTCATTAGAATTACCACCGGTTTACCTTGTCTGGAAGCAGCTTTTGCTTTTTGCAAACCGGCAACTACTGCATCCATATCATTCCCATCCATCTCTATGATCGTCCAACCAAAAGCCTCAAACTTGGCATTTAAATTACCAAGATTCATTACTTTACTGGTTGGTCCATCTATTTGTTGCCCGTTGAAATCGATGGTAGCAATTAAATTATCTACTCTTAAGTGAGCCGCACTCATGATAGCTTCCCAATTTTGACCTTCATCCAACTCTCCATCTCCATGAAGAGAGTAAACGATACTATCATCATTGTTCATTTTTTTAGCTAAAGCAGCGCCAATGGCTACACTCATACCCTGACCTAGAGAACCGCTGGCGATCCTAACACCAGGAAGATGTTCGTGGGTAGTAGGATGACCTTGCAAACGGCTATTCAGTTTTCTGAAAGTAGCCAATTCTGCCACCGGAAAATAGCCGGATCTTGCCAATACGCTGTAAAAAACGGGAGAAATATGACCATTACTCAAAAAAAACAGGTCTTCGCCCTTTCCATCCATATTAAAATCAGGCTGATGGTTCATTATTTCAAAATACAGTGCAGTAAGGAAATCTGTGCATCCCAACGAGCCACCGGGGTGTCCACTTTGTACGCCGTGTACCATCCGCACAATGTCTCTTCTAACCTGACTTGCTGTTTCTGTAAGTTTACTCATATAAAATTTTAATTTGAATTGTTCTATATCATTTGTTGTACAAACCTACTTTAAAAGAGAACATAGACAAAAGAAATTCAATAAAATATACTGGTATTTTAATAATAAAAGGAAAGAGAATGCGTTATACAAAAAGCAAATAAAGGGAAATGAACTTTATTTAAGCATAAAATTCTTTGTACAGAACATTTTTTAATACATTTGTAGAACTTTTAAATTAATCCTTTTGCATGGATAATATACTACTAAGTGCGGCCCTTGCATTCATAATAACTTTTTTTTCAATACCAGTAATCATTCAGATTGCAAAACAAAAAAAGTTATTTGATGAACCTGATGAACGAAAAGTTCACAAAACCGTTATTCCAACTCTTGGGGGCTTAGGAATTTTTGCAGGATTCATTGTAGCATTCTTGATGGGCACCCCTCCTTCTATGTCGGCCCAATTGCAGTTTTTCGTTGCGGCTTGTGTAGTAATCTTTTTTCTCGGACTCAAAGACGACATCCTTGTCATTTCTGCCAGCAAAAAATTTATCGGTCAGTTAATCGCAGCAGGAATCATTATTAAGTTTGGCGGTATTCAAATCAACAATATGCATGGGTTTCTGGGTATTTATGAAATCCCCGCTTTTGCAGGTGTACTTTTTACACTCTTCACCATTATTGTGATCACCAATTCTTTTAACCTGATAGATGGTGTAGATGGATTAGCAGGTACTTTGGGCCTAATGACCACATTGTTATTTGGTACTTACTTTTATATGGCGGGAGAATTAACTTTTGCGGTGATGGCCTTCTCCTTGGCGGGCAGCCTTTTTAGCTTTTTGATCTACAACTCTTCTCCTGCAAAAATTTTTATGGGAGACACAGGATCCTTATTGCTGGGATTAATTAATTCTATACTAGTTATTAAATTCATCAATGTAGCCGGAACGCCAGGTGCAGCCTTAGAAATTGCTGCAGCGCCTGCCATTGGATTTGCGATTTTATTGATTCCACTTTTTGATACATTACGCGTTTTTGGACTCAGAATCCTCCATCGCAGGTCACCATTTAGTCCAGATAGAAACCACGTTCATCATTTTTTGCTCGATCTTGGATTTAGTCATAAAAAAGTAACCATGTGTTGTGTTGGTGCTAACATTGCATTTATTGCGCTAGCCATCAGTTTAAAAGATTTGGGACCTACTGTTGTGATTGGTATTTTGATGTTAGGTGCGGTATCCGTAATCAGTTTTGTTTATCACCTCCGTCAAAAAAGAATACATACTTTCATTGAGCACAAAGAAAGTAAAGAGCTTATCAAACGTCACAAAATCATAAATCTGGTTACCGAATCAGTAGAGGCTGTATAATTCTATCATTTCTTATTCGTACAATCTTTCAGAATTGTAACTTCAACTAAAGCAGATTTTTTTATAAATTTGCAGCCAATCATATATATTATGGCAGAAGACTTGAATATTGTATTAGAAGATGCAGCGCAAACTATGGCAAAAGCCATTCATCATCTCGAAGCGGAATTGGTAAAAATCCGGGCTGGGAAAGCCAATCCTAACATGTTGGATGGCATCACCGCCGATTACTATGGCTCCCCTACTGCTATCAGTCAGGTGGCCAATATCACCGCATTGGATGTTAGAACCATTTCTGTTCAGCCATGGGAGAAAAATATGTTGCCCGTAATTGAAAGAGCAATCATCGCTGCCAACATAGGAATCAACCCTCAAAATGACGGTGTCACCATCCGATTATTTTTACCCCCACTAACAGAGGAACGCAGAAAAGAACTGGTAAAAAGATGTAACGGAGAAGGCGAGCATACAAAAGTATCTATCCGCAATATCAGAAGAATAGCCATTGAGGATGTAAAAAAATTACAAAAAGATGGCTTGAGCGAAGATGTAGCCAAAGATGCAGAAGCAAAAGCACAAATTATGACAGATAAACACATTGAGCTAATAGAAAAGTTATTAATGGCAAAGGAAAAAGAAATCATGTCGGTATAAAATTATTGAACCATTAACACCCTATAGAAGGTGCCATAAAGGAAACGGTAAAACAACCAAGGAACTCAGAAAAGAATCAAACCAGCTAGTAAATTCAGTAAAATGAATGAATAGGATGCTTAATTTTACAGAATGCAAATGATTTCTGTAACAGACAAAAGAACGGAGACGCTTTTTTTAAAAGTATCCTTAGTGATCTATTCAAAAGATCCCAATTGGATCCGGCCGCTTAACAAAGATATTCTGGATGTTTTTGATCCCAAAAAAAACAAAGCGTTTCGTTTTGGCAAGGCGAATAGATGGATACTACAAGACCATACAGGGATAAGCATTGGAAGGATTGCTGCATTTTCTAACGACAAATACAAAAATAAAGGAGATGATATTCCGGTGGGTGGTATTGGTTTTTTTGAATGCATCAACGACCAAACTGCGGCTAATTTATTATTCGATACTGCTAAAAATTGGTTGCAACAGCAGGGCAAAGAAGCCATGGATGGGCCTATCAATTTTGGAGAACGAGACCGATGGTGGGGATTGGTAACCAAGGGATATATGGAACCTTTGTATTGCATGAATTACAACCCGCCTTACTATGTAAACCTTTTTGAAGAATATGGCTTTAAAATTTTTTTTGAGCAAGTTTGTTTCGACATGGAGCCCAAAAAAAAACTAACACAAAAAATTTGGGAGCGGCACGATGAGATGGCTAAAGATCCTTCCTTTTCTTCTTCATATATCCGAAAAAATGAATTAGAAAAATTTGCGAATGATTTTGCAATCGTGTACAACAAAGCATGGGCAGGTCATGGTGGGCTCAAACAATTAAACAAAGAGCAAGTGGTACTGATGTTTAAAAAGATGAAGCCTGTGATGGATGAAAAAATTGTATGGTTTGCCTATTACAACAACGAGCCGGTAGCAATATTCATCAACCTGCCCGATCTAAACCAGTGGTTCAAACACCTCAATGGAAAATTTGGATTACTACAAAAGCTACACTTCCTTTGGCTGAAGCAATTCAAACCAAATAAAAAGTTTACCGGCCTCGTGTTTGGGATAGTTCCAGAATGGCAAGGAAAAGGAGTTGATTCCTACATTATTGCAGAATCTGCCAAGGTAATTCAATCAGATGCCTGCTCGTATAGCGAATATGAAATGCAATGGATTGGTGATTTTAACCCCAAAATGCTAAATGTAGCCAGCAGTATTGGAGAAGTAACTACTAGCAGAAAACTTTGTACTTACCGGCTTTTGTTTGATGCAACAAAAGAATTTAAACGACATCCTTTTTTGTAAGTACTGAAACCGTTCAATCTTGTTTATCTTTGAAACAGCTCGTTCAGGAAAGTGAAAGTTGTTTTCTAAGATGAGGATGGCAGCAGTATTTCAGCATTACGAATCAATCATTATGGAAAAATTTATTGTATCTGCCCGTAAATACAGGCCACAAAATTTTAATACTGTGATAGGGCAATCGCACATCACAACAACTCTTAAAAATGCCATCAACAACAACCAGTTGGCACATGCATTTTTATTTTGTGGCCCTAGAGGAGTGGGCAAAACCACTTGTGCAAGAATTTTAGCAAAAACTATTAACTGCGAAAATAAAACGGCTGAAGGAGAAGCCTGTAATACCTGTAATAGTTGTGTTTCGTTTGATGCAGGCACTTCTTTGAATATCCACGAATTAGATGCTGCCAGTAACAACTCGGTAGATGATATCCGCGCATTAGTAGATCAGGTGCGGTTTGCACCACAGGCAGGACAATACAAAGTTTATATTGTAGATGAGGTTCATATGCTCAGCGCATCGGCCTTTAATGCATTTTTAAAAACGCTGGAAGAGCCGCCGCCGTTTGCCATCTTCATTTTGGCTACCACAGAAAAACATAAAATTTTACCTACCATCCTTAGTCGCTGTCAAATTTTTGATTTTAAAAGAATCACCACCAATGATACAGTAGAACACCTAATAGAAATATGCGAAAAGGAAAAAATTGATGCAGACAAATCGGCCCTTCATGTGATTGCACAAAAAAGTGAGGGATGTATGAGAGATTCTCTGAGTATTTTAGATAAGATCGTAAGTTTTACAGATGGGCATCTCACTTACAGCAATACATTAGAGCATCTCAATATCTTAGACGAGGATTATTATTTTAAATTGCTCGAATACCTACAACAACAACAGCTAAGCAATACTTTGTTATTGTTGGATACCATCCTGCAAAAAGGATTTGAGGCCGATAGTTTTCTGGAAGGGTTCGCAGAATTTATCAGAAACCTTTTGGTAAGCAAAGACCCAAGAGCTATTGCGCTATTGGAAGTGGCGGATGATTTCAAAGACAAATACCTGAATTGGGCGCAGAAAACGGACATGGGATGGATTTTATCTAGCTTAAACATAATTACAGAAGCAGCCACCGGTTACAAAACATCTCGCAACAAAAGGCTGTTTACAGAAATGGTACTCATCAAATTAAGTTATTTGCAACAGGCGTTGGAATTGGAAACCAATGCTGTTGGTTCTAGTAAAAAAAAACTAACGGATAATGTAAAAGCCGTTTCTTTCCGTTCGATTGAAATTAGACCAGATCTAAAAGCTGAAAAACAATCAAATACTATTGTAGTTAAGGAAGCAAGTATGAGGGTGCAACAACCAGCATCAAGTGCACCTGTTCAGAGTTCTATAACACCGCCCATTTTACCCGTTTTACATCACTCTAATACCGACAGCGTTGATAATAATAAAACGCCCCCTACCCTAACTTCATTAAAAAGCATTCGGGAACAAATGGCCAAACAACATGATTTGGGCAATTCTAAGGATGCTATTCCGCTCACAACTGAAAAATTAAAGGCAGCATGGGATGATTACATTGCAATACTTGTAGCTAAAAAAAACCTCTCTACTGTCAGTATTTTTAAAATGGCTACTCTAGAATTAAGAGACGAGCAGTTTTTCTTCATCAACATTGACAACAGCATGCAGCAAAAATTCATTGAGGTAGAGAGGTCAAACCTGAATGAATTTTTATTAAAGTATTTCAATAACCGCCTTCTATCTTATCAAATTTTAGTGAAAGAAGTTTCGCTAACAGCAGAGGATGAGAAAGGACCAGAATTGACTAAAAAAGAAAAATACCAGTTGCTGGTAGAGCGGTATCCCAACATTAAGAAACTAAGAGAGAGGATTAGGCTAGAACTAGAGTAAAACTTGAGGAAATTCAACAAATTACTAGTCTAAAATACCTGAATGCCTCTCGGATATGCGGTTTTTGTATTAATTTCGGGCTTCTAAAAAATATACAAACAAACAACACTATGGCAGAAGTAATACGCATGCCGCTTTTGAGCGATACGATGACAGAAGGGAAAATAGTAGCATGGAATAAGCAAGTGGGCGACAAAGTAAAAGCAGACGATGTACTGGCGGATGTAGAAACGGATAAAGCCACGATGGAAGTGAACGGGTATGTAGATGGAACCTTACTTTATATTGGAGTACAAGCCGGAGAAGCGGCTAAGATAAACCAGATTATTGCCATTATAGGAAAGGAGGGTGAAGATTATACATCTTTGTTGGATGTTGAAACCACGGAAAAAGCAAGTGCTGCTCCCATTTCGTTGGAGGAAGCATCCTCTCCCCAACAAGTAACTATTGAGGAAGAGAGCCATAACAACAACGGTGAAGGCAGAATTAAAGCCTCGCCATTGGCAAAAAAATTAGCATCCGATAAAGGTATCGACTTAAGTAAAGTATATGGAAGTGGAGATGGTGGTCGCATCACAAAAAAAGATATTGATAGTTTTGAACCTGCAGCCACTTTAACAACAACCTCGGCTGCCTCAAATACAACCAATGCTATTGTACCAACTTTTACAGCCATTGGGCAAGAAGGGTATACAGATGCACCACTAACGCAAATGCGAAAAGTAATTGCACGCAGGTTGGGAGAGAGCATGTTCAACGCACCGCATTTTTACCTCACCATAGAAGTGAATATGGACAATGCTATGGTTGCCCGCACTACAATGAATGAAATAAGTCCGGTAAAGATATCATTCAATGATATGCTCATCAAAGCAAGTGCAATGGCACTTCGCCAGCACCCTGATGTTAACAGTAGCTGGATGAATGATTTCATTCGCCTGAACCATCATGTTCACATCGGTTCAGCGGTGGCTATGCCAGAAGGTTTGATTGTTCCTGTGATACGTTTTGCTGACCAAAAATCATTGTCGCAAATTGCTGCGGATGCCAAACAACTATACGCTAAAGCAAAAGATAAAAAATTACAACCCAACGAATTTAGTGGGAATACCTTCACTATTTCTAATTTGGGGATGATGGATATTGAAGAATTTACCGCTATCATCAATCCGCCAGACAGCGCCATTTTAGCAGTAGGTAAAATCAAAGAGATAGTTGTTAAAAAAGGAGATGGTTTTGGCGTAACTAACGTGATGAAATTAACCATGAGCTGCGATCATCGTAGCGTTGACGGTGCAGTTGGAGCGGCGTTTCTGCAAACATTAAAGAAATACATGGAGAACCCAGTGACCATGTTGGTGTAACTATAACAGCAATTTATTTAGTGAAGCGTTTGCATTTTATTTGTAAACGCTTTTTTACTTTTAGTAAATTAAACAACCACTGGTTATTTTATTATTACATGTTTGATTTAATGCACCCTTATTTACGAAAGATCTAACGGGTATCTGAGAAGGTGTATATACCCCATATTTTGCAGTTGGAAATCTATTACGACTTCCAAATGCTGCGCAGCTAAGCATTTCAGAACATTTTTTGATTTCAAAATAGTTCATTATTTCTTAGGCCAAAAAATAGCCTTAAACACTTATCTGTATTGCGTTTGAAACCCTCATTACGATTTTAACTGCAACATCTGGGTTTAACAACTTTAAACTCTTACTTACACAACAAGGCAACTCAATATTTGGGTATAGTTTTAATACTGGGGCAGACTTTCGTGAGGTGCATTTTAAATGAAGTTTTTAGCAAGAGAAAAAATTAATCACAGGAGAAAATAACGAACTATTTATTTTCATATTTATTTGAAAATTCTGAACTTAAGTCTATTTTTAATTTATAATCAGCATCAAATATGAAATTAGCAGAAGCAAAAAAACAATTTATCAGCAGTTGGGGAGCTTTTGGAACCCAGTGGGGCATTAACCGCACTATGGCACAAATTCACGCCTTGTTGTTGGTGAGTGTGCATCCTATTACACAAGATGAGATGATGGAAGAACTGAGTATTAGCCGAGGAAATGTGAACATGAACATTCGAGAATTAATAGGTTGGGGATTGGTTGACAGGGTGGTTATTGCCGGAGAAAGAAAAGAATTTTTTACTGCTGAAAAAGACATTTGGAAAGTAGCCACCAAAATTATCAAAGAGCGTAAAAAAAGAGAGCTAGATCCTATGATAAAGCTGTTGAGCCAGCTCGAATACATTGAAGGCGATAAAAAAGACAAAGAAGTGCAACAGTTTACGCAGGTTCTGGGCAGTATTAAAAAACTGGGGTTAAAGGCCGACAAAACCCTTAATGTGATGATTAAAGCAGAAGAGAAGTGGTTTACAGGTAGCATTCTTAAAATGTTGAAATAATTGTATAACCGTTCAATATTACCAACTTTAATATGCTTTATCTTAACATTCAAATTACAATGATATGTGGTAGAAGAACTATTATTAAAGTATCTTGCAGATGGTGAACAATCAAGCAATTATATTATTTGATGGTGTGTGCAATCTCTGCAATAGTTCTGTACAATTCGTGATTAGTAACGACAAAAAAAAGTTATTTCAATTTGCCTCTTTGCAAAGTAACAGCGGTAAGGCATTGTTAGAAAAATATGGGTTAAACAGTAATGACCTCAACTCCTTTGTACTAATACAAAACAACAAAGCCTATAACCGATCAACCGCTGCATTAAATGTTGCAGGCCAATTATCTGGAGCTGTGAAATTGTTAGCCGTTTTTAAAATTGTACCACCTTATATACGAGATATCGTTTACAAGTTCATTGCCAAAAACAGGTACAAATGGTTTGGGCAACGAGAGGCTTGTATGATACCGACACCAGAATTAAAATCGAGGTTTTTAAACGATTGATGTATGAAAAAGAAAACCCTTGTTTTAGGTGCTTCTGATAATCCGAGTAGATACAGCTACCTAGCCATCAAAAAACTTACCCAACATGGCCACCCAGTAGTAGCTATTGGCAGAAAAAAAACACAAATTGACAATATCGCTGTAGAAACAACTATGATTCCCTTCACAGATGTTGACACTGTGACGTTGTACCTAAACCCCACCCATCAACAACCCTATTACAATTATATATTAGGTTTAAACCCAAAAAGAATCATTTTCAATCCTGGTACTGAAAACGAGGCATTGGTAGCAATGGTGGAAGAAAGGGGAATTGAAGCCCTTTATGCCTGCACCCTGGTAATGTTATCAACCCATCAATTTTAAAAAAACAAATCTTTTATTAAAAATAATTCGTTTCTACATAATAAAAGTTTAATGAAGTCGTTTTAACTCTTAGAACGCATATCCAATTTATCTTAAAAAACCCAAATACCATGTTATTTGCAAAAAATTACATGATTTTGCTACTGCTTTGCTTAACAACTGCCGTAGCTTCTGCACAAAGCAAATCCATATTAACTGGCGACTTTGCCCATTTATCCAACAGCATTTCTGTTAAAGAAAACATTCTTTTTGAAACTTTTAGTAAGCATGAAGGTCAAAATATTGATGTAAACTTCAGCGCTACATTTAACTTTCCAGGAACTGTTATCAGTCAGCAAAAAATTTACGATAATCTTTATACTATCATTATCCGTTCATCAGAATATAATAAAGCGTTGCTACAAATTTCTAAACAAATAAAAGCAGACGGCAGTGTTACATACACAGGAAGAATTTTTAGCAACGGAGGCTCAGATGGTTTCAGTATAATACCAGATGGCAGTGGAGATTATCAATTACAAAAATTTGAAAAAGCGGTGGTACTACAAGACTGCCATATACAATAATAGCAAGAATAAATATAGGGGCGTTAACGTTCCAACCAATATCCATAACTCATACACTTAGCGAAATTGAACACAATGAAAAACCTATACATCAACTTAATTTTACTCGCATCAATGCTGCAACCGGCTGTATCCAATGCACAAGTACCCAAGTTGAATAGTTTCGCATCAGCAGAGGCAACCATCTATCTTGATTTCGACGGGCACCAAGTACAGAACGCTGCCTGGAACAATGGTAACTTAATTAACTGTTTACCAGCACCTTTTAACAGCACACAGATTAATGAAATTTTTGGAAGAGTATCAGAAGATTTTCGTCCATTTAATTTAAATGTTACAACGGATGCTGCAAAATTTACATCCGCTCCGCTCAACAAAAGAATGCGAATTGTAGTAACACCCACCAGCAGCTGGTATTCAGCGGGTGTAGGCGGAGTGAGCTATGTTGGCTCTTTCACCTGGGGTGATGATACACCAGGGTTTGTGTTTACCGATAGGTTGAACAGTCACGTAAAATATACTTCTGAGTGCATCACGCATGAATCAGGACACACCGTTGGATTATCACATCAATCTACATATAGTAATAACTGTTCCTTAGTAACCGCATATAATGAAGGATTGGGTAGCGGAGAAACTAGCTGGGCTCCAGTAATGGGCAATAGCTATCACCGAAACATGACCGGTTGGAATAACGGTCCTACTCCGTTTGGCTGTGCTAACACACAAGATAATTTAACCATTATTACCAGTAGTAATGGATTTGGATATAAAACAGATGACTATTCTAGCCTGATGAACAATAACAGTTTCTCACTTGCTGGCAGCGATTTTTTTGCAGAAGGCGTTATTACTACTAATACAGATAAAGATGCCTTCAGATACGAGTTAACGAGTAATTCTAATATCAATTTCGAGATTAAACCATTTAGTATAGGCGGAAACGCTGGCGCTAATTTAGATGTGATGGTTGAATTGTATAATGGTAACACTTTAATAAGAACATACGATCCCCAAAACTCTCTCAGTGTGTCTGCTGATACATTGTTGAATGCAGGTACTTATTATTTGTTGGTATCAGGAGTAGGTAATGCGAATACAAATGATTATGGCAGTTTAGGCTCTTATAGTATTGTAGGTTTCAGAGGCGCGCTTGCTATCCATGATGTAGTTTTAACAGGAACAGTACAAAAAAATAAACACCAACTCAGATGGAATATAACTGCTGATGAACCTATCAAAGAGCAGTTGGTAGAAATTTCTTTTGATGGAATAAATTTTAAGCCCCTTTCCACAATAAATGCTTTGAATAAGTCGTTTATATATTCAACAAACCAAAACGGTAATATCTATTACAGATTAAAAGTTACCTCTGTTATTGACCAAACTGCTTACTCAAATATTATAACACTTAGGTCAACAGTTGCCACAGAAAAATTATTCATTGTATCTACTTTGATACAGAATGATATTACTGTAAACGCTGCAGAAAACTTCAACTATCGTTTAATGGATGCCAATGGCAGATTGATTGCTCAGGGAATCGGACTGAAAGGAACGAACCGCATCAATATATCTAAACAATCGGGCGGTATGTATGTACTGCAACTTATGAACAACAATGAAAAACAAATAGAACGTATTATAAAACAGTAAGGTAGATTCATGTGTAAGTGTAGGGGACAGCGTTAGGGGCTGTCCTCTTTTTTTATGTATATCCCATTCACTTTTCCACAAAACACCAACAGTTAACCATTCCTTCATATTCTTTGTTGTATTAATAGGTAACTTTAAAAAACCTAAAAATTATGCAGTGGAGAAAATTCAATGGCGACCCTATTAAACTACCCATTAAAATTGCAGTGGAAGAGGTTATTATTAGAGAAAGCGAAGCCGGCAACAAACTCAAAGTTTGTATTGGCACCGACAGTCAGGTAAAAGGCAAAATCACCGAATTTGCGACGGTGATTGTTTTTTTACGAGAAGGACGTGGTGGGTTTATGTTTTTGCACAACGATGCAACTACTCAACAACACAGCATCAAAGAAAGGATGCTGGTAGAAGTAGCTAAAAGTATTGAAATTGCTTATGAATTGTGCAACCTGTTTACGAAATATGATGTAGACATGGAAGTGCATGCAGACATTAATACCAATCCTCAATTTAAAAGCAATGAAGCATTAAGAGAAGCCATGGGATATATCTTAGGCATGGGCTTTGCATTTAAGGCTAAACCAGAAGCGTTCGCCAGCAGTAGTTGCGCCAACAAAGTAGTGAACTAATAACTGCCATAAGTATATAGCATGTATACGATTTATTAAACTATTAAAACTGTTGTAGATAAAAAAATGTAATGATTTATACATGTGAGATAAATATCTACGTCCGTTTACTCTGCCTTCTTTTTGAGTTCCTCGTTCATTTCGTTGATGTAATTCAGGAGTTTATCTCTACCCGATTTTTTAACAGCACTCGTTATAAAATGCATGGGTAGAAACATCCATGTTTTGCGCATGGCATTCAAAAAATCTTTTACATTTTTATTAACGATACGCTGCGATTCTTTATCGGCTTTTGTAAACACTAAGCTAAATGGCACTTCCCATTTTTTTAAATTTTCTAAAAATTCGAGGTCTATTTTTTGGGGCGTATGCCTAGCATCTATTAAAACGAAAACCTGCGATAAATTGGATCTTTTGCGCAAGTAATTTTCAATCATCTGTTCCCACCGGCGTCGACTGCTGATACTCACTTTTGCAAAACCATATCCTGGCAGATCCACCAAAAACCAATTGTACACGCTTTCGGATTTTTTATTTTCCTCGGTTGTGCCGCTGCTGATCACATCAAAATGATTGATCAATTGCGTTTTACCTGGAGATGAAGAAGTTTTAGCTAGTTTTTCGTTATTGCACAGCATATTGATCAACGAAGATTTACCCACATTACTTCTTCCAATAAAAGCATACTCTGGCTTGATAGGTTCTGGGCATTTCTCAAATTCTGGACTGCTGATAATATAAACGGCTTTTTTAATGTGCATAATGCGAAATTAGGGGGCAAAGTTAACTTTTCTACTTTTATCATTGCCAGCTGTTAGTAACCCCTCAATTGTAAACGACGTATATTTGTACCCGATTATGATAAAATTTGCACACGACTCTGTTGTTCCTGATAAAGCTTCTTTGCAACCCAAAAAAGAACAGGTAGCTACGATGTTTGATGATATTGCTTTCCGTTACGATTTTTTAAACAGATTCTTAAGCGGAGGTATCGATCTTTGGTGGAGAAAAAAGGCATTGTCTTATTTAAAGAAAAAAGATCCTAAGATCATGCTTGATGTTGCCACCGGAACCGCAGACGTAGCAATTATGGCAGTACGTTTGCTACATCCTACCCATATTACGGGCATAGATATCAGCGATGGCATGTTGGATATCGGCAGGAAAAAAATACAGAAACTAGGTTTAACAAATTTCATCAAATTGTTAAATGGAGATAGCGAAGCAATAAATTTTGAAGACAATACGTTTGACGCTGTAACAGTAGCTTTTGGAGTAAGAAATTTTCAAGATTTAGAAAAAGGATTGGCCGAAATTTTACGGGTATTAAAACCTGGTGGTCAATTGGTGGTACTAGAATTTAGTAAACCAAAAGGGCAACCTGTTCAATCCTTCTATAACCTTTATATGAAAGTAGTGACACCTAGTATGGGCAAACTATTTTCGAAGAACCGCAAAGCTTATCAATACCTTGATGAATCTATTCAGCAATTTCCGGAAGGAAATAATTTTATCAGTATTTTGAATAACTTGGGATACCATCATACACATTACAAACCATTGAGCTTAGGAATATGCAGCATCTATTGCGGAGAAAAAAAATAATATTTTTACTAGCAGTCATCACTGTTTTTTCTTTCTGTTCTTCGGCACAGGTTCGTTATATTAACCTCGAAGACCATGATGAGAAACCTTTTCATTTTGGTATCAATGTGGGCATCAACCGATCGCACTACAGCTTTACCCGCCATCCCCGTTTTTTACAATTCGATAGTGTTTTAGTAGTAGAAAGCGTGGGTAGTACTGGTTTAAACCTAGCTTGGCTAGTGAACAAAAGATTAAGCAATCATTTTGATCTGCGTACTTTTCCCCTCAACCTAACCTTTACCGAAAAAGTATTTCAGTATTATTTAAAATATCCGAACAGACCTGCCGGAGAAGATACTCTTTCGATCCGAAAAGTGCAGGGTATCACTCTTGCCTTACCTCTACAATTAAAGTTTAGCAGCGATCGTATCTATAATTTTAAAGTGTATATGTTGGCCGGAGGTAAAGTAGAATACGATATGGCAGCTAGCAAGGGTGGTAAAAATTCAGAGAATTTGATGAAACTAAAGCCGATCGATTATGGATTAGAATTAGGCATCGGATTCCATTTTTATTTTCCTGTTTTTGTACTCACCCCAGAGATCAAACTTGGCTGGGGGCTCAATAATATGCACCGAAGAGATGCAGACCTCAAATACTCAAATGTGATCGATCAAATGAATGCAAGAAGCATTACTTTTTCGCTTACGGTTGAATAAGAAAATAGAGGTTAGTGACTAACCTTTGTGTTGGTACAATATCATAAAACCCTGACTCGTAGATCGGGTTCGGCTAGAAATCATAATTCCTTCTAAACATATTTAATCGCATACCTGCGCTAAACATCGTTGTGTTTTGTTGTTTGCTGTTACCAGCTAATTGGTAATTACGGTATATCATTGAAATTTCGAACATTAAATTTTCTTTCAACTCATAACTTACTTGTGCAAAACCATTTAAAACATTGGCTTGGCGCCCACCTCCTACTTCAAATCCGTTGTTGGATGTTCGGGTTTGATAATCCCTGAAGATATTTCCACCAAAGTTTACACCTCCACTATCAAGCCCTTGTTTGTAATAAATAGCCCTTGCGTACAATTGCCATTTAGGTGCGGGTTGATAGTTAACAATCCCTATAAACTCCTGAAAGTTGGCACCCAAAGGATGAGCCAATGGTTGGTTGTAATGCGTATAATTGCCAATGGTGTCTTTATGAGAATAAGTAAACGGCCGAACCCTGTTGGTTTCAAACTGAAGGTCAAGGTTTTTTACACCAAAAGCATCAATATATTTAACTCCTGCCTGCATGGCAAATTTGTTTACCCAACTGGTAGGATTGTTTCGTACTTCTTTTAAAATAAATTCATCTAACATGAACTGTCCGTAAAACTGTAAGCGGTGCGCTACGTTGGCTTTAAAATCGATACCAGCCACTGCATTGTCGGGACTACCCACTGTACCTTCGATATGCCGGTAAAAGATAATAGGATTTAGGTATTGAAAATCGAAATGATTGGTTCTGCCAAACACCACGCCTTCAAACAAACCAATGTTGAGCCAGCGAGTTACATTCATACTTAGATGATGCATAGCTGCATACTTACGCGGTAATAGTGAATCTCCTTTTTTCGTAAACTGTGGCATCAGCTCCATAAAAATATTCTGATAGTTTAATTTCCAAATTTTGGTGTTAATTTTTGCAAAGAGGTAGCTGTTGCCCCAATCGCTCAGAAACAAACTGCGGTAACCATTGCCAATAAAATTTTTATCATACCCAAATTGAAAGTCGATAAACTTTGCTGCATTAAACGTAAAATATCCTCTTGCATCAAAATAATCAACGGCCGTACCTTTAAATGTTTTGAAAAATCCCACGCCAGGTACAGCCCTTAGTTCCTTCACCTTATCTTGAAAAAAAACGGGACCACGTTCCTGATTTTCTGTGATAAAAGAAGAAAAGCCAATTTTATTACCAATCAACCCACGCACCATCACTCCTCTCGTATTCAGAAAAATATTTTCATCCGTTCCCGATTCTTTTGATTGCTGCAACTGCAGCATTGGATTTACAGCCAGAAAAAAATCTTTGTTTTTTACTTCAAAAAAATTAGCCTTGGTTTTGTAAAATGTTTTAAGCACCGGTCGTTTGCTGTTAAAGTCTAACTGATTGGTCGTTACCCATTCGCTGTTATTGAGCAACAAACTACGCAGGTTGTGTTCATCTACTTTCGATAAACTTATGTTTGCCAAGCCTTTGTATTTATCTACCTCACTCGAGTCTAAATACCCCATTCTGGCACTATCCAACAATACGGCCTGCCGAACAATATATTTTCTGTTATAAGGTTTCAAAGTAGAAAAATTTAGATCGCTATTTCTTTGTTGTTTGATTTCGAGGCGGTCTATGAAATGAACTTCTTTTGCACCTTGAAGGAGGTAAGTTGATTGAGCAGTTGCTGAAAAAGGCAAAACAAAAAAGATAACTTTGAGGAAGCTTATATTAATTTGCATGTAGTTTAGGTTAAATTAAGATTTTATAATTTCAAGATATGCAAAAATACCTTTTTAAAAATATACAAATCGTGAATGAGGGTAAAATAAAAACAGCAGATGTTTTTATAGAAAATGGCCTTATACAACGGATCGATGATATTATTCAAGTTACCGAAAATGTGATTGAGATAAATGGAGAAGGAAAATACTTGTTACCAGGTGTGATAGATGATCAAGTACATTTTCGAGAGCCTGGTCTCACTCACAAAGCCGATATACATTCTGAAAGCAGGGCGGCTGTTGCGGGAGGCACCACTAGCTTTATGGAAATGCCTAATACTATTCCCAATGCACTAACGATAGATTTGTTGGAAGATAAATACGAGATAGCCCGCAACAGCTCATTGGCAAATTATTCCTTTTTTATGGGGGTTAGCAACGATAACTCACAAGAGGCGTTGAAAGTAAATCAATTTAAAAAAGATATTTGTGGATTAAAAATATTTATGGGTAGCAGTACTGGCAATATGCTGGTTGACAGGCATACCACTCTTGATAAAATTTTTAGCGAATCGGAAGTTTTAATCGCCACACACTGCGAAGACGAGCGAATCATCCGTAATAATTACGAAACCATCAAAAAAACAGGTGAGTTGCTTACTGCCAAACATCATCCCATTATCAGAGATGCAGAAGCCTGCTATGAATCATCATTAACTGCCATTCAATTTGCCAAAAAATACAATACTCGTTTGCATATTCTGCATATTAGTACAGCAAAAGAATTACAATTGTTTGGCAATATGTTTCCTCTACCACAAAAAAGAATTACGTCGGAAGTATGTGTACATTATTTACATTTTACTGCTGATGATTACAAAAAACTTGGCTATAAAATAAAATGCAACCCTGCCATTAAATCGGCCGATAATAAAAAAGCGTTGTGGGAAGCATTACTAGATGATCGATTAGATGTGATTGCAACAGATCATGCTCCTCACCTTCTTTCAGAAAAAGAAGGCTCTTATGAGCATGCCCATGCAGGTTTGCCACTTGTGCAACATTCATTAGCATTGATGTTATATTATCAACAACAGGGAATGATCACCCTCGAAAAATTGGTACAGAAAATGAGCCATGCAGTGGCTGATTGTTTTCAGATCAGCAATAGGGGTTATATAAGAGAAGGCTACCAAGCCGATCTAGTGATGGTAAACCTTCAGCAGGCCTTCACGGTTAAAAAGGAAAATTTATTGTACAAATGTGGCTGGAGCCCGTTGGAGGGTTTTAAGATGCCGGCCAGTATTGAAAAAACAATGGTGAACGGACAAATAGTTTATGAAAACGGACAGGTAATAGACTCTCATAGAGGACAAAGACTTTCCTTTGACCGATCTTAACAGGCATACATGGAAATAGATAAAACCACACTCAATGATCTTTCAATATTTAATGGAGAAGACGACTTCTCTGTGTTAAGTAGATTAAATTATACGCTCACTAGTAATGGCAAGGAGCAGCTCAGAAAAACATTGGCCACTCCATTAAAGAAAATAGAAGATATAAGGGATATACAACAAACCTTGCAACTCATATTGCGCAAGGAATCCGAATGGCCCTTGGTAATAAGTAATGGTACGATCATGGTGGTAGAGCGTTTTTATGAATATAATTTTGATCCGTTACCAAACACTGTGACCAGTTTAACAGCACTTAATTATAAAATGCTGCACGGGCCCGATTATTCGCTCATTAAGTATTCTATCATTCATTGTTTCGATTTTATTAAAGGCTTACAACAATTTGTAGAAAAGTTTCTTTCAGAAGAAGCCCCTATGCCTATCCGTAAGCACCTCGAGATCGTTAAAAAAACCATTGCTGTTGAACCGCTTCAAATTATTTTTCAACACAAAAAATCAGAAGAGCTTACTATACCACAACAGCTTCAACTAGGACAATTTATCCGCTATCATTTTAAAAATAACATGCTCACGTTATTCGCTATACATGCACAATTAGATGCCTGGTACGGCATGGCCATCACTGTAAAAAAGTTACAATTGGTGTTCCCCGAATTCATCCAAAGTAATGAACCCGTTCTTGAAGTAAAAGGGCTTTATCATTTGTTGTTACAACAACCCATACCCTATAATCTGCACATGAACCCTTCCACTAATTTTATTTTTTTAACGGGGGCCAACATGGCGGGTAAAAGTACCTTTATCAAAGCAGTA
>JBBEBH010000017.1:0-6145 GCA_040882445.1 Ferruginibacter sp. | reverse complement strand
AGAATTAAACAACGCCGCCATGTTCAGAGGTGGGGCTACTTATGCCGATGCAGTTACTTTTGGGGCTGAAAATACAGATAAGAAATTGGAGGAAGAATTTGCAAAAGTGAAAGGAAAGAAAATTCTAAAATTCAATCCTGAATCTGATTTAACAGACTATTTACAATTATATTCCGACCTTTAAAATAGAAAATAACTGTTACTATTCCATAAAAAAATTATTTGTGTTTAAAAGACTTTTACCAATTACCATTTTTGGTTACTTATCAATTGTTGTATTTAACTGGGGATGTACTAAGCTAGATACTACTAATCTTGGAGCTGATTTGATACCAGCGGTAGATAACGTGAATACCTTTTCTACCACTTTAGACATCATTACTACCCAGGGCAGATTTGATGACAGTTTTAAAATTGCCAGATCAGAAAATCATTTATTGGGTATCATTAATGGCGATTTTCTGTTTGGTCAATCCAAAGCTAATATTTACCTGCAACCCAAACCCTCTTTTTACCCTTATTACTTCGGAAATGCAGGCGATACACTCGTAATGGTTGATTCTGTTGTTTTAACTTTAAGTTATAAGGGTTCATGGGGCGATACTTCTCAACTGCAAACTTTGAACGTGTATGAGTTCTACGACACCAATTTCGGCGACTCCGTATTTAAATTCAAAACCATCAAATACCAACCACCTATGTTGGGTAATTTGCTGGCAACAAAAAGTATCGACATTCGCAGACTGAGAGACACCGTGCGTTTTGCGAACGGTAAAGATTCTTCAACTAATCAGATACGTATCAAGTTATCTGATGCATTTGCACAAACATTGGGCGGAAGAGATAGCACCAGGGCTGGTATTGGTAACAACAACGCATTTTTTAAAGATTCTATATACAGAAAATTGTACTCAGGTTTGGCGGTGGTTCCTTCAGGGGCCTCAGGCAATGCGTTGATGTACATAAATATTTCAGAGACAAAAACCAGATTGGAAATTCATTACAAGAAAAAAGCCAATCAAACCGGTAAATTAGATACCACTTTTACAACGTTTAATTTACAGACTAACGATTTTGCCACTTTGATTCCTTCAGGTACTGCTAACAACATACAAAGAGCTTGGTCTGGAAATGTGTTGAATCCCTCCACTGATGCCTTATACTTGCAAACAAGTCCGGGTACTTTTGTCAATTTGCGCATACCAGCATTAGATACTTTTCGTAATGCCATCATACATAGGGCGCAAATCAGTATCGAGCAAATACCAGATAACCCAATGGTAGATTCTATTTTCTCGGTACCACCCTATATTTACCTCGATATAATTGATACAGGCGTTACAAAGTGGAAACCTTTGTACTTCGATTTAAATCCAAACGTACGATATGATCCTGATTATAAATCAGGTTTCCCGTATTTTCCTACTGGAGATATAGACTACACCTACTTTGGTGGCTTTGCCCGGAAAAAAACAAATGCCATCGGTGAGAGTGTATATTATTATGACTTAAACGTTACCCGTTACGTTCAGTACGTTGTAAAAAAAGATTTTCCAAATTACCAACTTAGGCTATTTCCAGGCAGTAGGGTACTGTATCCGCAATTCAGCACTGCTAGTTTCATAGCCAGCGATTTACCACTCGATAATCCAATGGGTTTTGGTAGAATCAAAGTGAAAAGTGGAGCACATCCAGACAATCGAGTGAAGATGCGAATGGTGATTATTTGGTCAAAAATTTAACCTATTTCTTACAAAGCCCTTTTAGCAATTCAAAAGGACTTTGTTCGTTTGTATAACGAACTTATATTTGCACACTCAAACAAATAACTATGGCATATTTATTTACATCAGAATCCGTTAGTGAAGGACATCCCGATAAAGTTGCAGATCAAATCAGTGATGCATTGATTGATAATTTTTTGGCTTTCGACCCTACCAGCAAAGTAGCTTGTGAAACATTGGTCACTACCGGTCAGGTAGTACTGGCTGGTGAAGTGAAAAGCAAGGCCTATCTGGATGTGCAGGAAATTACACGTGGTGTGATCCGTAAAATTGGGTACACCAAAAGTGAGTACATGTTTGAAGCCAATTCTTGTGGTATTCTTTCTGCCATTCATGAGCAGTCGGGCGATATCAACCAAGGTGTGGTTCGTAAGAAAAAAGAAGAGCAAGGCGCAGGCGATCAAGGTATGATGTTTGGCTATGCTAGCAACGAAACCGACGATTACATGCCACTGGCATTGAACTTAGCACACAAATTACTCGAAGAATTGGCTGCATTGAGAAGAGAAAACAAACAAATTAAATACCTCCGCCCAGATGCTAAAAGCCAGGTAACTTTAGAATACGACGATAACAATGTTCCTGTTAGAATTGATGCAATAGTAGTTTCTACCCAGCACGACGATTTTGGACAAGATGATAAAATGTTGGCAAAAATTAAAAAAGATATCATCAATATATTGATTCCAAGGGTGAAGGTGAAATATCCAAAATATGCCCATTTGTTCAATAACAAAATAAAATACCATATTAACCCCACGGGTAAATTCGTAATCGGTGGTCCACACGGCGATACCGGTTTAACAGGTCGTAAAATTATTGTAGATACCTACGGTGGTAAAGGCGCTCACGGTGGTGGAGCTTTTAGCGGTAAAGACCCTAGTAAGGTAGATCGTTCTGCTGCTTATGCAACTCGTCATATAGCAAAGAATTTGGTAGCGGCTGGTTTATGCGACGAAGTACTGGTGCAGGTGTCTTATGCAATTGGCGTTGCTCAGCCTACCAGTATCAACGTGGTTACTTATGGTACTGCCAAAGTAAAAATGACCGATGGTGCCATCGCTGAAAAAATAATGGGTATGAAATGTTTCGATATGCGACCTTACTTTATCGAACAGCGTTTAAAACTTCGCAATCCTATCTACAGCGAAACTGCTGCTTATGGTCACATGGGTCGCAAAAACGAAGTTGTAGAAAAAATCTTCACTTCTCCTGATGGAAAAACCATCAAAACAAAAGTAGAACTGTTTACATGGGAAAAACTAGATGCAGTGCCTGATGTTAAAAAAGCTTTCAAATTAAAGTAAGCTGTACTACATACATTTTTTAAAAACCATAAGCAAAAGCTTATGGTTTTTTATTGGGGTTATTTATACCTAATTTTGCTCTGTGAAAAATTTCAGACATCAACATCATCGTCCTAAAAAAAATACGCTCATCGTGGGTCGCACGGCTGTTATTGAAGCCATGAAAGAGGGCAAACAGTTAGAAAAAATTTATTTACAAACCACCATTCATGGGGATGTAATAGATGAAATAAAAAAGTTGGCAGCCTACCATTTGGTGCCTATTAGTAAAGTGCCGGTCGAAAAACTCAATAACCTCAATGTGAGTAATCATGAGGGCTGTGTAGCCATGATCTCTAAAATTCAATACCAAGATCTGCAACAGGTAATTTCTTTTGTAGTAGAAAACGGCGACGTTCCTTTGTTTCTTATTTTAGATGGCATTACAGACATCAGAAATATTGGCGGCATCGCCAGAAGTGCGTACGCTATGGGTGTGCAAGCCATTATTATACCCGATAAAGGGGTAGGAGCTCTCAATGAAGACGCCATCCTTACCTCTGCCGGAGCATTAGAACAAATGGCTATTTGTAGAGTACAAAGTTTGATGAAAGCTGTAGATGATTTACACCTCAATGGTATTAGGGTTTTCGCCAGCGAAATGACTGCTACCAAAGAAATTGCAGCCTGTAATTTTGTGGATCCCTGTGCCATTATTATGGGCGGAGAAGAAAAAGGAGTGTATCCTGCTTTGATAAAAATTTGCGACGATACCTGTAAAATACCCATGCCTGGTGCATTTGAAAGCTTAAACGTGAGTGTTGCCACCGGAATTATTTTGTATGAAGTTGTTCGCCAAAGGGGTTTGGAAAATGTGTAATGGTAAAGTTGTTGCAGGTAACAATTAGTCACCACTATTTTTCAAAATAATTTGTAAACTATTTTTTAAATGTCAACAATTGAATCCACAAAAAAAGGCTTAAAGCTCATCGAATGTCCAAGGGATGCTATGCAAGGTTGGCCTCACTTTATTCCTACCGATCAAAAAGTTGCCTATATACAACAGTTACTTTCAGTAGGCTTTGATACCCTCGACTTCGGAAGTTTTGTTTCTCCAAAAGCCATTCCTCAAATGGCAGATACACATGAAGTCATTAAACAACTCGACTTATCAGGCACAGACACCAAATTATTAGCTATCATAGCTAACGAGAGAGGAGCACAAGATGCTGTTCTATACGAATCAATTCATTATTTGGGTTTCCCCTTTTCCATTTCTCCTACTTTCCAACAACGCAATACCAACTCTAGCATAGAAGAATCTCTTAAAAGGGTAGCAGAAATCCAACATCTCTGTTTAAAAAATAACAAACAACTAGTGGTTTATATTTCTATGGCATTTGGAAATCTGTACGGCGATGCCTATGATGAAAGTCTGGTTTTTGAATGGGTGCAGCAGTTGACATACATGGATATCAATATCATTTCTTTGGCAGACACCGTAGGGTTGGCTTCACCCGATCAGGTGTATCAGCTTACGTCGCACCTTATACAATTGCTTCCTTCTGTAGAAATTGGAGTACACTTGCATAGTACAGCTGCTGGCTGGAAAGCGAAAACAGACGCCGCTTTGCGTGCAGGCTGCCAACGGTTTGATGGAGCCCTCAAAGGTATTGGTGGCTGCCCTATGGCCAATGATGAATTGGTGGGAAACATGGATACTGAATTGTTGATTCCTTACTTTGAATCAAAAGGCTTGTTGCAGGGTTTACATCATGATGCACTTCAAAAAAGTAGCGCCATGGCTGCAGTAATTTTTAAGGACGAAAATGCATCATCAAAATTTTGATAGCTTATGTAGAAGCAACTTTACATTATTAAATCTGAAAAATAACCCATGGAGTTTCGCTTAGAATATACACCAAAACCTTTTGCCATCAAAATACAACATGCACACCGGTTGTTTTTGGCAGGCTCTTGTTTTACAGAACAAATTGGATTAAAGTTGGCGGCACACAAATTTCGCATTATCCAAAATCCCAATGGGATCCTCTTTAATCCAGTAAGTATTTCTACTTCCCTAATCTCTTATATAGAACACAAACAATATAGCCAGCAAGATTTATTTTTTCAAAACGAACATTGGGCTAGTTGGGATCACCATACCCGTTTTTCGGCTCTTACGGCTGAAGAATGTTTACATAAAATAAATACTTCTATTAGCGAAGCGCATCTTTTTTTAAAAGAAACAGATTGGTTACTGCTCACCTTAGGATCAGCTTTTGTGTACGAACTACCATCCAAAAAAATAGTGGCCAATTGCCATAAAGTACCTAACGATAAATTTATAAAACGTTTGTTGGGTATAGAAGAAGTGGTAAGTTCACTTCATACATTGATATATCGTCTCAAGCAATTCAACCCGAAAATAAAAATCATCTTTACCATCAGCCCTGTTAGGCATTTAAGAGATGGATTTGTAGAAAACAATCGAAGCAAAGCCACCCTTATTAATGCAGTGCACCATTTGGTAGATACATTTGAAAATCTGTTTTACTTCCCAGCCTATGAATTGGTGATGGATGATTTACGCGATTACCGTTTTTATGCAGATGACATGGTGCATCCTAATTATGCTGCTACCAATTATGTATGGGAAAAATTTACGGCAGCTTGTATAGAGGAAGATTCTAGGCAATTAATGAAGGAGTTGTATGCAATACAAGCCGCCTATTTGCACAAACCATTTCAACCGGCATCATCAGCACATCAAAATTTTTTACAAAATAATTTACAAAAAGCAACTGAAATCCTATCAGCCTATCCATACATAGATCTAAAAAAAGAAATTCATTTTTTTGAATCTTAATGCTGTTACCAATTCTTTTTTTCTGCAGTACTTTATATAACAAACGGCACATAAATTTTTGTTTCTTTTTATAAAGGAAATGAAACCACGCCCGCTACAAGCACTTAGGAGAAATAAATTGAAAATATTTTATTGAAAATCACTTTCTGTCACAAAAAAAGAAAAACAAAACGAAGCTTATAAATTTTAGAAGATATGTTGCTTCT
>JBBEBH010000016.1:0-6200 GCA_040882445.1 Ferruginibacter sp. | reverse complement strand
GCTGTAACAGTGGCGTTTATTGCTTCATGATTGAGCTATTGGTGATAACACCAACCATCATCAGGCGCCGTTGTTGGTGTTTTTTCACCTACAACATCAACCTTCAGAGTGTTCCCTTTCCTCAACCCATATAACCACTGGCGCAAGTGTTAGGCTATAGCCGGCCACTTGTGTCTACTAATTCTGCCGGACTGTGTGTAAGCTCCCCTTAAATTAGTGCCCTATAAAAGTATAATTTTTTTGTTTTAACATGAGAAACAGATTAAATAAAATCAACCCACGAAACAAAGCGCAGCAATTGAGGAGGTCTTGAACAATCGTAATTTATTCGCCATATTTCTGCCTTTTTTCTAACATCGGCCTGGTTGTATAAAAACCACACTGATCTTATGCTGGTTAGATGTAGGTACATATCTGTCTTCTTCCCATTTCAACCTATATAATCATTTAACATTTTTATGGATGGCGATGCGCGATGACAACACCCACGGCATCAGAAGATTTTCAGAATAGACACATTTTAATTTCAAATCAAAAGCATCAATCGGCGCTGTTACTCCATTTTAAATGTTCACTTTGTATAAAAACTCTACATTTGTACTGTATGTAAATAAGGTGCGATTTCAGTTTGTTAACCTAATTTTATGATGCCATCATCCATTTATACCATGCGCCTATTTTTAATCTCTTTCGTTTTATTATTTCAAACTGCCAATGCGCAAGATTTTACCACCAAAGACATTGCGGCCATGGAAGCCCTGTCGCATGCCCGCTTGGTAACTGAAACGGAATCTTCTTTTGCATCTAATAATTTCGACATCAAATATGTTCGATGCCTTTGGGAAGTAAATCCTGCTGTTCGTTACATCAAAGGTGCCGTTACCATTTATTTTAAAGCCACGGCTGCCACCAATACTATTGTGTTAGACCTGATGGATGTATTACGTACAGACAGCGTGCTGCAGAGAAATACGCGCATCAATTTCACCCAACAAAACAATAGTCTTAGTATTACTCTGGCTAACAATTTGCTCGTTGGAGCATTAGATTCAGTGAGTATTTTCTATAAAGGGGCTCCGCCAGAAACTGGTTTTGGTTCCTTTGTTCTTAGTACTCATGCAGGAACGCCAGTGATGTGGACACTCAGTGAACCTTATGGCTCCCGCGATTGGTGGCCTTGTAAAAATGGCTTGGACGATAAAATAGATTCTATGGATGTGTACCTCCTGCATTCCAATGCCTATAGGGGCGCCAGCAACGGGATGTTGCAAACGGAAATACCTGTGGCCGGTAACAAAACCCTCACCCACTGGAAACACCGATACCCCATTGCTACTTACCTGGTTTGTTTTGCAGTTACCAATTACGAAGTGTTTACCATGAATGTGCAACTAGGCAACACATCGTTGCCAGTGCAAACGCATTGTTATCCAGAGAGTCTTGTCAATTTTCAAACCAACACGTTTAAGGTGTTGAACCAACTCAAATACTTCAGCGAAAAATATGGCGAATATCCTTTCATAAAAGAAAAATATGGTCATGTTCAGTTTAGCTGGGGTGGAGGTATGGAGCACCAAACAGCTTCCTTTATGGTTTCTACCAGCGAAAGCCTGATGGCACATGAATTGGCACACCAATGGTTTGGCAACATGGTGACCACCGCAAGCTGGGAAGATATTTGGTTGAACGAAGGCTTTGCCACCTATCTTACTTACTCTTACCTCGAAGATACCTACACACCAGGCAATAATTTTTATAGAAAGGCCATGGTAAATGATGTTACGTCACAACCCGATGGATCAGTAAAAGTGTACGACACCAGCAGTGTGAACCGCATCTTCAGTTCGCGATTAAGTTATAGCAAGGGGGGCTTTTTAAATTACATGCTTCGTTTTGTATTGGGCGATGAAGTGTATTTCCGCGCCATTCGCAACTACCTCAACGATCCTTTACTAAAGCATGGTTATGCACGCACAGCCGATTTAAAACGCCACCTAGAAACTGAAAGTGGGAAGGACCTCGGTACATTTTTTAAGCAGTGGTACGAAAAAGAGGGCTATCCTTCTTTTCAAGTGAAGCATAGTTCGGTAGGTGCAGGCGGTGTAAAATTTACATTGAACCAAACAACTTCACACACTTCGGTTACATTTTTTGAAACACCCATAGCATTGTTATTTAAAAATGCCACTCAACAAAAAACGGTAATCGTATACCATAGGGTAAATGGTCAACAGTTTATAGAGCAGTTGGGCTTTGTAGCCGATACGGTACTGGTAGATCCCGAGTACTGGATTCTCTCCCGCAACAACAGCACTCAAAAGTTGATCCCCATCAATACTGGAGAAGGCAGCATCGATATTTACCCAAATCCGATAAGCAACCCCATGAATGTGTACCTCCATAATTTTAATAACAACTCAGCACAATTGATTGTGCTCAATGCAGCTGGTCAGCAAATGTATCGCCAGCAGGTAATACTCACCAATGGGGCCGAACTTCTTAGCATCCCTACTGGTACCTGGGCTAGCGGAATGTATAGCTTACAAGTATTGGCGGGCGACAAAAAAATGGTAAAGCCATTTATCCGCTAAAACTGTAGTTTTACATGTATTCATTTTTTTACAAATGACCAGAAGTAAAGGCAGTAACCGTACTGCAAGAAACCTTATTTACCTTTTTTTGATACTATTATTAACAGCGGGTGCGGCTTACCTTGGTTATAGAAACTACTACCGTCCATCGTTTGTGCATTACTCCGCATTCGGTATTTCTATTCCCCGAAACTACAGCATTCACGGTATTGATGTAAGCAGGTACCAAAAAAATATTGGCTGGAAGCTCTTAGAAGAAATGAAAGTAGATGGGGTTAAAATTGGCTTTGCATTTATGAAGGCAACAGAAGGGTTAACAAGTATAGACCGACACTTCCAAAGAAATTGGAAAAATGCCGGCAAAACCAAAGTCACAAGAGGGGCATATCATTTTTTTAACGCTAGCAAAAGTGGGAAAGCACAAGCGGTTCATTTTTTAGAAGTGGTATCTCTTGAAAAAGGTGATTTGCCACCGGTACTGGATGTTGAACAAATGAACGGTGTATCTGTTAGTACATTACAAAATAGGGTTGCAGAATGGTTAGAGTTGGTTGAAAAAAAGTATAAAGTGAAACCAATCATCTATACCAATGCCGATTTTTATGAAAAAAATCTCGCAGCACGTTTTGATGAATACCCACTGTGGGTGGCGCATTATTTTGTAAAAGACAAGCCTCGGATCAAAAGAAAATGGCATTTTTGGCAACACAGCGAAACAGGAAGGGTAAATGGTATTAATGCCAGGGTAGATTTCAACGTGTTCAACGGCGATAGCAGTAATTTCAAGAAAATGCTTTTACCACAACGCTGAACAATTACTTTCCGAAACCATCATTAAATCATTGATACAAAACAAACACCAAAATGGAAGATGAAACGAGGGCATTTTTAATTTTGATTGTGAACTCTATGGCATACGTATTGCTGTGGATGATGGTGAATGTGTTGGTGGGTATTTACTTCAGACTCGCTTTTTTTGAAGGTAGTCCCTCTTGGAAAAATCTGCTGTATTATGTACTAGCATTCGGCACCTTGTTTTTAATACTTCGGATGCTCAAACGTAAGTGGAAACTGTAACGCATTCTTGGTTTGTTGCCAAATCTTAGAATCAGGTGATCCATATGAATTAAATCTCCCCCCCCAAAAAAAATAGGGTAGTTATTTTACCCCTTCCGGATCAAACCCCAAAAGATGAAATTGACTTATTGTGGCAGAACCGCATGAAGGCTTAACCTAACTACTATGATCTGATACAATTACCCATTTGCCATTGATTTTCCGAAATATTAAGGTGAAATGCCCCCCCACATTGCCCATACTACGTGTCAACAACCATTTTCCTACCACACTATAATACTGTTTGCTCAGTTTTTTTATGTGTAGAATGTCAAATGTCAGTTTGCCCATGGCATCAGTGTCTGGATAACCCTTTCTGTAATTATCAAGGGTATTTTGCCAACCATAAGTAACACCTGATTTGCCAATAAACATCAACGAATCCGATGTCCAATAGCTATTCATAAATGATACCAGATTCCCATCGTTCCAGGCTTTATTTTGAACTGCTAGAACCTGTAAAATACTTTTTTCAGCGTTGTTTTGAGCAAAGCTTGCACAGCTGAAAAGCCAACAAATCAATATCAGTAATAATTTCATATAATTTTTTTTATGTTCACAAGTTAATCAATCGGCCATTGTTTACAATTGCAGATGTTAAATAATGTTGCATTTTATACAGCGGTTTACTCGCAGAAACTTTAGTGCTTGTGGTGAGGAGAATTGCATTTGCTTAGGTGGCAAAGTCGGTAATTTAGATAGTGGGCAGTTACAATTAGCACCACTGCTGGTATCAACAGCCACAATTGATAATTATGAAAAATTTGCTTGGCCATCAGAAAGATGATGCCTAAACCAAAAATAACAGCAGGTAAATATTGTTGGTGGTGTTTGATAAACCCATGGTACAACGAATAAGTACCAACAGCTGCTGCGATCCCAATCATCACCCATTCAAACAAAAGATTGTGTATGATGTTAATACCAAATAATGGTATGCTAGTGAGCAACACTGGCAACAATGCACAATGAATAGCACACAACAAAGAAGCCATAACACCCAAACCGTCCCAGTTCACTTTTAAATTCATAATAGTCTGCAAAGGTAATATTTTTGCAATAATGTTGCAAGTTTTAACAAACCAAACCAATCAAATATTTTATTCACTGCATAGTTCAGCGTAATTTTGTGGTACAATCAAGCTAAAAGATGAAGAAAAAGATATGGTGGATATACCTTGGATTTTTTGCCCTGTTATTAGGTGGATTTTATTTTTTTTTCTTCCAAGATTATGATTTTTCGGCTTCAAAGCTAGCCGTTATCAACCCTGAAGTGCCAGAATTTAAGTTCACAGATCAAAACGGAAGAGCAATAAGTAACAGAGATACCGACGATAAAGTGTATGTGGCGGAGTATTTTTTTACCACTTGCGCGGGCATTTGTCCGAAAATGAATGCCAATATGCGGAGGGTGTACGATTTGTACAAAGACCAACCCAATTTTATGATTCTCTCTCATACTTGTATGCCAGAAGTAGATAGTGTTCCGCTGATGAAAGCGTATGAACGTAAAATGCTTACTGGTGCATTGCTGCGCAAAGAAGATGGTTCTTACAAAATCAGTGAGTTGCAGGGCAGTGATGCCATTTCGGTCAACAACAAAAACTGGCTTTTTTTAACAGGGGATAAAAAACAATTGTACGATATGGCTAGGCTGGGTTATATGATCGACAATGGTAAGCCTGATAGTTTGCAACGCATCGAAGACGAATTTATTCACACCCAGTTTTTTGCATTGGTAGATAAATACCGAAGGGTAAGGGGCATCTACGATGGTTTAAAAGAAGAAGAAATACAGAAACTAATGGTTGACATTAAAGGCCTTATGAAAGAAACCGTGGCACCTAAAAGATTTATGACAGGTTTTAGTAACAATCCTAATTAACAATATGATACAACACGCCGATATATTAAAGAGAAATGGACTAAGTGTAACCGCTAGCAGAACAAAAATCCTGGATCTTTTTCTAGACACAGCAGGGGCATTGGCACATGCTGATATTGAAAAAAATACCGACGGTGCTTATGACCGTGTTACGGTGTACCGTACTTTACAAACCTTTGTAGAAAAAGGAATCATCCACCAAATACCTACAATAGACAACTCTATATTGTATGCACTATGCAAACAAGATTGTGAGGAGGGTCATCACCATGATAATCATGTACATTTTGTATGCATTCAATGCGTAAAAACCTTTTGTTTAGATGATGTATTAGTTCCTGAGGTAAAGCTGCCAAAAGGCTTTAAGCCCAACGAGGCATCGATGATTGTATCTGGCGTTTGTATAGATTGTAAGTAATTGACGCCGTTGTTAGTGTTTTTTCACCAACAGCATCAATCATCATCAGACGCCGTTGTTGGTGTTTTTTCACCAACAACATCAACCAATCATCAGACGCCGTTGTTAGTGTTTTTTCACCAACAGCATCAACCAATCATCAGACGCCGTTGTTGGTGTTTTTTCACCAACAACATCAACCAATCATCAG
>JBBEBH010000015.1:0-6457 GCA_040882445.1 Ferruginibacter sp. | reverse complement strand
CCGTTTGTACTGTTAGGATGGCAGCAGAAGAAGTAGCAGCACCACACTGACCGGTTACAATTAAACGGTATTGGTTGTTGTTCATTAATGCTGTAACAGCTGTAGCTGTGTAAGAAGCAGCATTGGCACCTGCAATATTGGTAAAGCTAGTTCCACCATTGGTACTTAACTGCCATTGGTAACTGGTAACAGCAGCCCCAGATGTAGCAACAGCGAAAGTAGTATTAGAACCTGCGCATAGTGCAATAGAACCCGGACCCGCATCAATAGTGGGTGCTGTACCAGCCGAAACGGTAAAGGTTACAGTTGTATTCTGTACAAGTACCCCAGCTGTTCCGGTTACGGTAACATTATAAGTGCCTGCAGCTAATGATTGTGTATTATTTAATGTAACAACTGTAGCATTGCCCGGAGTTACAGTTGAAGGTGCAAACAGCAGCGTAGTTCCCACTGGAACGTTGGATGAGGTTAATACAATAGGCGTAACAAAACCACCTGTGGATGATGTGCCAAGATTAACGGACGCCGAAGTAGGACCTGCACAAGCAATAGTTGTAGGGGTTGTTGAACTGAAAGAGAATCCAGCAATTGCAGGAGTAATGGTAAAGTTTGCATTTGACACGTCAAAAAATACATTGTCAATTGCTTCTATTTTTACTTTTGCAGTAGTTGATGGTGTATTGGGGATGGTCAACGTTTCTGTTCCATCGTTTGCTGTGCTAGCTGAAAGCACCGTAGGGTAGGTTAAACCTCCATCAGTTGATAAAAGAATTTTAACTGTAGGTGTATTGAAAGGGGCAGCGTTGGTAGCTGCAACGTTCCAGGTAATAGTACGACTCGTATTCCCTTCCCATGATTCACCTCCATTAGGCACCGTAACAGTAAACGGAGTAGTACCAGCCACATTTATTTGAAATACTGTGTTCGTTTGACAACCACCCGCACCTGCAGATGAAACACCCCCGCCATTGGCCCTGTTGTCTCTAACAGTGAGCTTGAATTTCATAGCTCTGGCAACAGGTGACAAAGTTTCTCCTTTTAAACCTCCCATGGTTGCGGCGGGATTTGCAGGATAATTTGCATTGATAACAGTCACATCAGGAAATGTACGGCTGCCAGTTAATTTGGGCAAACGTGATTTAAACAAAGGAACGGTATTATTAGCTGCAGCTGTAGCTCCTGCATTCCAGTTGGCTGTACCACTAAAATCCCATTGTTCCCAATTGTAGGTAAGTGCATCACCATTGCCATCGCTGGCAGTTCCCGTTAGCGTGAATGGAGTACTAATAGGAATCGTAACACCATTGTTTAAAAGTGGATCAATAACTGGTAAAGTATTTCCAGTTGGGGAAGAAACTCCGCAAGTGGCTCCATTTCCTAAGGTTACAAAATTGCTGATTTCATCGAAACTGATGGCATGAAAATGAGGATCACTATTGGGCTGTATATCTTGACCGCCACATATACCCGCATAAGCTTGAATAGTGGTACCACTTCCTACCTCATATTTGGTATTGGTAGGTGAACTTCCACAACCGGCCATGCTATGATTACCACCCCATTGGTGTCCCATCTCATGAGCTACATAATCAATATCATAAGCGTCTCCTACAGGATTCGGTAAACCAGTAACTCCTCTTGCTTTACTACCTCCACATGGTGAAAGTAGTTGCGCAATTCCACCACCACCAGTGCTAAAAGTATGGCCGATGTCGTAATTGGCGGCTCCAATATTGGCTGTAATAACTGTTTGACTTTCATTAATCAATACATTCCCATTATTATTTCCTGTAAATGGGTCTGTTGCTGCATCTAAATATTCAATAACATTATTGTTGGCTATCAAAACCATTCTAATGGCAACTTCTTTTTCATACACACCCACTACCCTATTGATAGTTGTAACGATGGCAGCATGTAAAGTGGCAGGGTTTGTGCCTGCCGCTATACCTGGTGCTTGTGCATATTCTCCAGTACAAGCAACGGCCAAACGATAGGTGCGTAAATCAGTACCCAAACAAGCCGCCTCAATTGATGGCCCATCTCTAAAAACCGCAGGAGTGGTACTTTCTTCCACTGTACAGGTGAAGCTGTTAGGTTTAGATAAATCTGTACGGAAATAACTCATATAAGACTCAGTTAAACCAACAGCATATGGATCAATATAAAAACTTCCATTTACTGTTAGTACTTGTGCATGAAATCCACGTGGGGTAAAATCTAAGCGAATTGTTGCAGCAGGATCGTCTATTCCTTGCCCTGCAAAGGTTTTTATTTCAGGAAATCTCGCTTCTAAAGCTGGCTCTTGAATACTGCTTTCCCAAACACGGAAATTGGCAGTTCTGCCATCTGGCATGGGAAGCGTAAGAATTGGTGCTGAATTTCGGTTGTAGCGCACTTGGTCTTCCTTAGGCAAAGACCATAAAAAGGTCTTAAGGTTTTGCGTTTCTAAACTTAAAGTACGAAGCTTTAATGGATGTATTACTCTATTTTTTCCATTGAGTTGGATAGATCTTTCGCTAATATCGGAAAAGAAATTCTTCTGTGCATTCACTGAAAAACCTGCAAACAAGACAACAATGGCTAGTAAGATAATTGTGTAAATTTTCTTCATTTTTTAAAATTTTGGTAACACAAAATAAGATAATCATTTGATAGTTCAACAACTGTCGTAGAAATTTGATACTAAACATCCATTTATTCTCAACTCCTCAACAATTAAAAACATCTAACTTTGAACATCAGCCTCTAATTGTTGTAATTATTCTATAATACATTTCACCATTACCGCCTATCCTGCCCTAAGGCAGGTTTTTACTTAGATGCACAGAAACCTTTTGAGTAAGCAATGATTGCCTACCTCTTCAGCTTATACTTGCAATTATTTTCAACAAATGGGTTGTAAAAAAAGGTGATTGGTAAAAATGGAGAATCAATCCATTCATCATTGATGCAGTTTGATTTAAGTTAAAAAAAGATATAATCGGAGAAGCAACCTCTCTATTAATTTTACCTTTGCAGTAAAAGCAATATTAGCGGAGTAGCCCTTTGATTCGCAAAATTGAGTGTTTGGCGCTAGTTTAAAAAACTAGCAAATATGAACAGAGAAGAAGACTTATAAAAAATGTTGGAACTTTATAAAAATGAAACAAGCGCAACGGATCAGCCAAAAAAATAATTTAAAAAAATCGCTTGGCTACCAGGTCATTGAGCAATGGTTAATGGCTACCAATAAACATCCCTTTTTATTTCAACAACAAACATGGGTGGCGATCAGCGAGCAAAAAAGTGGACTGGTAAATGCCCCCACAGGCTCAGGTAAAACATATTCAGTTTTTCTTGGAGCTATTATTCAATTCATCAACCAACACCCTAAAGATTACCACACAGAAAAAAACAATGGATTGCAATTGTTGTGGATCACTCCGCTACGAGCGTTGGCCAAAGACATAGCAAGAGCGATGGATACGGCCATATCAGCATTAGGAATGGCTTGGGAAGTGGGCATCAGAAATGGAGATACTTCTACAAATGAAAGAGCCAAACAAAAAAGGCAGATGCCAGAAATTTTAATCATCACACCCGAAAGTTTGCATTTGTTGCTGGCGCAAAAAAATTATCCTAAAACTTTTAAAACTTTGCAAACGATTGCAGTTGATGAGTGGCATGAATTGCTGGGTAGCAAAAGAGGGGTTCAGGTAGAACTGGCCATGAGTAGGTTGGTAGGATTGCAGCTGCAATACAATACAGCTAATGCAAATAACAAAACAACATTCACGCAAAAAAAAATAAGTATCTGGGGTATATCTGCTACAATTGG
The DNA here is from genome assembly GCA_040882445.1 of Ferruginibacter sp. GTDB lineage: Bacteria > Bacteroidota > Bacteroidia > Chitinophagales > Chitinophagaceae > Ferruginibacter. Next base: position 2,637 of record JBBEBH010000015.1, on the reverse strand, counting down.
AAATTTAGAAGAAGCCATGGAAGTATTAATGGCGCCGCTTCAAACAAAGGGAAACTTGATTAAAGCAGCCATAAAGAAAAAAATTAGCATCGCCTCCATCATCCCAACAGAAATGGAAAAATATCCTTGGTCGGGGCATTTAGGAATTAAAATGGCTGACCAAATATTACCCATTCTTCACCAGCATCACACCACATTGGTATTCATCAATACACGGGGAATGAGCGAAGTGTGGTACCAGCATTTACTTAATATCGATCCCTCGCTTGCAGGAGCTATTGCTTTGCACCATGGAAGCATAGAACCTAAACTGCGCTTGTGGGTAGAAGATGCTTTGCATACCGGCACTTTATTGGCGGTAGTGTGCACGTCGAGTTTAGATTTGGGAGTTGATTTCAGACCAGTAGAAACGGTAATTCAGGTAGGTTATCCAAAAGGGGTTGCCCGATTTTTACAGCGTGCGGGTAGAAGCGGTCACCAGCCAAATGCGGAGAGCAAGATTTGGTTTTTACCAACACACTCACTCGAATTACTAGAAGCCGCCGCACTCAAAGAATCGATGGAGCAAATGCTTATCGAGAGCAGAATGCCATTCACGCTTTGTTTTGATGTGTTGCTACAATACCTCTGCACACTGGCCATATCTGAAGGCTTTGATAGTGAGGTAACTTTTGAAGAAGTTAAAAATACATTTTGTTACAAAGAAATTACCCGCGAAGAATGGAACCAATTACTACAATTTCTCACCAACGGAGGTAAAGCTTTGCAGCAATATGATGATTTTAAAAAAGTAGAAATTATTGACGGTATATATAAAATCAACAACAAAAGATTGGCAATGCGACATCGCATGCACATTGGCACCATCGTAAGCGATGCTATGATGAAAGTAAAATTTATTGGCGGTGGTTTTTTAGGAGTCATCGAAGAATGGTTTATCAGTCGTTTGCAACCTGGGGATGTGTTTACGCTTGCAGGTAAAAATTTGGAGTTTGTGGTGATCAAAGACATGACGGTACTGGTGAAAAAATCGACTGCAAAAAAATCAATTGTTCCTAGTTGGATGGGAGGTCGTATGCCACTGAGTTCAAACCTAGGCAAAATGTTACGCAAAAAACTTACGGATGCCGCGGAAGGCAATTTCGGACATAAAGATATAGAGATACTGGCACTACAACCCTTGCTCAACCTTCAACAAGAGCTCTCACATATTCCACTTAGCAATGAATTATTGATAGAACATATAGAAACAAAGGATGGATTTCATGTTTTCATTTATCCTTTTGAAGGAAGACTAGTACACGAAGCCATGGCTGCACTGTTGGCGTTTCGGATAAGTAACATTACGCCTATTAGTTTTTCTGTAGCAATGAATGACTACGGTTTTGAACTACTCAGCGATCAACCGATCCCTATAGATGATACCAATGTTTACCAATTGTTTTCGGAACATAACCTTTTGAACGATATTCAAAAAGCAGTAAATGCCACAGAAATGACGAAAAGAAAATTCAGAGACATTGCTGTAATTGGAGGATTAATATTTCAGGGTATGCCCGGAGAAACGGTAAAACAAAAACACCTTCAATCATCTGCCTCCTTATTGTACAGGGTATTTTCAGAATACGATCCTAACAACCTTTTACTACTACAGGCGTTTAACGAAGTACTTGATCAGCAAATGGAAGAAGCAAGGCTTCGCAGTATGTTGCAACGCATTCAGCAAAGTAAGATCGTAATTCGTTTTCCCAAACAACTCACTCCATTTTGTTTTCCGATAAAAGTAGACAGTATCCGAGAAAACCTAAGCTCAGAAAAACTAGAAGACAGAATTAAAAAAATGCAACAGCAACTGAGTAAAAAATAGGTGGTATCACTAGTGTTGCGATTAAAGATAATATTTATCAAAAAAAATTATGTAGTAATACCTAAAAAAAATGTTAGTCCAATAAAGTATCTTCCCATTTAGTTTCTAAATATTTTTTGATTATTAATATTCCTAGTTTTTCGTAACACCAAATTTTTAGGTATTGGTGAGTCAGGAACTGTTTAATAATTAATTCGGTATTCTTATTGAGAACCCTAATGAAGAATAATATTTTGGTGCGTTTTTTGTCAAACCCACCCCTCCAGAAATATCAAACATAATATTTGGTTTAAGGAAGTAAGTTATTCCTCCATCGCATCTATGTTCTGATTTCTCTTTTTGAGGTACAAATCCATATAACTCAATATATCCTCCTACTTTATCTGTGAAAGATTTTCCACTTGTTAAAGTATAAATGAATGTTGGATTAGCAATTTCTCCGTTCCATTCTGCACCTAAATTATATCCCAATGATATTTTATCTGTCAAAGAATGTTGCATTGTAAATCTAAAACTTGGTGCAAAATAGGTCGTCCTAAAATTTACAGTAGATAAAAATGGAATTGTCAAATGCCCAATAAAAGAAGTTGTTGGAACTATACCTTTCTCTTCAATTAGTTTTGCCTTGAATCCTACTTTAATGGGATTAATTCCTGTTAAATTTTCGCTACTATTTTTGTTTGTAATCAATTCAGAAATTAAACGGAATTCAAGCTTTTCATTAATTCCGTATTTCCATAATATGGTTGGATAAACTAAATTTTTCTCTT
>JBBEBH010000014.1:0-41139 GCA_040882445.1 Ferruginibacter sp. | reverse complement strand
TTGATGCATCTCGAATGACAACTGCAGGATTTGGTTCTAGTAAGCCAGTAGCTGACAACACTACAGTTGATGGTCGTAAGAAAAATCGCAGAATTGAAATTAAAGTTCAGCAATAGTAAATAAACTCATCGTAAAAGCCCTTTGCATTTGCAAAGGGCTTTTTGTTATGTATAAAGTGAAAGTAATAATTATAATAATTCTTCAGTGAACGATTTACTACTATAATCATTAATTTCATTGTACAAAGTATCTCTTTCAATGGGTGAACGTTTTACCTGTTTAATGAGCATCACCAATTCCTGGGTAGTCATGGTGGGGGCTTGTTCCTCGCTTCCAGCCATGGAGTAAATTTTTGTAGAATCATCAATAGTTCCGTCTATGTCATTCACACCAAAGGAAAGAGTGAGCTGTGCATTCTGTCTTCCCAACATAGGCCAGTAGGCTTTCAGATGTGGGAAATTGTCTAAGTAAATGCGCGCAATGGCATACATGCGCATGTCTTCGTTGATATTGCTCTCTGATATATGGCTCATGTCGTTGTTGCTGTTGCGAAACTTTAAAGGGATAAACGTGTTAAATCCATTGGTTTTGTCTTGAAGATCCCTGAGTTTTCGCATATGGTCTATTCTGTGGATATACTCTTCAATATGGCCATATAGCATGGTGGCATTGGTATTCATGCCCAAATGATGTGCGGCTTCGTGAATGGCCAGCCAGCCTTCGCCACTCACTTTATCGCCCGCAATAACATCTCTTACCTCTGGATGAAAAATTTCTGCACCTCCACCTGGCAACGACTGTAAACCCGCTTCCTTTAATTGCAACATCCCTTCTTCTACCGTTAGCTTTGCCTTACGAAACATATAATCTAATTCTACCGCAGTAAAACCTTTGATGTGTAAATCAGGTCTGTGTGCATGTATCTTTTGTATCAGTTCAATGAAATAAGCCATATTCATTTTAGGATGAACACCACCTACAATATGTACTTCTGTAACTGGTTTACCATCGTAACTTTTTACTATATCTAGCATTTGGTCAATACTCAATTCCCAGCCTTCATCTTTGTTGGCATAAAGTCGGGAGTAAGAGCAAAATTTACAACTGAAAACGCACACATTGGTAGGTTCTATATGAAAGTTTCTGTTGAAATAGGTAATGTCTCCATGTTTTTGCTCGCGGATATAATTGGCGAGCGCTCCAACAAATCCCAAACTTGCTTCTTCAAATAGTACCAAACATTCTTCATCACTGATTCGGATGCCTTCTTTCACCTTTTGAGCAATGTTTTGAAGGGCTGTATTGGATTGAGAAGATATAATAAAATCTATCGGATGACTCATGTGATATTTTTTGCAAATTTACGAGGAATGCTGTTTGGGAAATGCTATTTTTTGTTATTCCTTATTTATGTCATAATAACGAATCACAGGCCTTAAAGTTTAATATTCAGTATTTTGTATCAAATAAATATCTATCTTTCGAGCTATAACATAGATCGTTAAAACTTGCTTATGAATATAAAGTTCAGACTAATTATATTAAATTTTCTACAGTTTTTTGTGTGGGGAAGCTGGCTCATATCGTTGGGTGGATACATGATTGTAACACTGGGTTTCACAGGCGTTCAAGTAGGAAGTGTATATGCTACTATGGGGGTTGCGTCGATGTTTATGCCTGCGTTGTTGGGAATTATCGCCGATAGATTCATGAATGCAGAGCGGGTGCTGGGTTTAGCTCATATCGCAGGAGCTTTGTTATTATTACTTGCATCCAATATCACAGATTACCCAACCTTATATATTGTGCTGCTTTTTAATGCTATGGCTTACATGCCCACCATTGCATTGTGCAATACCGTTACTTACAATGCTTTGGAAAAAAACGGCTTCGATATTGTCAAAAATTTTCCCCCCATCCGGGTATGGGGAACTGTAGGTTTCATATTTGCGATGTGGATGGTTGACTTGTTAGATTTTACTAAAAGTGCTATGCAACTTTATGTGAGTGCTGGTTCTGCACTGATACTGGGTATTTATTCATTCAGCATGCCACCACGATTGCCACTTAAAAATACAGAAAGCAAATCGTTGGCCTCTTCTATTGGGCTTGATGCTTTTGTTCTGTTTAAATCAAGGAAAATGGCAGTGTTTTTTCTGTTTGCTATGTTTCTGGGTGCTGCACTTCAAATTACCAATTTGTTTGGTGGCACTTTCCTCGACGATTTTAAAACTAATTATTCCGGCACTTTTGGGGTAAAACATCCTAATTTATTACTCTCCATTTCTCAAATTTCAGAAACCTTGTTTATCTTAACTATTCCATTTTTTCTTCAAAAGTTCGGTATCAAAAAGGTGATGATGATGAGCATACTCGCATGGGTACTTAGGTTTGGTTTGTTTGGTATCGGCAATCCAGGGCAAGGTCTTTACCTGCTGGTAGGGTCTATGATTATTTATGGAATGGCGTTCGACTTTTTCAATATCTCTGGTTCCTTGTTTGTTGAAAAAGAAGCCGACCCAAAAATTAGAGCAAGTGCCCAAGGTTTGTTTATGTTAATGACCAATGGTTTGGGTGCATTTTTTGGTGGAATTTTAAGCGGATGGGTTGTTGACCACTTTACAAACAATGGTATTCGCAACTGGCAGTCTATTTGGTTCACTTTCGCAGGTTATGCATTGGTTCTTGGTATCGTTTTCCCCTTTGTATTCAAATACAAACATGATCACAATACTCTTGAAAAGGGTAGTCATTAAACCCAAATTTTGCAGTTAAAATCGGCATGAGGGTTTCAAACGCAATACAGATAAATGTTTCATGTTATTTTTTGGCCAAAGAAATAGAGAACTATTTTGAGATCAACAAATGTTCTGAAATGCCAGCTGTGCAGCGCTTGGAAGCCGTAATAGATTTTCAACTGCAAATATGTGATAAACTATACAGTAGTCCCACATCAACTAATGCTGATTTTAAAACACTAAACTGTGTTGTTGTAGGAATTAAAAAAACAAACCCTCTGGCTTTGCAGAGGGTTGTAAAATTTTATCTATAACAATTACTTGTTTGCTTCAATTTTCTTTACAAAATTAGCTTTGGGCTGCGCACCTACTAATTTGTCTACCACTTCTCCATTTTTTACAAATAAGATCGCAGGAATACTAGTAATACCGTAGTTGGAAGAAACCAGTGGGTTATGATCCACATTAACTTTTCCAATTTTTACCGTTCCTTCGTATTCTTTACTCAATTCTTCAATTACCGGACCAATGGCACGGCAAGGGCCACACCATTCTGCCCAAAAATCTATTACGGATAATTTATCTGAATCTAATACTTCTGTTTTAAAGTTCGCGTCTGTTAATTCTAAAGCCATGATTATTTATATTTATTGTTGATGAATGTACTATTTATTCGCAAATTTAAAACCATTATGATAATTCATACAGAATGACATATCCACAATCTTATTGACAGTGTAAAATGACAGAAACGGCAGAAAATGTTAAGGTGTTAACACATTCACCCTGAAATATTTATTTTCATTCAGAAAAACTGCTAGGTCATCGTTCATATTAAAACCATTATCAATCGAATACAAACTTATTTTTTGATTGGTTAACGTGTCCATTATATTAAAACGGATAGAGGCCTTTCCCGGGTTTTTCTTGATATTGGTATCAATGAAATCAATAAATACATCGTCTATAAACTCTGGCATTATATCAATAATCAACTGTTTGGTTAAACTTGTTTTAGCCGTTTCTAACAAATGCATTTTGGTGATGCCAAATTCATATTCACCTGGTTTAAACCGCTGTTCTTTAAAAGCACCTTCTACCATAATACTCATTCCTTTTTCGAAGTAATGTTGATAGCGGGCATAAGATTCTTGAAATAAAAAGAAATCTGTTTTACCTGTAAAATCTTCTATATACAGCACTCCATAATTTTTTCCATTTTTGGTAAGCCTGTGTTGTCCGTCAATTACCAATCCTGCCAAACGAAACGTTATGCCAAGTGGCACTACATCCATCGTATTTTTAATCTCTAAAAAATCTGCAATTGGTGTGATGTTGTAATGGTCTAATTCAAACCTGAAATTATCGAGCGGATGCCCACTCATATACATACCTGTTACGTCTTTCTCAAAATTGAGTTGTTCTATCAGTTGCCATGCCGCACAATTGGGCAATTTCGGCGATACAATATCAGGCATTTGTAAATCGCCGAACAAAGTATTGGCGGTGTTGGCAGATTGTGCCTGAAAAACCGATCCGAATTTTAAAATCTTTTCCAAAGAAGTAATATCACCTGATGGTGTAAAAAAGTATTGTGCTCGGTGCAACTCTTTGAAACAATCAAATGCGCCACTGTAGATCAAACTTTCCAACGATTTTTTGTTTACCGATCTAAGGTTCACTCTTTTCACCAAGTCAAATATATCCTTAAACACACCTTGTTTATTGCGTTCTTCAATGATGTTCTCAATAGCGTTTTCACCTACTCCCTTTAATCCGCTAAATCCAAATCTGATTTCACCTTTTTTATTTACTGCAAATCCATTATTCGATTCATTAATGTCTGGCCCTAACACTTTTAACCCCATACGCTTACACTCTTCCATGAAAAAAGTTATTTTTTCAATACCGCCAGCGTGGTTCAACACGGCCGCCATAAACTCACTAGGGTAGTGAGCCTTTAGGTAGGCTGTTTGGTAAGCTACAAATGCATAACAGGTACTGTGCGATTTGTTGAACGCATACTCTGCAAACGCTTCCCAATCGGTCCAGATCTTTTCTAACTTTTCTTTCGGATGCCCCTTGGCGGTGGCCCCTTCAATAAATTGTACTTTCATTTTATTGAGTACAGAAAGCTGCTTTTTACCCATCGCTTTTCGCAATACGTCGGCATCGCCCTTGCTAAACCCTGCCAGTTTCTGACTCAGCAACATCACCTGTTCCTGATACACAGTAATACCATAGGTTTCTTCTAGGTATTCTTTCATGTCTTCTAAATCATAACTCACTTCTTCACGACCATGCTTACGCGCAATAAACTTTGGAATGTATGCGATAGGCCCAGGACGATACAGTGCATTCATCGCAATTAGGTCGTCAAATTTATCGGGCTTCAGTTCCCTTAGGTACTTTTGCATGCCAGGACTCTCAAACTGAAACGTTGCATTGGTGTTGCCCTGCTGGTATAGTTTATAAGTAAGTTCATCATCCAACAAAATTTCATCTATCGCAATATCAATACCATGATTTTGTTTGATCAATAACAGGGCTGTTTTCAAAATGCTCAGTGTTTTCAATCCCAAAAAATCCATCTTAATAACACCCGCTTCCTCAATCGAACTTCCATCAATCTGTGTTAGCCATAGTTCCGATTCTTTGGAGGTAGCCACAGGTATCAAGTCTGTAAGGTCTTTCGGGGCAATGATGATCCCTGCGGCATGAATGCCCGTATTTCGAACAGAGCCTTCCAATACTGCTGCTTCCTGTAAAATTTTTGCATTCAAATCAGTGCCCGCATAAATTTCTCTCAGGCGTTTTACATTTTCTACATCTTCAGAAGTAAGCTGTTCTTTTTCTTCTAAACTTTTTTCATCAGAAGTGCCTTTATCCTTATCCGTTAGTGGCGCAAGCAACAAACGTTTTAAATTGATGCCGGCCTTGTCGGGCACTAGTTTCGTCAGCATTCGGCTTTCTGAAAGTGGAAGATCCATTACCCTAGCTACATCGGCAATACTGCTTTTGGCCGCCATAGTACCGTAGGTAATAATTTGTGCTACCTGATTTTTACCATATTTCTGCACCACATAGTCAATTACTTTTTGACGTCCTTCGTCATCAAAATCCGTATCTATATCGGGCATGCTCTTACGCTCAGGATTTAGAAAACGCTCAAACAGCAAATTGTATTTGATGGGATCAATATTAGTGATACCAATACAATATGCTACCACAGAACCCGCTGCAGAGCCTCTTCCTGGCCCCACAAACACCCCAATATCTCTGCCAGCTTGTATAAAATCACTTACGATTAAAAAGTAACCTGCAAACCCCATTTTTTCTATCACGTCTAATTCAAACTGAATGCGTTCTTCTGTTTCAGGGGTAAGTATTTGATAACGGTTACGGGCACCCGCCCAAGTAATGCTGGCCAGGTATGCTTCCTGTGATTTAAAATTGGCTGGAACCACAAAGTGTGGTAACAAAATATCTTTTTTAAGATCTAACAAAGCTACTTTGTTAACAATCTCATTCGTGTTGTCAATAGCTTCTGGAATATCTGCAAATACTTTGCTCATCTCCTGCGTCGTTTTCATATAAAACTGATCGTTCGGAAAGGCAAACCTTTTGTTCTTCGTGCTTACATCATCATCCGAAAATTCGCGCATGGCAGGCGTAGCCTGTTTTTCACCGGTATTGATGCACAACAAAATATCATGCGCATTAAAGTCTTGGCGATCAACGTAATGACTGTCATTGCTGGCAATCACTTTTACATGGTACTTTTTGGCAAACTTTAGCAACACGTTGTTCACCTTGTCTTGTTCTGCCATGCCATGCCGCTGTAGCTCTACATAATAATCTTCTTGAAAAATATTGAGCCACCATTTAAATTCATTTTCTCCTTCCTCTTCTCCTTTTTTCAAAATGGTTTGTGGTACCAACGCACCCAGGCAACAGGTAGTGGCAATTAGGCCTTCATGGTATTTATGAATTAGTTGTTTGTCAATACGCGGATACTTGCTATACATTCCTTCTATATATCCTAGCGAAGTCAGCTTCACTAAATTTTTATAACCAATATCATTTTTTGCCAGTAAAATCTGGTGGTGCCGTGGATCTCTTTCTTCCTTATTAAAATTTTTTCGGGTCCTATCTTGAGTAATGTAAAACTCACAGCCCACGATGGGTTTAACTTTTAAAGTGCCATCATCATTTTTGTGATTGTAAGCTTCTTTCACAAAATCAAAAGCGCCAAACATATTGCCATGATCACTAATGGCAAGTGCCGGCATCCCATCTGCCACTGCTTTTTTAAATAGATTTTTGATAGACGCGGCCCCATCCAGTAAAGAGAATTGTGTATGAACGTGTAAATGCGAAAACTTCATGTGCTGCTGATTCAAAAATGATACTTACTAAATCCCAATTAGCGGAAACGAAAGCACGTAAATTTCGGAAAAATAGGCTACACCTCGGTACTATTTTTTACACAATTGTTTGTATCTAAATGTTACTCCTTCTTTTGCCAACATCAGCGCATCTTTCAGCAGTTTTTTTTGTACAGCTGTGCATGTACATATATTAAATAAGTGCAATAAAAGTAAATATTAATCATTAGCGATACAACAGCTTTAGTTTCTGTTTCTAATTTTAAAGCGTAAACTTTTTAATGATACATACATTTATTCTGCACCATTTTTAAATTGTTGTATAGAAGGCTCTAACTAGCATTGATTTAACTAAAAAAATAAGAATTAAAAGCTATCAATTAATTGATAACTTCCATCATCCTTCGCCATATTTCATTATCAAAACTTGATAATGCTTGCGAAACCGGAGCATTGGAAGCCGCACCGTGTCTGATCACCACCAGGTGGCGACTTTTAACTATATATATTTTTTTATCTGCAAAACCCAAGGCTGCCTTCATATCTGAAGGTGCGTTTGGCACTAAAGCACCCTGAAATGATTGGCCAGAACTACCTGGCAACACAAATGATGATTGCCCATTCAGCCACCATAAATATCCATAAGCTGAATTTAAATTTTGTGAAGATGACATCATCTCTGTAAAATAACTGTTACTATTCATCAAAGTATTGCCATTCCATTTTCCGTCAGACAGCATCAACAATCCAAATCGGGCTATATCTCTGCCAGAGCATGCCATAGATGGCCCGCCACCTGGCTCAACGTCCCAAAATGCATTTTGCATTCCAATTTTATTCCATAGTTGCTCCCGAGTATATTGATCATTTGATTGGCCATATGCAGCAGCCAACACTGCATATATTTTATGGTATGCAGGCGTGTTGTAATACCATTTTGTTCCAGGATCTACTTCATATAACAGTGCATCTGTTAAACCACTGGTCATTGTAATAAGGTGTTTTACTGTAATTTGATTTTCTCGAAACAAATTTGCCAACGACCATCCCGTACCAAGATAAGTACTAACTTTTTCGTTGATGTTTAATTTGCCTTGCTCCTGTGCCAATCCAATTAAAAATGCACCAATGCTTTTGGTGGAAGAAAAAATTCTTTCAGAACTACTTGCTGTAAATCCATTCCAGTAATTTTCAGAAACGATACGTCCCTTGTATAAAATGATGAATGAAGTAGAATTATTGGTTCTCACGTATTCTATGAGTTCATTTAATTTAGTGGTATTCCATCCCAAAGTAGGTGGTGTAATGGTTTCCCAGGCACTACCTGTTAGTGGTGGGTAATAATAATTTGTTGCAACTGGGGCTGGCGATACTGGTAGTACACTCTTTTTGCAGGCTGAAAATAGTAAGCTAGATAATAAGAGAAATGAAACTACAATACAGTTATTCATCTTCAATAATTTTAGGTATGACCTAAGTTGTTTAACAAAGTTTAAAACAAATAGGTTATTAAAACTTCTTTTTGTTGTATGTTTTTAAATTGAATGGGTATAGTTTAAATAACAGGATCAACCATACTAATAATTTGTTGTTTTGTATCTCATCCTTTACTAATTTTATTTACTTAAACTACGCCACGTGAGGAATTTTATTCAATTGTGTTTCAATATTTTATTTATTGCAGCACTATCGTGCAAATCTAGTTCTTCAACCACACCCACTCCCGAGCCACCGGTGGTAGTTCCTTTTCAATTTGCTAAGGGAGCAGATGTAAGCTGGATAACCCAGATGGAGGCAACTGGAAGAAAGTTTTACAATGCCGCTGGTGTAGAAACTGAGGCCATTGCACTTATGAAATCTCTTGGGATGAATACTATCCGTATCAGGGTTTGGGTGAACCCTTCAGCCGGCTACAACAACCTGGCAGATGTGCTAGCCAAAGCTACTAGAGCCAAAAATCTGGGTATGCGCATCATGATCAACTTTCATTACAGCGATACATGGGCAGATCCAGGAAGTCAAACCAAACCAATAGCATGGGCTAGCCAATCTATAGCCGCATTAAAAACCTCCTTAGCAAATCATACTCGTTCTGTACTAGCTCAACTAAAAGCAAATGGTATCACGCCCGAGTGGGTGCAAGTAGGTAATGAAACCAATGATGGCATGTTATGGCCCGATGGCCGGGCTACAGTAAGCATGTATAATTTTGCCCAGTTAATAAATGCCGGCTATGATGCAGTGAAAGCGGAGTTTCCTAAAGCTAAAGTGATTGTTCATATTTCTAACGGATACGATAATGGTTTGTTTCGCTGGATTTTTGAAGGATTGCGAAACAACAACGCTAAATACGATGTAATTGGCATGTCTTTGTATCCAGAACCCAATAACTGGGCCACACAAAATTTTTTGTGCCTAACAAACATGAATGATATGGTAACTACATTCAACAAAGAAGTGATGATTGTAGAAGTGGGTATGAGTTGGGATAGTTATAACCAATGCAAAGATTTTTTAACAGACCTGATTGCCAAAACAAAATCTGTGGCCAACAACAAAGTACTGGGTGTATTGTATTGGGAACCTCAATCGTACAATAACTGGCAAGGCTACACAAAGGGTGCTTTTGATAATAACGGAAAACCAACCGTTGCCATGTCGGCATTTGCTAATTAGTATTTATAAAAAAGATAGAGATATAATGTTTGTAACAATTGTTTCCTGTATTTATTTAACCTATTAATTAAGTAGAGAAGCTGCAAAGCCAATAAAGGTAAACCAGATGTTGCGCATCAACTGTGTATCACAAACCATCTTTATGCAGTGGTTGTTGGATCGGTATAAGGTTTAGTGGTGTTACTTAAACACTTGCTATGGCCAATGAGCTAAGTCAAAATTTTTTGGTGAGGTAATCTGCTGATACCTCTGCACACTGTTGATTGGTTGAAATATTTTTATTGAAACCTTTTGGCAGAAATATTAAAAAATGTTTCATAGAGTAAATGCTTGTTTCGATATTATGAACTAACTTGAGGCTTCACCAAAAAAAAGGAGGTATTCATGCAATCTACAGATCAATCATGGACGCCTTCGGTTATTTTCGAGTAACCGGGCTTTCTCCAAAAAATAATCTGGGCTCCTAAGAGCCAAAGCCATCAGTTGTACTGGTGGCTTTTTCAGATATATAAGGGGGAGATTTAACCCATATTTTGCAGTTGAAAACCTCATTACGATTAGAACTGCAACAACTGGGGTTAATTATTTTTTTTGGCTTCAAATTTTAGGATTTATATTGTGATATCATCATCAAACCCACTTTTATATGGATTATCAGATTATCGTATCATTACTAACATTGATTGCACTAGAAGTGGTTTTAGGAATCGACAATGTGATATTCATTTCAATACTTGCTGCCCGACTTCCGGAAGAACAACAAAAAAAAGCAAGGCGATTGGGGCTGATATTAGCCGCAGGACTCCGTTTAGGTTTGCTGTTGATTATATCGCTGATTTTAAAACTAGATCAGGACGTATTTACTTTGATGGGAAAAGGGTTTTCTGGTAAACAGCTCATTTTGATCGGTGGGGGATTGTTTTTATTGTATAAAAGCACCAAAGAAATTTATCATAAAATGGAAGGGGAACAGGGCGATAAAATCAACCATTTTAAAGTGAATACTTTTTCGGCTGTGATGGTTCAAATACTTATTATGGACTTGGTTTTTTCGGTAGATTCTATTATTACTGCTGTTGGAATGGTAAAAGAAGTTTGGGTAATGTACGTTGCCGTAATTATAACCGTGGCTATCATGCTGGTGGCAGCAGAACCTATTAGTAATTTTGTAAACAAGCACCCCTCGTTTAAAATGTTAGCACTTTCCTTTTTATTGTTAATTGGATTTTCTTTATTAGTAGAGGGTTGGGGTGCAGAAATTCCAAAAGGTTATATCTATTTTTCTATGGCATTTTCTTTATTGGTAGATGTATTGCAAATGAGAATGAACCGAAACAAAAAAGCCAAGCCGGTAGAAATTCGAGAGCATTACAACAGAGAAGAAGAAAATAGTTTAACAAAGATTAAATAACCGGTCTGAGAAATTGAAGGGTATTGGAAACAGGGATATGTATTTGTTTTAATCCATTATATTTATTTCAACTTCATAATTCACATATTGATGAAAAACAAACCACTTAACTAATTTTTTACTTATTAAGTTGGTGGAGTAACATTAATTAAATAAATATAATTTGTTATTCGTTATGTCTACACATTCAGCTTTTTAATTGTGTTAATTTTCTATAAAGACTAGATAGTTAAGCTTTAAAAAAATTTTTACCTTGCTTTTTTCGATTGTAAAGGTTAGCTTTGCGCCTCATCATTTGAACTATATTATTTAAATTGTTTGTAGGACAAGACTCAAAGACAGGAATGTAACATTGGCACTATTAAAGAAAAAGAGAAGCGTAAAAAACACAAGACAGAGTCGTGCATACGTGTAAAACCATCATTTTACGTATGAAAAACTTAATGTTCATGGTTGTTGCCACTTTTGTTAGTTCGGCAATTTCACTAAATGCCAAGGGGCAAACCTCATTAAAATTTATTGACGGTATTGAGCTAAAGCCTGCCGTTTCAGAATTTAGTACTGCGTTGCCAAAACCTGAAGTGATCGTTATTAAATCTATTCCCAACCCAGTTAAAAAATCTGTAGTGGAGGGTACTTTGAGTACAGAGGCATGTGGAAAAATTCAATTTAAGTACGCCCAGCTGCTTAATATCGAAATAGAATCTATCATAAATTTTACTTTGTTTCAATTCATAGAAGATTGGTGGAGGACAAGTTATAGGTACGGAGGAACAGGCAAAAACGGCATTGATTGTAGCGCCCTCACAGGATTATTGTTTTCAACAGTTTACGGAATAAGTCTTCCTCGTACCGCCAGAGAACAATATAACAAAAGCAAAAAAATAAAAAGACAGCATCTCTCTGAAGGAGATTTAGTGTTTTTTAACACCCGTGGCGGTGTAAGTCATGTGGGAGTGTATTTATCCAATGATTATTTTGTACACGCCAGCACCAGTAACGGTGTTACCATCAGTAGTTTAAACGATGCTTATTACAGCAAAAAATATATTGGTGGGGGTAGACAATTGAGCGAAACAGGAAACAATTAATATTGATAAAAGCGATTTCTATGATATTAAAATAGGCTGTTTATACAGCCTATTTTTATGTCTTAAATTATTTTTGTTCGATGTAAAAATTTCGATCTGCTTTGAAGGGTAGTTTCACAGCCCATTTAATTCTTTTCCATTCAGAGGTGGGATGAATCCATTTCGTTTTTTTACCATCGTTGGAGGAGATGATTTTTACGGGCATATCAAAACCTACTATACTATTGTTCCATCGGTAACGGATATATTTTCCACTTCGTTCTGTTTCTAACAAAGGCACTTTTACAGTGCGCAAGTATTGGTCAAATATTTTTGAAAAATCTTTTCCGGCAGCTTTGCTCATGTAGTTTTCTACCTCAGCACTGGTAACAATTTTGTGGTAAAA
The DNA here is from genome assembly GCA_040882445.1 of Ferruginibacter sp. Taxonomy (GTDB): domain Bacteria; phylum Bacteroidota; class Bacteroidia; order Chitinophagales; family Chitinophagaceae; genus Ferruginibacter. The sequence continues at coordinate 28,450 of JBBEBH010000014.1, read as the reverse complement.
AGTTTTATTTAAACCACGCAATATATTCCTAAATTTTTGGTCGTTGTTTACGATTTGTCTGATGGTATGCAGCATGTTTCCTCCCTTGTTATACATATCGCCACTGCCTTCTTTGTTTACACCATAATTGCCAATAATGGGGATGTCGTTGATGATTCCTGCTCGTAACCCAATTACATAATCATTGCCAGCTTCTGTACCATAAAAATAGTCAGTGAATAAGGATTCGCTGTAATTGGTAAACCCTTCGTGCACCCACATATCTGCAATATCGTTGGTAGTGATATTGTTGCCAAACCATTCGTGGCCACTTTCATGAACGATAATGAAATCAAATTTTTTGCCCCAGCCTGTTCCGCTGAGGTCGTTGCCCAAGTAACCCATTTGATAATTATTGCCATAAGCTACTGCGCTCTGGTGCTCCATACCTAAATGGGGTGCTTCTACCAGTTTGTAGCCATCTTCATAAAAGGGATATGGACCAAACCAATGCTCTAGGGCCTTCATGGTTCTACTGGCGTCTTTAAAATGTGTTTTTGCTTTTTCCAAATTGTATTCCAATACCCAGTAGTCCATATCTAGCAATCCTTTTTCGCCGAGGTATTTTTCATCAAAATGACTGTACTTTCCTATGTAAGGAATAATATTATAGTTGTTTATCGGATTGGTAACCTGCCAACTATATTGGGTAAGAGCATTCCCCATCTTTTTCTGATTGATCATTTTTCCGTTACCAATGGCCATCAAACTATCAGAAACGATCATACGAAGTATGGCTCCGCTGTCGGGTTCATCGCTTTGGTGATCTTTATTGGGATACCAAACACTGGCTCCCAAGCCCTGACAAGCGACACTCATCCAAGGATTTCCTTTTTTATCTTTTTTCCAAATCCATCCGCCATCCCAAGGTGGGCGTCTGGCTTCTGCTGGCTTGCCATGAAAATATATAGTAATACTGGCTGGCCCTGGCTTTATCTTGTACATCACTGTTGGGTCGCGATAAGTGACCCAATACACATTGCCTTCTCTGGTGAATGATAAATATTGATCGTTACTTACAATGCTGTCGATTAGCATGGGTTGCTGCAAATCTATCTGCATCATTTTTGCCCCTTCGTCGTAAAAACTCAAAATATTTTTACCACTGATGGTTTTGTTTGCATAATCAGGTTGTACTGTGATGTCGTAATGCAACACATTCCATCCCATGCGACCATAACCAATACTTCCTCTTAGAGTGTCTTGCCTGGTCATCACATTTTTTTGATTCAAAGGTTGTGCGTTGGTAATCAAAGCAGCACTGAAATAAAAAATGGCGATGGCGGTTTTAGTAAATTTGTTCATACTAGGTTTGTTTGACAATATTAAAAATACACATTTAAACACATCAAATTTGAACCTTATCGATATTTGGTAAATTGCAGTGGCTCATAAAATTTATTTGCTATTAATTTGTTCAACCATCCAATATTGGCGCCCATAGGTGGCTTGTTTACAATATATCCGCTGTTCGTTTTAATTATCTCTTCGATTCTTAAAGAAATCTGCTCCGCATTGTATAAATTGAGCATACAAATAAAATGAATTGCTATTGATCCGTTTTACATCATGTCTGTTTTGTTTTATCGCCGTTATTTGCTCGTTTTCTTGCAATAAGAAACAGGCTTCCGATAAAACCATTTTTCGTTACAACGAATCCAGTGGCATTGCTTCACTAGATCCTGCTTTTGCCAAAAATCAATCTATTATGTGGGCCGTTCATCAACTCTACAATACATTGGTAGAAGTAGATGACAGCTTGCGTATTCAGCCATCTCTGGCCAAAAGATGGGAATTTAGCGAGGATAAAAAAACTATTTTATTTTTTCTACGCACTGATGTTTTTTTTCACAATGACCCTGCTTTTAAAGATAGCATAGGTCGCATGTTAACAGCTGATGATGTTGTTTTCAGTTTTCAACGGATATTAAACCCCGAAACTGCTAGTTCGGGTGCATGGATATTCAACAATAGGGTAGATACTACCCAGCCTTTTACTGCACTGAATGATACTGTTTTTCAATTAAAATTATTGCAGCCTTTCCAGCCCATTTTAGGTATTCTCAGTATGCAATATTGCAGCATTGTACCCAAAGAAGCCGTGCAACTATATGACAACGATTTTCGCCGTCATCCCGTTGGTAGTGGACCTTTCCAATTTGTTGCATGGGTAGAAGGTCAGGCGCTGGTGTTGAAAAAAAATGAAAATTATTTCGAAAAAGATAGCAGCGGTGTTGCTTTACCCTATATAGATGGAATCAAAGTTAATTTTTTTGTAAGTAAAGCGACCGAATTTTTAGAATTCCGTCAGGGAAGATTAGATTTTATCAATGACATTGATGCATCTTTTAAAGACGAAATATTAAGCAAAACTGGGCAGCTCAAAAAAGAATGGAAGGGTATTATTCAGCTCAATACAAGTGCATACCTCAATATTGAATACCTCGGCATATTGGTAGATACGAATAATGTTTTATTAAAAAATTCTCCGCTTAAAATAAAGCAGGTGCGTCAGGCGATCAATTATGGCATCAACCGAAAAAAAATGATGTTGTATCTGCGCAATTCTATTGGAACAGCAGCAGAAAGTGGTTTTGTTCCACAAGGTTTGCCCAGCTTTGATACGTTTGAAGTAAAAGGCTACCACTACGACCCTTCAAAAGCCCGTGCTTTGCTGGCCGAAGCAGGTTTCAACAATAGTAAAAACATGCCTTCCATCAAACTCTTAACTATTCCTGTATACACTAACCTCGCTAGTTATTTGGCCAATGAATTAAAACAGATCAAAGTTAATGTTCAGGTAGAAACTATTCAAAAGAGCCTGCTGCTAGAACAAACCAGTAAAAGTCAGGCAGTTTTTTTTCGTGGAAGTTGGATCGCCGATTACCCCGACGCTGAAAATTACCTGAGTGTTTTTTATAGCAAAAATCCAGCGCCTCCCAACTATACCCGCTACAAAAACAGTGCCTTCGATGCCTTATATGAGCAAGCCTTACAAGAAGAAAATGATTCTTTGCGTTTTATTTTGTACAGAAAAATGGATCAGCAAATAATGTTAGATGCACCCATCGTTCCGCTTTGGTACGATAAGGCTTTACACCTTACGCAGCCCAATATAACTGGGTTTAAACCGAATCCACTGAACATGCTTGAATTAAGAAGGGTTCGTAAGCCATAAAAAAAATTGGATGATGGTATCTTTTAAAAGATTCCCTCATCCAACTACAAATGTTATTGGCAGAAACGATTTTATTAATCTTTTTTTAATTTGTCTTTAAACACTTTCCTAAACTTTTCAACTTTAGGTTTAATCACAAACTGGCAGTATGGCTGGTTGCCGTTTTGATTGTAGTAGTTCTGGTGATAATTCTCTGCTTTGTAAAAAACTTTCATGGGTTCTAATGTGGTAACAATTGGATTGTTGAAAGCACCACTTTTATCAAGTTCTAATTTATACTTCTCTGCTGTTTCTTTTTGTTGTTGATTGCGATAGAATATCACACTTCTGTATTGTGGACCCACGTCATTTCCTTGTCTGTTGAGTGTAGTTGGATCATGCGTTTGCCAGAAAATCTCTAGCAGCTCATCGTAAGATACTTTTGTGCTATCATATACAATGTTTAGGCACTCGGCGTGTCCTGTTGCCCCTGTTCCAATTTGCTCGTATGTAGGGTTGGCTACATTGCCACCGCTGTAACCACTTACAACGCTGATCACACCATCCACATCTTGGAAAATGGCTTCAGTACACCAGAAACATCCGGTTCCAAAAGTTACTGTATCAGTATTGGCGAGATTGTTTAACACAATGGGGCTGTTGTTGGGTTCGATCATATTAATAGTGTTCGTTTTTTTATTGGCACAACTCGTGAGGCTTATCAAAGCAGACACGAAGAGTAAAAATGTTTTTTGCATCATAAAAGGTTTCTTACAAATACGTAATATTAGTTAAACAGATTTTAGAAAGGATTGTTTTAGGAAATTGATAACATCTCCCATTAAAATTGCTTATCTGTATTTTTAAACGGCTCATTGGTTTAAAATTTACAAACAAACCTGATTTATATCTACCCTCTCAAAACTACCCTGCCTAAAAAAGGTTCCTGAGAAATGCTGGTGTAGCATAACTAAAATTTATTGAAGTGTGTTCACAAATTCAGTAATACTAGTGGTTATTTAAATCATCCTCCACCTTTTTTAGGCAGTGGACTTTGCTTATTGGCTGGTAGCTTGTTCTTGATATTACTTTTGGGGATGATGCCATTCTCATCTTCGAGGGGCATCGGAACTGGAACAGCCCCTTCGGGAGTCACTTCCTTAAATATTTTGTTGATGTACACCCAACTGCCATCCATCCATTTAAAACCTTCGTAATCACCATCGCCAATCAGGGTCCATTTTTTGTTTGGTTGATTGGATTCTGAAAAGAGGTGTTCAAAAACAATCATGTTCATGTCTTTGTCGAATGTGAGGCGTGGACTTGCATTCTTTTTGTATTCCATGATAAACCTGGCCATTTTATTGTTGTAGCCAAAACCGCTGGGGATTCTAAACTGGCGGCTGCCAAATAGAGGATTACCATTGTAGAAACTAAGTATCTCAATAATTTTTTTATTGCTACGGATATTATTTTCATCGAATCCGAGAAGGGTATAGTAATTTTTATTTTGGTGTGCTGTTTGAATGATGCGGTAATACACAGCTCCCATCCATCCAAAATTATCGGCGATGGTGTCTGCTTGATTTTGAGTAATATCTGATTTATCTATCAACGGAATCAACTTTAAGGACCCATCATTGGTTTTCATTTGAATAGCACCATGCTGGCGTATCACATTGTCGTTGATGATTAACTGCCAGGTAAATATTTTGAAACTGCTATCAGGTGCAAACAATCTTGAAATAGTAAACAACGAATCAAACTTATAGTAAAAAGAATGCTTCGTTTTCAATGCTCGCACTAGCACTTTGGTAAAGATGCTGTCTGCCGCAAGACGGTCTGAGGGATTAATACCCTGTACAATATTATCTGATAAAAGATGCAGACTATCCTCTTTAATTTTAAGAAAATTTTGGTCAGCATTGCTAATCTGTGCATCTACACAACAACTGAAACAAAGAGCCATAAAGCCAAGCAGTAACATCTTCATATTCATAAAAATAAACAAAGATTTTGCATTAAACACATTCAACATCATACATACCTAAAATTTAACGAAAGCTTATAGGCTTAAACTATCTCCAATATAGCGCTTACCATTTTTTTCCAGCTATATTTTTTCTTCTCTTCTTGTAAAAAAGGTAAGTAGGGAGCTGCACCCGTTTTAAAAAATAACTCAATTTTTTCTGCTATAGATGCTGCATCAGGTTGTGCTACTAAGCCCACTTTTCCGTCGGGTACCATTGCAGCCAATCCTCCGACATTGGTGACTAATATCGGAATTTCGAAATGATATGCCAAAGGGGTTACCCCGCTTTGAGTGGCATTGCGGTAAGGTTGCACTACCAAGTCGGCAGCGCATAAATAATACTTCATTTCACTATCAGTAATAAAATGGGTGTGTAGAAGTAGCTGATCGCTGATGCCTAACTTTTCGATTAAACCCTCTAACTCTTTTTTATCCTCATAAAATTCACCTGCTATCATCAATTGCAGCGCTGGTATTTTTTCTTTCAAAATGGCCATGGAATGCAATAAAATATCAAGTCCTTTGTACTTTCTGATAAAACCAAAAAATAGTATCAGCGGTTGCTGTGCTTCTATGTTTAGATGCTGACGGGCTTCTAGCTGACTTATTTTTTCTCCAAAATTATCATAGAGTGGGTGGGGGATGAAGCGAGCTGGTTTTGTTGTATCAAATAAACGAAGATCACCTAAAACTTTTTCACTCATACTAATGAAGGCGTCAACGGGTTTAATGAAATAAGCTGTAAATGCTTTGTCGCCTACTCTTTTTTCGTGAGGTATCACATTGTCGGCAATACAAACCACTTTACTGTGTTTATTTTTTTTAGCAATTCTTAAAATAGTTCCAAAACAAGGACCCATAAAGGGTAACCAGTATCGTACCACAATCAAATCTGGTTTTTCTTTCCCCAAAAGATTGCCAACTTTTATCCAGTTCAAAGGATTGATAGAGTTGATTAATACTTTGATGTTGATACCTTGGGGTGCTGCTTCATCCGAATATTGAGACGTTCCCGGGAAAAGGATGGAAGGATATTGTAACGAAAAAGTATAGATGGTTACCTCATGCCCATCATCCATAAATGCCCTTGCTAATCTTTCGTTGAAAGTGCTCATGCCGCCACCTCTGAGTGGGTAAGCGGGCCCAATGATGATTATTTTTTTTTTCATGTTGATGTATGACCAATACTTTCAACAAAGCAACTTTGTTTTGTGAAGTAACTAAAAACGAACATGTAAATTTTACTAGATGGATGACAAATTTTTTGAAAAAGAACCTGTTACAAACCTGTTTTTTCTTCTATAAGGTAGCTATTTCTATCTGCTGAATTTCTAGAGATCAACTCTCCAAGAAAGCCTGCCAGAAACAACTGTACCCCTATTACCAACGAAATAATACCAACGTAAAACAGCGGTCTATCGGTCATATTGTATTTCTGAAAAGCAAATTTTGCAATAAATAGGTAAGTCCAGATTAACAAACCCATAAAAAATACAATACTACCCCAAAGTCCAAAAAAATGCATAGGTCTTTTTCCAAATTTACTTACAAACATGATAGAGAATAGGTCTAAAAAACCATTCACAAAACGTTCCCAGCCAAATTTAGTTACACCAAATTTTCTGGGTCTGTGTTCTACCACTTTTTCTCCAATTTTTTTAAAACCCGCCCACTTGGCAAGAATTGGGATATAACGATGCATTTCGCCATACACTTCGATGCTTTTTACTACTTTTTTGCGATATGCTTTTAGTCCACAATTAAAATCATGCAAATAAATTCCCGAACTTTTTCGAGCTGCCGCATTAAACAATTTTGAAGGCAAGTTTTTGGTAATAGTATTGTCATAACGTTTCTTTTTCCATCCGCTTACAAGGTCAAACCCATCTTCCATGATCATTTTTCTAAGTTCAGGAATTTCGTCTGGACTGTCTTGTAAATCTGCATCCATAGTGATAATCACATCGCCTTTTGCGGCTTTGAAACCCTCATTGAGTGCAGCACTTTTACCATAATTTCTTTGCAACTTAATACCTTTAATATTGGGATTGCCAGCACGTAAATTTTCAATCACGTTCCAAGAATCATCTGAACTGCCATCGTCAATCAGTATCACTTCATAACTACACTGGTCTGCAGTAACTACACGTTCGATCCAAGCTGCCAATTCGGGCAACGATTCTTCTTCATTTAATAATGGGATAACAATTGATAGATCCATTTTTTATTTATTTTTCAATCAAACACATCTGTTTCTATTGGTTGTTTTATTTGATGTTGTTCAGCTATACATCTATTTACTTTTAATTTAACGCTAATCTTTTATTGATCAACGACTGTTGGTTTTAGAATCACATTATTTTGATCCCCTCGCATTTTTCAAAAACAGACCACCAATTAAGCTGGTAACTGCTCCAAATATAAGATAGGTAACTGTGGTGATAGAAATAGTCATGGGCATAAATATACTTCTTAATTTGGCTGTGTTCTCCAAAATTTCTGCTGGCGTTTTATCGCCTGCTTGCAATACCAAATTTTCATTGTCTTCAATTATTTTATCCAGTATTTGAGGATTCAATTTGTAAAAAACAGCGGTATAAATCACCATGATCAAGGTTATAACGATAAATGTTCTAAAACCTTCGGAAAAATAATCCTTTAATTTGGCATCTCTTGCAATGGGAGAATGATGAAAATTGAGCAGACTCCAAACCATTCCTGCAATAAATAATACTATCACCCACATTTGGTTAGGACCATTGGGTTCAAAATGGAATTGGTAATAGAAAACAATTGATAACAATACCATCAGCATTCCGGTGATCAATCCTTTGAAAGTTGCCTTTGATTTCATCCTATTGGTTTAAACAAATTTGGTTTTTATTGATGATACCCACCACTTTTCCCTTGAGCTGCTGTTTAGCAAACGCGTTGTTTAGGGAAGTAGATTTGCTGTTTTTTTCATCGAAAACAAAAACTTCGTCGGGAGTAAAAAGGGTGAAGCATGCAGCAATTCCTTCTTTTATTTCAGGAAGGGGTAATCCAACAATAGCTCTGGGAGCTACCGTCATCATGTAGATCAAATCTGTGATATTATTTTTAAACAATCTTGCTACTCCAAAAACGGTTTCCAAACTGGTACTGCCATATTTTGCGTATTCAAACTCGCAGGTTTTATCGTCCCAATGTTGTGGGAGGTGATGTGAGGCAATACAATCTATATCACCATTCTGAAAGGCTTCTCGCAGTGCAGTTCTATCATTTGATGTTCTTAGTGGAGGATTCAATTTTAGGTTACTATCATAACTGTTGAGGTCTTCATCACAAAAAATGAGGTGCGCTGGGGTTACCGAACATGTAAGCTGTAAACCATCTTTTTTAGCAGCGCAAATTAATTCGATTCCTTTTCGGGTACTCACTCCCGTTATGTGTAAACGCGATTTGGTATATTTCAATAATTCTATATCTCTGGCAATCATGATTTCTTCTGCAATAGATGGTTTGGCGGGTAAGCCAAGTTGTGTACTTACTATTCCTTCGTTCATTAAACCATGCTTACCGATGCTTTGATCGTCTGGTATTTGTATGATGCAAGCTTCAATTGGCAATACATATTGCAGCGCTTTTAACAATAGGCCAGGGCTTTGCACTGAATCAATACCGTCACTGAATGCTACCGCACCACTTGCGTGCATATCATACATTTCTGTTAACTCCTTGCCTTCTGCATTTTTAGTTAGGCTTCCTATAGGCAATATGTTTACGGGTAATGTTGCTGCTTTTTGCCGTAAATATTCAACCATAGATTTGCTGCCAATCACAGGCTGTGTGTTCGGTAAAATCATCACATCTGTAAACCCGCCTGCAGCTGCCGCATTTGCTCCAGTTACCAAGGTTTCTCTGTGCTCCAACCCCGGGTCGGTAAAATGGGCAAACATATCCATCCAACCTATACTTATGTGTAAGCCCGGGTGCTCAATTATTTGATCAGCAGATTCCATAATGTTATCAGCAATTTTTTCGATAATTCCATTGTGGAGGAGAATGTCTTTTACTTGCCCGTGGTGTGCAGAAGTAGAACAGATAATGTTGGCATGTTTGATTATAACCTTCATGTTGTTTGTGGGATTGAGCAAATATCAATAAAAAATCTGACCTAAAACCAATTACAACTATTTTTTAAGTTAGCACCTAAACCGTGGAGATTGAACCGCAATGCTATAAACGACACATTTTTCTACCAAATTAAGTCATTTATCCCGATGTTGAACCCACCATAATAGTCGCTTGAGTTGTTCTAATATTATAGGTTTACCCAGTTTTATTAAAAGTTAAAATAATGAAAATAACATGTTAAAAAATTTGGCTCGGTATTAAAATTGTAATGGATATAGTAGTTTACAGCATTATGAAAAAGATATTTTTAATAAGGTCGATTTTAATGCTTTTGATGGTTTCATTATGTTCGGCTTTTTACGTTTCCAAAGAATTACAGTTGGTAAAAGAAGTTTATGTTTATACCAATACATTCAGGAAATTGAATGGGTTAAGGTCACTTTCAATAAATGATCAATTAAATGCCATTGCCCAACAACACAGCGAAAATATGGCTGCCGGAAAAATATCTTTTAGCCATGAGGGCTTTAATAATAGATGTAAACTGATCAGAATAGTTGATTCCACCCTGTTCAAATTTGCAGAAAATATTGCCTATGGCCCTACATCAGGTGAAGAAGTAGTAAAGCGCTGGGAAGATTCTCCTGGTCATCGCCAAAATATGTTAGGTGAGTACACGCATATTGGCATTGGGGTTGCTAAAGCTAAAAACGGGACAATTTACTACACCCAAATATTTGGAGGTTAAGCAAATTTTAATTTGGTATGATATTGATGGGAAGAATGATCTCAAATCTTCCTTTTGCCGAAGGATATTGTAAGTCTTTGTCTAATAAATGACTGTAACGAAAACCTATGCTGCCAGCTAAAGCATTCCAAATTTTTCCATCAAAATAAATCTCTGTTCCAGTACTGCGGTTAATGATATTCGTTAGTTTGCCATTTAGCCTCGCTTTTGCATTGTTGTGATCATAAAAAAGGTTGGTTCTAATTCGTTGTATAAAAAAGATATTTCCAATACCCCAATCGGGATACAACAATGGTATATGATAGTTGACGCCGAGCTTAAACATACTTCTGGTATTTAAAGTTTCGTAACCTCTGGCGTAAGCAAAATTATTACTGAAAAAATCGGGTAGGGTATCTCTTTTCTGGAATGCTGCATTCAGCACCAAACTATGGTTTACTCCAATACCTGGGAAATAAAATGCACTATTTCCAGTGAATTTCCCTGTTTCAAAATAATTAAATCCCTTTCTGTAATTAAGTGATACCGATTGTGCCCACCTAGGGTGAATATGTTGCAATGCTTTTCTACTTTGTTGCGTTACATTAACAAAAGCATTTACATATTTGAAGGCTGTATTTTGCCAAATATTTTTTCCTATTCCCAAATAAGGAATCTGTTCTAGGTTATATGCTGCACCAACATTCACAAATTTAAATGTTTTTCCATTATTGAAAGTTAACGGCACGTAAAAGCCGAGGTTTACTTTGGCTGAATTAAATTGAATGCCTCCTGTGAGTGAAGTATCTATATTTCTATTATAATTATATTGGAGCCCTGCCCTTAAAAACGGAAATGCGCCTGCGTATATAAAGTTGTAAGCCACACTGCTACTGCGTTCGTTACGGTTGTATTCGTAACCCAAACTATTGTTGAAACTGCTGAGCACGTTATCTCCGTACAAAGTGTATGCATAAGTGTTAGCTGATATCGAAGGTGTAGCGCTGTGAAAATTAAATAAGCGAAACGATTTTTTGTAGTTGGAAACTTTTAGTTGTTCACCCTCTTTATTTGTGTGCAATAAAAGTGTTTGTAAGTCCTTGCCGTTGGTGTTGATGGGTACTATACTTTCGGATTCATCTAACACCTCTTTCCAAAGTAAATCTTTGCCATTAAATTGTTGTAGTAAATAACCGTCTGCAGTAAATGCACTCGCAATCATATCGCCCCCAGAGTTGATACCAGGTTGGTAAATACCATTCACATGATCACTTAGTAAAAACATTTTGCCGCTTTTTAAATCGAGGGCAAATGCTTTATCGGCAGTGGGCAATCCATTTTCACCAGTTTGCATTTTTGAAAAATATACCGTATCATTTTTTATAGTTGGATATCCCAATACATCATAAGTGAAGGCATGGAGGGGTTGGGTTGTTCCATCAGTAAGGTTTACTTTTACCAATGCCATTTTTCCATCCGTATTTCTTACTGCACTAACGGCAGTTTCTGTATTGATGTATTTTGTTTGAGTAAAAAAGTAATTGTTTGGATTGGGTATAACTGCAATGGTAAAACCTGTAACTGCATCAATGCGATGCAATTCACTTGCACCTCCTGGTGCTACGTGAACGGCAATTAATTCTTGGCCAGATGGGTGTATATCGGGCGAAAAATATTTTGTTTGTTTGGTGATATTCTTTTGCTTGCCGCTGGCTACATCTATGATGCGAAGTTCGCTGTAGTCTTGATTGCCACGCAGAGCATCTTTTCTAAATGCTGCGTACACAATTTTCCCATTTCGGTACGAAAAATAATCGTCGATGACGTTGTCTTTTACCCGAATTTTTTTCTCTTTCCCATTGCTGATCAAGTAAAAACTACTGATTTCTTTGTAAGATGATTTGCTCACCAGTATGCTATCGCCACCAGTAAGCACCGGGAAACGATACGAAACCACATTGTTTTTTTGAGAAGACGTGAGGTAGTTATTATTTAAATATGATTGATTTTGAACAGCTGTTTTTTCTTTAAAATATTGCAATGCATTTTTTCTGAAAGTTGAATAAGAAACGCCAGCATAGGTTTCTATAGCGCGATTAAATGCATAAAATATACCTTTAAAATGCACTGCATCCTGCGTTACTTTTCTCCAGAAATCTTCGCCATATTTTAAATATCCGTATGCTACTATCATGTAACCCAATTCATAATGATTGGGTAAATAATCTTTCAATGAGCCACTACGGAGCTTCATCCAAGGGTATTGTTTATTTTGCAACCAGAGCGATTTCATTCCGTTGTAAAATGAAGGTAGTCTTCCACGTCCTTGTTTACTTACAAGAGTTTCTTGCCATACGGCATCGCCTTCAAAAAAGTAATCCGGAATAGTGATGCCATTAGCCAGTAACTGACCCTCTTGCCCCAACAAAAAAGAAAATACTTTGGTGAGACCATTATTGAAATTACTGAATTGCTGCATGTGACGATTTTCATGAATGATGAGGTTATCGTCCCATCTAATACTTCCTGTGGTAAAATTATTCTGATCGGGGGTCATGTAAAACTCACTCATCACTGGTGCCAAGCGAACATAGGCATTGGCCACAATGGTGTGCGGCTGTAAAACAATATTCCATTTACGAGCGTTTTTCCCTATGCTGTATAAAGTAGTTGTATCAAGCTGTTGATTGATTTGGTAAATTCTTTTCGCCAAGCTATCGAGCGATGCTGGGAAAATCACCCTTGACGAAGGGCCATTTACTTGTTTCCATTTTAAATAAGATGGGTTGCCACCCAATTGCTGTGCAAGGATATTGGAAGAGAATAAAAGAGTAATCGCGACAATTTTAATTGTAATAATTTTTTTATTCATTACATAAATTTAAGCAAATACCTTCATCAATTCGTAGAGTGTTATACCTGAGCACCTGCTAATAATTGCTGGGTAATTAATCCAATTCTTTAAAAATGGATACAGAAAAATTATTAATATGCTGATTTCTATATACAATTGTTACGATATTATATAATCACAACAGAGAGAATATATTTATTTTTATAGATAGTAAAATTAAATTAATACGAACTACAAATCAATACAGGCAAAGGTTTTAAATAAAATTTCTACTCAAGAAGCCATGCCTTTTACGTAGATAAACAATACCTTTTTACAGCTTGTATGGTTAGTAAATGTAACAACATACAATTGGCTTCATTTTACTAAAAATGAAGCCAATTTATATTTATTTTAATTCGGAATTTATTGTTTTTTTCGAAGAAAACGGATGGTTCCGCTTTTTTGTAAGTCAGAAGTGATCCTTACTTCATATCTCTTGGTTCCATCTGTAACAATCATCAATGCAGTATTGGGTGGGATGGAGCCTAGGTTCTCCGCATATATCACCAATTCATTTTCTGCTTCCAGTTCTTGTTGTGATATAATCAAACGCAAGGGTTTTGTAGTAAGTTTTTTTTGCGCTAAAACTAGTTTGCCATTAAAAAATAAGGAAACGCTATCGCCATCTATTTCACCGTTATCATACAAATCGATCACAACAGATTCGCTTTCAATTTCTATTGTTTTAATAATGTTGTTGGTTCTTTTTTCAAAACCATCAACTGGAGATACAGTTTTTTCTGGTTTGAGATCAGGAACATTCGATTTGGTTTTATCCGTTAAAATCTGTGGGCTTTCTTGTATCGCTATAGCTGCGGAGGAGCCTGAAAAAGGAGTCTTAGTTTTGATGGTTGCCACAGGCGGTTTGGGGTTGGTAACAACTCCTACTGGCTTCTGCACTGGTTTTGTTGGTGTTGAAGCTGTAGATCCTGCTCTTGGGTCGGAGAATGTTTTTGGAGTACTAGCTGTAGTATTGTTTTTGATTCCCGGAAAGGTTTTCGCTAAAGATCTTCTACTTAATGCGGTAACACCATAACCGCAATCACTCCCTTCTTGGTTGGGAGCGGGTATCCATTTGCCCTCTAAAGTTTCTTCTCCGTCGGTCTTTTTATAAAAACTAAGTTTATGTACTTGAAAGCAGTTCAAAACTTCTCTGGGAACATTGGTTTTGGTGCGCTCTACCTCCTTTACTTCAATATATTTTGATTTGGAGTTAAAAGTACCTTCCACCTTACAGATCGTATAATAACGTTTGCCGGATTCTGTAAAATAAGTGTAAGAAAATCCGGTTACTATTTTTCCCTTTGTTTCTAAATCGAGCACATATTCAAATTTATCGCCACCCCAACCCATGAACTTCGTGCTTCGGTCAATAAATTCTCCTTTCCATTGGCCACTTAAGTTCTGACTTTGTACAGCTGCGCAACTTAAAAATAAACTGATGGTTAGTAAAATACGATTCATGTATTGAGGAGGATTTAAGTATAGTAACAAAATTAAAACTAAATCACGTGTTTTATATTCATTTATCGCGTTCGTTCGCTAAGGATTAGTTAAATTTGCTTCTCAAAATTTAGCTTGAAGATAAACAATCATGATTAAAATTACACTACCAGACGGATCGGTGAGGGAATATCAAGAAGGTATTTCAGCAATGGATGTTGCAAAATCCATTAGCGAAGGCTTGGCCAGAAAAGTATTGGCAGCCAGAGTAAACAATATAGTAGTGGATGCATATAGGTCAATAACTACGGATGCTTCGCTTCAATTACTTACATGGGATGATGCGGATGGTAAATCTACATTCTGGCACTCCTCTGCACATCTTATGGCAGAAGCTGTGGATGCCACTTATCCGGATGTAAAATTTTGGGTAGGGCCTGCTTTAGACAAAGGGTTTTATTACGATATGGACCTCGGTGATCATAAAATAACCGAAGAAGATTTGCTGATTTTGGAAAAAAAGATGAATGAATTAGCTAAAAAGAACAGCATTTTTGAGCGCAAGTTCATGCCTAAACAAGAAGCTATTGATTATTTTACTCAAAAAGGGGATGAATACAAGCTCGATCTATTGCAGAATTTGACCGATGGCGAGATTACATTTTATACACAGGGTAACTTTACCGACCTCTGTCGTGGCCCACATATTCCTCATACTGGAACTATTAAAGCTATCAAACTAATGAGTGTGGCGGGGGCGTATTGGAAAGGGGATGAAAAAAACAAACAACTTACCCGGGTTTACGGAGTTACTTTTCCTGCCCAAAAAGAACTAGATGAGTATCTTTTGATGCTAGAAGAAGCCAAAAAACGCGATCATCGTAAATTGGGCAAAGAGCTGGGTATTTATACCATGGATGATGATACAGGCCAGGGATTACCCTTGTGGCTGCCCAATGGTACCATTATAATAGAAGAGTTAGAAAAATTAGCCAAGGAAACAGAAAACGCAGCCGGCTACAAAAGGGTGGTAACTCCACATATTGCAAAAGAAAGCATGTACCTCACTAGCGGCCACTTACCCTATTATGCAGATAGCATGTTTCCACCGATGGAATTGGATGGTACTAAATACTACCTAAAAGCCATGAATTGTCCGCATCATCATAAAATTTTTGATGCAGAACCCAAAAGTTACAAAGACTTGCCATTCCGAATAGCAGAATATGGAACCTGTTATAGATATGAGCAGAGTGGCGAGTTGTTTGGACTGATGAGGGTAAGGTGCCTTCACATGAACGATGCGCATATTTATTGTAACAAAGAACAGTTTGCCGCCGAGTTCAGAGCGGTAAACGATATGTACCTCAAATATTTCAACATTTTTGGGGTTGATAAATATGTGATGAGATTAAGTTTACACGATCCGGCCAAATTGGGCCAGAAATATGTAGATGAACCCGAGCTGTGGCAACAAACAGAAACTATGGTTCGCAAAGTGCTCATCGAAAGTAATATTCCTTTTGTAGAAGTGCAAGATGAAGCTGCTTTTTATGGCCCCAAAATTGACGTACAGATATGGAGCGCCATTGGCAGGGAATTTACGTTGGCCACCAATCAGGTAGATTTCAATAGTGGAAACAAGTTTAAACTCAGTTACACTACCAAAGAAAATGGTACAGATGTACCCCTCATCATTCATAGGGCACCGTTAGGTACCCACGAACGTTTTATCGGATTTTTGCTGGAGCATTATGCCGGAAAATTCCCCGCTTGGCTAGCACCATTGCAGGTGAAAATTCTTCCCATCAGCGATAAGTTCATAGATTATTCAAATACTATTTTGAAAACGCTGAAAAATGCAGATATTCGTGCTGAGATCGATGATAGAAACGAAAAAATTGGAAAGAAAATCAGAGATACAGAAATGGCAAAAGTACCCTACATGTTGGTGGTTGGTGAAAAAGAAATGGTAGAAAACAAAGTGGCAGTAAGGCGCCAAGGCAAAGGAGATCTAGGTGTGAAAGGACTCTACGAATTCACCGCTGAATTGGCTGCAGAAATCAGCGAAAGAAGGGGAGAATAAAACAAATCCTTACCTTCGTTTTAAATTAATAAAAGCATACGAACACATTTGTAAACCAAAAATAATAAATGGCATTTCCACCCAGACAACCGAGGGGTACATTTAATCCTCGTTTTAAAAAAGAACAACAGCAAGAACACCGCACCAACCACATGATACGCGTACTAGAAGTACGACTGGTGGGCGAAAACGTTGAACCCGGCATCTACTCCACTGCAGAAGCAACTAAAATTGCTCAATCCCAAAGTTTAGATCTGGTAGAAATTTCTCCAGGTGCAACCCCACCCGTATGCAGGATCATTGATTATAATAAGTTCCTCTACGAAGAAAAAAAGAAGAAAAAAGAAATGAAGGCGAAGGCCAAAACCAGTGAGGTGAAGGAAATTCGTTTTACCCCCAACACAGATGACCACGATTTTGAATTTAAAGTAAAACACGCCGAAAAATTTCTGAAAGACGGTGATAAAGTGAAAGCACACGTTCAATTTAAAGGTCGTGCCATCATGTTTAAAGAAAGAGGTGAATTACTATTGTTAAAATTTGCCGACAGCTTGAAGGATGTTGGAGCTTTAGAAGGATTACCCAAAATGGAAGGTAAAAGAATGCTGGTGATGTTTGCCCCTAAAGTACAAAAAGCCAAAAAAGGAAATGAGTTGGGTAAGCTCATCAAAGAAGATAAAACAATAAAAGAGGAAGTGCCTGCTGCTGAATCAGCAACTGCTGCCGAAGCAGCTCCCGCAGTTGAAGGAACGCAGAAAGCTGAATAATTACAGCTCCTATTTTACTGTTAAAAATAAAAATTACTTATAACGGGAAGCTTGCTTCCCGTTTTTTTATCATGAGTAAACAAACATTAATAAAATTTGGGCGAACTTATGTGGTAATCACCCAAATAATATTTTAAAAATTACTTATCAATGCTCAACTTAATGCAACTCAATCTGTTTTATAACTTTACAATACTGGTTTTTTGTAAGCAGTCAATAGAACTAAAACAGGCAAATTAGCAAGATGGCTTATACATCAATGGAACAATGCCTGCTCGATTTAGAAAAAAACGGGCAGTTGATCAGAATTAAAGAAGAAGTAGATCCTCATTTAGAAATGGCGGCTATTCACTTGCGTATGTATGAAATGGGAGGTGCAGCCTTGCTATTCGAAAATGTAAAAGGTAGCCAGTACCGAGCCGCTTCTAATATTTTTGGCACTCTTGATAGAAGTCGCTTTATTTTCAGAGATACACTTGAAGCTGTACAAAAATTGATCGAACTTAAGAGCAATCCAATGGAGGCTATCAAACATCCCATTCAGAATTTTAAGGCGGGCTTAGCAGCACTCAAAGCATTGCCCTTAAAAAATCCACTAAGTAAACCGGTGATGTACAGTCAGATCAAGATATCAGACATTCCTCCCATTCAACATTGGCCCATGGATGGGGGTGCATTTGTTACACTGCCTCAGGTATACAGTGAAGACGTTGATAACCCAGGAATACTGAACGCTAATTTGGGCATGTATAGAATACAACTCAACGGTAACGACTATACGCAGAATGAAGAAATAGGATTACATTACCAGTTGCACAGAGGTATTGGTGTGCATCAAACCAAAGCCAATAAAAAAGCAATTCCTCTTAAAGTAAGTGTATTTGCTGGTGGGCCACCCTCACACACCGTATCAGCGGTAATGCCTTTGCCAGAAGGTATCAGCGAAGTAACTTTTGCAGGTGTATTGGGGGGAAGACGATTTAGGTACACTTATGAAGATGGCTTCTGCATCAGCACCGATGCCGACTTTGTTATTACGGGTGAAGTTCACCCAGGCAAAAATAAACCCGAAGGTCCGTTTGGCGATCACCTGGGTTATTACAGTTTGACTCATGATTTTCCTTTAATGAAAGTTCACAAAGTGTATGCTCGTAAAAATGCCATCTGGCCTTTCACTGTTGTAGGCCGACCCCCTCAAGAAGATACTAGTTTTGGTCAGCTTATTCATGAAATTACCGGTGCCGCAATTCCACAGGAAGTTCCC
This sequence comes from Ferruginibacter sp., assembly GCA_040882445.1. GTDB lineage: Bacteria > Bacteroidota > Bacteroidia > Chitinophagales > Chitinophagaceae > Ferruginibacter. The sequence continues at coordinate 9,923 of JBBEBH010000014.1, read as the reverse complement.
GGACTCAAAGAAGTGCACGCCGTAGATGCTGCAGGCGTTCATCCTCTGTTGCTGGCTATTGGTAGCGAACGGTACACTCCCTACACCCCAGCAAAACAACCTGCCGAATTGCTCACCATTGCCAATCATGTGTTGGGTACGGGGCAATTGAGCTTAGCTAAATTTTTGTTCATCACCGCCGACGATACTCATCAACTTAGTACACATCTTATTGAGGAATACCTTCAGTTTATTTTGAGAAGAATTCAACTGCATCGCGATGTGCATTTTTATACCAATACCACCATCGATACCTTAGATTACTCAGGTACAGGTTTAAACAGTGGCAGCAAAGTGGTGTTTGCTGCCTACGGAGATGAAGTGAGAAAGTTGGCTACAGAAGTACCAGCTGTATTAAATAATTTGCAAGGTGTTCACCAACCAACCATCGTTATGCCTGGCGTAATAGCCATAGGCATGCCTGCTTTCAGTAGCTATGAAAATACACATGTACAAATTAAAATGCTACAAGAGCAATTGTGCCATAGCGATAAAGAACTACATGAAGCCCCCATGATTATATTGGCAGATGATGCAGCATTTGTTGCAGCCAGTATGAAAAATTTTCTGTGGGTATCTTTTACTCGTTGCAACCCATCACATGATATATATGGTATCAACGAATCGGTAGTAAACAAACATTGGGGTTGTACAGGTCCATTGCTAATAGACGCTCGCATCAAACCTCATCATGCTCCGCCAGTAGAAAAAGATCCTGACGTTGAAAAGAAAATCAACCGGTTTTTCGAAAAGGGTGGAAGCCTGTATGGCTGTGGTTGATAAGGGTATAGAAATTGCCATTCACTAATTGTAATGAAATGTTTGATAGCATTTAAATTTTAATAGTTACCAATTAATCTTTCAATAATTACTACTTTTAAAAATAGTATTTTAGCCATCTAAATAGTTCACATGAAAATAATGCTTGCTCTAGCTTCCTTGTTTTTAATGATTGCTTGTAAGGCACAACCTCAACAAAAACTCTCTACAAATAAAGACAACAACAGCCTCTTGTGGGAAGTTTCTGGAAATGGTTTGCAACAACCTAGCTATCTGTTTGGTACTTTTCACATGATGTGTAAGGATGATATTCAATTTAGCGATAATCTACTGGCAGCCATTCACTTTAGTGAGGAAGTGTATTTTGAAATGGATTTAGATGATGCTGCCAATACCTTGGGTGCTATGTTTTTCATGAATATGAAAGATGGTAATACACTTCGTGACTTTTATACCGAAGATGAGTTTTTGAAAATCGAAAAATATTTTCAAGATTCATTACGCACTTCTCTGAAAATGTTTCAAAAAATGAAGCCCTCTTTCTTGGAAGCCTTTTTATATCCTAAAATGATGCCTTGTAAAAATATGAGTGGGGTAGAGCAAGAGTTATTAAAAATAGCCTCTAAAGATAAAAAAGAAATCAAAGGATTTGAAACCATTGCTTTTCAGGCTTCGGTGTTTGACAGCATTCCATATAATGTGCAAGCGAAAAGTTTACTGAAAACCATTGATAGCATCAATACCTACAAATTGAATTTCGATAAGATGGTGAAGGTATATAAAACACAACAACTCGATCAATTAGAGGCCATGTTTACCGACGAAACCATCGGTATTAAGGATGGGTTAGATATTTTGCTCGATAAAAGAAACATAGATTGGGTAAATCAGTTGAAAAATATTTTGCCCAATCATCCTATTTTTATGGCAGTAGGAGCAGGACATCTTGTTGGTAAAAAAGGGCTTATTGAGTTATTGAAAAAAGAAGGCTACCAATTAAGACCCATTGCCAATGGAGTGAAAACAACAACAGCGCCTGATGGATATTAAAGGGTAAAATCTGCTTATTTTATCACTACTTCTTTAATCGTTTTATCACCCAGCACTTCATTTACTCTGCTGATGATTGTGTCTTTTTGATATATCAATTCATTTCTTAAGGGTGCTACGCTGGTAGTGATGAAAAGGGTATGACCGATGATCTGTATTTTATCGGTGTATTTAGCAACTGTTTTGCCCATCATTTCTTGCCACAATTCTTCAATCTGAATAGCTTGAATATAGGTTTTGTATTTGCTGTTTTTTAAAAACTCCTTCATGGCGTCTTGTAAAGAAATTTCTCCCATGGTTTAAAGATAGTTGTTATAGTTCAATGATTTGGCCTTTCACCTGCAGTTGCTCAAATGCAAACTGTAAGCGCTCTTTGTGAGTATCTGTAATAAAAACTTGACCTTCGTTTTCATTGCAAACCCAATGTAATAAATTTTTCATCCGATTTTCATCCAGCTTTTCAAACACATCATCTAATAATAAAATTGGGGCAAAACCTTTGTTGGTTTTTATGATCTCAAATTCGGCTAGTTTAAGTGCAAACAGTAAACTCTTTCTTTGACCCTGAGAAGCAATATTTTTAAATGGCTGGGTATTTAATTCAAACAACCAATCGTCTTTATGTATGCCTGCATTGGTTCTTTGCAGATAACGATCACGTTCTATGTTTTGCAGCAATAATTCTTCGAATGGATGTCTCAATAATTTACTTTCATAACTGATCTTAATCAACTCATCATTGTCTGCTATTTGCTTGTAAAAGTTTTGAACCAAAGGAACAAATTCGGCTGCAAACAGTTGTCGTTTATCGAAAACATACTTACCCGGAACCGAAAGTTGTTTGTTGATAATTTCCAGCAAAGCCTCGTCATAACTACTTCTTTCTGCAAATTGTTTCAATAAACTATTTCTTTGGGCCAATACTTTATTGTAAATCATCAGTTGTTGCAGATATACAGCATCTAACTGGCACAAAATCGTATCTACCAGTTTACGCCTTCCTTCACCGCCACCTGTAATAATATCAATATCATCTGGTGCAATCATCACAGATGGCATCAAGCCGATATGATGCGCCAATTTTTCGTATAACACCTCATTAAGGTATAATTCTTTTTTGCTATTTCCGCGGTTGATGCAAACGAGTTTTTGCGCCATGCTATTGTTGTTGAAGCGAGCTTCTAGTCTAAATCCATCTTTACCAAATGCTACATTCTGCAAATCACCATTGTTAAAATAACTTTTAGTAAAGCAGCAGTAATAAATAGCGTCTAATAAGTTAGTTTTGCCCATTCCGTTTAACCCACAAATTCCAATCACTCTAGCTTCAAAATCAAATGATGTAAAATCATAATTTTTGTATTGTGTAAGCGATATGTGATGTAGTTGCAACATAGCTCTGCAAGATAAAGGGAAAGCTTGACGCCGCAAATAAAACAGCTATTAGTAAAACCTGTCATAACCGCCATTAATACTGAGAAATGGGGAAATAAAAGATATGACCGATTTTTGAATAAATAATGGTCTAACTGTTCGCAATCTTTAAACATCGAGCGAATTATCTCATTTCTCCCTTATATTTGCACCTAAAATTTTCACGCATTGGCAACAAAATTTTCTAAAGAAACTTACCAGTATTGGTATAAAATGATGTTATTACTGCGCCGTTTTGAAGAAAAAACTGGGCAATTATATGGGATGCAGAAAATTCGTGGTTTTTGCCACTTGTACATTGGACAAGAAGCAGTAGCAGCGGGTTGTATGTCTGCTACTAACCCCGATGATAAATTCATCACAGCATACCGAGATCATGCACTAGCTATTGCAAAAGGTATTTCTGCAAAAGCATGTATGGCAGAATTGTATGGCAAGGCTACGGGTTGTAGTAAAGGAAAGGGTGGAAGCATGCACTTTTTTGGAGTGAAAGAAAATTTTTTTGGTGGACATGGTATTGTGGGTGCACAAATAGGTACAGGTGCTGGATTGGCATTTGCAGAAAGATACAATGGAACTCAAAATGTAGTGCTTTGTTTTTTTGGCGATGGTGCTGCCAGACAAGGTATGTTGCACGAAACTTTTAACATGGCTATGTTGTGGGATTTGCCAATAGTGTTCATCTGCGAAAACAATGGTTATGCCATGGGAACTTCTATAGCTAGAACCAGCAAAACATTAGATATTTATAAAATGGCAGATGCTTATGAAATGCCAGCAGATAGTGTAGATGGGATGAGCCCCGAAGAAGTTCACAATGCCGTGCTAAGAGCGGTGAATAGGGCACGCGAAAAAGGTGGTCCTACTTTGTTAGAAATAAAAACCTACCGTTACAAAGGACATAGCATGAGTGATCCTCAGAAATACCGGAGTAAAGATGAAGTGGAAGAGTATAAAGAAAAAGATCCCATTGAGCATACCAAAAATATGCTGATAAATAATTTTGGTGTTACGGAAGAAGAAATAGAACTTATTAATCAAAGAGTGAAAGAAGAAGTAGAGGAATCTGTGCAGTTTGCTGAAGATAGTCCATGGCCTTCCGACGACGAGTTGCTAAAAGATGTGTACGCGCAAGCAGATTATCCTTTTATTGTTGACTAATACAGTATAGATGGTTTTGTGAAACACCAAAACTCCCAAACACAATTTTTAATTTTTAAAAAATAACCCTTCATTTACAATTACCAAAAAAGGGTGTAACAAACAACATGGCAGATAAGCAAGTAAATAAAAAAAATAACCCCGTAACAAACACATCAGCAGTTGAAACAGAAACTCTGGCGGCAGCAAAAGGATTTTGGGATAAGTACAGTAGGCCCATTATTTATGTAGGTGGATCTATCATTATTTTATTGATGAGCTACTTAAGTTATAAAGAGTTTGTTGTAGCACCTAATGAACTGAAAGCAAGTGAGCAGATTTTTGGAGCAGAAAATATTTTTGATAAAATGGCAGCTACCGGATTCAATAAAGATTCTGTGAATCTTGTAATAAACGGTGGACAGTTAGAAGGTAAAAAGGTAACGGGTATGCTCACTATCATCAATCAATTTGGTGGTACCAAAGCAGGAAATCGTGCAAAATTTATTGCGGGAGCCAGCTATTTGCAGATTGGGGAATTTGACAAAGCCATTAAATACCTAAGTGATTTTAATGGTAATGGAGCTACGCAAGCAGAAAGTAAGGCTTATACAATGATCGGACATGCGTATGCTGAACAAAAGAAAACAACCAATGCTTTGAATTTTTACAAAAAAGCAGCTGAAGTGTTAGATCCGAAAGATCAGTCTTTTGGGGGAGATGCTTTGTTGCTGGCTGCTACCTATGCAGATGCCATTGGCAATAGCAAAGAAGCAGTTGATCTATTTAAACAAATACAAACTAAATACCCAACATCACCAGCAGTTTCAAATGGTGATGTAGACAAGTATCTTGCTAAATATGGCGAGGTAGAATAAGCGTTTCTAAATTATACCTATATCTATGGCTATAAGCTCAACTGATATTTTTGATACTACAGGCATCCATTTAAAAAAGGATGCCTGTGTTGTAATAGTGCGAACCGCATGGAACGGGGCTGTGCTCGATAAATTGGAAGAAGGTTGTTTGAAGGTTTTGCATGCACACCATGTTGCTACTAAGGTGATCATAGTACCAGGTGCATTTGAAATTCCATTTGTCATAAAAAACTATTGGGATAATACAAAATATCAGGAATCTAAACCTGATGCTTTTATTGCACTCGGCTGTATCATCCGCGGCGATACGCCCCATTTTGAGTACGTATGCAAAGCAGTTACGGATGGTGTACTGCAACTCAATTTGCAACTGCCTGTACCAACTATCTTTGGTGTGTTAACTGTAAATACACAAGAACAGGCCGATGAAAGAATAGGAGGAAGGGTTGGGCATAAAGGTGAAGAAGCTGCCAGCACTGCCCTACAGATGATTGCATTGTTGCAAAAAGAAAAATAATTTTTACAAATACAATAATTTTTGAAAATGCGTGTACACTTATTCATACCATGTTTTGTAGATCAGTTGTATCCTGAAACTGCATTCAACATGGTGAAAGTATTGGAGAAAGCTGGCTGTGAAGTATTGTACAATTTCAATCAAACTTGTTGTGCACAACCGGCGTTTAATGCAGGGTTTTTGAGCGAATGTAAATCGGTGGCGAGTAAGTATATCAAAGATTTTAAAGACACCGATTATGTAGTGTCGCCCAGCGCTAGCTGCACTGGTTTTGTAAGAAATTATTATCCGGCTTTATTCAACAACACTGCATCTCACAAAGAAGTAAAAGTATTGGCTGCTAAGTCTTATGAATTTACAGAGTTTTTAACCAAAATATTGAAGATCGAAAATTTTGGAGCCCAATTATCAGCAAAAGCCACATATCACGATAGTTGCGCGGCTTTGCGAGAATGTAAAATAAAAGAAGGCCCGCGCAAGTTACTGTCACATGTAAAAAATTTAGAGCTGGTTGAAATGATAGACACTGAAACCTGCTGTGGATTTGGCGGTACATTTTCTGTTAAATTTGATGCCATATCAACAGCTATGGCCGATCAAAAGTTAAAAAATTCTCTGCTAACTGGGGCATCTCTTATCATTTCTACCGACCTCAGTTGTTTGATGCAATTAGATGGGGTAATCAAGCACAAAGAACTTCCGATTCGCACCATGCACATTGCTGATGTTTTGGCCAGCGGTTGGAATGAATAATTTAACAAAGAAATAGTGAACTATTTTAAGATCAAAAAATGTTCTGAAATGCTTAGCTGCAAAGCGTTTGGAAGCTGTTATAGATTTTTAATTGCAAAATATGGGTTTAACTAAAACATTGTTAGAGTAATGCTGTTATGTTTACTTTTATGAATTAAATGTAGTTATATGGCTTATTGGTTAGTTAAATCAGAACCTTTTAAATATAGTTGGGAACAGTTTGTTAAAGACAAAAAAACCTTTTGGGATGGTGTACGCAACTATGGCGCAAGAAACAATCTTCGTGCAATGAAAAAAGGCGACCATGTACTTTTTTATCATAGCAATGAAGGTGTAGAGATTGTTGGTATTGCTAAGGTAGCGAAAGAGTGTTATCAAGATCCCACAACAGAAGATACTGCATGGTTAGTGGTAGATTTAAAACCTGTAAAAAAATTGAATAAGTCTGTTACCCTAAAGCAAATAAAAGACGAACCTGGTTTACAAGAAATGGATCTCGTTCGTTTGGGTAGGCTTTCTGTACAAACCGTTAAGGAGCATGAGTGGGAAATGATTATGGAGATGGCCGGTGAACAATAATGAATTTAATTAGTGTAAATTATTAAATGATTTTTTGTAAAGTCTTTGCATTTATATTCATTCTGAATAAATAATTTATTTAGTAAAAGCTACTTCACCTCAGTAATTATTTATGCTTTGATTATTTGATTTTTTATCCACCTTTGGCAGATAAAATGTTGTTACAATGAGCTTAGTAATTTACTTATATGAAAAAACACTTAGTGGTTCTTACCGGAGCGGGCATTAGTGCAGAAAGCGGTTTAAAAACTTTTAGAGATAGTGATGGCTTGTGGAATGGTTACAATATCGAAGATGTAGCTACTCTGGGTGCATTTGCGCGCAACCCTGCATTGGTGTTAGATTTTTACAATATGCGGCGGCACGACGTAGCAAATGCTATTCCCAACGCTGCTCATGATGGTTTAGCTGCTTTAGAAAATGAGTTTAAAGTGACCATCGTTACTCAAAACATTGATGACTTACACGAAAGAGCTGGATCAACAAATGTGATTCACTTGCATGGCGAAATATTTAAAATGCATTCATTGGGCTCGCCCAACAAAATAATGGAGATCAGGGGAGATATTGTTGTGGGCCACCGAGGACCAGATGATACTCAATACAGACCTCACATTGTTTGGTTTGAAGAACCCGTACCACTCATTGAAATGGCGGCAGATTTAATTAGTAAAGCAGATATATTTGTGTTGATAGGCACTTCGCTACAAGTATATCCTGCTGCAGGCCTCATTCATTATGTTGCAATGGATGTACCCAAATACATCATCGATAGAACAATACCTGCCATTAAATATTTACCCAACATGCACTTTATTGAAAAACCTGCCACAGAAGGGGTACAAGAATTAATGAATTTACTAAAAGTTTAAAACCAATAGGTTCAACAAACAAATACGGATGGTTTTTAGTGGTCAACAAATACAATCCCTTGATGTTTTAATTCTTTTAATACAGGCTCATAAATTTCTGGTGTGATGGGAATATGTAAGCCGAACAAAGAAAGTTCACCCGTTAACAATAATTTAGCCGCTATACCCAAGGGTAATCCTACCGTTTTGGCCATTGCTGTAGATATATTATTTTCTCCTTTCACTACCAAACTGCTGTGCAGGGTAGTACTTACACCGTTGAGTTTGTAGGTTATTTCATGTAACATTACAATCATATCTTTATCGTTTGGCAACATGGCTAAGGCTGTTTCTAATAAATACTGCAGCACGTCGGCGTTACTGTTGGCTGCAACAGGGATGAGTTCCTCTTTAAATAACCCAATGTATTGTAGCATCTCTTTATTTTCTTCATTCACAAAAGCCTGTATGTCTGCACTCCACTCTTTAAAAGAAATATTTTTTTCTGCAAGTCTATTTTTATCGTTGGTAAGTTTAGCTGATACGATTGCGTGCCATCCTTTTACAAACTGAGGATGCCTTAGGGTAGTGCGAATGAAAGTAGTTGCTTCTGGTAGTTTGTAAAGTGAAATATAAGATAGAGAATCTCTGTTAGGATACCACGCCAATGTTTCGAGGCTTTCTACTTTTACTTGATGGCCCCCTGCAAAAATTTTTTCATAGGGTACCTTTATTATTTGGTTTGCTTCTTTGTAAACTGCTCCTGCATTGCCTGCCAGCACTATATTTCGGGGGTTCCAGCTAATTTTATAATGCCATGGATTGTTATCACTTTCTGGTGCAATTAATCCGCCACAATGGCTTTTAAAACTTTGTATTATTGCAGATTCTTTTTTTAAACGGTGAATGAGTTGCATGGCGCTCATGTGATCTATGCCAGGATCAAGTCCCATTTCGCACAGAAACAATAATTTTCGATGATTGATCTCATCTTTTAAGCTCTTCATTTTCTCATCTAAGTAAGAGGCAGTGAGCAAATGTTTTCGGTATTCTACACAATCTTTAGCAATTAAAAAATGCAACGCAGGTGGCATCATAGAAATAACTACATGCGCTTTTTGAATGAGATTTTCTCGGGCAACATCATCGTTAACATCCAACGCAATAGCCGTTGCAAATTTGCTACTGCCTGTTTTAGCCAATACCTGCTGAATATCTGCATCTGCTACCAAAAATTTCCAATCATTGGCTTCACATTCTTTGATTAGGTATTGTATAAGAACAGTGGCAGATTTACCCGCACCAATGAGGAGGATCGTCTTCAATTGATTTTTTTTGAGCAAGTTAAGGATTCTTTTTTCGAGGACATTGTTATCTGGCCGCTTTATAAAAATTGTAACTTTTCTGCTAATATTTTTCTGTTTTTTTAAAGCAAATTTTACCCAAACTGGGGCATCTGTTTAAACGGGTAAAAAATGTGTAAAACAATTCAAAATAAGCTGATTTTCAACTTGAAAAGCCATCAAAATTCGTTACTTTCGCCACCCTACTAGTAGGGTAAATTTTATTATGGAAAATCAAGATAATTTAGAGGGCAGCAATCCGAACAATAGGGGTAAGATTATTCCCGTTAATATTGAGGAGCAAATGAAAACTTTCTACATCGATTACTCTATGAGTGTGATTGTGGGTCGTGCGCTTCCAGATGTTAGAGATGGTCTGAAGCCTGTGCACCGCAGAGTACTGCATGGTATGAATGAGCTCGGTAATGCCAGCAACAAAGCCTACAAAAAATCGGCACGTATTGTGGGTGAAGTAATGGGTAAATATCACCCACATGGTGACTCTGCAATTTACGACACCATGGTACGTATGGCTCAACCTTGGGCAATGCGATATAAA
>JBBEBH010000013.1:0-7413 GCA_040882445.1 Ferruginibacter sp. | reverse complement strand
CGCAGACCACGCCTCGGCGGTGCGGGATAGGAAGATTTGTTTAATTCGTCACCAACGAAGGCACAAAAGTGGCGGTTCAGTGTTCCGCATCAATAGTTGTGCTAAAAATCGCCACTTTCCCAAAGCGTCAAAACTCTAGCAGTAAGCTTATGAGACTCCTACTGTGCATATTACTTTTCTTTCTGACACTTTCTAATCTTGCAAGAGTAAAAGTGTCACCAACGAAGGCGCAAAGCATTGATTAAAGATGATAAGAAGGTGTAATTGTGTGCACTTTCTGTTGCACTACAAATAAAAAAGGCTCCTACCTTTTAAGTAGAAGCCAGATGTGATATCTGTGACCGCGTTAGGATTCAAACCTAAAACCTTCTCATCCGTAGTGAGATGCTCTATTCAGTTGAGCTACGCAGCCAACGATTTTATTGGACGGCAAATATACATATTTATAGCTTTACCAACAAACTACAAACCCGTTAAAAATTCTGAATGAATGTAATCCACCACTTTTTCGAGGCTCTGGGTTTCTTCATATACTTTTAACTGCCGGTCTGCACCAGTTCCATCTTCTAGCATTTTATGAACATGACTGATTGCGTGCTGGCTACCCAAATGTGGTACTACGTCGTCTACAAAATCGAGTAGTTCATAAATTAATACTCGAGTATTAACCTCGGTTTCTTTTCCAAAATCAATCATATTACCATCTATGCCGTATCTACTTGCCCGCCACTTATTTTCGTTCAAAAGCGCACGGCTATACATCATAAAATTTAGGTTCTGGCTGCGCAGTTTATACAATTTGGCACAGATGGCTTGAAAAAGTGCTGTGATGGCAATGGTCTCTTTTACACTTAACGGAATATCGCAGATCCTAAATTCTACCGTATTAAAGAAAGGATGTACCCTAAGATCCCACCATATTTTTTTACCATTGTCGATACAGTTAGTTTTTATCAACAACTTAATATAATTATCATAGTCTTCTATGCTATCATAACAATCGGGTATGCCCGTACGGGGAAATTTATCAAACACTTTTGTGCGGAAAGATTTGTAACCCGTTTTTCTCCCTTCCCAAAAAGGAGAGTTGGTGCTGAGAGCAAAAATATGAGGCAGAAAATATCGAGCAGAATTGGCTATGTGAATGGCCATTTCACGAGTTTCCATTCCCACATGCACATGTAACCCAAAAATAAGATTACTTCTTGCTGCCTCTTGCAGTTCATTTACAATTTCATTATAGCGTACATGTTCTGTAATTAGCTGACGTTCCCAATGACTGAAGGGGTGTGTTCCGCTGGCACCAATCCAAAGGCCTAATTCATCTGCAATGCCGCTGATGGTTTTGCGCAAAGTAGAAACATCCATAAAAGCCTCATCTACATCGGCACAAATATCGGTACCCACTTCTACCACAGCTTGGTGCATTTCTGCTTTTACTTTTTCCTTTAAAATCTTATGACCTTCCTCTACAATTTTTTGTTCGTGGCTTTTTAATTCCTTTGTTTGTGGATCAATAACCATGTACTCTTCTTCTACCCCTACCGTAAATTTTTTATAGTTGATTGATGCCATCTGAATAAATTGTTAATGAATAATAGTATAGTTGATAAAGTATAATAAATCTGATAATGATTGGATACTGCTAACAATTTAAACGATGTAGAAACTTATTAGATGAATCTTTCTTCGTTTTAATGTAATTAATTGCCATTTATCAATATAATTTTTCACCACTGCTGCTTCTTTTTATATACTCGCCCCAGGTGAGATTGTCGGCTCCTTCTACATGCAACTGCGCTCTTTCAATAGCGTAGTTGGCAGAAGTTTCTACTACCCAGTCAAAATTTTCCTGGCCCACACTGGTTACTTCAGCATCTGGTGCCGGATTACAAAAATCAATAGCGTAAGGAACCCCATCTCTTAAAGCCAATTCCACGGTATTAAAATCGTAGCCAAGGTATTTACAAATACGCAATACAATATCTTCCATTTCTTTGTAACGTTCTGGCGACGGAGAAAAATCGGCTACATAACGAAGGTGGTGAGCATTGCGGGGCTCATAAGGCATGATGCGTACATGTTTGCCTCCAATACAATAACACCGATAGTATTCTGTAAACTTTATTTCTTCCTGTAACATCATCACCAATTGATCTGTTTCTGCATGTTTTTCAAAAAACTCATCAAGGCTATTTAACTGATATACACTTTTCCAACCACCACCGGCGTGGGGTTTCATGTAGGCAGGGAATCCAATATATTTGAAAATACCATCCCAATCTAGTGGGTAGGAGAGGTTGCTAAATGAATCTGTACTGGTATCGGTTGGTAAATCTCTAGATGGGAGGATAACCGTTTTGGGTACGGGCACACCAATTTTTGTAGCCAAACAGTTATTAAAAAATTTTTCATCCGCACTCCACCAAAAAGGATTATTGATGACAGCTGTGCCACACAAAGCGGCGTTTTTTAGGTATGCCCTGTAAAAGGGTACATCTTGCGAAATGCGATCAAATATCACCGCATAGCCTGCATCTTCACCCTGCATCACTTTATCTATTTTTACAGGCTCTGCAACAATACCATCAATATTTTTGCTGTTGATACGTGCCACGAGTGCCTCCGGAAAACTTCGTTCTTTTCCATGTAATACACCTATTTTTTTCATAATGGAATTGATTTAAGATGATAAATTCTAAAAATATTTATTGTATCAAATATATTTTGTAAGAATCAATAAAACAAATTATGTTTTCACGCATCCAAATGATATGGTATGAAACGGTTTTCTTATTTTTGATGCTTATGCACAGCAATCCCGTTTCAGTGGTAAAGGTTGAGCAACACTTGTTGCATTCCACTCATCTCAATAGGGTTGTGATAGTAGATTGTTTTATTCCCGATAAATTGTGTTTTAACCAGCCTGTAAATATGCTGTTGGTAAATGATGGCCAGGATTTATTAACTATGGCATTTGAACAAATACTCGAAAAGCTCTATCATACTAATAAAATAGTGCCTCTCTTTTGTGTAGCACTGCATTGCTCTTCCGACAGAAAAAACGAATATGGTACCGCCAATATTCTCGATTACAAAGGAAGGGGTGCCAAAGCATTTCTCTACACCAAGTTTATTATTCAGGAGTTGATTCCTTTTATACGAAATAATTATGGCATCGAAAGTTTTAGCGAAAAAGCCTTTGCCGGATTTTCTTTAGGGGGTTTGTGCGCATTGGATATTGTGTGGAATTATCCACATGAGTTTACCAGAGTAGGGGTATTTAGTGGGTCGTTGTGGTGGCGCGACAAAGACCAAGCCGACGCCGACTTTGATGAACTACAACACCGCATCATGCATCGCCAAATAAGAGAAGGAAAATATGCTTCCTGGTTACAATTTTTCTTTGAAGTGGGCACACAAGATGAAACTGCAGATAGAAATAATAATGGCGTGATTGATGCTATTGATGATACCTTAGCTTTAATTGATGAATTAGAAATAAAAGGTTACAACCCTCATAAAGATATTTACTATTTGCAGTTAGCAGATGGTAAACACGATGTACCCACTTGGGCTAGGGCTTTCCCTACATTTTTAACCTGGGGCTGGGGTATAGTTCAAGAATCATAGTCATAAACAATATCACTACCTCAGAAAGCTCTTTCTGTATGGAGCTTTTCATTGCTTCATCTTTCTTGTCTTTATTATCAACTTTTTTCATGATCAGATAACAAAAAAATAACCCCCGAATATTTCAGGGGTTATTTTGTATACTAAGATGTTTTGATTAGAAGAACAATCTCAAACCAAGATTCAGTCTCCAGGTATTACCAACGGTAATGTTGCTGGCAAAAGACTGGGTAGGCAATGCGCCACTAACTATGTTCATTCTATATGTAGCAGCATTTGTGGCTGTAGGTGCAGAAGCTACCGCAAGGATGGCCCCATTGTTATAGTTCAAACGCTTGGTTACACCCCAATCGCTGTTGATCATATTGGTGAAATTTTCTACCTCTACACTGAATTGCAAACCATAATTTTTGTGGTTGCTGAAAGGAATAATGTCTTGCAAAATTCTTAAGTCAACATTGCTAAACCATGGTAACTTACCACCGTTTCTTTCTGCAAACTGACCTTTGCGTTTGCTTAGGTATTTGTCTTGGTCAACGTATGCAAAAAATGCATCGCTTTGTTGCTGTGGAGTAAAAGCACCATTTGCTACGAAAGTGATTTCAGAAGGCTTGGCAGGAACATAAAGTAAATCACTGCTAATACCATCCTGATTAAAATCATTTGAGTATCTGTAACTGAAACGATTTTGCTCATAACCCATATATACCAAAGTGAAAGTTGTTTTCAGTTGTTTAATCAACTGTAGGTTATAAGAACCATAAGCAATAACACGGTTAGGTGTACCAAAATCGCTGTAAGCAATGTCAAGATCGTTGTTACCTCTCAAACTCTGGATATTACTCCATGCGCTTGATGCTTGTGAACCTGGGTTACCACTAACATCAAGAGATTCTGTGTGTGTGTAAGCAAAACTGAAATCCCAATTTTTGCTGAAACGCTTAGCAATTTGAACCGTAACAATTCCTGCACCACCTTTGCTGGTGTTGGTTAATACCATGGCTTCAGAAATGGTAGGATTGTATCTTCTAGTTGCGTTAGTATTACCGAACAATGGTCTTGAACCCGGACCAGCAGTTACACCAATTGGGGCTGATAGGTTAGCATTGTATTGCAATAATGCATTGATGTCTTTGTTGTAAATACCTTCTAAAGTTAAAGTCCAGTCTTTACCCAATTTCTTTTCAACTGCTGCACTCACTCTCAACACCTGTGGCATTTTGAAGTCAGGATCAACGATTGCCAAAGAACCTGGAGAACTTGTACCCGGCTGAGAAGGGAAATTAGCAACGTATGCATTTGGATTTGGGTTAAATAAGTAGCTAGCAGCAGCCGCACCGGTTAACTCAACTGTATTTTGAATTACACCACTGTTGGTTGGCTGGTTGGTAAACCATACAAACGGGAATCTACCAGTGAATATACCTGCACCACCACGAATGATAAGGTCTTTGTCACCTTTTACATCCCAGTTAAATCCAACTCTTGGACTGATATATGTTCTTTCTTTAGACCATTTGCCAACGTCTAATTTCAATGGTTGATTGTTCAAGTCGCCAAAAGTAAGTGCACTAATGGCAGGGTTGTTAGTCAACTCATTTTGGAACAAAGGTTTGTCTGCTCTAATACCAACCGTTAATTTGAAACGATCGTTGAATTTGATTTCATCCTGAGCATATAAACTGATTTGTCCGAAATCTAATTCCACAAATGGTTTTTGACCAGCGTAAGGATAGGTAATTGCAAATGCACTTGGCGCAGCATTGTTTAGAAAAGATGAAACAGAAGAATATCTGTAGTAGCTGGTACCATATCGCAAGAACTGGTTTTTTACATAAATATTTTCGTAAGCCAAACCACCTGTGATACTGTGTTTACCGGCAGTGTAGGTAAAGTTGTTGTTAAAAGTAAGGGTGTTGTTTTGAACATCATTACCAAAAGAGAACAATTCATAACCTGCAGCCATATAAGAATCACCGCCTTCTTGAATATCAATGAAAGGGAAGATACTAGAACCGCTACTTCTTTTTGGATCATTTGCCTCAGTATATGTGGCAATGAACTGGTTAGAGAAACGGCTATTGAAATTACTTTTTACCTCTAAAGCATAGGAGTTTAAAAGGTTGGTGTTAGCATAGTTAGAGTTTTCAAAGCTCATACTGTTTTGGCTCCATCTGTTGCTAGCACTTCTTGGATTGGGAGCACTTCTACCATTTAGCAATTGATCATCATCTGTTTTAGAGTAGTTGTAACGAAGAGATACTGAGTGCTTTTGGTTTACGATCCAGTCTAAACGACCTAAGATCTTCTTATTTTCTGTGAAGAAGTTTCCTAAGTTTTCGTAAGGGCCTGTTTCGTAGTTAAACTTAGTTTTTAAATAGTTACTCACTGCATCAAGGTCAGCAGCTTGTGTTCTTGATTCGTTAGGATTTGTTGAAGCAGCGCCTCTACGTGCTTTCCAGTTGATACCTGGCTGATCTACTTCTACTGTTTCTCCACTTAAGAAAAAGAATAATTTATTTTTAATGATTGGTCCACCAACGAAAGCTCCAAAAGTTTTAGAGGTTGATTGTGTTACAGGAGGTACTTTTTGACCTGCTGCAGTTCTTCCCAGAAAACCCTGGTCTCTATAAAAGGTATATACCGCACCTTTGAAAGTGTTGGTACCTCTTTTGGTAGTAGCATTAATACCAGCACCCGTGAAATTCGCCTGACGAACGTCGAAAGGACTCACGTTTACAGAAATTTCTTCAATCGCATCAATTGATATTGGCGAAATGGCACCACCTGGTAGAAGGTTGCTCGACAAACCAAAGTTGTTGTTGAAACTGGCACCATCAATTTGGATGTTGTTGTAACGGCCATCTCTACCACCAAATGAATTACGACCACCTGCTTGAGGTGTTAAAGTAGTAACGTTGGTGATACTTCTTGAAATGTTCGGTAAAGCATTGATCACACGTTGGTTGAAGTTAGAAGATGTTCCAGTTTTTACCGTTCTTGAAACAGCAGAGCTACTTACCACTACACCTTCGAGTGTGTTAGAAGAAGAAGTTCCTAGAAAATCTAAAACTTCATCGGTACCCAGTTGAAGAAAAATATTCTCTCTCGTAGGAATTATTTGTCCTACGAATGTAACCGCAACAGTGTAAGGTCCCCCTGGATCAAGGTTAGGGATCGAAAATCTGCCACTTTTATCAGACTTGGTTTGCTTTACAGCACCGTTCTGAGTGTTGGTTACTTTTACAGTAGCTCCATCTAAAACGGAACCCTTATCGTCTTTAACTGTACCGCTGATGGTACTGGTAGTAACCTGTGCCATCATAAATAATGGTATTGCAAAAAATGCAATAACCATTGGAATGATTTTTTTGATATGCATGTTAGTTCTTGTTTTTGAATGACAAAGAAACTAAAAAATTGCCGAAACAACTCTAATTATTATTAACAAATTATTATCTAAAACGGTTGTTTAATTTTTATACGATAAAACCGTTTTAAAAATTATATTACTAAAATAAATAATAAAATATTTCGAAAAGCGAAAACATACTAGTGCATACTATAAACCTTAGTAACTTTGCACTGTTAAATACAAAAAATTAAGATGTTAGATACCATCGAGTCAGCCATAGAAGACCTTAAAATTGGAAAATTACTCATCGTTGTAGATGATGAAGATAGAGAGAATGAAGGCGACTTTATTGCTGCAGCCAGAAATGTAACCCCTGAAGTGATCAATTTTATGAGTACTCATGGTAGGGGTCTTATTTGTGCTGC
>JBBEBH010000012.1:0-7447 GCA_040882445.1 Ferruginibacter sp. | reverse complement strand
ATCTACAAAAAGGGAGTCTTCAATAAAACATCCAAATATATCGGTATGCCTAAGCCTGTACCAGGTGGGTACATTTGGGCTTACCAAAGGATTTTGTGTATTCACATCATTGATCATATAATTTGGACTCCATAAATAAGTTCCACTACCAGAGGCATTCACTTGTAACGTATCCGGTACACAGATCAAGGTATCGTTGGTGAGTTGTACCAGAGGTTTGTTTCTAACTGTTACAACAACTGTATCATTTCTGGTTCGGCTGCATCCATTTACTCCTACGCTCACCACATAGGTGGTGGTTGAAGCAGGGGAGGCTATTGGATTGGCAATGTTCGTATTATTGAGGCCTGCTGCCGGACTCCAGTTATAGGTTGTTCCACCACTCGCAGATAAAGGAACAGGTGTTTGTCCCAAACAAAAATTTACATCTGGTCCCGCATTCGGAGTGGCCAATGGGGTTACAGGAATTTGAATGCTGGCATTTGCGATACAATTGTTACCCCACCTTGTTTGTAAAAAAATAGTAGATGTTATGGTTGGGTACGCCAGCGTTATGGCGGTATTAGGGCTAGCTACCAATGAGGTGGGTGCCCATTGCCAACTTGCATTCGGCTTATTGCTGCTACCTGTTAACGTTAGTGTGTCTCCTTCACATATTTGTGCAGGTAATGCGGTGATATTATTAGTTAGATCGTTCAAAGGGGTAAGTGTCAAAGAATCTTTGCTTGTGCAGCCCATGTTCTCTAAAGTTACCACATAAGTTGTAGGCACAGATGGAAAAACGGTGGGTGTTGCAGTATTTGCATTTAGTATATTGGTACCTGGTGCCCAACTAAAATTTCCAATACCTGTTGCTGTTAATACCAAACTATCTAAAGCACAATAGGTACTGCTTGCTGAAAGCAGATTGAGTATTGGAATGGGGGAAATCACCACTTGTCTTTCTACACTATCTCTACACCCCAAACTATTGCTAGAAAACAGCTTCACCGTGTATGTACCTACGTTAGCATAAGTATAAGTAGGGTTTTGCAAAAGGCTGGTGTCGGCTAAAGTGTTTGGATCGCCAAAATTCCAGAACCATTGGTTTATCGATCCAAAGTTGGTGCGGGTAGTATCACTGAATAGCACAGGTTGGCCTACGCAGAACGGAGCCAACGCTTCAAATCCTGGAAAAAATCCAGGGAACACACTTACAACTTGCGTAGCCGAATCTACACAGGAAAGCCCTCTGTTCACAATTAATTTTATTGTATAAACTCCAGGGGTCGTAAAACTATGGCTAGGTGTTTGTAATATAGAAGAATCATTGGTACCGGAGGCAGGATCTCCAAAGTTCCAATACCAATTTTGAATCGAGGGATTGTCTGTCTGGTTAAAAAAAGAAAGATTCAAATCGCCACAGGTTAAAAAGTCTGGATTTAAAGTGGCTGCCACTGGGATACAGGGAGTGATTTTAAGATGTAACTCTTTGCGAGATTCTGCAAAACGAATTCCGTTCCGATACTCTCCAACACATATGGTTACTACATATTCACCAGCAGCTGGCGCAATACCACTGATGACGCCTGTTTGTCGATTGATTATAACCCCCGCTCCAAGTGGGTTAGTGCCCGAAAAGGGCGCCAGATAACTTACAGTCGTGAATGGTGGGGTTGAAGTCGTATTAGGATCTGGATTCGTTGGCGTTCCTCCAGTGTATGCGTCACAAAAAGAATAAACCAAAGAATCTCCGTCTGCATCCGTTGCGGCAAAACTGAGAGAAAAAAGGTTTTCTGCACAAACAATAGAAGTGTCTTTAAAAACATAATTAGGACTAGTATTGTTGAATGCGTTTGGTAAACCTGATACTGTTCCTGGAATATTAATCATAAGCGTAGCACCAATCTCATTTGAGGGTGGTTGCAAATTGCTGATATTATTGATTCTGCAACAACGCTGTTTGGCAACAATGTAACCGTTTGCAGAAGGAGCTAATTCTACAATAGTTTCGTAATTGAGTATTTTGTAACAGATAGTTGGAATAATACTGATACAAGGATAACAGTTGGTACTATTACAGTTTTGCCTTATAATGGTGGTACCTAAAACTACATTTGCATCCACTATAAAAGTATAAGGAGGCGCTCCTTGAAAAATAGAAAAATTGTAGCTGTTTTCAATAATAGTAGAAGGGCAGTCGATATAAAAATTCATTCCAATTTTGTAGCGCAAATGAGCCGGATTTTGAATGCCAGGGCCCAGATATTCATAATACATCCATCCCCCCTTCGTATGTGTAGCTATACCCTCAAAGCAGGTACAAATAAATAATAAAAGTAGAATAGTTTTTTTCATTGAGCAGTATTGGCAAACATAAAATTGTAATTTAATCTAAAATGGCAGCTTGAACAAACATGCCTTTTTTAAACCTTCATCTAGAAGCTTTTACCGGATGAGTACCACAGTACCTTTTTTTTCTAATTTATTGCCCAAATAATTTGTTCCTGACACATACCAAACATACGTACCTGGCCCCTGCTCTGCACCTCCATAAGTGCCATCCCAACCAGCGCCAATTTGTGCGGTACTAAAAATCAATTGCCCCCATCTGTTGTACACCCTGAAAAAATCGAGCGATCTTATTCCGATGGGTATAGGTTTAAATATTTCATTATTACCATCCTTGTTTGGACTGAATCCGGTGGGTACCAAAATATCGGGGTCTATCTTAAAAACTTTTACCCGAATGGTATCCAAATCAAAGCAGCCTTGGTTATTAGCTACCCTTAACACATAATCAATATTATCTTGAGGCAAAGCAAGGGGATTAAAAATGGTGGGATCATTTAACCAGGTGGGTGGTGTCCAACTGTAATAATCACCACCAGTGGCTGTAAGTTGTAATGGTTGGCCCAACACAACACTGGTGTCTGATGGGCCCGCACTACCAATTATTTGTGCCACATTTACAATAATGGTATCAAATGTAGATTTAGGACATCCAAGAACATCACTTACTTCAACAATATATTGAGTAGTAGCTCGGGGTGCAATCGACACCGGATTTGGTATGTTTATGGCACTCAGGAACCTAGCTGGTGACCAGTTGTATACGCTTCCGCCAGTTGCTTGCAGTTGAACAGAATTGCCAAAGCATATCGTGGTATCTGAACCAACACTGGCATTTGGGTATGGTACCGTTCTCACAGTTACATTATCTTGACTGCTGCATTTCCCAATAGAACCAATCACTGTATAGGTAGTTACAGGATCTACTGGATTTGCTACTGGTTGAGCAATTGATGCATTATTCAAGGTAACACTTGGGCTCCAATTGTATTGCAAGGCATCACCATTGGTTCTTAGTATTATTGAGTCTGTTAAGCAAATAGTTGTGTCAGATAATGCCAAAAGGGTTACAGTATTTACCACCTTTACAGTAAGGCTGTCTTCCGCAAAACAACCCGAAACGTCGGCAAACCTGGCAATGTAAGTAGTAGTAACGTTGGGGCTTACCAATGGCGTAAAGCTATTTACGTTGTTGATCATGTAATTGGGCGACCAAACAATACTTCCTACTTCACTAGCAATGGCATTGAGCTGCAGCGTATCTATCGAGCAAATTAAAGTATCATTGGTAATACTAAATTCGGGGCGGTCTACAATTCGGATTGTTTTAACAATAGTATCCAAACAGCCTCTGTCGCTGCCTACAATTAATCTTACGTCATAATTACCTGCAAGGGTATATGTATAACTAGGGTTTTTTATCCTGCTGGTATCATTGGTAGCAGCTGTGTTGCCAAAATCCCATCGCCACGAGTTTACAATCCCGAAGTTGGTGGTGGTTGCATCATTGAATAAAACAGGGCGTTCTTTACAAATAGGTGAATTATCATTGATACCCGGAAAAAATCCAGGGAAAACTCTAAGAGGTGAGATCGTAGAATCAGAGCAGGAACCACCTCTATTCACTACCAGTTTTACATTGTAAATACCCGCTAAGGTATAAGTGTGCGAAGGGTTTGATACGTTAGCAGTGTTGCCATCGCCAAAATCCCAAAAATAGGTTTGGTTAAGAGGAGATGTATTTAGGTTTTCGAAATTAAAAGTAAATCCATCACAACTCAGGTAACTAGGTTGAAGCTGAGCTCCGGCGAAGTCGCAAGGAGCCACCGTTACAATAAAATCTTTTTTGTGTTCACCTCTTAACGCACCTGTAGTACGATTAAAAGATTGAACACAAACGCTTACAACATAGCGGCCTGCATCAGGGGCAATGCCAGAAATGATACCTGTTTGTGGGTTGATGCTGGCCCCAGCACCTAGTGGAAACCCCCCTGAAAATCCATTGGTATAACTCAAAAAACTATAGGGAGGTGGAGCAGGGATTGCGAAAGAAGCATTTTGCGCAGCTCCCCCATTATAGGCGTCGCAGAGATTGTACACCAACGAATCGCCATCTGGGTCTGTTGCACTAAAGTCGAGGGTAAATGGCTTGTTGAAACAAATAACCGAAATGCCAGTAGAAAAACGAGCGCTATTATCTTGTGCTGTAGAAGGAACTCTATTGGTACCGGGGATAACTGCAGCATAAGTAGCACCCACGCTATTCGGAACATTCATGATGCCATCTACTCTGCAACAGGTTTGATAGGCAATTGTATATCCATTGCTGTTAATGGTAAGCTCAATCAGAAAAGTATAAAGCCCTACACTGTATACTAAGTTTGGTGGGTTGGTTATGCAAGAGGGTAAGGCATTTAAGGAAAGAAGGGTTAATGATGATCGGTCAACATTTAAAAAATTTCCAACTAGTTGGTTGTTGTCGTTGTTGTATATTCCAATGGAAACATTCCCAGGCATTCCCGCACAATTCACACAATTATCATCTCTAAATAATCTAAGCGTAACGCCGTAATAGTTAGCATTTGGCGTTGCTGCTGGGCCAACGTAATTATAAATCATTTCTCCACCTGTAATATGTGCTGCTTTTGAAATATTAAAACATAGGATCGTCAGTAGTATCAACAGGTATTTTTTCATTAAAGCTATATTTAAGCTAAGTTACTTGTGTAATTTATGTAAAAAAGAGCTAGTTCACCTTATACTATACGTAAATTGCTTGTAAAAATTCTGTCAAAATCAAGAAAAATTTAGCTAGCTTCTATATCATACCCATTTTGGCACTGATCCTCAATATACAAATGTGGCTTATTGATGGTAAATAAAATTGCTGCAAACTTTCGAAAAAGGCACAACCTTCTTTTCTACATCCTTCACAAATAATAATAAAAATTGCTTTGCGTTAATATTTTTGTTCTGTATAGTCTTCTTATCATAGCCTCATAATGCTGTATTAGCATTTATTTGCTGAATACAGCTATCTGCTGTAAAAACGTAACAATAGCAGTTTTGTTCAACTCTGTATCTGCAAAATAATCTTGGTAAACTGGTTCTAAGAAATGCAATGGCTCCATTAATCTAAATAAACGCAAATGATATTTTTTCGGCTTTCCTTTTTTATTTTCATCTTCTCCAAAAGTACTGCTTGATACAATCTAAGCGCCTTTATTTTTGTTGGAGCTATCTAAACCATCGCCATGTGTGCTGCCATACAATGACTAATTATAATTACATCTTCATGTTGTTCTTTCTTTAAAATAGCCAGCCAATTGCCCAAAACGGAATATCAGAAAGAATTACTTTTTAATTATAGGGAAGCACATCTGCTAAATATTGCCAAATACTGCTGAAATAGGCTATTTAGCGAAATCATACGGGCAAATTAAATATTAATATACCTCACGGTAGATCTAAAAATTAATAGTATAATAAATGCTGCTAAAGAAATGTTCATTTGTTGGGGTAATAAGGGCCAGCTTAAAAGCAATAAAACGCCAGCGATAATGGTCAACAACCAATATTTTTTGACCCATTTTTTTTTGCTTTTGATGAAAAATGATACCAACACATGCGATGGGGTTGCCCACAAAAGATTGTAATTGTCTTTGGTCATACTATGATCGGTGGCCCCCCACATAAAAATGAGAACAATACCCAACATACCAGTACAGAAAAACAATAAACCGTCGAGACCACTCATTAAAACAGGCCATTTATAACGAGCGCTGACTTGTAGTATTAAAAAAAACAGTAGCAGTGCGAAAAAAAATATCAATGGGGTAAACTGCAAGGTTGGCAGTACTTTTTGTGGGATTGGATATAGGTTAAATGACGAAACAATAATTTTATTATTGCTGCTGTCTAAAGCTTCCATTAGATTATCTGGTAAAAATTGCTGGTCTGATGCAGACATAATACGGTCTGTTCTGGCTCCCAATAAAATGTCGATACCGAGTTTGCTCCAGGGTTGATGACCACGATCAAGATAGGCATGGATAGCTTGCCGAAATCGAGTATCAGTGGGCATTACAGCCGGCAGCTGCAACACAGGTATTTTCATTTTTAATAAAATATCTCGAATCTTAGTGGTACAGTTGTTAAAGAAAAAATCATACTGATAGTATTTGTTTTCTTCTTTTAGGTTTTCGATTAAAAAAAGTTGTAAAGCTTTTTTTTCATCTGCAGAAAGTTGCAGCAATTGTTCTGTGATGCCCCGGTTGGTCATCTGGTACCCGTATTTGAAATCTTCAAAATTTTCGGCACTCATAAAATAGTTCAGCTTACCCCTTACAAACTTTAAATAGAAGTTTTTATCCTCAAAATTAAACGTACCATAGTTGTACACAACATCCGATGATACACTACTGTCTGTTATTCTTAAAGCCGTATGGCCAAAAAGCGAATACAGTTCATCTCCTGGAGTACAAGTTAAAAGTGATACCCTTAATCTTGAACTGTCTTGTGCATGTGAAGTAAAACACCAAAGCGTGTACGAAATGAAAAACAAGAAAAATGACTTATAAAAAAATAATTTCATGGCAGTACGAAAATAAGGTAATTGTAAAGATGACCCAATCCATCAATGCAAAAGCAGCTTCTGTATCGAAACTGCTTTTGTAATGATGGCAACCACTTTTTATTGTTGAAAGAATTATCTGCTGTAATTAGGTGCTTCTTTGGTAATAGCGATGTCGTGTGCATGACTTTCTTTCATACCGGCATTGCTAATTTTTATAAACTGTGCTTTTTGTAATGAAGGTATATCCGCAGCTCCACAGTATCCCATCCCTGCTTTTAAACCACCGGTAAATTGGTGTACTACTTCTTGTAATTGACCTTTGAAAGCCACTCGTCCTTCGATACCTTCGGGAACAAACTTTTTGATATCATCTTCCACATCCTGAAAATAACGATCGTTGCTTCCTTGAGCCATGGCTCCCAACGAACCCATTCCGCGGTATTGTTTAAATTTACGGCCTTCATAAATAATGGTTTCGCCGGGGCTTTCATCTGTACCTGCAAAAACATTTCCCATCATCGTACAAGTAGCGCCTGCGGC
>JBBEBH010000011.1:0-7496 GCA_040882445.1 Ferruginibacter sp. | reverse complement strand
GTGTAATGATAACCGAAGCAGGCTATAGCGGTCAAACAGCAGTTTACAACGATCCCAATAGCAAAAATGGAACACCTTCTATTGCAGGCTACATTAAAAAAATATTGTTAGTGAGCGACAACGATGCTTTTAACCGTCTCTACGAGTTTTTAGGTCAGGATTACATCAATACTAGTCTGCAAAAAAAAGGGTATGCCTCTGCTGAAATACTGCATCGACTCAGCATATTTTTAACACCAGACGAAAACCGTCACAGCAACCCCATTCAATTTTTCGACAGCAGTAATCGGATGGTCTATCAGCAGCAGCTAGTAAAAGCAAACAATGGTTATCCTGTTAGAAAAACGTTGATTGGTAAAGGTTATTTTAGCAATGGCAAGCTGGTAGAAGCACCTTTGGATTTTTCGGCAAAAAATAAAATCAGTTTAAAGGATTTACATGAAATATTGATGGCACTAATATTTCCCAATTCAGTTCCGGCCGCCAAAAGGTTCAATATTTCTGAAGATGACCGTCGTTTTGTACTTCAATATATGTCGCAATACCCCAGCGAATCTGTTTATCCCTCTTACGATTCCAATTACTATGATGCTTATGTGAAGTTTTTGCTATTTGGTTCAGAAACAGGGAAACTTCCAGCAACTATCAGGATTTTTAATAAGGTTGGAAATGCCTATGGCCAATTAACGGATCTGGCCTATGTGGTTGACTTTGAAAAGAAAATTGAGTTTTTTGTTTCTGCAACCATCTATTGCAATAGTGATGGTATTCTCAATGATGATCGATACGATTATGATAATGTGGGTTATCCCTTTTTAAAAAATGTGGGTTCAATTTTATATGATTATGAATTGAAAAGAAAAAGAAATCATTTGCCCGATCTATCAACTTTACAATTTAGCTACGATAAATAGTTATTTTTGCAGCCATAAAATAGATGCTATGATTTTATCTTCTTTAATGAACAGGTTCAACGAGCCAGAAACCCTTAAGATGGCAAAGCTCGGTAGAGCATTGAGAGCGGAGGGAATAGACATTACCGACATGAGTTTGGGAGAACCGGATTTCGACACACCTGATCATATAAAAGAGGCAGCTAAGAAAGCAATCGACGATAATTTTAGTCATTACACGCCCGTGTCGGGTTATCTTGATTTACGTGAAGCTGTTTGCAACAAACTAAAAAGAGACAACGAACTAGAATATACACCCGACCAAATAGTGGTTAGTACGGGCGCCAAGCAAAGCATTGCCAATACAGTATTGTCGTTGGTAGATGAAGGAGATGAAGTCATTATTCCTACACCATATTGGGTTACTTATAGTGAAATTGTGAAACTCGCTGGGGGAGTACCACATTTTGTAAAAACAAACATGGAGTCTGGTTTTAAAATTACACCAGATCAACTAGAAGCTTCCATAAATGAACGTACCAAACTTTTTATGTTCTCATCACCTTGTAACCCAACAGGAGCGGTATTTTCGAAAGAAGAACTGTTTGCTTTGGCAGCAGTATTTAAAAAACATCCTGCTGTTTACATCATGAGTGATGAGATTTATGAGCACATCAACTTTGTTGGAAAGCATGAAAGTATAGCTCAGTTTGATTTTTTAAAAGATCGCGTCATCGTTATCAACGGATTGAGTAAAGGATATGCAATGACGGGCTGGCGTTTAGGTTATATAGCTGCTTCGCCTGCTATTGCAAAAGCTGCTGATAAATTACAAGGGCAATTTACTAGTGCTACTTGTTCCATCTCTCAAAGAGCAGCTATCACTGCTTTAAATGGTGATTTAAGACCAACCCACGAAATGGTTGCTGCATTTAAACTACGCAGAGAATCTGTAATGAAATTGATTGGTGAAATTCCGGGTTTGATATGCAACGAACCGCCGGGTGCTTTTTATGTTTTTCCGGATGTGCAAGCTTATTTTGGGAAGAAAACAATAGCTGGTCAGATAATAAACGACGCAGATGATTTGTGTATGTATTTGTTGAACGATGCCCATGTTTCAACGGTTAGTGGAAAGGCTTTTGGAGAATCGAACTGTATCCGTTTGTCATTTGCCAATAGCATTGAAAACATTCAGAAAGGGTTTGCAAAAATCAAAAAAGCTTTGAACGAATTAAGTTAATATAGTTGTTAATAGGAGGCTCTTTTTTTACTGGTTACCTTAAAGTTATTTGGACACGATAGACAAAATTTGCTGATGAATGGCTAACACCTGAGGAATCAACAAACTATTATCATCGTTTTGTATAATAAAATCACATCTGCTCATTTTTTCTTCTTGATTCATTTGGTTGCTTATTCTTGCCACAACTTCTTCTCTACTGATTTGGTCTCGATGCATGGTGCGGCTAATGCGGAGTTCTATTGGAGCGGCTACACCAATAATTTTATCTAAACCTTTCCATGCATCAGATTCAAATAATAAAGCAGCTTCCTTGATGGAGTAGGAAGCAGTTTGTTGACTCATCCAGTTTTCAGCATCTGCGAGGGTTGCGGGATGAACCAATTGATTGAGTAACGAAAGTTGCTTACTGTTTGCAAATACTACTTTTGCGAGGTATGCCCTGTTGAGTTGATCATTAATGTAAACATTTTCACCAAATGCTTTTCGAAGGGCTGCTTTGACAGTACTGTCTTGATTCATGATTCTCTTGGCAGCATCATCTGCATAGTACACCGGAATACCCAGTGTTTCAAAAATATGAGCTACTGTGGTTTTACCCGAACCGATACCGCCTGTAAGACCAATTTTCATGCGATGAATATACGAAGCTTGTGTAAAGATTGCCTATAAAATGTGTTGAAATTAAAAAGACGAAACTAGAGTAGCTTCGTCTTTAGATACTTTAAAACGATAGTAATATTATTTTTTTTCTTCCACACCAGCGGCTGGTTTATTTAAAGCAGCACTCCATTCCATACTGATAGCAGATTTTTCAATTTTTATATAACTACCAGGACTGGTTTCTAATTCAATGGTATTATCATCATTTACCTTATTGATTTTTCCGTGAATTCCAGCGATGGTTACAATTTTATCACCTTTTTGCAGGTCGGCGATGTATTGCTTTTGTTGCTTGGCTTTTTTAGATTGTGGGCGAATCATGAAGAAATAAAATACAACGATCATTCCACCCATTAATATCAGGGTGCTGGTGCTGCTTGATTTACCACTTGGATCTGCCATTAAAAAAATACTTAATAAATTCATGGTTGTTTGTTTAGTGCTGTAGTTTACAGCGGGTTATATGTAAATAGTTTAAATTATTTTGTAGCTGTTACTTCTCCTTTTAGCGCTAATTCAGGAAATCCAGGGTTAGCGTTGCTAAGTACCGTTACGGTTTTATAGGCCGATCCCACACGT
Source organism: Ferruginibacter sp. (assembly GCA_040882445.1). Lineage (GTDB taxonomy): Bacteria > Bacteroidota > Bacteroidia > Chitinophagales > Chitinophagaceae > Ferruginibacter. The sequence goes on along the minus strand of JBBEBH010000011.1, from coordinate 4,118 downwards.
CCTTTGCTATCGAATTTAACTTTGATCACTCCAATTTCGCCTGTTTTGATGGGAGCTTCTGGCTTTTCAGGTACGGTGCAACCGCAGCTTGCAGAGGCATTGCTGATCACCAATGGATTAGCACCCGTATTTTTGAACCTAAAACTAAATTCTACAATAGCACCTTCTACTACATTGCCAAAATTATACATACTATCTATGATTTGAACCGTAGTTGTAGCTGCCGTATTTGTTTCGGAAGATGCACTTGCAGTGGTGGTTTCAGAGGTAGCTTCTGGAGCTGTAATGTCTACTTTATTTTTTGTGCGAACATCACAACTAGTCATTATCAGAAAAACGACACTTGATATTAAAAGAGATTTTTTCATTTTTAATAGATTGATTTATAATATACTGTTTTTAAAACTTTTTTTATCGATTTTATTGTTGGCCGATAATTCCTTTTGAATATTATCAAGCATCCCATTCACAAACTGACCACTTTGCGGTGTGCTGTAATCTTTTGAAAGATCAATATATTCATTGATAGTTACTTTTGTAGGGATGGTTTCAAAATACAAAAATTCACAAACACCCATTCTCAAAATTATTAAATCTAGCGATGCGATCCTATCAGCATCCCAGTTTTTTAGTTTGGGTTTGATTAATTCTAGGGTTTCATCTTCTTTGTTGATAACAGTGGCTAGCAAATCTTTTGCAAAGCTCCATTTTTCTTTGCTAAGAATATCGTAAAAAGCCTCTGGGATGGGCTTGCTCAAGTAGTTCATTACCAGCGTTTGCATCATTTCTGCGTCGTCATCCCAGTTAATGAATAGCCCTTCTATATGTTCAATAAAATCCTCATTGGGTAACATTAATTGATTGAATATCAATTCTATAATTTTTTTTTCTGTTTTTTTATCTCTTCCAAAATCTTCAATATATGCCCTATAATCGTCTGTTGCAATTAAATTCTGGTAAGTTTTTTTAACGAGTTCATTATCGGTAATGTGCTGCAATTTTCCTTCTTGAACAGCTGCTTTAAAGCTGAGGTCTTCTAAGATTTTCCAGAGCAATTCGTTGCCGGCTAATTTGGTGTTAACAGCCAAATCAGCGGCAGATGGCAGATATTTGCTTGCTTTTTGTAGGGCATCTTTTTCAGCATACCGTGCAACTTCTAAGATAAAATAAATGAGATATGTGAATAAAAGTTTGGTTTGATCAATCTTTTTGGTGAGTATGTTCTGGGGTTCTTCGGGTTTGGTATCTTCACTCATACTATCGAGTGTGTACAGGGTTTGCATTACTTTCACCCGAATATTTCGTCTGCTTATCATTCCTAAAGAACTTTTAATTGAGGCAACGAAATTAAGGGTTTAATTTTTTTCTTGGCAGGTTTACACTCATTATTATTGATTTGTGATAAATTGTCGGGCATCCTCTCTAAAAAACTGACATTCATGACAGTAATCTGCCAGTTATTCTTTTTACGGGGTTTGGTATGATATATGACAATTGAACGGTACCCTAAAAAAGGGATTTTAATTTAATCAAAATCAAAACATTAGAATTATGGCAAAGAAGTTAAACATTACTCCCTTACACGACAGAGTAATTGTGAAACCTGCTGCGGCAGAAGAAAAAACTGCCGGAGGAATCATCATACCTGATACTGCTAAAGAAAAGCCACAACGTGGAACCGTATTGGCTGCAGGCCCTGGAAAAAAAGATGAACCAGTAACTGTAAAAGCGGGCGACACCGTTTTATATGGTAAATATGCAGGAACAGAAATTTCTGTTGAAGGTCATGATTACCTGATCATGAGAGAAAGCGATATTCTGGCTATCGTATAAACAAAGTGAACTAAACATACTCAAAAACTATTTTTACAAAATTTCAAAAAAATTGAATTTATATGTCTAAAATAATCTACTTCGATATCGAAGCAAGGAATAAAATGAAAAAAGGTGTTGACACACTGGCCAACGCTGTGAAAGTAACCCTAGGCCCTAAAGGTCGTAACGTTGTAATTGAGAAAAAATTCGGAGCACCAATTGTAACAAAAGATGGTGTTACTGTTGCAAAAGAAATAGAATTAGACGATCCTATCGAAAATATGGGCGCACAAATGGTAAAAGAAGTAGCCAGTAAAACTGCAGATATTGCAGGAGATGGAACTACTACAGCTACCGTATTGGCACAATCTATCATTAGTGAAGGTTTGAAAATGGTGGCTGCAGGTGCAAATCCAATGGACTTGAAGCGTGGCATTGATAAAGCAGTAAGCTTGGTGGTTGAGAACCTGAAAAGTCAATCTCAAACTGTTGGTAACGACAGCAAAAAAATTCAACAAGTGGCTACTATTTCTGCTAATAACGACGAAACCATTGGTAAACTAATAGCCGAAGCTTTTGCCAAAGTAGGTAAAGAAGGGGTTATTACAGTTGAAGAAGCAAAAGGAACAGACACTACTGTTGACATCGTTGAAGGTATGCAATTCGATCGCGGATATGTATCACCTTACTTTGTTACCAACAGCGAAAAAATGCAAACAGAACTACAGAATCCTTATATTCTTATTTACGATAAGAAAATTTCTGCTATGAAAGACATTCTGCACATACTTGAAAAAGTTGCGCAGAGCAGTCGTCCACTTTTGATTATTGCAGAAGACCTAGAAGGGGAAGCCTTGGCAACGTTGGTGGTAAATAAATTGCGTGGTACCATAAAAGTGGCAGCTGTAAAAGCACCTGGATTTGGTGATCGCAGAAAAGAAATGTTGACTGATATTGCGATTTTAACCGCAGGTACGGTAGTGAGCGAAGAACAAGGATATAAATTAGAAAACGCAGATCTTACTTACTTAGGTCAGGCAGCTTCTGTTACTATAGATAAAGACAACACCACCATCGTTGGTGGTAAAGGGGCTAAAAAAGACATTACTTCTAGAGTAAACCAAATAAAAGCGCAGGTTGAAAATACCACTTCTGATTACGATAAAGAAAAACTACAAGAACGCCTTGCTAAATTAGCAGGTGGAGTAGCTGTTCTGTATGTGGGTGCTGCTACTGAAGTAGAAATGAAAGAGAAAAAAGACCGCGTGGATGATGCTCTACACGCTACTCGTGCTGCAGTAGAAGAAGGTATTGTACCAGGTGGTGGAGTAGCTTACATCCGTGCAGTTGATAGCTTGGAGCCAAAAGTAAAAGGTCAGATAGCTGATGAACAAACTGGGATGGCTATTGTGCGTCGGGCTTTAGAAGCACCCATTCGTACGTTGACTTCCAATGCCGGAATTGATGGTTCAATTGTAGTGCAGAAAATCAGAGAAGGAAAAGGTGATTTTGGTTTTAATGCAAGAACCGAAGTGTACGAAAACCTCTTCAAAGCTGGTGTTATTGATCCAACTAAAGTGAGTCGCGTTGCATTAGAAAATGCAGCTTCTATAGCTGGTATGTTGCTCACTACGGAGTGTGTTATTGCCGACAAGCCAAAAGAAGAGGCTCCTCATAGCCATGGCGCTCCTGATATGGGTGGTATGGGTGGTTATTAATATTATAATAAACAATGTATAAAATGATCCCCGTTACTAAAGTAATGGGGATTATTGTTTTAAAAATACTTTTGGCAACAAGTATTCAGCTAACTCTTTAAAATGCTAAGTGAAGCTTTTATGAATAACATTAGATCAATATAGTACTATTTTTTTTGCACATCGAGATTGTACTGAGTGAAAGATGTATTTTTCGTTTGTGTATGTTAGCAGATGTTTATTCAACTGTATTATTTCTTTTTCTTTTGGCCTCTGGTTTTTGGTTTTCCATATTTTTTCATCATTCGGTCTTTGCGACTTACCACATAATTAGTTTTACTGTTTTTGGCTGATTTGGGATGAAAAGCGGGACCTGATTCTTCTTTTGAAGGTATTTTGAGTTGGATGGTTTTCATGTACTGTTTTGGTTCCTCATCTGGTCTTAGTACTGTTGAGATTTTTAGGTTCTCTGGCAATTCCAATACAGGTATGGTATAGGCCATGAGTTCTTCTATTTTTTGCAGGTAGGGTTGCTCCTTTTCAATAACGAAGCTAATGGCGATGCCTTTCTTATCTGCTCTACCGGTTCGGCCTATACGATGTATA
>JBBEBH010000010.1:0-7566 GCA_040882445.1 Ferruginibacter sp. | reverse complement strand
TGAATTACCATTAAGAGGTTTCGCAGTAGAAGATGCCGGATATCAACAACCAGCAGAAGACGGTTCAAACGTGCTAGTGTTGGTGTCACCAGACAGTAAACGTCTTCAAATTCTCGATCCATTCCCTGCTTGGGAAGGTTATGATTTAATTGGTTTAAAATTACTGATCAAAGCAAAAGGAAAATGTACAACAGATCATATATCTATGGCCGGCCCTTGGCTAAAATTCCGTGGTCATCTCAACAATATCAGCAATAATATGTTGATAGGTGCAGTAAATTATTACAACGAAAAAACTGATTTGGTTAAAAACCAATTGACAAACGAATACGGATCAGTACCATCCACCCAAAGAGCTTACAAGGCTGCAGGCATAGGTTCTATTGTAGTAGGCGACGAAAACTATGGCGAAGGTTCATCCCGTGAACACGCAGCCATGGAGCCACGTCATCTGGGCGTTCGTGCAGTATTGGTGAAGTCGTTTGCCCGAATTCACGAAACTAATCTAAAAAAACAAGGTATGCTGGCGTTGACCTTCAACGACAAAGCAGATTATGAAAAGTTTCAGGAAGATGACAATATTGATATCCTTGGGTTAACCGAATTTGCTCCTGGTAAATCACTCAGCATCGTTTTGAACCATGCTGATGGAAGTAAAGATAGTGTTGCTGTTAACCACACTTATAACGAACAACAAATTGAGTGGTTCAAAGCAGGTGCAGCATTGAACATCATCCGAAGAGAATTCGAGGAAAGAAATAAGTAAGAATTTAAAAATGAAAGTATTCCCTAAAATGAAAAAAGTTGTAGCTTAAGCTGCAACTTTTTTTTATTGAGCTTTACCTGCATTTGCATTTCAATCTAACATCGTTGTGTCACTCTCTTGTACATCAGTAATTTCCTCAACGATGAACGAGTGGTAATGAATTTTGCAGGGTTAAAGTGGCTATTTTTTTTTAGCATACTTCTTCTATTTTGGCAAATCAGTTTTAATATTTCACACCGTATCAAATATCTCTACCATCATGGCATACAACTTTGGATGCTTAGTTTCTAATAGTGCTGGTCTTTCAAAAAAATATTCAGCCACTACTGCAAAAAATTCTGCTTTATTGGTATACGCATAAGCATTGATATCTGACCTGCGTTTAACAATTTCATTAGTTTTTTCATACATCAGTTCAATCCATGGAAGTACAAACTTCTGTTCTAACAATAACTCAGGAATACCATCTACCGCTCCATCAGCTTTATCAATCAAATGCACGAACTCATGAATAGCTGTATTTTGTTTGTCTGTAATATTGCTAAACCCAAGCCTTAATGAATGTTTAGAAATGAACATCATATTGTTATATACCCCATCTCCTACCATCCCTAAAATATTGCGGTCGGCATTGCCCTTACTCTCAAACTGATGATTAATGGCATCATCGTATAACAACACTTCTTTTAGATTATAATAGCGCCATTTTGTAAAATAAAAAATAGGAATACAAGCAGCAGAAGCAATCAGTACACGATCTAACTCTTCTACTTCAGTATCAACACCGGTAATGCGTGTGTGAGAAAGAAAAAAACGGATATCGGCTTCAAAATCCCTTTTACCAGTATCCTCTAGCTTTTTGTAAAACAAAACATTTTGTTCTAATAAGTTTTTATCGATATTAGTTGCAACATTCACTTCAGCAACTTTGCTATTTCTTCTAAAAAAATAAATCGCATAAATACCAATTAAAAGCAACGATATAAAAGCAACAGCAGACATAAGTTTTAAATTAAAGTGCCACCCTTCCAAAGGTGGTGGGCATAAAAATATCTATCTAAAAAACAACCAATCACTCAGCATCAAACCATAATTTTTTAGCGTCATTCCAATCACCATTGTAATTGATGGTTAATTCTTCGCCCGCCGCAATCGACCTCACTGTTTTTACCATCATCAATGCTTCCTCAACATCCATATAATATTCACAATTACTCTCAAAACTATGGTTATACATCGGTATCAAACCCAGCGCCATACAACACTGGTCTTTATTGGTCCCCCATTCAAAAATATAATCGTGTAACAATGTTTTATCCAAATGCACCCTCTCTTCTTTGCTCATTACTATCACAGGAGCAATTTCAACAATGGTATCAGACTCCAATACCCTATTGGTAAAAACAGCCCTGCCTTTGTTTTTAGATTGTTCTAGATATAAATATTCGCCCAACATCATTTCCCTTAGTTTTAATCAATAAATTTGTGTTCAGCGAAAATAATGATTTGAAAGCATGATCAATGAGTTAGACGAAATATCTATACAGCAACAATTCGAAGAAATCATCACCTCGGAAAACAAACTGGCTATCAATGAATTTCTGAACAATCAGAATATCAGTGATGTTGCAGAACTTATTTACGACAATAAGGAATTTGAAACGCAGATCATGGCACACCTCTCTATCCACAGAGCTGCCAGCGTTTTTAAAATCCTCGATCTTAGCGAACAAAAAAGAATTATTAAAGATCTGCCGGTATTTACATCTGCAGAACTATTAAACGAATTACCTGCAGATGATCGGGTAGCGTTTCTCGAAGAATTACCCACTGCCGCAGTAAGAGAACTCCTTAAAACCCTTGGAGCAGATGAAAGAAAAATAACCCTTGAATTATTAGGTTATCCAGAAAACAGCGTTGGTAGATTAATGAATCCTGATTACGTGTACGTGTATGAATACAATTCGGTAAAAGAAGTGATTGAAACCATTCGAAGATTTGGTACTAACTGCGAAACGATTGATGTGATTTATGTAATCAACGAAAATGGAGAATTGTTGGATGATATCCGAATAAGAGACATCATCTTGGCATCTCTCGATAAAAAAGTAAGCGAATTGATGGATGGCAGATTTATTGCGTTGAATGTAAACGACGATCAGGAAAAAGCTAACGAAGTTTTTAAAATGAATAATCGAGTAGCCCTTGCCGTTACCGACGACAATAATATTCTGTTAGGTATTGTTACCATAGATGATGTGCTTTGGATCGCCAATGAGGAATTTGGCGAGGATATCCAAAAAATTGGTGGAACAGAAGCCTTAGAAGAACCATACCTCGATATCAGCATTCCCAAACTTATCAAAAAAAGAGTAGGCTGGCTCATCATCTTATTATTTGGAGAAATGCTCACAGCGTCTGCCATGCAATATTTTCAATTAGAGTTAGAATCTGCAACAGTTCTAGCACTGTTTATCCCGCTTATTGTAAGCAGTGGCGGTAACAGTGGCTCGCAAGCCTCTACCCTCATTATTCAAGCCATGGCCTTGGGAGAGCTTAGGATCACCGACTGGTGGAAAGTGATGCGTAGAGAATTGATTTCAGGTTTTATACTAGGATTAATATTGGGTATTATTGGGTTTCTAAGGGTGTTCACGTGGCAACAACTGGGTATCTATAACTACGGCTCCTATTGGCTGCTCATTGCCAGCACGGTATCTATTTCTATATTAGGGATTGTATTATGGGGAAGCCTTGTAGGCTCTATGCTACCCTTGTTTCTTAAAAAAATGAAACTTGATCCCGCGGCTTCATCAGCACCATTTGTAGCAACGCTGGTAGATGTAACAGGTATTGTTTTGTATTTTTCGGTAGCCTACTTTTTCCTGAAAGGAAATTTATTGTAAAATATTCATCTGAATCTCTTCCTTTTTAGAAGTGGATGGTACCCCAAACTTTTCTAGCTTCCAACTGATTTTTCCATCTTTGGCTGTAATTGTAAATAAGTTGTCGTAATCAGAATCTGGCAGCTCTGGCACCAGGTAATCTGAAGCTCCTGCCCTTCTAACTATTACAGGAACTGTATTACTATGCCCTATCACTAGTATGTGATGGTATTTACCATTCAAAGAAGCAATCAAATTAAAAAGATCATCGCCATTGGCATCGGCTTTGTAAGGAAGCATTTCGATGTTTCTATAGATTCGTACACTATCTCCCGTCATACCCGTTCTTCGATATTGAGAAACGAGTATCAAATCAACAGGTCTTTGTTGAAGTACCCAATACAAATCTCCCGCCCTCTGCCTACCTTTTGTAGATAAAATAGGATTGTTTCCAGTATCCTTTTCAGCGTGGCGAACTACATACAGGGTTATTTGATCTGTAAGTTGACTCTGTGCGCTGCTAGGCATATCAATTAACATACTACATATTAGAAAAAAACCTGCCAACAAACTAAAATGCTTCATCATAAATATTGTTGTTTAAGATGTTTAAAATAAAGCAAATAAAGCAAACAGCCATAATTTTCGATAATATTGTGACTTAAATCTTTAATAATAAAATAAAGAATCATTTATGTGTGGAATTGTAGGTTACACTGGGCCAAAACAAGCTTACCCAATTATACTTAAAGGGCTCAAAAGACTAGAATACAGAGGATACGACAGCAGCGGTGTGGCACTAATTAAGGATGGAAAATTATCGGTACATAAGAAGAAAGGAAAAGTAGCAGAACTAGAAGAAGCATTGGTGGGCGTAAACTTAGATTCAAATATAGGAATAGGTCATACCCGATGGGCAACTCATGGAGGCCCCAGCGACAGAAATGCTCATCCCCACACATCTGCCAACGGCAATTTTGCCATGATCCATAATGGCATCATCGAGAATTACAATTTGCTAAAAAATGAGTTGCTCAACAAAGGTTATTCTTTTACTAGCGATACAGATACAGAAGTACTACTCAATTTTATAGAGTACATTCAGCAGAGTAACAAATGTTCATTGGAAGAAGCTTTGCGGATTGCTTTGAAAAGAGTAACGGGTGCTTATTGTATTTTACTAGTAGATAAAAACGATCCTGAAACCATCATAGCCGCTCGCAAAGGTAGTCCGCTGGTGATCGGTGTTGGCAAAGGCGAACACTTTCTTGCAAGCGATGCATCTCCTATAATTGAATATACCAAAGAAGTAGTGTATGTAAACGATTATGAACTCGCCATCGTTAAACCCAACGAATTAATACTTAAAAATCTCGGCAACGAAAAAATCACACCCTATATCACTACATTAGATATGGAACTGGCTGCGATTGAAAAAGGTGGTTACGAACATTTTATGCTAAAAGAAATATTCGAACAACCCAGTACCATTTACGATTGCTTACGCGGACGTTTAGACGCAGTAACAGGAACCATTACCATGAGTGGTGTTGAAGAACATATAGATCATTTGGTAAATGCCAGCAGAATTGTAATTGTGGCTTGTGGTACCAGCTGGCACGCAGGTTTGGTAGCAGAGTATATTATCGAAGAAATATGCAGAATTCCAGTAGAAGTAGAATACGCTTCTGAATTTAGGTACAGAAACCCAATCGTCAATAAAGGTGATGTAATCATCGCTATTTCGCAAAGTGGCGAAACTGCAGATACATTGGTAGCATTAGAAAAAGCAAAAGAAAACGGTGCATTCATTTTCGGGGTGGTGAATGTTGTAGGATCTTCCATAGCAAGAATTTCACATGCTGGTGCTTACACTCACGCAGGCCATGAAATTGGAGTAGCTTCTACCAAAGCTTTTACAGGACAACTAGCCGTATTGATGATGATTGCACTAAAGATTGCCTATAAAAAAGCAACCATCACCGAAGATCGATACAGGAACTTGCTAATTGAATTGCAAGACGTTCCCGAAAAAGTGAATGCCATTTTGAAAAATGCAGATGAACTCAGAACCATCGCGCTTCAATATAAAGATGCATCTGACTTTTTATTCTTGGGCCGAGGTTACAACTTCCCAATAGCCTTAGAGGGTGCATTGAAGCTTAAAGAAATTTCCTATATACACGCCGAAGGTTACCCAGCTGCAGAAATGAAACATGGTCCAATTGCCTTGGTAGATGAAAAATTACCTGTAGTGTTTATTGCTACAAAAGATTCTTACCACGAAAAAATTATAAGCAATATGCAGGAGATCAAAGCCCGAAAAGGGCAGATCATTTCAATTATTACTGAAGGTGATATAGTGAGCCCTACGCTAAGCAACCATATATTTACTATTCCTCCTGCTGATGAATTAATTGCACCCATCTTAAGTGTTATTCCCCTTCAACTTCTTTCATATTACACAGGAATAGCAAAGGGTATTGATGTAGATAAACCTAGAAATTTAGCAAAAAGTGTTACCGTGGAGTAATATCATTAGTTAAATATTATTTATCTTTCACTTTGTAAACAAATCAACAATGCGAAAATTCATCAATATATTCAAATATACCACACCCCTCTTTCTATATCTTTTAGGTTATATATGTTTTACAGGCAAAGGTTTTTATTGTTGGATACCCTTACTTTATTCTTTTTTTTTAATTCCAATGATTGAATTATTTATCAAACCAGATGCAACTAACTTAGATGAAACGGAAGAAAATATGGCTAAGTCTAACAAAACTTATGACGTGCTTTTATGGCTGGTATTTCCTCTACAATATTTTTTACTGTATACATTCTTAACCAACATTAACCAACAAAATGAAACATCTGATATTATAGGTAAAATTATTGGAATGGGTTTGCTATGTGGTACTTTTGGTATCAATGTAGCACACGAATTAGGGCATAGAAAAAATAAATTTGAACAATTTATTGCAAAGGCACTTTTATTGAGTAGTCTCTACATGCATTTTTTTATTGAACATAACAAAGGGCATCATAAGCATGTGGCTACACCCGGAGATCCAAGTACTGCTAAATATAAACAAAGTGTTTACGCATTTTGGATTCAAACCTTTACAGGAACCTATATAAACGCCTGGCACATTGCCATAAATGATTCAAGAAAAAAGAAAAATAAATGGCCAATTGTAATGAATGAAATGTTTTTATTTCAGAGTATTCAGGCTACTTTTTTATTGTTAATCTGTTGGTTTTTTGGAGTAATAATATTATTCTATTTTATTGCTGCTGCAATAATTGGCGCCACCTTACTTGAAACTGTGAATTATATTGAGCATTATGGGCTTAATAGAAAGCAAACAACTACTCATTCGTATGAAAGAGTGATGCCTAACCATAGTTGGAACAGCAATCATGTGATTGGAAGATTAATGCTTTTTGAGTTGAGTAGACATAGTGACCATCATTATTTAGCATCTCGCAAATACCAGATTCTTAGAAATATAGATGAAGCACCTCAAATGCCTACTGGATATCCTGGCATGATTATCCTCGCCCTTTTTCCGCCTTTGTGGTTCAAAATCATGCACCACCAAATGAAAAAATTAAGTCTTTTGCCTAATCATTAGATCGCCAATTTAAATATCTTACCAAGCAGCAATTATTGTAAGAATGCAAACTGTATTGCGTCAAAATCAATCATCTTATGAGATTATTTGAAGTATAAATTATGAAATTTCCGTTTAAATGAAAAAGATAATACAGAAAAGTAATGATACCATACGGTAGTTAATAAAAATACTTTTTCGTGAACGCTTTATTTTCTGATGAACTAATAAATGTATACGCAATACAATATAGCCTGAACTAATTGTTGTACCGAATAACCCTACCTTGTTGTAT
>JBBEBH010000009.1:0-43778 GCA_040882445.1 Ferruginibacter sp. | reverse complement strand
ATTGTAAGTGCCAATTATTGCTGCTATGATTAGTGTCTTTAAAAAATTGTTTTTTACCAAATTCAATGGTATGCCTTAAAAATATTTCTTTTTCTATCTGGGCTGCTGTAACAAAATCTTTTTCATTTACGTCTGTTTTAACATGAATTTCTTCCCTTTCGTCGGAAGTTGCGGTTCTCCCTCCAGTTTGTAAAACATGTTCAAGAAATATAGTAACGTCTTCTTCTTGTTGTTCAATCTTATCGCGAATAAATTCCCAGTCTTCACTCCATACCACAGTATTTTCTGGCAAAAATTCCATCAGCGAAACCTTTTCACCTGTATCAAATTGTGTTTCAACATTTGGAATAATGTTCACCTGAAGTAACTTACGTTCACTCAACTGGGTTTCTGGATCAAAAATTCGGATACTGTCTACATCATTTCCAAACAGTTCAATTCGATATGGTTTTTCGTTGCCAAATGAGTAGATATCTAAAATACCCCCTCTAATAGCAAATTGCCCGGGTTCATACACAAAATCGGTACGAACAAAACCGTGTTGAACAAATTTTTCAATAGTACCATCTACGTTTAACTCTTCTGCTTGTTTGATGCTGATGATGTTATCTGTAAGTGTTTTCGATAGCACTACTTTTTCGAACAACGCTTCGGGGTAGGTTACAATTATTTTTTTATTTCCCCCACCTGCCAGTTTAGTGAGTGCTTCTGTGCGCAACATCACATGACTACTATTGAGCAGTTCGTAGTTTTTTTTATTTTTAAACGAAGAAGGAAAATAAAAGATATCCAAAGCATTGGTAATATTCTCCAATGTATTTTGAAAGTAAGCAGCTGCTTCACTATCCCGGAGTATTACTAGGTGGTTAGTTTGAGATGATGCAGGCTGTAAAAATACTGCTGATAATAAAAATTGAGAGGCACTTCCCTGAAGTCCTTCTACGTGGCCATGCTGTGCAGTAGACATGCTGATCTTATTCGTTATTTGAAAACAACGGGAATCATTTTTGTAAAAATTCATCAGCACATCCAAGTTCATCGCGGGCGCAAAGATACAACCGAATTCAATATTTTAACTAAGAGATCAATCATTTAGTAGAAAGAAAAGCATGGCAAATTTATTAGGATACTCCTTTAGGTTTTTTTCTTATTTGCAGTTTTGAGTAATATTTGTTAGTTTACTTTAAAATATACGTTATGCCACTAGAACCATGGCGCACTGGGAAGTGTATCAAAATTGAACAACAAACACAAAGTACCCGTCGTTTTTTTATACAGGTACCTGAATTGGAGCGGTTTGATTTTAAACCGGGACAGTTTGTAACACTCGATCTGCCTATTCATGAAAAACCCAGCAGACGACTCAGAAGTTATTCTATTGCCAGTTGGCCAGATGGCACTAATATTTTTGAGTTGTGTATTGTATTGCTTGAAGAAGGTGCTGGTACCAACTATTTGTTCAATGAAATAAAAGAGGGTTCAGAAATAACCCTTCGTGGGCCAGTTGGCGTATTTAGTTTACCAGACCCCATTGAAAAAGATCTTTTTCTAATTTGTACAGGAACAGGAATTGCCCCATTTAGATCTATGATCCATCATATCATCCGGCACAATATTCCTCACCAGAACATTCACTTGATTTTTGGTTGTCGAAAATTTGAAGATGTCTTATATGCCAATGAATTAAAAGACCTCATGCGAAAAGACGCAAGTTTCTTTTTTCACACAGCCTATTCAAGAGAGGAACAGATTAACATAGACCATCTTGAAAAAATCGGTTATGTGCACCAGGTATATGAAGGTATTTGTAATGAAAATAAAATAGTAAACCCTGAAAATAAAGAAGAACTAATGGTGAAGCCAGCCAATTTTTATCTATGTGGTTGGAAAAATATGATTGATGAAGCCAAACAACGAATATTAGCGTTGGGTTATGATAAAAAAGCTATTCATCAAGAATTATATGGATAAAAAAAGCTCAAACGATTTGCTCTGTATTTTATGATAAGAGTCTATATCAAAAATTGTAACCTACACTCACGGCTGCAAACGGTTGAATGTATCCACTGGCAATGATGGGAGTAAATCCTGCTCTCCACGAAAAACCACCATCTTTAGGTATTCTTCTATACATAAACGATGCAGTTCCAAAAATGGCAGAACTATTCTCTTCATAAAAATTAAATATTTCTAATGTACGCCCTGATATAGTAATACCTGCACCTACTTCAAATGCATTTACAGAATTTGGTTTTCCAAAAACATAGTTGAGTTGTAACGGAAAGGTTACCACCGATACAGGATTGCTGTTATATACGCTGTTATTATCTACAATATAACCGCTTACAAAACCCAAACCGATGCGGGCACCCAAACCAGTTCTGCTTTTATTGAAACGTGTATCATAATTGGCAGAAAATAAAATACCGGGACCGCCTAGTTCAGCATAAAAACTTTGTCTGCCAGGCTCAGCAACACTGCTGCTGTTATTCTGTGCAAAAGAAAGTAAGGAGTATAACATACAGGTGAATGTAAAAAATATTTTCATTTAAATGATATTTTAAGTGTTGATGGTAATGACTACTTGTTTTGTTGAAATGCTGCTTTTTATATGTTAAATACGAATAATTTTTTTTAACACAAAAAAGCTTCACTTTTTTAGAAGAGAAGTATCATCATTTTTAAGCAGTACTTTTAAGCGTTTATTTTTTCGAGTACTAATTTTTTTACTTCGCTCAGCGCAATTCTTTCTTGGCGCATGTCATCTCTATATCGGATGGTAACCGTATTATCTTCTTTTGTTTGGTGATCTACGGTTACACAGAAAGGTGTACCGATGGCATCCATCCGACGGTATCTTCTACCGATGGCATCTTTCTCTTCATAAAAACACATGAAGCTGCCCTTGCATTCATTCATAAGTTCTCGTGCAATTTCTGGCAACCCATCTTTTTTCAACAAAGGTAGAATAGCCAACTTCGTAGGGGATATTTTTGTCGGAATTTTTAAAACGACTCTACTATCAATAGTGCCGTCTTCTTTGGTCCAGCTTTCATTGGCATAAGCCAAACTCATCACGGTAAGGAACAAACGATCTAAGCCTACAGAAGTTTCTACCACATATGGTGTATAATTACCAAACGGCTTCCCTTCTTCGTTTAGATCATTGTCAAAATACTGTATCTTTTTCCTGCTAAAGGTTGCATGTTGTGTAAGATCAAAATCGGTTCTGCTGTGAATGCCTTCCAATTCTTTCCATCCAAAGGGGAACTCAAATTCTATATCCAGCGCTGCGTCTGCATAATGTGCCAGTTTTATATGATCGTGGAATCGAAGTTTTTCAGCTGGAATGCCAATACTTTCATGCCATTTTTTGCGTTCATCTCTCCAGTAATTGTACCATTCCATTTGTGTGCCGGGACGAACAAAAAATTGCATTTCCATTTGTTCAAATTCCCGCATACGGAAAATGAATTGACGGGCAACAATTTCGTTACGGAAAGCCTTGCCGGTTTGTGCTATACCAAAAGGTATTTTCATTCTACCCGTTTTTTGAACGTTGAGGAAGTTTACAAAAATACCCTGTGCTGTTTCTGGTCGGAGGTACACAATGTTGTCATCTGGATTATTGCTGGTTACGGCACCAAATTCTGTTTTAAACATCAGGTTAAACTGCCGAACGTCTGTCCAGTTACATGTTTTGCTCACACTGCATTTCAGTTTGTTTTTTTCGATCAGCACTTTTAATCCTGCATAATCATCTTTTGCCAAAAGTGCATTCATCGCTTCTATTACATCTTTAGCCAATGTTGGGTTGCCAGCAGCATCTTGTTCTTCTGCATAGGCTTCTATCAAATGATCTACCCGATATCTTTTATTACTGTCTTTATTGTCAATCATCGGATCGCTGAAATTATCAACGTGGCCACTGGCTTTCCAAACAGAGGGGTGCATAAAAATGGCTGCATCAATACCTACTATGTTTTCATGCAGCTGGGTCATGCTTTTCCACCACTCGTCCCTCAGGTTTTTTTTGAGTTGGGCACCCAATTGACCGTAATCATATACGGCTGATAGGCCATCATATATTTCACTGCTCTGAAAAATATAACCATACTCCTTACAATGGGAGATGAGTTCCTGAAAAATGTTATGATCGTTTGCCATGGAAGCAAAGATAATAGATTCCCATTTTTGAATTTCAAAAACAGAACTGGATGTTAAACATCATCATTTAAGTGGAACAGATACAGATTTTTTGATCTTTCTTTTATGAGGTTGGCTTTGGGTGTTATCAGACTAATATTTTTGTTGAAGAAGTATTTTATAGTTTTCCTTACTGAAATGGTAAATATGCTTTTAAAAAATGCTGGCTTTTAGTTCTTTTAGTATGGAGTTAAACGCCTTGCAATAATTTCATTTTCTACTCTGTAACAATTAGATGAAATACGTTTTGTAAAGCGATATTAAAAAGAGGTTTTCCTTCCTGTGAAATGGGGCAGTTGTTGTTAGAAGCTGTGTAAACTACAATAACACTAAATAAATTTTAATTCAATAAAGTTTCTTCTGCCAATAAGTTTACTGCTGCTTATGCAATTATTTCTGTAATTTCTCTATTTTCTTTCAATAATTAAGCTTCATTTGATATGTTGTTCAATTGAAAAAGGAATGCATTTCAAACAAACAAAAAGTATTTGTACATCAGATTACTTTATCAGAAAAGAGCCTTTGAAATTTCATTGGCTCTTTTCTGATATAAACAATATTTAAAATAATAAATCAACTACATCCCAAACTATTACCACAATTCAAACACTTATAACAGGTTCCACTTCGTACAGTGATATGCCCACAGGTATTGCAGGCAGGTGCATCACTTTGCATATTTTTGGCAGCTGCATTCACCGCATCAAAACTACTTCTTGACCGTGCACTGGCTTCCTTTTCAGCTGCCGACTTTTGTGTGCCACCCATCACTCTTAAATCACTAAGCTCATGTTTACGATCACCAATGGTTGGCGTTTCTATATCCCATTCATTGGTGCCCAGGTTACCCACTTCTGGTTTGTCTAAAACATGTACTAAATCTGTTCTGCCCAAATATTCATAAGCTAACGAACGGAACATAAAGTCGATGATAGAAGTGGTGGTTTTGATGTTTGGATGTTCTACCATTCCGGCTGGTTCAAATCGAGTGAACACAAATTTTTCTACATACTCCTCTAGTGGAACACCATATTGCAATCCGATAGAAATGGCAATCGCGAAACAGTTGAGCATACTCCGCATGGTAGCGCCTTCTTTGGCCATATCAATAAAGATTTCTCCTAAAGTGCCATCATTGTATTCGCCAGTACGAAGAAACAACGTTTGTCCATTAATTTTTGCTTTCTGTGTAAAACCCCTGCGTTTGGCTGGCAATGCTCTTCTTTCTACAATCATTGCAAGTTGGCGTTTTAAGGAAGTATCTGCACTGCTTTGTACACGCTTATTCATCTCTTCTAGCAAATCTTCAATTGTTAGGTTGGCCATATCTACAATGCCGCTGCTCACTTCTGCAACTGCACTGCTTTCTGTTGCATCTACTTTTTTCTTTTTATCAGATTTGTTACTAAGTGGCTGACTGAGTTTGCTACCGTCGCGATAGAGTGCACAGGCTTTTAAACCCAACTCCCAACTCATTCTATAAGCGTCTGCAATTTCTTCAATTGAGGCTTCATTTGGCAGGTTGATAGTTTTACTGATGGCCCCACTTAAAAAAGGTTGTGCAGCTGCCATCATATTGATATGCCCGTGGGCATGAATATACCTTTGTCCAATTTGACCACATTTGTTGGCGCAATCAAATACAGATAAATGTTCGTCTCTTAGAAAGGGGGCGCCTTCTACCGTCATAGTGCCACAGATGAAAGTATTAGCTGTTTCTATTTGTTCATCTGAAAAGCCTAACGCTTCTAATAAACTCCATTCAAAATTGTGGTATTGGTCGGGTGTAAAACCAAGCCGTTGCAAACATGCCTCCCCCAAGTTATACACGTTAAATACAAAACCAATTTCAAAAGCACTGGCCATGGCGGCATTTAATTTTTCTATTTCATTTGACAACAATCCTTTTTCACTTAAGGTTATTTCGTTGATAAAAGGAGCACTTTTTAAACTTGCATGTCCCTTCGCATAACTTACAATAGCATTTATTTGATGTTCGCTGTATTTCAAATTCCGCAATGCCTGAGGTACGCTTTGGTTGATGATTTTAAAATAACCCCCACCACTTAACTTTTTAAATTTTACCAATGCAAAATCTGGTTCTACGCCAGTGGTGTCACAATCCATCACCAAGCCAATGGTTCCAGTAGGTGCAATAACGGTGGTTTGTGCATTTCTGTAACCAAATTTTTCTCCTTGCTGCACCGCATTGTCCCATGCTTTCGTAGCAGCTTTTAATAAGTAATCAGGACAATATCTTGCATGGATGCCATGTGGTTTTATTTCCAATCCTTCATAGGCATCTGAGGCGTCATAAGCAGCTGCACGGTGATTGCGCATTACCTTTAACATATGCAACTTGTTCAGTTTATATTTATCAAAAGCCCCCAGAAAAGAAGCCATCTCTGCAGAGGTTGTATAAGCAACACCAGTCATGATAGCGGTGATAGCGCCAGCTATGCCTCTAGCTTCTTCACTGTTATATGCAATGCCGCTCACCATGAGCATACTGCCAAGGTTGGCATAACCTAAACCAAGTGTTCGATAATCATAAGAAAGTTGCGCTACTTCTTTTGAAGGGAATTGTGCCATCAACACAGAAATTTCTAAAACTACGGTCCACAATCTGCAGGTATGTTCAAAGCCAGCTACATCAAAAGTATTGTTGCTTTCATTAAAAAACTTACGCAGGTTAACGCTGGCCAAATTACATGCAGTGTTATCTAAAAACATATATTCACTGCAAGGGTTACTAGCTTTTATTCGGCCGCCTTCTGGGCAAGTATGCCATTCGTTGATGGTGGTATCATATTGTATACCGGGATCTGCACAACGCCATGCTGCATAATTGATCTGGCTCCACAATTCTTTTGCTTTTACAGTTTTGATGGTTTGTCCGGTACTTCTTGCTTTTAATTCCCAGTTATCATCAGCATCTAAGGCTTTAAAAAAACTATTGGGAATACGAACAGAGTTGTTGCTATTTTGTCCACTCACGGTGCGGTAAGCTTCTCCTTCATAATCGCTTGGATAGCCTGCTGCAATTAGCGCCGCCACTTTTTTTTCTTCATTTACTTTCCAGTTTACAAATTCAATAATTTCGGGATGATCTACATCTAAGCAAACCATCTTAGCTGCTCTTCTGGTGGTACCACCACTTTTAATAGCTCCGGCTGCTCGGTCACCAATTTTTAAAAAACTCATCAAACCACTGCTGGTTCCACCGCCACTTAATTTTTCGGTTTCTCCACGTATGTTGCTGTAGTTGGTTCCCACTCCGCTTCCATATTTAAATATTCTTGCTTCTCTTACCCAAAGATCCATGATGCCACCTTCGTTCACCAGATCATCATCTACACTTAATATAAAACAGGCATGCGGTTGAGGACGCTCGTAAGCACTGGTAGACTTTTTGAGCATGCCATCATTTTGATCTACATAATAATGGCCTTGTGGTTTTCCGGTAATGCCATATACTTCGTGTAAACCAGTATTAAACCATTGTGGACTGTTGGGAACACAGGCCTGGTTTAAAATAGAAAATACCAATTCATCATAAAAAATTTGTGCGTCTTTTTCACTTTGGAAGTAACCATATCTTTCGCCCCAAACCCTCCAGCAATGCGCCATACGATGTGCTACTTCTTTGCTGCTCTTTTCTCTACCCGTACTACCATCTGGTTGGGGTACACCTGCTTTTCTAAAATATTTCTGCGCTAAAATATCTGTTGCGATCTGACTCCATTGTTGAGGTACTTCTACATTGTCCATTTGAAATACTACTTCTCCACTAGGATTTTTTATCACAGATGTTCGATAATCATATTCAAACATGTCAAAAGCAGGAATACCCTCTTTGGTAAACTGTCGGGAAAAACTGAGCGCTTTAGAAGCTGACTTTTTTATTGGCATACAAAAATCGATTTTAAAATGAATACAGTTAATTGGTTGCTGGTTTGGAAAGGGTGGGAGAACGAATTTATCTTTTGTATTTGGTCTAATCTATTCCAAAATATCCACCTACTGTGGACAACAAGTATTAATATTTGCGTAAGTGAGTGGTAGTAGAATTTTGCACGGTTTTAAAACCTTTGTAGAAGCAATAAATTTTTTAAACTACTAAAAAATTGTATTAATGGCTCGGTGTAATTTTTTTATAAAAGTGGTTTTTCTACTTTAAAAAACGAATGAATGCTCTAATGTAATGGCAGCGTATCTTTATCAACAAATTTAGAATGTATGCGTGTAGTAATACAAAGGGTAAATGAAGCATCGGTTAGCATTAACGGGAAATGTAGGGCATCTATCGAACAAGGTTTATTAGTACTGGTGGGTATTGAAGATGCAGATGAAGCATCGGATGTAGATTGGCTTAGTAATAAAATTGTACAACTCCGAATTTTTGATGATAAGCAGCATGTGCCTAATATATCGCTTAAAGAATCGGGTGGAGATCTGCTCTTAGTAAGCCAGTTTACACTGCATGCTGCTACCAAAAAAGGGAATCGTCCAGGCTACAGCAAGGCTAGTAAACCAACTATTGCTATTCCATTATACGAGTTACTCATTCAACAGCTGCAACAAGCACTTGGTAAAAATATTGTCACAGGTGATTTTGGAGCAGATATGAAAGTGGCGCTAATAAATGATGGACCAATTACCATCATCATTGATACTAAAAACAAAGAATAAATGTTGTATTCCAATTATTTAATAACTCACAAATATTCAATCAATGGCTACCCCAGCATCAATTACATTACAACAAGCCCAACAACAAGTACATCAATGGATACAAACTTTGGGAGTTCGATATTTTAATGAACTCACCAACCTCGGTATTTTGATGGAAGAAGTTGGTGAGTTGTCGCGATTAATGGTAAGAAAATATGGAGAACAATCTTTTAAAAAATCAGATGAAGGCACAGCGTTGTCTGATGAAATGGCAGACATATTGTGGGTGTTGATTTGTTTGGCCAATCAAACAGGTGTAGATCTAACGGAAGCATTCCATAAAAATTTCGAAAAAAAAACAATCAGAGATGCCAATAGGCATTTGGATAACAACAAATTAATATAGTTATCTGTATTGCTTAATCTTCAACCCAATAGAAAAAAGTATTTTTGTAAAAAAAGATGAGAAAGCTGTTTATCTTCTTCTTAATGGGACTTTTATTTTTGACGAATGCTGAAGCGCAGCATTCGCAGCTCGTAAGTGGGCCATGGGCAGGAAATGTAGAATTGCGAACTGCCATGATCTGGGCAGAAGTATCTGCTCATGTAAAATCAGTATCCGTTAAATATGCCCCAGTAACCAATCTTGCAGCAGCTAAAACAATTACCTACAAACAAACCTTGGGCAACGAATTCAACCCAGTAAAGTTTTCACTCAATGGTTTAGATTTTAATACTACGTACCAATACCAATTGTTGATTGATGGAAAAATAGTAACTACAGCGTTCACCACAAAATTTACAACCAAAGACTTGTGGCAATTTCGTAAGCCTGCACCAGATTTTAGTTTCTTAGCAGGTAGTTGTGCTTACTTTAATGAACCCGTTTTCGACAGACCCGGAAAACCTTATGGTGGCGACTCTTCCATTTTTGAAACCATGGCGAAAACGCCCGCCAATTTTCATATTTGGATGGGCGATAATTGGTACACCCGTGAAGTAGATTTTTATTCTTCTTGGGGCTTGAACTACAGAGTTTCCAGAGACCGAAGTTTTAAAGTGTTGCAAGACTTTATGGCTTCTATGCCCCAGTATGCTATTTGGGATGATCATGATTATGGACCTAACGATGCTGGCAAGAGTTATATTTTTAAAGAAGAAAGTAGGAATATTTTCAAAAACTATACGCTTAATCCAAGCTATGGAGAAGAGGGCAAGGGGATTTACACTCAGTTTTCTTTTAGTGATGTAGATTTTTTTATGACAGACGATCGTTTTTTCAGGAGCGAACCAGCAGTTGAAGATAGTATTGATGGGAAACCGAATGTAGCAAAAACCTATTTTGGTTCAGAACAGATGGAATGGTTAAAAAATGCTTTATTGGGTAGTAAAGGCACCTTTAAAATTATTGTAACTGGAAGCCAGGCGTTGAATCCACTCAACGGGTACGAGTGTTTTATAAAATATTCATACGAATACAATGAACTGATAAATTTTTTAGCCTTACACCAAAT
Organism: Ferruginibacter sp.; assembly: GCA_040882445.1. Taxonomy (GTDB): domain Bacteria; phylum Bacteroidota; class Bacteroidia; order Chitinophagales; family Chitinophagaceae; genus Ferruginibacter. The sequence continues at coordinate 33,384 of JBBEBH010000009.1, read as the reverse complement.
TACCGGAGTTATTTTTTTTAGTGGTGATCGCCATCATAGCGAAGTGATTAAAATTACCAGGCCAGGCCTGTTTCCCTTATACGATGTTACCATTTCTCCTTACACAGCGGGCGTGAGCAAAGTGAGAGGCGAAGAAATGAACAGTAACTATAGAATACCCAATACTTTGATTGAAGCGCAAAATTTTGGAAAAATAACGGTAAAGGGTAAACGCAATGACCGTGTTCTCACAGTACAGTTTTTAGGAATTAAAGGGGAAAAATTGGGCGAATGGTCAGTTTCGGAAAATGAGCTCAAAAATATAGTTCGTTAACCTCCGAAAAATGATATATTATATTTGCCAGATGGTATCATCATATTTTACATACAATAAAGGGAAAGTAATTCAGGCATTGCGTTATCATTTTATCAGTAGGAGAGAAATAAAACTATTGATGATATTGGTGAATGTATTTGCCATATTTTCTGCGGCGCTGTTTTATTTTAATAAAATTAGTCCACTTGCTTTTCTATCCAGCTCTGCACTCTGGTTTATATTGATGTTATTATTTTGGTATTTGCTCCCATTAAGTATTTACAAAAGGGCTTCTACGTTTAAAGACAGTTTCAGGGCAGTATTATCTGCTGGAGACTTCACTATAGAAAATGACAGAGGAAGCCGTGGTTGGGAATGGAGCAGTTTTAGTTCCTGGATGGAAACACCTCATTTCTTTCATTTATATTTCAACAGCCGATCTTTTTTTATAGTACCCAAAGAAGCCTTTGAAGGGGATGATGTTCATGAGGCCCGCAAAATTTTAAATGCGAAAATCCCCAAATAATTAAATCTTTTTTTCCATCATATGGTGGGGTAGGTTAACTTCTATAAATTCTTCTCCCTTTACTTTGTAGCCGAACTTCTCATAAAATCCTATGGCAGAATCTCGTGCATGCATAATGATACGTCGGTAGCCTTTATCTCTAGAAATATTTTCAGCAAACGACATGATACTGGCACCAATTCCCTTGCGTTGTAAATTATCTTTAACTGCCATCTGCCTCAGCTGTAAAGTATGATGGTCGATGGGAGTCAGCATGCAGCAGCCTAGCAATTCGTCGTCTTCAAAGGAAGCAATATGAATGTGTTCTTTTTCTTTGTCTAAATCTTCTTGGCTAAAATTGAGCCCCAAAGGTGCTCTCAGTATGCTGAAACGCAACCGAATTACCTTTTGATAATCGCTCGATCCATAATCTATTTGCTTTAATCCCATATTAGAAATTGGGTTTTTAAGTAAGGAAATGGTTCGGATGACTTACAATATACAAAATTTAGTTTTATTAATTAAGCTGATATGAACTTCGGTTCAATATTTTGATTGTAATACATATTTATACAATAATTAATATAAAATAAATTGCTTTTGCATTCAATTGTATATCAACTGAAAAAATGAATTTACAGGGAACTGTAGTATTTCTTTGTATTTAACTCAAAAAGTATATTTTTGCAGCTGTATAAACTAAATTTTACTATCATGTCAGACGTTGCAACAAGAGTTAAAAAAATCATTGTTGACAAATTAGGAGTGGATGAAGCAGAGGTTACCACTGAAGCTTCTTTTACTAATGATTTAGGTGCCGATAGCTTGGACACCGTTGAATTAATTATGGAATTTGAAAAAGAATTTAATATTTCTATTCCTGATGAACAAGCTGAAACCATTACCACAGTGGGTCAGGCCGTATCTTACTTGGAAGAAAACGCTAAGTAAAATAATTATCCGTTTTGCCGGCACTCTGTCGGTAAAAACATTTAACTATCACAGGCAAATTGTATGGCTTTAAAACGAGTAGTAGTTACCGGATTGGGCGCACTTACACCCTTGGGCAAAAATGTTGATGAATATTGGCAGGGCCTAGAAAATGGTGTAAGCGGTTGCGATACTATCCGTCAATTCGACGTTTCTAAATTCAAAACACAGTTTGCCTGTGAAGTTAAAAACTTCGATGCTACTGAATATCTCGACAGAAAAGAGGCTAGAAAAATGGACCGCTACTGTCAATTCGCACTCATCGCCAGCGATGAAGCCGTTAAAGATGCAGGTATTAGCAAAGAGAATGTAAACCCAGATAGGGTAGGTGTTATTTTCGCCAGTGGTATTGGTGGATTAATTACGTTTCAAGAGGAAGTGATGAACTTTGCTGCTGGAGACGGAACGCCTAGATTTAACCCCTTTTTTATTCCTAAAATGATTTTGGATATCGCGGCTGGTCAAATTTCTATGAGACATGGATTTCGTGGTCCAAACTTTGCCGTTGTTAGTGCTTGCGCCAGCAGTACCAATGCCATCATCGTTGCATTTGACAACATTCGGTTAAACAAAGCAGATATCATCATCACTGGTGGTAGTGAAGCCGTAATTAGCGCTGCAGGTGTGGGTGGGTTTAATGCCATGAAGGCATTGAGCGAACGAAACAATGATCCCTCTACTGCAAGCAGACCGTTCGACAAAGACAGAGATGGTTTTGTTATGGGCGAAGGTGCAGGCGTTTTGATTCTCGAAAGTTTAGAACATGCGCTGGCAAGAGGGGCTAAAATCTATTGCGAAATCGCCGGCGGCGGCGCCACAGCCGACGCCCATCATATCACTGCCCCTCATCCTGAAGGCTTGGGTGCAAAAAATGTGATGACGGTTGCTTTGGCCGACGCTGGAATGAAACCAGAAGATATTGATTACATCAACGTTCATGGAACTTCTACTCCACTGGGCGACATAGCAGAAACAAAAGCCATTGTAAATGTATTTGGTGATCATGCTTACAACCTCAACATTAGCTCTACCAAGAGCATGACTGGGCATTGCCTGGGCGCTGCAGGTGTATTGGAAGCATTGGCCTGTATCTTGGCTGTTACAAAAAATATTGTACCTCCTACCATTAACCATTTTACCGACGATCCGGATCTGGATTCCAAATTGAATTTTACTTTTAACAAAGCACAACACAAAACAGTGAATGCAGCACTAAGTAATACCTTTGGTTTTGGTGGTCACAATGCTTCCGTGATTATAAAAAAATACCAGACATAATTCTGCTTTTCTTTATTGATCTGAAATGTACACTGATTCAGCAACTGTTTGCTGCTCTCCCTCTTTTTTTTGTTCAACATTGCTCATATTAGTGTAATATTTTCTTATCCTTTCGAATGAAACAAAAACACTAATTTCGGATAAATATTTTCACTTACATTTTGGAATTCTTAAAAACATTTTTTGGCAAAGAGCCACATCAAAAAGCATTTAAAAAGCAGTTAAACAATGTAATGGGCTTTACGCCCGGAGATGTTGGGTTGTACAAAACTGCGCTTAGCCACAGAAGCGTTCGCGAAGGGGCTGATGAAAACAATGAACGCCTCGAATTTTTGGGGGATGCTGTTTTGAGCTCTATTATTGCGCATTACCTTTTTCGAAAATACCCATATAGAGGAGAAGGTTTTCTAACTGAGATGAGGAGCAAAATGGTGAATCGGCAAAAACTCAATGAAATAGCTTTGAAGATGGGATTGAAAAAAATTACTTTTTACAATAAATTTGATAATGCCCTGAAGATATCACAGATTTTTGGGAATACATTAGAAGCTTTAATTGGTGCTGTATATTTAGACAAAGGGTATAAAAAAACACAAAGCTGGGTAGAAAAATACATCATTCTTCCACACTTGTTTACCGACGATCTGGAAGGAATCGAAATTAATATCAAAAATAAACTTTATGGCTGGGCCAATAAAAATGGTAAAACACTCGATTTCGAAACCCTCGATGAAAAGATGGAAAACGGTCGCCGACTTTTTACCATTGGCGCTACGGTAGATGGAGAACTTATTTCACAAGCAAAAGGATACAATAAAAAAGATGCCAGTCAGATAGCGGCACAACTGGCAGTAGAAAAATTAGGACTCTGATCTGATCTTTTCTGCTAGAAAACAACCACCCTCAGTTGATTTTGTTGAACCATATAAACCCTCCAAATCATGACATTCGGAATAATCGGTAGTGGAAGCTGGGGAACAGCTTTGGCAAAAATTTTAACAGATAACAAACAAACCATTTCTTGGTGGAGCAGAAGTGAAGCGGACATTGTGCAATTTAAACAACGGTTGCACAATCCACAATACTTAACATCTATAAGTTTTAATATACATCAGCTAAATCTTACCACCAACATCGAAGAAGTAATACTTCAATCAGACACCATCGTAATAGCTATACCGTCTGCTTATACAATAGAAGCTTTGAGTATCTTACCTAAAAATATTTTTAAAGGAAAAAAAATTGTATCCGCCATCAAAGGTATTTTACCACAGGAAAACCTTTTACTCAACGACTATCTGAAACTGCATTTTGATGTTGAATTAGAAGATTATTTTGCTGTGTTGGGTCCCTGTCATGCTGAAGAAGTAGCACAAGAAAAATTGTCGTACCTCACATTCGCTGGACAAGATATCATCACCACTGAAATCATTGCAGGATATTTTAAAACATCCTATATCAATACCATCGTTAATAAAGATATTTATGGAGTACAATACGCCGCTGTTTTAAAAAATATTTATGCAGTGGGAGCCGGAATTGCGCATGGATTAGATTATGGAGATAATTTTTTAAGTGTGCTCATTGCTAATAGTGCTGATGAAATGGCAGGCTTTCTTCGCAAAGCTGGTATCATTAATGCTGAAGTTGGTTACATCGAACATAAAAAAAACGTGAAAGCTGATCAACACAACAACTATGCTGCTTCTGTTTATTTGGGAGATCTGTTGGTGACCTGCTATTCCTTGCATAGTCGCAACCGCACTTTTGGCAACATGATTGGCAAAGGGTATGCTGTAAAAGAGGCACAATTAGAAATGAGCATGGTAGCCGAAGGTTATTATGCTAGTAAAAGTATGAATCACATCAATCAATCTATTATGGCGGATATGCCCATTGCAACTACTGTGTATGATATTTTGTGGAATGGAATGCAGGCGGCTAAAGGGTTTAAACATATAGAAGAAGCCTTGGTTTAATCTGCAAATAAATCTGATGCAATTCCATCGGCAAAAAACTTTCCTGCCTTGGTTAACAACAGATAATCTCCTTTAATAGCCAATTGTTCTTTTTCAAGGTGTGGCTTAGCTTGTAACAATAGCTGACGAAGCTGTACTATACTAAAATTTTCTTCAATTTTTTTCAGGTGAACACCTTCTATTGTTCGCAAAGAAATCATTATGGTTTCATTAAGTTGCTGCGTATTGGTAAGAATTTCCTCTTCATACGGTATGATGCCCTTATTCAATGATTGAATATACAATGCATTGTTTGCCACGTTCCATCGCCTAGTTCTAATGCCATCAAAGGAATGAGCAGAAGGACCAAATCCCCAATACGGTGTGCCCTTCCAATAACTGCTGTTGTGTTGACTTCTATAACCTGGTTTTGCAAAATTACTGATCTCGTATTGTTCATAACCAGCTGCTTCTAAAACAGAAACTAGTAGATGAAACTGCGCTGATTGGTGGGTTTCATTCACTGGTAAACTTTTCTTTTTTTCTATCTGATGATGCAAAAGGGTTTTCTCTTCAACCGTAAGTGCATAACAAGCAATGTGCGAAATGTTTTTTTGTAAAATATACTGAATATTTTTTATCAGTTCATCATTTGAAAGTAGTGGCGAACCATAAATAAGGTCAACAGAAAAATTGACGAAACCTCCTTCTAGAATTATATCAATACTATTAATGGCATGGCTAGCGTTGTGCGCCCTTTTCATCCATTGTAATTCCGTATCATTAAACGACTGTATGCCCAAACTCAATCGGATGATGCCTATTTGCAACCAATTAGCAATTACAGTAGCATTTACATCATCCGGATTGGCCTCCAATGTAATTTCAGCAGTTGTGTTTAATTCGAAATTTTCTTGAATGGTTACTAAAATACTATTCAGCTCATTTATAGAAAGCAAACTGGGTGTGCCTCCACCAAAATAAATAGTGTCAATTTTTTTGTTTACGGAAGCAGCATTGGCAGTCTGCACGATCTCTTTTTGAAGAGCACTCACTAAGGCACCTTTTTGTGCTAGCGAGGTAGAAAAATGAAAATTGCAATAGCTACAAGCCTGTTTGCAAAAAGGAATATGAATATAAATGCCCGCCAAAAATTGTAAATTTACGTTTTAGAAATCTCTTTTTATTAAATGAATTCACAGAGTACATCATTACTGCAACACTTGATAGCCATTTTGCTTGCTGTATTGGTTTCTCCCCCAACTTCTTTTTCCCAAAAATCAGCTGAAGCATTCCCCCCTTTCCAGATCGTTTACCATCACGTGCACAAAGATAGTTTGTTTGCGCCATCAGCTTATGGCTTGAAAACAGGGTTTAGCAGTCAGCCAGAACTGATTAATTATATAGCAGCCATACCTTCTCTGCTTGCATCCAAAGGGTACCCCGTGGTTTCCATCGACAGCAGTTGGCAACAAAATGAGCGTACTCATCTTTTACTATACACTGGTCAATTTTTTCAATGGGTTCAGTTGAATACCAAGGCGATTGATCAGCAGGTATTAGAATCAGTAGGGTATCAGTCGAAAGTTTTTTCAAATAAGCCACTCAATATGGCAGAACTGCAATTACTGCAAAATCGATTGTTGAATCATTATGAAAAAAATGGCTATCCATTTGTTAAAATATACCTCGATAGTATCCTTTTAGAAGCGAACAAGATGTGGGCTACATTAAAAGCTGATAAAGGCGTGTTATATCACATAGACAGCATACGTATGTATGGAACAATGAAACTGAGTAAAGTTTTTTTACAACGATATCTTCAGATTTCGAATGGTAGTATTTACAATAAAGTTAAATTAGAACAGGTTGATAAACGCTTGCTGGAATTACCATTTTTAACGCCAGCACAACCTTCAGATCTTACTATGTTAGGAAGCGGCTCCGTTTTAAATATTTATGCCGATGCTAGAAAAAACAGCCAAGTTAATTTCCTTATCGGATTTTTACCGGCATCAGCCGACAACGACAAACTTCAGGTGACCGGTGATGTAAACCTAAACCTTAAGAATATGTTTGGTAATGCCGAAGAAATTTTGGTGAAATGGCAACAGTTGCAAGTAAAATCACCTAGGCTCAATTTAGGCTTCACCCATCCCTATATTTTTAATTCTCCTTTTGGGGTTAATTTTACATTTGAGTTGTTTAAAAAAGATTCTAACTTTTTGCAAGTATATGCTCAAACAGGTATTCAATACGATTTGTCTGCCAATCAAAAAGGAAAGTTATTTATGCAATGGCAAAACAATACCTTGCTTTCTGGAGCCATCGATACCAATGCCATCAAAGCAGAAAAAAAGCTACCGGTAAACGTAGATGTGGGTTCTGTAAATACCGGTTTACAGTACGATTATTTTGGCACCAATTATCTACTTAATCCACGCAGGGGAAATGAGATTGCACTTACCGCTAGCGTAGGCATAAAGAATATTAGGCAAAATGCCGATATCGTTAATATTAAAGATCCATCATTTAATTATGCCTCCTTGTATGATTCTATTCCAGCTCGAAGTTACCAGTTAAGGGCTAGGTTAACGGCTGCACATTATTTCCCCATTTCTAAAGCCTCAACTATTAAAGCGGGTTTCAATGGCGGTTACTTTAACAGCCCAACGATTTTTAGAAACGAATTGTTTCAGATCGGAGGGTATAAACTCATGAGAGGGTTTAATGAGGAAAGTATTTATGCCAGTAGGTTTGCCGTTTTTACTGCAGAATACCGATACTTGGTTGGGTTAAATTCTTACTTGTTTGGATTTGCAGATCTTGGATTAGTACAAAATAAATTTCAGGATGTTAACACTAACAATCGTTTTGTCGGAATAGGCCTAGGTATTCTTTTTGAAACAAAGGCAGGCTTGCTGAACGTGAGCTATGCAATGGGAAAAAGAAACGATGTTAGCTTCAATATCAGAGAAGCATCTAAACTTCATTTTGGGTATATCAACTACTTTTAAGTTTTTAATTTTTGCCAGTTATTTTTGCAATCAAAAATATTTTCATCTTGAAGCAACTTTTTCTTTTTATGTTGATGTACTTGGGTAGTGCCGGTTTGTATGCTCAGGCAGATTCGTTGGCAAAGGTGAATGATAGTATGGCTATTTTACCCAAAGACAGTTTGGCAATAATTTTCTACGACAGTTTGTTGCCTAATACAGACAACATTGGACTCCCTTTAGTGGGATTGGTTGCTACAAAAAAAAATCGTTTAGAAGCTTTGTTGGATGACCATTTGTACCTCAACACAAAGGGGAAACCCATGGCGGTGGGTACGAAACCGAGAAATGTAAAAGGTGTAGACGCCCTGTTTTATGTGGTTATTGGATTACTTTTTTTATTTGCCATCATTCGTGCTGTGTACAAAAGGTATTTTTCTACATTATTCACAGTTTTCTTCAACAGCTCACTAAGGCAAAGTCAGCTCACCGATCAATTGATACAGGCTAAATTGCCTTCGTTGTTCTATAACCTTGTTTTTTTATTGGCAGGTGGTTTATACGTTTACCTGTTAGTTCAACATCCATCTAAAGTAGGCAATCACATCAATTGGGGGTTGATGGGAACCTCTCTTTTAGCCATTGCCGCCGTGTACCTGATTAAATTTTTTACATTAAAATTCGTAGGTTGGTCTACCGGTTACCATCAAGAAAGCAACATATATATATTTATCGTATTTCTAGTGAATAAGATAATCGGTATTTTTTTACTGCCAGTGTTGGTGGTGCTTTCGTTTTCTTCTCCTACCATTGTTTCTATATTTACCATTATTTCTTTTATTGTGTTGGGTCTATTGTTCTTTTTTCGTTATTTCAGGGCTTATGCATTATTGCAGCATCGGATCAAGGTAAGTGGGTTCCATTTTTTTATGTATGTTTTTGCCATCGAATTGATCCCAATACTACTTATATACAAAGTAGTAAATGTTTTTATACTTAAAAATCTTTAACTTTGTGCTTCATTTGGAAATAGGTATGACGAAAAACGAAGTAAAGGCAGTCACTACTGCACTCAAAAAAGTTAAAAAAATACTTATTGCTCAACCCAAGCCAGATGGCGACAAATCGCCTTACTTTGAACTGGCGCGAAAACACAATATCAGCGTAGACTTTTGTCCTTTTGTTGTGATAGAAGGGGTTCCCGCAAAAGATTTCCGTAAACAAAAAATAGATATTGCCAGTTATTCGGCAGTCATCTTTACTAGCAGAAACACCATCGATCATTTCTTTCGCACATGCGACGAAATGAAAGTAACTGTTTCGCAGGAAACCAAATATTTCTGTATTACGGAAGCCGTTGCTTTGTACCTACAGAAATTTATTCTTTACAGAAAAAGAAAAGTTTTTTATGGTGCAGATGGTACCAATAAAAACTTATTTGATGTAATCAATAAACACAAAGATAATGAGCAGTTTTTGTACCCCTGTTCTGAGCTATTTGATAGTGAGATTACCAACTGGCTAAAACAGCACAACTGCGAGTATGCAACACCTGTACTTTATAAAGTAGTGAGTAACGACATCAAGCACATCATTGAAAAAAACTATGATGTGATCTGTTTCTTTACACCAGGTGGCGTAAAAAGTTTGATGGAAAATTTTCCGCAATACAAACAAAATGGTACTAAACTGGGAGCCTTTGGAGCCAACACTTTCAAAGCTGCTGAGGAGGCGGGGTTGGTATTAGAGATCAAAGCCCCATTGCCTCAATCGCCCAGTATGGTAAGTGCTTTAGAGAAATTTCTGGCAAAATCAAAAAAGAAATAATTTAGCAAGCAACTGAAATGTTGCTTTTTTTACGTGCAATAAGGAATCGATACATGCAAACTGCTTTTACCAATTTATTAATCCACGAAACTAGTCCTTACTTATTACAGCATGCACATAACCCTGTAAACTGGTACCCTTGGGGCGATGAGGCTTTAAAAAAGGCTAAAGAAAATGACCTTCCTATTTTGGTTAGTATTGGTTATTCTGCCTGCCATTGGTGCCATGTAATGGAAAGAGAAAGTTTTGAGAACGAAACCATTGCTGCCTTCATGAATACTCATTTTGTCAACATTAAAATTGATAGAGAAGAGCGTCCAGATTTAGATCATTTGTATATGGACGCCTTACAAGCACTCACAGGAAGTGGCGGTTGGCCATTGAATGTTTTTTTAACGCCTGATGGAAAACCCTTTTACGGGGGTACTTATTTTCCGCCACAAAAAGCATTTAACCGCGTTTCTTGGCAAGATGTGTTGTATGCTATGAATGAAGTATGGACCAACAAAAGAGGGGAAGCTGAAGCGCAAGCAGATAAATTGATTGAACACGTTAAAAGAGCCAATCGGCTTGGTGCCTTACAACAAGATTGGGTAGTATCAGACAATTTTTACCAAGATACAACCTGTAGCGCTATGTTAGCGGCAATGATGGCTACTGCCGATTCTATTGAAGGCGGTTTTGGAAGTGCTCCTAAATTTCTGCAAACCTATTCGGTAAAATATTTACTTCAGAACGATTTTTACTACATTAATCCCGAAGCCCGCAATCAGGCGGTGTTAACGCTACGTAAAATGTTACAAGGGGGTATTTACGACCAGCTTGGGGGAGGTATATCGAGGTACAGCACAGACAATGAATGGCTGGCGCCCCATTTCGAAAAAATGTTGTACGACAATGCATTGTTCGTAATGGTTTTAACCGAAGCCTACCAAGCTACCCAACATCAAATATTTAAAGATGGAATCAGGCACACCCTGTTATTTGTAGTAAACGAATTAAAAGATGTAAAAGGAGGTTTTTATACGGCATTGGATGCAGATAGTGAAGGAGTGGAGGGAAAATACTACACCTGGTCGCGCTGTCAAATAGAAGAATTGCTGGGTGCAGATGCTAACTTATTTTGTGAATATTACAATATCACCGAAACAGGCAACTGGGAACATACAAATATTTTGCATGTTCGATGTAGTTTACAACAACTTGCTGCAAAACATGGTGCCGACGAACAACAATTGAAAATACAAATTACAGAAAATGCCCGTGTACTATTGCACTCAAGGCAGGGGAGGGCTCGTCCAGGAACCGATGATAAAATATTGCTGAGCTGTAATGCCTTGCTTATCAAGGCTTTTTGTAAAGCTTATGCTGCATTGGGCGATGATTTGTATTTGCAGGAAGCCATTGATTTGTACCAATTTGTGCAGAATCATTTTAAAGACCCTTCATACGAGTATTTACTGCTGCACACTTATAAAAACAATAAAGCGCGATATCCTGCTTTCTTAGACGACTATGCCTATTTAATTAGTGCTGGTATTGCGTTGCAGGAAGTTACCAGTAACCAACAATACTTGAAAGATGCTCAACTTTATACGAATTATGTACTGACAAATTTTGCCGACACAGAAAGTCCTTACCTGTTTTTTTCTCACGTATCACAACAAGATATTGTGGTACGAAAAATAGAATTGTATGATGGAGCAACACCATCAGCCAATGGAGTGATGGCAGAAAACCTTTTGTATCTGGGTGTTGTATTTGATAAGGAGCAATGGAGGCAGAAAGGAGGAGCTATGCTGCAAGGCATGAGTACGGCTATAACAAATCATCCGGGATCGTTTGCTGTTTGGGCAGGTATTTATCTTCTACAAACAGTCGGAATTAATGAAATAGTGGTGACGGGAAACAATATAAACCCCACAATAAAAAAAATATTAAATTACTATATGCCCAATCGGATATTACAAAGTAGCGTTGCATTGGAAGCCTACCCATTATTATATAAAAAAAATTATGAAAGTGAAGTAAGCTTGTATTTATGTAAAAATTATACCTGTAAGTCACCTGTATACACTGTAGATCAATTGTGGAAAGAAATTGAAAAAGGAAAACTTTAACATAATCGGTTTGCAATATTTTTGCGAACACGGCGTTTACAATCATAAGTTGTGTTAAATCTTTTTAAAATTAATTGAAACGAAATTTAGCTTAGTGATATTAAATCAAAATAATCATTACTTTTGCTACCATCCTCAAAGATAAAAAAATGAATAATCGGGTATTCTATTTACTAGCACTTGTTGCTATCGCGAGCACTTCTACGAGCTGTAAAATGCTGAAAGGAAAAAAGAACACCGGCTCTATGTCCAACGACGGGCAATTGCACGGCGTTGCCCCAGCAGCCAGATGGAACATTACCAAGCCCTTTGGAATGGTTTATGTACCACCTGGAGTTTTTCACATGGGACTTAGCGACGAGGATATGAACTTCGCTTACTCAGCCCGAAATAAAGCTGTTTCTATTAGTGGTTTTTGGATGGATGCCACCGAGGTAACCAACAACGAGTATCGTCAGTTTACCGACTGGGTTAGAGATTCTACGGCTGCAAAGCTGATGGGTTACGTAAAGCAAGGAGTAGATGGCGTAGAGCAGGTAGATTGGAAAAAAGCTAAAACTATCAAATTTGGGGATAAAGGCACCATCGAAAAAATTGATGCGATGATTGTAACGGTTGATAACCGAATTTTTAATAAAAAAGAGATAGATGCTAAAAAGATTGTTTATCAGTCAGAAATTTTTGATTACAGTGCAGCGGCTAACAACAGAGATGTTACCATACCACGATCAGCATTCATCATCAAAGAGCCAATAGCAGTTTATCCAGATACGCTTTGTTGGGTTAGAGACTTCACTTATTCTTATAATGAGCCAATGGCTAAAAAATATTACAGTCACCCTGCTTTTGGAAATTATCCTGTAGTAGGTGTTAATTGGAAACAAGCCACTGCATTTTGTGAATGGAGAACTAGTTTCCTAAACAGTTTCTTGGAAAGTAAAAAGAAATCATCGGAATCTGATTTTCGTTTGCCAACTGAAGCCCAGTGGGAATATGCTGCCCGAGGAGGGCGTTCACAGTCACCCTATCCATGGGGAGGTCCTTATTTGAGAAATAAAAAAGGATGTTTGCTGGCAAACTTCAAACCAGGCAGAGGTAATTATCCTGAAGACGGTGGTTTTTATACTGTTCGAGCGGATGCTTACTGGCCAAACGATTTTGGTTTGTACAATATGGCTGGAAATGTTGCTGAGTGGACTTCTTCGTTGTTTTATGAAGGGGCTTACAATTTTCAGCATGATATGAACCCAGATATTCGCTATACAGCATCTAAATCAGATGCTCCAAGAATGAAGCGCAAGGTTTTACGTGGAGGTAGCTGGAAAGATGTAGGACATTATCTTCAAACAAGCTCCCGTAATTATGAGTACCTGGATACATCCAAATCTTATATTGGATTTAGATGTGTGATTGATTTACCAGCTTCTTCTGGACGAAAAAAATAATTCAATAATTTCAATAATTTCAACCGCCTAGAGAGAAATTTTTAATTCAACTTACTTAAAATATTTGATGCCTGTTTCGCACAATTAACGTGAAATGGGTACTCAAACGTAGATTTTAAATTATACATAATCCCCATTTAAAAACTTAAAAATTATTTCAATTATGGCTGCTGGTCAATCACGCCCCGTCGATCGTATTCTCAACATTTTAGTTTCAGCTGCGGCTGTACCTGTACTGCTTGGAGCACTTTTCAAAATCATCCATGCTCCTGGTGCAGATACTTGGCTCAAATTTGGTCTTTATACGGAGGCCGCTATCTTTTTAGGATATGCATTGTTATATATATTTTCACCTCCTCCAGAAGCACCAATGGCTACTGCCGTTGCAGACGCCGGAAATCCTGCCCTCAAAAGCATGGATAAAATGCTGGCTGAAGCAGATATCACCCCTACAAATTTGAAGAAATTAGGAGAAGGCTTCCAGAAGCTAGGTGAAACTGTAACTGGCATTAGGGAAGTAGGTGAAGTAGTGAATTCAACCAGCGAATTTGGCGCTAAAACCAAAGAAGCTACCATTGCGATCACAACTTTGAGTACTGCTTTCAACAATAGTGCTTCTACCATGTCATCTTTCAATAACGTATCTGAAAGTGCAAAAGGGTTCCATGAGCAAGTACAAGTACTTACTAAAAATCTAGGTTCGTTGAATACCATTTATGAATTAGAATTGAATGAAAGCAACAACCATCTGAAAGCATTAAATGGTTTTTATGGCAAGTTGGCTGAAGCCAGCCAGGCGATGATGAACAGTGTAGAGGATGCCAATAAAGCCAAAGAACAAATCGGCACTTTGGCTAACAATTTGAGCAAACTGAACGCTGTATATGGCAATATGCTAAGTGCTATGCAAAGCAAGTCTTAATTTTAAGTAGAACTATCCACTTATTATAAAAGTCTGTTCCAAACAACATTATAAAAACCATTAATACTATCGAATTATGGCAATGCCCAAAGAGCCCCGGCAGAAGATGATCAATTTGATGTATTTGGTGCTAACCGCACTACTTGCATTAAATGTTTCTGCTGAGGTAATCGAAGCCTTTAAAACGGTTGACTCCAGTTTAATGAAGTCGAACGAAAATATTGAAACAGCAAACGTTACACTTTTCAAATCATTTGCAGCTAAAAAAGCAGATGCAACCACCAAGGCAAATGCAGAGCTATGGGGTGCAAAGGCAGACCAAGCAAAATCTTTTTCGGTAACAATGCTCTCTTACATCGAAAATCTAAAGAAGGATCTTAAAGCTGCTTCAGGATTAAGAATGGTAAAAGATAGCGAAACCGGTATAGAAAAAGAAGAATACAAATTAGATGACCTGAACGCTTCTTCTCGCTTAATGGATACCGAGAAAAAAGGAAAAGAATTAGACGACAAATTAAGGGCTTATCGTACATCGATGTTGAATATCGACCCTGAAATTAAGAAGCAATTCGAAGCTGTTTTTCCGGTGTCAGTTTCTGCAGATGGGAAAGACAATACTACTAATTCATTTAGAATGATGCCTACTGTGGCAGCCATTACTTTGTTGAGTAAATTACAAAACAATGTAAAGAATGCTGAAAATCAAGTAATAACTTTTGCTCACAACAAAATTGGCGAAGTAAAGGTGATCTACGACAAATTTGCGGCAATTGTTGGTCAAAGTTCCAATTATGTAATGCCAGGCGAAAAAGTAACAATTACTGCTGGCGTAGGAGCTTTTAGTACTGCAGCGCAACCTGTTATTTCCATTGGAGGTTCGGGAGTACCGGTTGATGCAGATGGAAAAGCTACCAGAGAATTTACTGCAGACGGTGGAGGAGCAAAATCTGTTCCAGTTAATGTAACTTATACAAAGCCCGACGGTACAAAAGAAACAAAATCATATAATATTGAGTACACTGTTGGTACACCAGGTGGAGCTGCAGTGATGCTTGATAAAATGAATGTGTTCTATATTGGAGTTGACAATCCGGTTACCATAGGCTCGCCAACAGGTTGGGACAGAACCAATGTTAGCATGACTGGTGGTTCCATTTCTGGATCTGGCTCTAAAAGGTTAGTTAAAGTATCAGTATTGGGCAATGCCTCCATCACAGTAAGTGTTGAGGGCAGACCAAGTACTTTTGCATTCCGTGTTAAAAAAATTCCAGATCCAATATTCAAAGTTGGAGATGGTAAAATCAGAATGCAATCCGTTGTATTCAAACAACAAAGTTTTTGTCGTGCTGAATTGGAGAATTTCGATTTTGATCTGAAGTTTAACATTGTTAGCGCTACCGTTTACTTTTCTGGGGCTAACTTTCCAAGTGTTATCACAAGAAATATTACAAGCAATAGCTTGTCTGGGTTAACCGCAGACATGGCAAAATGCGGTCCTGGTTCTGTGATTTCATTCGATAATATTAAAGTGTCTGGACCTGACGGAACAAGATCTATTGACGGTAAATCTATCGCATTATATTAAAAATCTCAGCTATGAAAAAATCTGTTATCAAATTATTGTTATTGCTGGTTCTTGTAGGAGGATTCTCCGAATTAGCATCAGCGCAAGCAAAAAAAACGCCTGCTAAAAAGCGAACTTCTGCCAAAAGAACAACTAAAACTTCTACCAACGCAAAAGTAGTTCCAGCTCAACCTACTGTTGATACAGTAGCTGCCGTAGTAGCTATAGCTCCTGCTCCCGCAGTAGATAGTTTGCCGATCAAACGCATTGCAAAATCTCTTAGGAGAGATGCTGCTGTGATTGATGATGAGATAAGCGACAGAACCCCACTTGCCTACGAGCATTTGAGAGCAGATGATGCAGTGTACCGTCACAAGATCTGGAGAGAAATTGATACCAGAGAAAAAATCAATCTTCCTTTCAGGTATTCTGCTGACGAGAATAATGGTAATCAACGTTTTATTAGCATCTTACTTCAGGCTATTCAAGATAGTTTGGTAACAGTGTTTAGTAACTCTGACGATCGATTCACTACACCTATGACAAAATCTGATATCGCTAAAGCAGTTGCTGGAGAACCAGTTGATGTGCCTTTGTACAATGAGAACGGAGAAATTACAGGATACAAAAAAATGGTTAACGATATCAACTTCGACTCCTTTTACAAATTCAGAATTAAGGAAGAAGTGATTTTTGACAAGGAGAGCTCTCGATTGTTTTGGAGGATTTTAGGTATAGCTCCCGTTAAAAATGTGATTACTTCCCAAGGTGTTGTACTAGGAGAAACAGAACTTTTTTGGGTATACTATCCAGATATGCGCGGTATTTTCGCAAAATACGAAGTGTATAACGGTAAAAACCTTGGTGCACGAATGAGCTGGGAAGAACTTTTTGAAAGCAGGATGTTCTATGGTAGAATCATTAAAAGTACCATCGACAACCCTTACGACCAGTTTATTAAAAACTACAAAGGGCTTACAGATAACAAAATCCTGCAACTACTCGAAGGTGAATCAATCAAAGAAAAGATATTTACTTACGAGCAAAATTTATGGTCATATTAAAACCAAAATTTATTTATATAAAAGCCCTCCATTTTCGGAGGGCTTTTTTTGTATAGCTACATCGATGTATTTTTATGGTATTTCAAACGAAATTTTATTATATGGCAATGTCTGATGGCTGAAAATTTAATAGAACATTTTATGCGTAAGGATTTGGTAAGTGCTCATTCTTAGCGAAGTATTTCAGTATTTAAATAAAAGAAGATAATTTATAAATCGTCATTAAAGTGATATTATAAATAAATTCAACTTTCTTCATTTTTACAAAAATGTAATCTATTATACCCTTTAAAGGGTATTGTATACGTCAATTGTAATGTTTACTTTTATAATGGTTTTTCATAGGATATTGGATTTTAAAGCAGGGCTGTATTTTTATACCGGCCCTTTTTTTATACATCCTTGCCAAGACCCTTCATAACTATTTTGGCCTTTTGTTCCCCAATTACTGCCGACAGATCATCCAGCGATTTTTCTTTGATCTTTATCACAGAACGAAAGTTTTTTAATAAAGTATCAGCCGTTTGTTTGCCAATCCCCTTAATACCTTCTAACTCGTTGCTGAAAGCTCCTTTACTACGCTTGTTTCTGTGAAATGTAATGCCAAAACGATGCACTTCATCCCTTATCCGACGAATGAGTTTCAACGACTCGCTTTCCCATGGCAATAGAAGTGAATGGGTATCTCCCGAAAAAAATAATTCTTCCTTGTTTTTCGCCAAACCTACTAAAGTCATCTTTCCGTTTAACCCCAAAGCTTTAATGCTTTCTAATGCAGCCCCCAGTTGCCCTTTACCGCCATCAATGATTACCAGCTGTGGTAGTGAAGTATTTTCATTTAATAGTCGCTGGTATCGCCTTAAAACTACTTCGCTCATGCTGGCAAAATCGTTGATGCCTTTCACCGTTTTAATATTGTAGTGTCGGTAATCCTTTTTACTTGGTTCACCATTTTTAAAACATACCATCGCAGCTACCGGATAGCTGCCATGAAAATTAGAATTATCAAAACATTCTATGTGTATTGGAACTTCCAGTAATTGTAAATCTATTTGCAATTGTTCTAATACCCGCATCTTTTCATCAACCGTTTTATCTTCTAGTCGTAGTATCTTTTTTTCTTGTAAATCTTTTAAAAAGTGGTCAGCATTTTTTTGAGAGAGGTCTAATAACTTTTTCTTATCGCCCGCTTTGGGAACGGTAATGCTGATTCCTGCTTCGGGATAGTTGATCATAAAAGGAACAATGATCTCTGCTGCATCACTTTTAAAAGTTTGTCGAAGGCTTGCCATCGCAAATAACAACACTTCTTTGGCAGTCTCTTCTAGCTTCTTTACCAACGTGATGGTTTTGGTTTGAATGATACTTCCATTACTTACTGCGAGGTAGTTTACAAAAGCCTGGTTGCCTTCTTCAATGATGCTGAACACATCAATGGTACCCGTACTAGTGTTCACCACGGTTGATTTAGATTGATATTGTTGTAAGTGTTCAATTTTTGACTGATAGATAGCCGCTTTTTCAAACTCCATCTGTTGAGCATACCACTTTATCTGCTCTTTAAAGTATTGCAACACCGCACTGATATTACCTTTTAGTATATGTTTGAGTTGAAAAATACCATCATCATAATCTTCTAGCGACTGCAGTCCTTCACATGGTCCTTTACAATTACCCAAATGGTATTCGAGACAAACCTTGAATTTCTTTTTCTCAATGTTACTAGGCGTAAGAGCCAACTTACAAGTTCTAAGCGGTATATTTTGCTTTATAACCTCCAGCAAATCACGAACTTTACCTACGGAAGTATATGGCCCAAAATATTGTGATCCATCTTTGATCTTTTTTCGCGTAAAGAACACCCGAGAGAAATCTTCATTTTTTACAACAATGTAAGGATAGGTTTTGTCATCTTTTAAATTAATATTGAAAATAGGTTGGTATTCTTTGATCAACGAATTTTCTAATAAAAACGCATCTTGCTCACTGTTTACAATAGTAAACTCAATTTTTCGAATCCGGTTTACCAACTCCATCGTTTTGTAACTCTGCAAAGATTTACTGAAATAACTGCTGACCCTCTTTCGCAAATGTTTTGCTTTACCCACATAAATCAGCCTATCTTCCGAATCATAATATTTATATATGCCCGGCGAAGTTGGAATATTGGAAGCTATACTTGAAAATTCTTGCGCTGTCATGTAGTTAATCTTATTTCCACTTAATTAATTCTTCTTTTTCTAATACTGCTAAACCGTTGGCATCTTTTCCAATGGTTCGGATACTGCACCACTCATCATGTTGCCAGGTAAGCTGCATCTCTTTTGTACCCGATTTTTTTACAATAAATATACGTTGTACGTTATTGGTTTTGGTGTTGATGTAAACATCCCATCTTTTAAGTTCGAGGCTGGTATCAGATTCATTTTTGGCTGTGTACGTAAAAGTAAATGCGTCGATGGTTTGATCAGCAAACTTACTTTCCTCATATAAATCTATCAGATTGGTACTATCAATTTCGGGATGTAAAAAAGGGTAGAATACCGCATCAAACTGTTCGGCTTTTAGCCATACAGAATCCTTTTTACCATTACTCAAATTAAATTTTAAAGGAGCTAATCCATATGTACCCATATCTGCTATTTGCCCTTTGATATAACTCGTTACAGGAAAAAATGAGATAGGTTCTACCAGTTCAGGAAGATTGTATTTCTTTTTTGTTGCTTCATTGCAAGCTTGCAAGCAAACTCCAAACAGTAGCAAACTCAACATTTGTTTCATGTATCGACTTTTTATTTTTATAGTTACAAAATTAATGCATAATGCGTTCACCCCATATTTTGCAGTTGAAAATCTATTACGGCTTCCAAACGCTGCACAGCGAAGCATTTCAGAAAATTTTTTGATCTCCAAATAGTTCACTATTTCTACGGCTAAAAAAATAACCTGAAACACTTATCTGTATTGCGTTTGAAACCCTCATTACTATATTAACTACAAATTGGGGTTTAAATGATTTGCCTTGATGAGGATACTGGTAATCTACTATGGATACTGCTCTTTCAGTAAAAAACACTGTTAATTTATATGGGAATATGCCTACATCTGTGATAGTAATAATTCAGTATTCTTTAAAAAAATAAAAAAGCACAATCTGAAAAGATTGCACTCTTTATTTTGAAAAATCAATTATTTATAATTTTTTAGTTATACCAATTTTAAATCCGATGTTGTATAATTTTTCTGTGTAACTATATTGTTTAGTATGAGTTGACATTAATTGATACCTAAGCTGAGGACCGAGATTAATCAACGTTCCAGATGGAGCTTTGATGCTTACAAATGTTTCGATGGCACTGTTTACATTAAAGCTTCTTAGTAAACTATTGTCTTCTGCAAAATGTTTATAATCTGCCGAAACCAAATAAGAAGTTCCGTTTAAAACAATACCAGGCTGAATGGTAGCACCAGCATACCAACTAACTTTACCGTTGCCCATTAACTTGTAATCCATTCCAAAGGGTATTGAAAGTTGAACAGATTTATTGTTAAGCTGGCTATTATTTTCTCCCAGTACATTACCATAATTGCTGCTATAAGATACGGGCATAAGACTTCCGGTATTAATATCATTCAACAATACAGTGGTTTGCACCGGATGTTGTAATAAATGGGCATACGTGATATAGTTGCTGTAATTAAATTGTAATCCTCCTTTTAGTCGGAATCTTTTACTAATCTTACTAATCAGCCCTGCGCCTGCCTCTATATTAATAACTGCTTGTTGTGATACCGTTTCTAAGCTACCACCTGGAGATGTACGTTGCAATAATCCAAGGCTTGGCTCAAAATCGTTATTCTTAAAACGGGTTCTATAGCCAATAGAAGGGGTGATGTAAAATTGCATGGAAAGTTTGTTCTTCCACTTTGAGCTATTTTTTTTATGGTGGAAAGCATAATCTTCGATCCAAGCCTTATCTTCTATTGGTATAATATTTAAAGAGTACTGTGTTTTTTTGGTGTCATCAATAGCTGATATGTTGGAACTATTTACTCTTTCTATTTCAGATGTTGCATTTGTTAACACTGCTTCCCCGATGTTGTTGGTATGAATGGCCGCCTCATTGCTATAGGAAGTATTTATTTCACTACTTTTTGCAATAGATAGGTGATCTGATGCAGCCCTTATGTTATTTGCTGATACAAAAGGGTTGTTTTGGTGGGTATGGTCAGCTCTTAGAACTGTTGTTACAGACAGCGTTTTTTGTACAGTAATATCGGCTGCTATGTTAACTACATTTGTAAACAATTGATTTGTTTCGGTTGAAGTAGTACTGCCCTGCTGCAGATTTTTCTCTTGGCGGTCGTTTGTCGAAATCTGTATTACCGGCTCTGGAACGGGATAAGGGATTTTTGTATCTTGGTTTGTACGGATAGCAATGGTAGCGGGTTGATAAATGAGTTGATTATGAGCTAGCAACGATCTGTTAGAAATGCTGGAAGTTAAGGTGGTTCTTACTTTATTGATGGAATTATTGTTACTAACGCCAATAAATAAAATGGCGGTCAGCAGCATAAGTGAAACTGCCAAAGATGGCCACTTCCTATCGGGATGAAAATTATTGTAGATACTGTGCCATACCTTTCGGGGCGGCTGCATCCTAAACTCATCAGTAGTTTCCCTGAGCATTTGTTCAAACTCGTCTCTATAAAAATTTTGTTCCATCTCTTTCACAATAGCTTTTTAATTTGGTAAGCATGGAAGTACGGGATATTAGGATCCTGCCGCAGCTCCAAGGTTGTTTTTACGAATTTTAGTTATAATATTTTTTCTCATTAGTATGTCCTCTAGCATCACTTTTGCTCTAGTGTACTGACTCCTACTGGTACTTTCTCCAATCTCGAGCAACCCGCCGATCTCTTTATGAGAAAATCCTTCAATGGCATACAAATTCAATACAGTTCTGTAACCCAATGGCAGCAAGCGAATACATTCTACTATCTGCTTGGCTTGCATAATGGAGGGTATCATGTCTTCTTTGATATGAATGCTATGTGCATGCATGATATCTACACTATCGGCAAATTTTTTATTTTTTTTTAGGATGTTGATACAGGTATGCACCACAATTCTTCTGATCCAGCCTTCCAGCGCACCTTCATTTCTGTACTGATGCAATTGGGTAAAAACTTTGATGAAACCTTCCTGAAGCATGTCTTCAGCGTCTTCTCTGCTTTTACCAAAACGGTAACAAACACCCAGCATTCTTGGACTGAACTGATGGTACAGTTCTTCCTGTGCTGCAGCGTTGTTTTTGATACTCCCAGCAAGCATTTGCTCTTCGGTCATAAGTATATGCATTTATACCAACTCAATATAGACAATTTTCTGTCAGAATTTGCTGCTTTTCTCAGTATATCCAAAAAAAATAAAAGATTTCAATAGCGCCTTTTAAAGGCCGGTTCTATAACTGATGATCAGATTGCTGCCACCTGCTACAATACCCGACGAATAAGGTCGGTATCGTTGGTTGCTGATATTTTCCCAGGAAATAGTGAGCACCGTATGGCTATTCCATTGATAAGCAGTTCTTAAGTTAACGGTGTACCAACTGGGAGAAAATGGATTTCCATTGGCATCTTTTGCATAAATATCGGTTTTAGATCTCTCGGACGGAGCTAGGTTTTTGTAGCTAACCGCCGCATTATACTCTGCAAAAGCGGCACCTGAAAATTTTCCTTTTTCGAACTTAAGTTGGGTACTGCCGTAAAAAGGAGGTGCATGCCTCAAAGGCACCTGTTCGTTTTTAGCGTCATCTGTCTCTTTACCAGTGATCCAGTTAGAATAATTCAGAAGGGTCCAGTTTTTTTGAAACTGAACAGAAAACACTGTTTGAAGTCCGTAAACGGTGGCATAGGCAGCATTTTGCAGCGCTTCAACCCGGTTGTTAATGCCATCTATTTCGATACTGTCTGCTCCGTTAAAAGTAAAAGGTCTTCTCACAATGGCATTATTCAATCTGGTATAAAATCCATTGATTTCTACACTCCAAATTTTATCTGGCTGGTAACGAAAACCTAGCTCACCGTTCCATGCATACTCTGATCCAAGGTTAGGATTTGGAACAATGGAAAGTCCTGGTGCAGTCTCAAATAGTTTACCAATGTCATCCACATTAGGCATTCGGTATCCGCTAGATAAGTTGGCATTTATTTGTATCTCTGGTTTTACACGATACACCAAGCCGATATTACCCGTTAGGGCTGCATCTTGGATGTGTGAGGCCATAAAAGGGAAAGCAATAAATGTAGGATCAAAATTTGCGGAAAGTTGATTGCTGCTAAATCGCAACCCTTGCAGTATCGTAATCTTTTTATTGCTGTTTCTTTTGTGACTAATATAAATTCCTGCGCTATTCCACCTGCTTCCATCAGGATAACGGCTCACAGCAGGCTCAGTATTTTCGGTAATGATATTTTGTCGCATACCTAACGAGCCCACTTTATTGGCTAGCCACTCCACACCATAAAATAATTGTGATTTTCCAAAGTATTTGCACGCATCCCAGTTAAAGCTATAGGCATCCACCACTTCCGATTGAATGTTCCTGTTGTTAGTTCTATAGCTACGATCGATGCGGCTTTCGTTGTAATGCTGATAGGCTACTGTATACCGGGCTTCGTCATAAAACAGATTTTTTTTACTGTGTACCATGTTTACATTGTGCATGCGCCAGATCATTGGACCATAATTCCATTCTGCAAAACGAAGTCTGTTATTTCTAACCTGCAACAGCCGATCATACCGAGAAGCCGTGCCTGTTTCTGAAAAATGGAAACTGTATTGCAAACTCAACTGTTTGGATAACTGAAATGTTAGTTTCTGTAATAAATGAAGCTGATCATAACCACTTAATTTTTGAACACGTGGGTCAGTGTTGTTAATTATGCTATCGGTACCGCCTACACGCTGAATATAATTTTTGCGTAGGTAACTTTCATTGCCCCCATATTTACCCATTTTTAGATCGTTGAAATCACTGTAAGTAACCGCACTCAAAAAAGCCCATTTTTTGCCGCTAATATTTAGATTTCCGTAGATGGTTTTTTCTTGGTTTACACTGGCATATCGAGTCATGACATTGAATTTCCAACTATTTTTTTTACTTGTAGCCATTTTTGGTTCCATCGTATGAAAATCCATCACACCGCCAATAGCATCGCTTCCATAAATGATAGAACCAGGTCCAAAAATAACTTCTGCTTTTTCTACAGTTTGAGGATCAATGTTAATGATGTTTTGTAGATTTCCACTTCTGTAAATGGCATTATTCATCCGAACGCCATCTACCACTATCAATACCCTGTTAGTAGCAAAGCCACGTATCATGGGGCTTCCGCCGCTGAGCTGACTTTTTTGCACATAAACAGCGCCAGTTTGGGCCATCATATCAGCACTGGTTTGGGGATTGTTCCGAATGATCGTGGTTTTATCGATATCGATGATCTTATTTGGAATTTCGTTTTTATTTTGTTCCCATTTACTCACAGATAAAACGAGTTCATCTAGATTCAATGTTTTACGGGTACTGTCTTTGACGCTTTCTTTTTTTTGAGAAAATACAGCGTTTTGAAAAATCAGTATAGCAAACAATAAAATACTTTTTTTTACAGTTTCAATCATTTCTTTTTTCTAATAAGACTGTCTGCCGGATATTTATTTTTCATAGTTTGTCGAATGTCGGCCGCCCACGATAACACGACTTGTTTTTGTTCCGCAGAAAGTTTGGCATCAGAGTGTATGATGCTATATGACTGTAAAGGCATTTCATTTGTTTCAATCATTTCGGTTACCTCTTCTAATTTGTGAAACTGTCGGGCAAGCGTGTAATTACCGAACTCAGAAAAATTTAGTTCTTTTTTGCCATCTTCAACATGCTCGTTCAGCCACCAGGCAACAGGTTGAATATTGGCATACCAAGGATATTTAGTGGTATTGCTGTGGCAATTATAACAGGCAGTACTTATAAGTTCTTTTACATTTGGAGGTACTGAATGCCATACGCTGATGTCGTTGCTGGCTATGCCTTTATTTTTTTCTGGTCTGGGATAAAACTGAACCAATCCAAAAACGAGGAGAAGTGCAATCCCAATTTTTTTTAATACCTTTTTCATCTTTTATTTTTAGGTGTTTAAATCAAAACGTTGCCTGTCATTACTTCAGGAACAGGCAGTCTCATCATGGTTAAAATAGTAGGAGCCACGTCGGCGAGTTTCCCAGGCTGTACAATGCCGTTCCATTTATGATCAATGATGAAAAAAGGTACGGGGTTTAATGAGTGGGCTGTGTTTGGAGTACCATCTTCGTTGATCACATAATCTGCATTCCCATGATCGGCGGTAAGAAAAATACAATAGTCTTTTTCAAGAGCTGCGGCCACCAATTTTTGTACACAACGATCTACTGTTTCTACCGCTTTAATCACTGCCTCCCAAACCCCTGTATGCCCTACCATATCTGCATTTGCAAAATTTAAGCATATAAAATCAGGCGTATAAGATTGAATGGCTTCGATGGCTTTATCGCACACTTCATAGGCACTCATTTGTGGTTGTAAATCATAGGTAGCCACTTTAGGTGAGGGTACCATGATGCGGGTTTCACCTTCAAATGGAATTTCCCTGCCACCACTAAAAAAGAAACTCACGTGCGGGTATTTTTCTGTTTCCGCTATGCGTAATTGGGTTTTTCCGTACTTGCTGAGTACTTCGCCGAGGGTATCATTGAGATTGTCTTTTTCGAACATCACCTGCACATTTTTATAAGCATGATCGTAGAGCGTCATGGTAGTATAGTGTAATGAAAGTGGGCTCATTTTAAACGCAGGGTGAGCTTGCTGGGTAAGAACCTCTGTAATTTCTCTGCAACGATCGGTTCTGAAATTAAAGCTGATCACCGCATCCCCTTCTAGTATCCTGGTTTCATTTAACTGACTGTTGATGATTGGGAGTAAAAACTCGTCTGTAATATTTCTATCGTACGAAGATTGAATGCTTGCTAATAGATTGTTACTTTTTTCGCCAACCCCTAGTAACATAGAATCGTAGGCAATTTTTATACGTTCCCATCTTTTATCGCGGTCCATGGCATAATACCTTCCAATTATACTGGCGATATTACCGGGAGATATTTTTAAATGCTCTTGAAGTTCTTCTATAAAGCGGTATCCGCTTTTTGGATCGGTATCTCTTCCATCCATAAATGCATGTATCAACACATTGCTAAACTGTTGAGCAGCACAAATGTCGGCAATAGCCTTTATATGATTGATGTGCGAGTGCACCCCCCCGTTGCTTACTAAACCAATAAGGTGAAGGGTTTTATTTTCTCTTTTACAATAGCTAATAGATTCCAGTAACTTGGGATTTTCTGAAAAACTTTTATCTTTAATGGCTTCATTAATGCGTTCCAGCTCTTGGTACACCACTCTTCCAGCACCTAAATTAAGGTGCCCAACCTCGCTGTTTCCCATTTGCCCTTCGGGTAATCCAACTTCTAAGCCACAGGTGAGTAAGGTACTATTTGGGTATTTACTATATAATGATTGTACAAAAGGAACCTTTGCATGCTGAATTGCATCGCTGCTTTTTACCTTGCCAAGTCCCCACCCATCCATAATAATCAATAAAACTTTCTTAATTTCCATTTTGTAAAGCTACTTATTTGCTAAGTATGCAAAAAGTATTAAAAGGAATTCTTAAATAAATGGGGTCAACAGCAATAATAGCCTAATTTGGCACGTTTTTAGTCCATTCTGCCTCAAATAAAATGCTTTCTTATGAAAAAAAATTTTACTCTGCTATTCTTATCAGCTGCTATGTTTTCTTTCGCTGTATTGGTAGGAATTGATGATGTAATTACCGCATTAAAAACAGGCAATGTAACGCAGGTTGCCAAATACTTCGATAACACTGTAGACATCACCATTTCTGAAAAAAGCAATAGCTACAGCAAAGGCCAAGCTGAAGTGATTCTGCGCGATTTTTTTGCCAGCAACCCTGTTAAAAGTTTTCAAATATTGCATAAGGGCAATAATGGAAGTTCTGAATATTGTATCGGTAAATTAACTACTTCTAATGCCAGCTACCGCACTACCATTTTTATGAAACAGAAAGGAGAAAAGCAATTTCTGCAGGAGATCCGTTTCGAAAACCAATAATGAATTCATCTCTTTATTCATTTGTTCAGGTGCATTTCTGCTTGTGGTCATCCGTGTAATAGCTGCTACTGTTTATTTCAATCATTTTCCTCCTTAGCTTTGTTGCATGATGAACAAAGAAGAACAGATAATACACCTAATTAAAAATAGTTTACAAGAAGATATAGGAGATGGAGATCACTCTACCTTATCTACAATTGATGCAGCAGCTTCGGGTAAAGCGGTGTTAAAAATCAAACAGGAAGGTTTTCTGGCTGGGATGCATGTTGCTGAAAAAATATTTCGTTTCATGCAACCAGATATTGAGTTTACCGCATATAAAAATGATGGTGATGAAATGAACTTTGGGGAAACGGCATTTGAAGTAAAAGGGAGGGTACATACCATCTTACAATGCGAACGTTTGGTGCTGAATTGTATGCAACGGATGAGTGGCATCGCTACTCTCACACATCACTATGTTCAAAAATTAGAGGGCTTTCATACACGGTTGCTAGATACCCGAAAAACTACTCCTAATTTTAGGGTGCTCGAAAAAGAAGCGGTTCGAATTGGGGGCGGAATGAACCACCGCATCGGTTTGTATGATATGATTATGCTTAAAGATAATCACATCGATTATTGTGGTGGCATTCAACAAGCCATCAAAAAAGCCAATGAATATGTACGCACCCAACAGCCTCATCTTAAAATTGAAGTAGAAACTCGGAGTATTGAAGACGTTCAACTGGTGATGGAAGTGGGAAATGTGCACAGAATTATGTTAGATAACTTTTTACCAGAACAAATTGTTGAAGCATTGACATTGATCAACAGCAAATACGAAACGGAAGCTAGTGGGGGTATCAATTACGAAAACCTTACATCTTATGCAGCAACAGGGGTTGACTACATCAGCAGTGGCGCCATCATACACCAGGCCCGTAGTATTGATCTTAGTTTAAAGGCTATGATTGTAAAATAAAAGCAAATGGCAAAAAACAAATCAACCGACTTCGGAATTGTTTACTCAACAGATCCCGACTTCAAACTTCCCGAAGATGATGCAGTGATGGAAACACAGTCACCTGCACTTCAAAAAATAAAAATTAGGCTCGAAACCAAACATCGGGGCGGCAAAGCTGTTACACTAATAGACGGATATATTGGCACCGATGAAGATGCACAGGAATTGGGCAAAAAGCTCAAGACTTTTTGCGGAACCGGAGGAAGCGTAAAAGATAGAGTAATATTGGTGCAAGGCGATCATAGAGACAAAGCACTGGTTTGGCTATTGAAAATGGGGTATCAATTATCGAAAAAAATATAACTATTACATCGGTTAAAATAATTCGGCAATCAATAACAAAATTCTAATACACCATTAGAAAGTGATACAAATTTCATCTCTTGAAAGTAGCGTAGTACATAATTTAAATAATTTATTCGTTTATATTTAATACTTACTATCAGCTTTTAAAATCGAAATATTAGCTTAACTTCATTTTATGACAAGCAAAATCTCATCAGGTATAAAAATAACGGTAGAATCTTTTTACCAGCCAGAGTTTAGCAACCCCGTCAACAGTGAGTTTATGTTTGCTTATCACATCAACATTGAAAACAACAATGTATTTCCAGTTAAACTTCATAGTCGCCACTGGTTCATCTTCGACAGTAATGGAAGTATGAAAGAGGTGCAGGGCGAAGGCGTGGTAGGGGTTCAACCCATCATAGAGCCAGCACAATTTTATGAGTATATGAGTGGCTGTAACCTAAAAAGTGAGATTGGTAAAATGCATGGGACTTATCAAATGGAAAATCTACTCAGTAAACAAATGTTCACAGTCTCTATACCTAGTTTTGACATGGAAGCACCTTTTAAATTGAATTAAAAGTTATTTTATAAAATTTCAATAAATTTCCCCTCCAAGAAAGTAAAAACTCGGCTAAATATTTAAGTAATAATTGAAATTTAGCGCTAATTGTTAAACTATTGTATTTTTCTCTTGATATTAGCCTATATTGTCTACTTAATATAAACTAAGCATTATTTAAAAGTAACCATATCAATTTTTCGATGTCAAAACTTATTTTCAATAATCGTAATAATGAATTTTTTCTAAGCCTGAAATCGGGTGTTGACGACTACTTTTCGCAGAACAAAATTAAAAAAACCGGCGATTGGCGATTGTACTCTAAATCAATTATTTTAATTAGCATTCATTTGGGAATTTATGCCATATTGATGCTAGCAAATATTGGGGTAGTTCCTGCCATTTTTTTAGCTGGTATCATGGGTTTTGCTGGTGCTTCCATAGGTTTTAGCGTGATGCACGATGCTAACCACGGCAGTTACAGTACCAACAGTAAATTGAATGACGCCTTGGGTATGACTGCTAATTTTCTTGGAATCAGCTCTTATTTTTGGAAGCAAAAACACAATATCATTCACCACACCTATACCAACGTTGATGGTATTGATGATGATATCGCAAAAAGCCCGGTGATTCGCCAATGCGATACGCAAAAATGGGTGCCTGCGCACAAAGTGCAGCATGTTTACCTAACATTCATCTATGGCTTATCTACTATTTTTTGGATATTCTTAATGGACTCAACTAAATATTTCAGTAAAAAAATATATACTACCGAAGCCTGGAAAATGACCCTTAAAAATCACCTAATTTTTTGGACTACTAAAATTTTCTACATAGCTTATTACATTGTAATCCCCACCATGGTTTGGGGTTGGCAAGGTTGGTTGGTTGGCTGGTTGGTGATGAACATGGTACAGGGTATTGTTCTTTCATTTGTATTTCAATTGGCACATGTGGTTGAAAACACGGAGTTCGAATACATTGCATTAGATACAACCAAACATGTTGAGTCTGCCTTTGCTGAACATCAGCTAAAAACGACTTCGAATTTTGCAATGAAAAATAAATTCATCTCTTGGGTGGTGGGTGGTCTTAACTATCAGGTAGAACATCACCTTTTTCCAAAAGTTAGTCATGTACACTATCCTGCTATTAGCAAAATTGTTCAAGAGAAGTGCAAAGAGTTCAATGTTCCTTATAATTACTATACAACTATGAGCGAAGCATTGGCTTCCCATTTCAGGATGATGAAGCGACTAGGACAAAAGCCTTCAGAAGCTTTTTTAGCTGCACAATCACAGCAATCAAAGGGGCAAGCCGAAATGGCAAAAGTTGCGGCCTAAAACTGTAGGATTTGTTAGGGCTTGTATTTTGTTTTTTCAAAAATTATTTCTGCATCAGTGTTCATCAGACTATCTAATGAAATGTTAGGATACTTTTGCATATACTTTTTAATAATTTGCCAGCCGCAGAACGAACCGATATTGCCTGGCGAAGCCTCTCCCAACTCCTGTGTTTTGGGGCCTTCTCCAATATAGTTTTTGATGACGTTGTTATCGATCGATTGTAGAAAACCATTTTGTACAAATAGGTCCCAGATGAGGGCTTCCCGATCCAAACTTTCTTTGAATTGTTTCTGCGTATAACCAATTAATTGGTGTTCTTTGGCAAAAGGAACCAGTTGTTGGAGTAAATACAACCTTTTACCTTTCTCAACCATTTGTACTACCAAACTTTTGTCTTCCGATTGTTCGGGAAACATATCTAGCACTATGTTTTTCATCGAATTCACTGCGATGTAATCCGGTGTAAAACGATTGCTGATATAATCGGGATACGTTTGACGTATCCAATCTTCTTTGTATAATGAAAAATTTTCGCCGATATGCTGGTGCAATCCTATAATTAAAGTGCCCTCATCTAAAATATCGCCATAACCATCCATCGGGCCCACATAAGTAATGATATGTTTAGGAGCAGGGTAGTTAGGAAAGTAATACCGAAGGTATTTTACAGACTGATCTAATTGTTTTTTGATGGGCTCAAAATTGGTAAATACTTTTTGAACAGAATCATTTACTGCACGATAGATGCTTAAAAACCCCTTTAAATAATCAACAGCAGTATCATTACTCCACATCGGATCGATATTTAAAATGATGGTATTGAATTTTTTGCCAAAGTCGGGGTACTTCGAAATGAGCTCCACCATGCCTGAAGCTAATTGATTGGTATCAGTAGCGAACAAATCTTTTTCAAAACGGCGTACGGTAAGATCTACCTTGATGCTAGAAACATCGGGTTGTTTGCTCTGTTCATTGCATCCAACTAAAAGTAAACCTACAAAAAAGAGTACTGATAAAATTCTCATACCTGTTATGCTTTTGAAATATTTAACTTTACAATCTTTAATAAACATTAAAGTTAAGTGCATTCAGCGCTTTCCTCGCAAAAGGTTTTGAAAAAAATATGAACCTTTACTGCGGGTTAATTTGTTTATCATTAAATTAAAAAATGTGAAAATATTTTTAGCGCAACAAAATTATCATATCGGAAATTTTGAACTCAACTGCAGCAAAATTATTGAAGCCATACATATTGCTAAAAACCAAGGTGCTGATTTGATAGTTTTCAGCGAATTATGTGTATGTGGCTATCCAGCTCAAGATTTTTTATATTTCAAAGATTTTGTAGACAAGTGTTATGATGCCATCGACCTTATTAAAAATCACGCAGATGGAATTGCTGTCCTGATCGGTGCTCCTCAACGCAATGCAGTACCAGAAGGAAAAGACTTGTATAATGCGGCTTGGTTTTTAGCCGAAAAAGATGTTCAACAAGTTGTACAAAAAACCTGTTTGCCCACTTACAATGTTTTTGATGAAGACCGTTACTTTGAATCGGCCATGCATTGGGATGTAATTCATTTTATGGGAAAAAAACTGGCGGTCACTATTTGCGAAGATATTTGGAATATGGGCAGTAACCCACTTTACAGGTATTGCCCTATGGATATTTTGATGACGCAACAACCCGATGTAATGATCAATTTGTCGGCTTCGCCATTTGATTACACTCACGATGCCGATCGGCAAGCCATAATGAAAGCCAATGTTCTCAAATACGAGATGCCTATGTTTTATTGCAACAGCGTGGGCAGTCAAACAGAAATTGTGTTTGATGGAACCTCATTGGTATTCGACAAACAAGCCAACTTATGTGGTAAGTTGGCCAGCTTTAAAGAAGATGGCCAATTATTTGAATGGAACAACGACGGAAGTATCAGCGGAAACATACTGGAGTCAGCTAATCAATTGCCTGATGAAGAATTGAATCCTCACTTACTTGATCCCGAACTCAATATCAAAGAAGTATATGATGCCATTGTAATGGGTATCAAAGATTACTTTACCAAAATGGGTTTTACAAAAGCTATTATTGGAAGCAGTGGTGGTATTGATAGTGCGGTTACCCTCGTGTTAGCCTGCGAAGCACTGGGTAGCCAAAACGTAAAGGCGTTGTTGATGCCTTCTGAATTTTCCTCCGATCATTCGGTAGAAGATGCCATTCAATTAAGCAAAAACCTTCAAAATTCTTACGACATAATCCCCATCAAAAATATTTATGAAAGCTTTTTAACAGAACTACATCCATTTTTTGCCAACCTGCCTTTCGGTTTGGCAGAAGAAAATATTCAAAGTAGAACCAGGGGAAACCTATTAATGTCTATTGCAAATAAATTCGGTTATATCCTGCTCAATACCTCCAACAAAAGTGAGCTTGCAACAGGCTTTGGAACACTCTACGGTGATATGGCTGGCGGTTTAGGTGTACTGGGAGATTGTTACAAACTACAGGTATATGAACTGGCTAAATACATCAACCGAAATACAGATATTATTCCTACCAATATCATAAGCAAGCATCCTAGTGCAGAATTACGGCCAGGGCAAAAAGACAGTGATAGCTTGCCAAATTATGATGTATTAGACAAGTTGCTATACCAATACATTGAGCAGTGGAAAGGTCCAGACGAGATCAAGGCCATGGGCTTTGATGCAGCATTAGTAGATACGGTACTAAAAATGGTGAACATCAACGAATATAAACGAAAACAGTTTTGCCCTATCATCCGCATTTCACCCAAAGCTTTTGGGATTGGAAGAAGAGTGCCCATAGTAGGAAAGTACTTGAGCTGAGTGATGAGAGGCTTGAAAAAGCTACCACGGCTACAATAGTTAAACCTATATTTTGCAGTTGGAAATCTATTGCGGCTTCCAAACGCAGCACAGCTAAGCATTTCAGAACATTTTTTGATCATAAAATAGTTCACTATTTCTT
>JBBEBH010000008.1:0-8120 GCA_040882445.1 Ferruginibacter sp. | reverse complement strand
AACGCGTAGATTAACGTTATTAGGCGCTTTTAAGTTCTTTGTAAAAAGTTCAAAATCAATAGGCTGTTTGTATGCATTTTGTATTATTTAAGTACGTTAATGGCCGTAATAAAATGTTGTTATTTGTAGCTCCTAATCCCAATATTTCATGGCTTTACCTCCTTCAGTCACAGCTTTTTTGCGACAAGGCCGAATTAATAAAGTAAATTAGTACTTTTTTGTGATACATTATTCACCGTGCTTGTTATTTATTAAAAATGTTTAGTTTCTTACCAATCTATGTTTTCTTTTTTCCATAAATCATCAAAAGGACTCACAATATTCACCAATTGTTGCTTACTCACATGCAAATAACGCTCCGTCGTTTTTATGTTGAAATGACCTAACAAATCTTTGATGTAACGAATATCTGTACCCTTATCTAATAAATGGGTGGCAAAACTATGGCGCAAACTGTGTACCCCCACTTCCTTCTGTATCCCTGCCCGCTTCTTGGCATTGTAAAATATCTGTTGTACCGTTCTAATTGGATAGGCTTTGCCCGTATGCTCCGATTCAAATAAATATACCCTTGGCGCAGGATCGTACAACTTCACGTATTGACGCAAAATATCCAATAACACCGGACTCAAATTCACATACCTGTCCTTTTTCCCCTTCCCACTCTCCACAAATATTTGCATCCGTTGGCTGTCAATATGCTCCAACTTTAAATCTACCACTTCACTTACCCTTAAACCCGCACTGTAAGTAGTAAACAACATCGCCTTGTGCTTCTTATTTGTTAATGCGTTGAACAACCGCTTTATCTCTAACTCATTTAACAATTTGGGCAACTGCTGGTGCTTCTTTGGTCGGGGAATCTCTAAAAAAAACTTTTCTTTTCGCAATACCTGCTCAAAATAAAACTTTAAGGCATTTAACCTACTATGTGCCGTGTTCTCAGATATCTTTTGATGCTTAATCGCAAAAACAATATACTGCTTCATCTCCTCAGCCGACATTTCTAATACCAACTTCACTTTGAGTAGCTGTAAAAGCTGGATAAACTCCGAACGATATGTTTTAATAGTACTGGGACTGTATGATTTTAATACCAAATGATCTGTAAACTTTTTAAGCTCTGCCGAATTTTCAAGACTGATGTTCTCCAAAATATTCACCTGGGTTTGCTTCAACGGCTTTGATGGCTCCTCCTCCTTCTCTTGCTTATGAGGAACTTTAATCAATATATTCCTTTTGATCAGATATTCTTTCAAATCAGTATTTTCAATATTGGCGTAGCCCTTTAAGCGGTCTAACAATTGGTCATAACTTGTTCTACTTAATGGTAAATACCAACAACTATGCGATTTGCTAAATTTAACATGCTTAATCGTTTTCACCATATTATTAAGCACATCTTCTTTCTTAAAAAATATACCAATGCACTCATGCCCTCTGTGAAACAATGGTTGTAGGATAATCGTATTCATTCTTAAAAATAACCAAGAGCATCGTTTGGAAAAAGGTGATTATCAACCATGAAAAATGTGATTTTTCACGCAGGCTTCAGAGTACTGCAATGGTTTTAATTGAAACCATCTGGCTTTTAGAGATCGATCTATTTCACTGGTTTGTTTATTTGTTTTATTAGCTGATAAATGACCAATTGGTTGAATAGAACTAAGTGTTGCTATTTTAAAAGTTTAATAAGGAGGTATGCGAATGGGTGCCGATTAAAACCTAAAAGATGCTATACAATTCATGCTTTTAAATGGAAGGATCTTAGCTGCATCTTTATATTATGGTAAAAAATATTTTTGTTGCAAATCAGTTTAGTCCTATAATAGATATTTTATAGTCAATCCCTCATGCCATTCATTCTAGTTTCTATTTAACAGGATCACGATTTACAATAATAAAAGGTTTCCCATGAAATGATTATAAATATGAAAGCATACAATTTTTAGTTGTTCAAAATTAATTAGAGCGCTTATTTCAGCACAGGAGAACAATGGAGAAGTTTTAGTCAATTTGCATATTACGGGTAGGGCTGGGTGGGGGCTGGTATTTTAAAAACGCTCAGCACAGCGGGTTAATTCAGTGAATTATACTGCATATATTTTTGCCAGTGTGCATTCATTTATTATACTCATTTGATGACTTACTTTTCAATGGTTGCTTTTAAGAGATGGTTCCGTAATTTATTAAAATTGTAACCAATTCCATCTAAAACCTCCGTTGCTGTATTCGAGAGATGGAGTGGGAAATTTAAAGATATTCAATATTTGTAAAGCTACTTTGATTCCTTTTTTCTTTGTTTTAATTTTGGTTAAATCCACATCCAGCGCCAGATACCATTGCCTTCTTCGTTCAATGTCTGTTCTATCAAAAACTACTTCACCGTTTTCGTCCCTACCAATATTTTCATAACCTCCAAACAAACCCTCCACACCAGTACCTACCGAAATTTGTAGCCAGTTTGGAAGCCTACTTTTTGGAAAAAATGGTTCTAAATTGGTGCTGAGCCAATAGGTTTGTCCGTTATAATCTTTTAAAATTCTTTCTGCTGCACTCTTTCCAAACAATTCATCGCTTCGTTCATTTAGCATCGGGTCATCGTAACTTTTACGGTGAAACGACCATTTCATTTGTATACGTTGTTCATCCCAAGCTAATTCTTGTGCTACCAACAACCCACTACCTGCTATATTCGCAGCAAAATCGCCCCAGCTCCAGCCCCATTCTGCACTGAAACCATCTAATACTTCTATCGCAGTTTGGTACACTGCACCACTCATTCCTCCCAACCATATTCTTTTTTTTCTGCTGATTCCTGTCCAACGCCACAATTCCATACTTACCTTACTTTCGGCATATGCTGAGTACACATGGCCAATTTTATCCATTCCCCTCCATTCTTTGATGTCGTTGTAAAAATGAAAAGAACTTTGTGGGTAATTTTTATACCATGAATGGTACAATCCTACCATGGCTCCACTATAAACAATAATGTTGGCTGCGGCAACAATGCGTATCCTTTTTTGAATGGTTTTTTGGCTGAGCGCTGTAACCGTATCAAATGCAAGGCTATTAAAACTGGATGCAAAAATTTGGGTATTTGAAAATGGTAAAGTCTTTTTATGGTCTTCTAAACTAATATTATCATAATAACGAAGGGTATTTTGATGAGTTGTATTTGCTAAAATATAAACAGAATCATCCGATAGTTGGTTTACGCTACATAGCCGGCCTCTTAAAGCCACTTCAATTTTTGAGGTGTTCACAAAAAGAGTATTTTGTGCCTGAACTGAAGCAACCCCCAACATTAAATAAAATAGAAACCAATACTTTACAAACTTTTGTTGCATGTTATTACAGAAATGTTGAGAAAATGATACGCCCACTGCTATCTTAACAAAATTAATCCTAAGTTGTGTTATTCAAGTACGAATATTATAATTTTGAAGTTGTTAAATTAATAATTTTTTATGGACGTTGCAATTCAACAAAAAATAGACAATTGGCTCAATGGTAATTACGACGACGATGCTAAAGCTGCCATCAACGAAATGCAATTAAACCATAGCGATGAATTGGCAGATGCGTTTTACCGTAACCTAGAGTTTGGTACTGGAGGCCTTCGTGGCATCATGGGTATCGGTACCAACAGAATCAACAAATACACCATCGGTATGGCTACACAAGGGTTTGCCAATTATCTTACAAAAGTTTTTGGAAACGGTGTTAGCGTGGCCATTGCACACGATAGCCGAAACAATAGTAGAAAATTTGCTGAAATCACCGCCAACGTTTTTGCAGCCAACGGTATTAAAGTATATTTATTCGAAGCCCTCCGTCCAACCCCCGAATTAAGTTTTGCTATTCGCCATTTTGGTTGCAAGGGTGGGGTAGTTTGCACTGCTAGTCACAACCCAAAAGAATACAATGGTTACAAAGCCTATTGGGACGATGGTGCTCAACTGGTGCCTCCACACGACAAAAATGTGATTATCGAAGTAGAAAAAATTGCATCTGTAGATGATGTGAAATGGAGCGGCGGTGAACAAAATATTCAAATTATTGGTAAAGAAGTAGATGAGCTTTACATCAACATGGTGAAAGGGTTATCAGTATATCCGGAAGTATGCGCTGCCCAACACAATCTTAAAATTGTATATACTCCCATTCATGGAACTGGTATCACTTTGGTACCCCCAGCCCTTGCTAGCATTGGATTTACCAATGTACACGTAGTAGCAGAACAAAGTGTGCCTGATGGCAATTTTCCTACAGTAGCTTACCCCAACCCCGAAGAAAGAGAAACCATGAGCATTGGTTTAGCGCAAGCAAAAGAATTAAATGCTGATATTTTGTTGGGTACCGATCCTGATGCCGATCGCGTGGGTGTTGGCGTTAAAAATAACAAAGGGGAATGGATGTTGCTCAATGGTAACCAAACAGCCTTGCTGGCTTTTAATTATATGATCGAAGCCCGTAAAGCAAAAGGCATTGCACAACCCAATGATATGGTGATTAAAACGATTGTAACCACCGACATGATTGATGTGATTGCTAAAGCCAGTGGTGTAGCTTGTTACAACGTACTCACAGGCTTTAAATGGATAGCATCTTTGATAAAAGAAAAAGAAGAAAAAGAAAAATATATCATTGGCGGCGAAGAGAGTTTCGGTTTAATGATTGGTGATGAAATTCGCGATAAAGATGCCGTAAGCGCTGTTACTATGATCTGCGAAATGGCAGCCTACGAAAAAAATAAAGGCCGCAGCTTATTCGAAAAACTAGTTGATTTATATGTTCAATATGGTTTTTATAAAGAAAGCCTGATCAGCATTACCAAAATGGGAATGAATGGCGCTGCAGAAATTGCAGCTATGATGGAATCGTTTAGAAACAATCCTCCCAGAACATTGGATGGAATGGCTGTGACGCAATTACTCGATTATGAATTGCAAGTAGGCACTCATCTGAGTGATGGCTCCACTTTCCCCATCCATCTACCCAAAAGCAATGTACTTCAGTTTGTATTGGCTAACGGAAGTAAAATATCTGCCCGACCAAGCGGTACCGAACCTAAAATAAAATTTTATTTTAGTGTCAACACAGCGCTTCAAAACGCAGCCGATTTTGATGCTACCGAAAAATTACTGGATGATAGCATTGTTAAACTAGCAAAAGAACTAAACTTGTAACAATTCAATGATACGAGCATGCCTACAAACGCTCACTCTTTTTTACAACAATACACCCAGCCAATTAATGAAAATTTTTAAAGATACATATCGCCATAAAGGACTGCGAAAAAAGTTGATAGACCTACTGCGAACAAACGGTATCACAGATGAAAATGTACTGGCTGCCATGAATAATATTCCACGCCATTACTTTTTAGATTCTGCATTAGATTCAACAGCCTACGAAGACAGGGCTTTTCCAATAGGGGATGAACAAACCATTTCACAACCTTATACCGTTGCTTATCAAACACAATTATTAAAAATAAAGCCATACG
This sequence comes from Ferruginibacter sp., assembly GCA_040882445.1. GTDB lineage: Bacteria > Bacteroidota > Bacteroidia > Chitinophagales > Chitinophagaceae > Ferruginibacter. The sequence goes on along the minus strand of JBBEBH010000008.1, from coordinate 2,605 downwards.
ATAAAGTATTAGAAATAGGAACCGGTAGTGCTTATCAAGCGTGTGTTCTGGCCGAAATGGGTGCTAAAGTATTTACCATCGAACGTCAGAAAAACTTATACGATCAATTAAAAAACTTTGTCTTCAAATCAAAATACCCTAACCTTAAGTTTTTTTATGGAGATGGTTTCGAAGGGTTGCCCACCTTTGCTCCATTTCACAAAGTACTAATCACTGCAGCAGCACCCTTTATTCCGCCAAAACTCATCCAACAATTAAAGCCAGGTGGCTTAATGGTGATACCTGTAAACGAAGGGGAAGCTCAACAAAGAATGCTGCGTGTTACCAAACAAGCCGATGGTACTTTTACAGAAGAATCATTTGCAGCCTTTAGTTTTGTACCCATGCTTACTGGGAAAAATGGATAACCCCACAAAATTTTAAGATATTTACATCCATTTTTCTAATTCTCTGATAAAGTCAATACTTTATTCAAAGCAAAATATGGGTTAAATCTCAATCCCAATTTTTTTCATCAGAATAGAAGCATTTAAACTCTGGCATACGCCCGGTTTGAGCTTGTAATCAAAATACAACTCTTCACCGTTTACCTGAACATCAAAATGGTAATTAAAGATATGATGAGTAAATTCACTTTGCAGCGCTGCAAGGGCAACATCATGTGTGGCTAGCACCGCCACGGCTTCGTGTGCAATCAACTGTTTAATGAGTTCTTTAGATCCTGTATGTCGGTCAAGCGAATTAGTACCTCTTAAAATTTCGTCGAGCATCACGAATACGGGTGCTTTTTCATTCACTTTTTCAATGATGGTTTTCAGTTTTTTTAATTCAGCATAAAAAGTACTGGTGCTTTCTTCTAAATTGTCGGCAATGCGCATACTACTCATTAGCTGTGCCTCACTACATTCAAAAGTTTTGGCACAAACTGGCGCACCAGCCATAGCTAAAATGATGTTGATGCCAATGCTTCTTAAATAGGTACTCTTTCCAGCCATATTGCTGCCGGTTACCAACATCAGCGCAGCTTTTTGCTCGATGTCGATTTCATTGTTCACCCTTTTATCGGGTGCTATCAAGGGATGTCCAAGGCCAGTGGCTTTGATGTAGAAATGTTCGGGCACGATGGATGGAAACACCCATTCAGCATGATTAAAATACATCACCGCAAAACTGCAGAGTGCCTCCCAATCGCCCAAACTATTGAACCATTTTTTAACCCGTTGGTCGTAAGCCGTTTTCCATTTTTCCAACGACAAAGCTTGTTGAATATTCCATAACAACAATACATTCAAAGGAATCACCAATACCAGGTTGAAGCGAAGATCCATCCTGTCTAAAATCTTTTTTAACCTTGCAATGCCGGCTGATGCAGGCATTGCTTCATTCGCAAAATCTTGTTGCAACGATTGTAAGAGCGGGGCAGTAAAAGCACTCTGTTCAATGTGTGCAATACTTTGTTCCAATGATGACAGCTCCTCTACTTTATTAGACAATCGCTGATGCATGTATTGAACTTTTTTTTCCTGTGAAGCAGCAATCATCAACATCACAAAAATATTGGTATACAATGCCGACATGGGTAAGTAACTGAAAATTACCAGTAGGGTTACCGAAATACTGATGGCTGGCAACAAGTATTTTAGCCACTTCCATGCCGCAATATGATGCAGACTAACGGGTTCCTGTACCCAGTTGCTCAGTTGTTCTCTGGTACGGAGTTGTATGGGATTTTCTTTGCCGAAGGCTTGCAATTCCTGGCACCAAACCATGTTGTTTCGAAGATCTTTTACTGCTTCCTGCCTTGCTGCAATCTCCGCTACCTTGGCAGGATGTAACAACCAGTCTGCCAATCTTTCTCCACCCATGGCTGATAGGGTTCTGTTGGTAAATTGAAAGAGCGACGATGAACCAAATACGTCCATATCATTGGCATAAAAATGATCTTTTGGCGTGTATTCGTTACCGTTGTTAAATGATTTGAAATCGTGTTGCAGGGCTTTTACCTCATTTTCATTGAGTTGTATCAATGTGAGCGTATTCTTTATTTTCCATCTATTGGCCATGTTTATGTACACTACCCGCACAAAAACGAATAGCAGTACAATAATCAAGCCGGTGGCATAATACCAGCCCAATGGCCACAACAGCCATGCCGTAAGCCCGATGGCTACGATACAGGCAAAACGAACAAGCGCCAACATATTCTTTTTCTTCAACAACTGCTGCTGCAATTGCTGTAACGCTTTGAGTCGATTGTCGTAAAAAGATGCTGCGGTCATAAAGGTTGTTGTCTCTAAAATATTGCAATTTAGTTTTAAAGATGCATTTACCCCTGTGTTGTTTATTTGCCGAATCATTTCCAAGTTCATTCCAAAACACATGCTGCTAATGCTGCTTTTGCTATTTGCTGTAAAAGAGCAGTGATTTTTAACGAATCCTTCCGTTGCAATTCCTTAACTTTGCTGTTGCTTTTGGGGCCGTTTTGGTTTTGACAGCAAAGATCTTTGTAAGTATAAGCATGTACTGCGTTGCGTAATTAGCAGTTTAATATGAATACGAAACCTTTAAATGGCAATACTCAGTATGCCATGGCTGCCTAATTATT
>JBBEBH010000007.1:0-45685 GCA_040882445.1 Ferruginibacter sp. | reverse complement strand
ATGATTTAAATGATGCGCAGCGGATGTAACCACGGGTGAAAGAAACTGTGCTAGTTCGTGTTTGCCACCCAATGCTTCCGGAATACCAATGGCCCCTCCTATCACACTCAAAATAGCTAGAATGATTAACGGAATCGTCATCGCGGCGGGGCTTTCATGTAGGTGCTGTTTCTGTTCAGGTGTGCCTCTGAAATTACCTCTGAAACTAATAAAATACAATCGGAACATATAAAAAGCAGTGAGTATGGCCGTAAATAAAGCTATACTATACAGCAATGGACTGTGCCCAAAAGCGCCTGCTAAAATTTCATCTTTACTAAAGAATCCTGAAAATACAGGAATACCAGAAATTGCCAAACATCCAATTAGAAAAGTAATACTAGTTATTTTCATGTGCTTGTGCAAACCACCCATTTTACGAATATCCTGTTCTCCACCCATTGCATGAATAACGCTACCAGACCCCAAAAACATCAGGGCTTTGAAAAAAGCATGTGTTAATACGTGAAATACAGCAGCGGTATAATTGCCTGTACCCAATGCTAAAAACATAAAGCCTAGTTGGCTCACAGTTGAGTATGCCAGCACTTTTTTGATATCGTTTTGTTTGATGGCGATGGAAGCTGCCAGCAAAGCTGTTAGCAATCCCACTAAGGTGATCGCCGTTTGTGTAATGGGCGCTAAAGAGAACAACGCATTGCTTCTGGCAATCATGTAAATTCCTGCTGTAACCATTGTAGCTGCGTGAATGAGTGCACTCACAGGAGTTGGGCCGGCCATGGCATCTGGCAACCAAGTGTACAATGGAATTTGAGCCGACTTGCCCGTAGCTCCTACAAACAGCAGTAAGGTAATGCCAGTGATATCGGTTGTGGTGAACAGCTTTAAAGTTTCGGGCGCAAATAATACATCAAAATTGGCTGACCCAACTTTGGCGATCAACCAAAAAACAGCCAGTAAAAAACCAAGGTCACCAATACGGTTCAAAATAAACGCCTTGTTAGCAGCACTGGTATATTCCGGTTTTTTAAACCAGAAACCAATAAGCAGATAAGAACACAATCCAACACCTTCCCAGCCTATAAACATGATTACAAAATTGCCGCCCAAAACGAGCAGTAACATTGAAAATATAAACAGATTGAGGAAAGCAAAATATTTAGCAAAATCTTTGGAAGGCTCATCGTGCATATACGACGTACTGTAAATATGAATGAGAAAACCAATGCCGGTAATGATGAGTAGAAAGACAGCGGATAATTGATCTATTTTGAATTCAAAACCTATTTTAAAATTACTCAGTCTAATAAAATCAAAATAATTAACATTGAAAGCTCCCTCCTCTTTCACCTGAAAAAATACCAACACGCTCAAGATAAAGGAGGCTAAAACAACAGCGCTACCAAGGGTGCCACTGATGCCTTTTGAAAGGTGCTTTCTACCCATGCCATTGATTAAAAAACCTATTAAAGGCAGAATGGGGATTAACCAAATTAATGCTGAAATATTACTCATAATCCTATAATACTTTTAAGGAATTAGTTCCTATATGAAACATCAAACAAGGAATTTCTTTTGATGAAATAAACTGCTTGTTAGTTTTTTAATCTGTTTAAAAAATTAATATCTACCGAATGGGTATTCCTGTACAACATCACAATAATTGCCAGTCCCACACTTACTTCTGCTGCAGCCACCACCATGATAAAGAATACAAATATTTGTGCGTCACTAACATACGTAACCGATGCTTTTATTGCATCGCTGGCCGCATGCATTTTAGAAAATGCCACCAACAATAGATTTACAGCATTGAGCATAAGTTCTATGCACATAAATACAATGATAGCATTTCTACGTACTAAAACACCAATAATTCCAACAGTAAACAATGTGAGCGATAACGCCATGTATGCCTTGATATCCATAATTTATATTTTCACTTATAAGCCTATCCCATGGTGGCCTAAGCTGGTTGTATTAAAAAATTATCTTGAATCTTTTTTTCGGCAATACCATTCAAGATAGTTTTACACATCAGCTTCCCTATTTTTACCTGTGCGTAATCTGACGCAAAGGCCATACACATTAGCAGGCAAGCTGACATAAATATTCGGTTTAAATATTTCATTTTGTTATTTTAATCCTTTTTACCAATGATGACAGCTCCCAACATTGCACTAAGAAACAGAATACTCGCTAACTCAAACGGTAAAACATAATTAGTAAACAGTACTTTACCAAGATTATCCATTAATCCCTGATCCCCAATTTTCATTTGTACCATTTGGCCATTCCCCCCTTTGTAAAGAGTTGACAATAATACCAGTAATAAAGATCCTCCTGAAATAATTCCAATGATATGCAATCTGTAATTTTTTATGGGTTCTGCGTCAGCGTTTAAATTCATCAGCATCACCACAAACAAGAACAACACCATGATTGCACCTGCGTACACAATAATGTTAACCACTGCCAGAAACTGAGCATTAAGTAAAATATAATGCCCTGAAATAGCAAAGAACACAACAATGAGCCATAATATGCTTTTCACTGGATTTTTGCTGAGCACCATCATCACAGCACTACCTACTGCCATAGCAGATAAAAGAATAAAAATTAATGTTGTTATACTCATAGTACTTTTATTATGCCTAGTTACCAACAGGCACTTTTATATTTAATCAATTCTTTTTGCTGGTCTATTGCCCAATGCCTTTTGATAGGCTTCCGGTTGTTGGTGCGGATGTGGTATCAATAAATCTTGCTTATCGTAAATAAATTGTTTGCGCTGGTAATCGGCGGGGGTAAAGGTTTCGCTTAAATAAATGGCATCTTTCGGACAAGCCTCTTCGCATAATCCGCAGAAAATGCAACGCAGCATATTGATCTCATAGCGAGCTGCATATTTTTCTTCTTTATAGAGATGTTCTTCCCCTGGTTGCCTTTCTGCCGCCTCCATAGTGATGGCTTCTGCCGGACAAGCAACAGCGCATAAACCGCATGCCGTGCAATTTTCACGCCCTTCTTCGTCTCTATTCAATATTTGCAAACCACGAAAAACCGGACTGAATGGCCTGGTTTTTTCAGGATAGTTAATGGTAGGCTTCTTTTTAAAGATGTGCATGAACGTAATGAACATGCCTTTAAATATGGCAGGTAAATACAAGCGTTCTGCAAAACTCATTGGATTCCGACTGACTTCTTTTACTCTGTTGGTTAGTGCCTGCATGTTATTAAGATTTGTAAAAATAATATTTTAAAATATGGCTACTCGTTATTTATCGAAATATAAAATAACTGCACCGGTTAACAGCATGTTGAACAATGCCAATGGTATCAAAATTCTCCAGCCTAAGTGCATCAATTGATCGTATCTGAATCTTGGGATAGTCCATCTCACCCACATAAATAAGAAGATGAAACATACCACTTTAAACATTAATGCTACGAGCCCAATCAGCGACAACCAATTGCCCCAGTTAGCGTGTGCAGCTTCATCAAAAAACGGCATATCGTATCCACCAAAAAACAAAGTAGCCATTATTACACTGCTGATGAACATATTAATGTACTCAGAAAACAGGTAAAATCCGAGTTTCATTGAAGAGTACTCTGTGTGGTATCCACCGATCAATTCGTTTTCTGCCTCTGGCAAATCAAAAGGTGTTCTGTTACACTCTGCAAATGAACAAATTAAAAATATAAAGAAGCCTAATGGCTGATATACCACATTCCAGTAACTAGTCTGTTGTTGTTCTACCATTTCTTTTAGGCTAAGAGTTCCGGTTACCATCAATAAAGCAATCAGAGAAAGGCCCATGGCCAATTCATAACTGATGATTTGTGAAGCTGCCCTCAATGCACTCAACAAAGAAAATTTATTGTTACTTGCCCATCCTCCAATCATGATGCCATACACCCCCAAACTCAACACACCAAAAACAAATAAAATACCAATATTAACATCGGCAATTTGAAGGGAAACCGTTCTTCCAAACACTTCAATACTATTGCCCCATGGCACTACAGCACTAGTCATAATAGCAGTGATCATAGCCAAACCAGGGCCCAAAATGAATAGAAATTTTGAGGAGAGGTTTGGAATAATTTCTTCTTTGAAAAAAAGTTTCATTCCATCTGCCAGGGGTTGCAACAAGCCAAAGGGACCAGCCCTATTGGGTCCTCGTCGATCTTGTAAAACGGCTGCTACTTTTCTTTCTGCAAAAGTGGTGTACATAGCAATTACCAGAGAGCCCATCACCACAACGAGAATGAGTACCAACTTTTCTATGATTAATGGCAGATCTATCACTAAAAACATCTTTTGTGTTTTATTTTTATGGGTTAATGCTAACCGGTGAGGGTTGATCACCGGTTTGTTTTTTTTATGCCTTGTTAAAATCAGCTGATGTAGCCGGCCTGTACAACTCACTTAATTCGATATCCGCTTTGTTTACCCCGCTAACGCTGTGAATATCCATCAGTAGTTTTGGATCACGACCGTTCATTACTTTGCTCACTGTTTCGGTAGGCATCGTAAGGCTTTTGTATTTGTTAGCACCCATCACAGAGTGTCGGCTGATACTGGTTACGCCTTCGATGGTCCAATCTGCTGTTTCTTTTTTATCAAATCGGCAGGTGTTGCAAATCCAACCGGGCTTACCATCAAAACTTTGTACTTCACCCCACTGATCTTTGCGTGCAGTAACCCTAAATACTTCATTACCTCTCAACCAAAGGGTAGTTTTGCCGCAACAGCCAAGTGTTTCGCAGTTGCGATGAGCATCCATTGGTTTGGTGAACCATACCCTGTTTTTAAAACGGAATGTTTTATCGGTTAATGCGCCCACAGGACAAACATCTATCATGTTGCCACTAAAATCGTTGTCGATTGCTGCAGCAATATAGGTTGATATAGCAGCATGATCTCCTCTATCAACAATACCGTGTACCCTTTTTTGAGTAATCTGATCTGCCACATAAGTACAGCGGTAGCAGAGTATACAACGGGTCATGTGTAATTGTATATATGGGCCTATATCTTCTCTTTTAAAAGTTCTTCTGGCAAATTGGTATCGGGTACCTTCTTTTCCATGATCATACCCTAGATCTTGCAGGTGACATTCGCCAGCTTGGTCGCAAATGGGGCAATCGAGTGGATGATTGAGCAACAAAAATTCTACCACGCCATTTCTGGCATCCGTTACTCTTTCGCTAGTGATATTTTTTACCAGCATACCATCCATTACTGTGGTGCGGCAGCTAGCTACTAATTTAGGCATCGGTCTTGGATCAGCAGTAGATCCAGCTGCTACTTCTACCAAACAGGTGCGACACTTTCCACCACTTCCTTCTAGCTTGCTGTAATAACACATAGCAGGCGGAGCAACATCACCGCCAATTTGCCTGGCGGCGTTAAGGATAGTGGTACCTGGTGCCACATCAATAGTAATATTATCGATGGTTACTTTAAAGGTAGTGGGTGCTTCTTTTTTTATTTCTTCAAACATTTTTCAAATCATTTTTTTATCAGCTTTGTATTACTTCCCATTTTTAAACCGCTGCAGGTACATAAATAGGATCTGCATAATGTGCCAATCCGTAGTGCTGCGTGAGGCATTTTTCTGGGTTATTAACATGCCATTCAAACTCATCACGAAAGTGACGAATGGCCGCTGCTACAGGCCATGCTGCTGCATCGCCAAGCGGACAAATAGTATTGCCTTCAATTTTTCTTTGAATATCCCAAAGTAAATCGATATCAGATGATCTGCCTTTACCTTTTTCAATATTCAATAATATTTTTTCCATCCAGCCCGTACCTTCCCTGCACGGACTGCACTGTCCACAGCTTTCATGACGGTAAAACCTGGCCAACGTGTAAGTATTTTTTACGATGCACTGGTCTTCATCCAACACAATAAAACCACCCGAACCCATCATACTACCAGTTGCAAAACCGCCATCACTCAGGCTTTCATAGTTCATCAATCTTTTTTCTCCTTTAGCGGTAGTGAGTAGTAAATTAGCCGGTAAAATGGGAACAGAAGATCCGCCCGGAATACAGGCTTTTAATCTTTTGCCATTGGGTATTCCCCCACAATACTCATCACTGTAAATAAATTCTTCTACAGAAATGGTCATGTCTATTTCATACACCCCTGGCTTGTTGATATTACCACAGGCACTAATCAATTTAGTACCCGTACTTTTTCCAATACCAATTTTAGCATATTCTTCGCCACCTTCATTTATAATGGGCACAACGGCAGCAATGGTTTCTACATTATTTACCACAGTGGGTCTTTGCCAAACACCTTGCACCGCTGGAAAAGGAGGCTTGATGCGCGGATTACCACGTTTGCCTTCTAAGCTTTCAATTAGCGCAGTTTCTTCGCCACAGATATAGGCTCCTGCTCCTCGGTGTAAATAAATTTCACAATCGAAGCCAGTACCTAAAATATTTTTACCCAACCACCCATTTTCTTTTGCTTCTGCAATAGCTTTTTCGAGAATATCAACAATCCATGCATATTCTCCGCGGATGTAGATATAACTCACATTACTTCCCAATGCAAAAGAAGAGGCAATCATTCCTTCAATTAAAATGTGTGGAATAAATTCCATCAGATAGCGATCTTTAAAAGTTCCTGGTTCGCTCTCATCGGCATTTACTACCAGGTGGCGGGGAATACCTTCGGGTTTGGCAATAAAACTCCACTTCATGCCAGCAGGAAAACCCGCACCACCACGACCTCGCAACCCACTTTTTTTTACTTCCTCCACAATCTCGGCTGGCGTCATTTTCAATGCTTTTTCAACACTACGGTAGCCCCCTTCTCGGCGATACACTTCATAACCGGTTATGCCTGGAACATGTACTTTTTCTAATAATAGTTTTCTACCCATAACACTAATATATTTTCCTTTGTAGGAATTTTTGTTGCTGATAATTTACTTAATGGTTTATTGAATTCATTGGCACAGCCTGCCTTGTAAACAATACCCATTTGTTTCTTTTTTTCGTCCACACTTCCAAAACCCTTAAATGATAAGTGACCATATCCTTGCCTTCAAAAGCTGCTTTAATTACTGCAATAAAACGAGCACTGGCGATGTTATCATTTATCTCAATTTTAATACTGTCTTCTGCAATAGAAGCATAACTGATAAAACCTGTCTCCAGATGTTTGATCAACTCGGCCTTCGTTTCTACCCAGCCATTGCTATGCCCATAAGTGAGCGCCTTGTTTGTTTGTTGATTGATAGACGCGGTATTTTTATTCACCAGCGATTGGTGAAATGCTTTGATGGTTTGTATCAGTTTTGCCTGATCTGCTTGCTGAGAACGGGCTATACCTACAAACAATAAACAACAAAATAGTGTGAAAAATATTTGCTTCAAATTAGTTTTGTTTTACGCTGCATTCTTCAATAATAATATCTACTTTTTCTTTTGTTAAATGTTCCCGATAAGTGCTGCCATACTGCATCATAGGTGCATAACCACAGGCGCCCAAACACTCTACCGTTTTCAACGTAAATAAACCATCTGTGGTAGTTTCCCCTACGTTGATGTTGAGTTTTTCTTTGATGTAATCAATGATGCTATCGCAGCCATTCAGCATACAGGGACCGGTATGACAAACTTCAAATAAATGTTTGCCCATTGGCTTCAAGTTGTACATACTGTAAAAGCTAGCCACTTCATACACTTCGATAGGTTCTATTTGTAACAAACTTGCTACATAATCCATTACCGGAACATCCAACCATCCACCAAAACTATCTTGTGCCATGTGTAATACTGGCAACAATGCACTTTTTTGTTTACCCTCTGGATAACGAGTGATGATTTCTGCTACCTTTTCGAGATTTTCCTGAGAAAATGTAATGTTCATTATTATTATTTTACGATCTACTTCTTGTTTAAAAATTTATGCATCCAGCTCTCCCGCAATCAGGTTTAAACTGCTCATGGTAATCACTGCGTCGCTCAACATACCCCCTTGTACTAATTCAGGAAATGCCTGGTAATAAATGAAGCATGGTCTGCGAAAATGCAATCTGTAAGGTGTTCTTCCCCCATCACTAATAAGATAAAAGCCCAATTCGCCATTGGCGCCTTCAATAGCATTGTAAACTTCACCCACTGGCATGGCTGTTTCACCCATCACAATTTTGAAGTGATAGATGAGGGCTTCCATTTTGGTGTATACATCTTTTTTTGCTGGAAGATAATAGGCAGGTACATCTGCATGATATACATCTGCTGCTGTTCCTTTAAAACTTTGTACTTTTTCGTAGGCTTGTTTAAGAATGTGAAGACTTTGCCACATTTCTTCATTCCGAACGAGGAAACGATCGTAACAATCGCCGGTTTTGCCAACTGGAATGGTGAAATCAAAATCTTCATAACTACTATAGGGCTCATGAACTCTTACGTCATAATCTACACCAGCAGCGCGAAGGTTGGGTCCTGTAAACCCATAGTTGAGGGCTCTTTCAGCGGCAATGGCTCCACAACCAATGGTTCTTTCCATAAAAATCCTGTTTCTGGTAAACAGATTTTCAAATTCTTTCAGCTGCGCTGGATATCCTGATGTTGGATCTAAGAATTTTTCTAACTTTTCAAATGCAACGTTGGTAAAATTTCTTTCAAAACCGCCGATACGGCCAATATTAGTGGTGAGGCGAGAGCCGCATACCTCTTCATAAATTTCATAAATCAATTCACGGAATTGCATCACATATAAAAAGCCAGAATAAGCTCCACTATCTACGCCAACAATAGAATTGCAGATCAGGTGATCAGAAATTCGAGATAATTCCATGATGATAACCCTCAAGTAATCTACCCGCTTAGGTGTTTTAACGTTTAGCAGTTTTTCGCAAGTGAGGTGCCAACCCATATTATTGAGTGGCGAAGAGCAATAGTTGAGCCGATCTGTTAATGGTGTTATTTGATAGAGCGGACGGCGTTCTGCGATTTTTTCAAAAGCCCGATGAATATAGCCTACCGTAGAAGTGGCTTTCAGTATGCGCTCTCCGTCTAGTTCGAGTATATTCTGAAATACACCATGGGTAGCCGGGTGTGTTGGACCCAGATTTAGCGTAGTGGTTTGCTTTTCAATGCTTCCTTCTGGAAGTAAAATATGATCTGTAGCGTTTACCATTTATTGTAATGCTTTTATAATTATTCTTATACTTAACCTCTTCCAAACATTTCATCATCTTTATCGATCCTTGTTTGGTCTTCGAGTGGAAACTCTTTTCTCATGGGAAAGTAATCCATTTCATCTACATTCAAAATTCTGATGAGGTTGGGGTGTCCTACAAAGTTTACCCCAAAAAAATCATAGGTTTCTCTTTCCATAAAATTAGCCGATTGAAACAAAGCGGTTGCGCTGAACACATCGGGGGTGTTGATATCAGTAAAAACTTTGAATCGCAATCTTATATTGTCTACCAGGTTATGGAGATGATACACTACCGCTAATTCAGCACCTTTATTGTTTGGATAATGCACTGCTTGTAGATCTGAAAGAAAACGGAATCGCAAGGTTTCGTCGTCGAAAAGAAACTGCATCACTTTGAGGTTAAGGTCTTTGGGGGCAGTGAAAGTGAGCATACCGTAAGGCGTTTGCCAATCGGTGAGCATATCTCCAAATTTTTGAGTAAGCTTTTGTTGTATGGTATCGTTTGTGAGAGACATATTGGTTTGTTGGTGTATTGTTTTGGATTGAACGGGCAGCGCTGCTGTATTTTTTTATGTTATTGGATGCCATAGCTGGCCAGTAACTCTATGTATTGTTCTCCATGACGGCGCCTTAAACTTTCGTTATGAACCAACTCCTGAATTTTCATAAAACCATCGAGGATGGCTTCTGGCCTCGGCGGACAACCCGGAACATATACATCTACTGGTATCACCTGATCAATGCCTTGCATCACAGAGTATGTATCAAAAATACCTCCACTGCTAGCGCAGGCTCCAACTGCGATCACCCAACGGGGTTCTGCCATTTGGAGATACACCTGTTTTAGAACAGGTCCCATTTTTTTGGCGATCGTGCCCATTACCATGAGCAAATCGCACTGGCGTGGGGAGAAACCCACCCTCTCTGAACCAAAACGAGCCAAATCGTAATGACTGCCCATGGTAGCCATGAATTCGATTCCGCAGCAGCTGGTAGCAAATGGGAGGGGCCAAATAGAGTTTTTGCGGGCCAAGCCTACTACTTTCTCAAAGTTGGTGGCCATAAAGCCATTACCCATATAACCTTCGGGGATACCTTCGAATTTTATTGTATTGTTGAATTGTACCGGACGTGACATAGTTATTGTTCAGATTTATTCATTTGCCAATGTGCCAATTAAGATATGTTGTTTTATTCAGCCGTGTAGTTGCAAACTGGCATGTTTGCAATCTGTTAACGGAAGTTTATTCTTCCCACTTTAAAGCACCTTTCTTAAAAATATAAATAAAACCAGTTAAGAAAAGGCCCACAAACAGTGCTACTGCTTTAAACCCTTCCCATCCCAGTTCTCTAAAATTGACAGCATATGGATAGAAAAATATAACTTCTACATCAAATAACACGAACAGTATAGCTACTAAAAAGTATTTGATAGCCATGGGTTGTCGTGCATTTCCTTTGATATCAATTCCGCTCTCAAAGTTTTGTAGCTTATCAGCAGTTGCCCTTTTTGGACCTAAATAACTTGATCCTACGATGATGAGGGTTACCAAGCCTATTGCAAACAAAAGTTGTAATGCAATGGGAAGATAATTTGCCGCATCATTCACTTTACCTGCTTGTAACAAAAAGAATTGCATAGAATATCTATATATTGTTTAGAGCGCAAAAATAAGGCAGCTACCTTAATAAGCAATGATGAAAATTTTAAAATTCAGTTAACAAAAAAGCCTGTTATGTGTATAACAAGCTTTTAGATATTTTGTTGATGCTTTCCCTTATTTAATGGGGGCTGATCCAGCCTTCGGCTTGGGCTGAATGGATGGCTTTTTGGGATCGTTTTTACTGATTACGCTTTTAAAGTTGAGCAATTGCTGGTCTGTGGGCTCCAGTATTAAGGCTTTTTCTACGTAAACAAGCGCAGCAGCCTGGTCTTTATTGATATTGTATTCGTATCCGATAAAATACCTGTAGGCGGTTAAAGCCCTTGCTTTTGATTGTGGCTTGGTGATATCGGCCTCTGCAATTTCTAGTACTTTTTTATAATAGGGAGCAGCTAATCCTTTCTCACTAGTAGAGTCTATGATGGAATGGGTTTGTGCTAACATATAATGACCAAATGCATCATTAGGGTATTTATCTGCATATTTTACGAAAATTTTGATTGCTGAATCAAATTGCCCTACCCTATAAAAAGAGTAACCCGCATTGTACAAATCAAGGTTGTTATGATTCTTTTTTACATACAACACTTTATTGTACCATTCTCCGGCTTCTTTGTATTTCTTCTGAACTTCGTAAGACTGCGCTAATAATTTGAGATAGTTTACTTTGTTAATTTCGATGCTATCCAATTCTACTGCTTTGTTCACTAACTCTCCTGCCATTGTTTCGTTGCCAGGAAATCGGAGTAACAATGCGGCATAAGCAGAATAATCACCACTTTGGATTTTATCAGGATTTTGGCGTTTGAAATATTCTTCAAAGCTTGATTTGGCATTGATTGTATCATTTAACCTGTTGTATGCAAATGCTTTGATTTTATACAAATTGATGTATGGATTATTACCCTGGGCTGCAATACATTCGTCGGATTTTAACACTGCTTGATCAAAGAAACCCTGTGCATATTTCATAGAAGCCCTATAGTTACAAGCTTTAGAATCATCATCAGCGTTTTGTAACCACTTTTCGAGGTACTCTGCACTCTTAGACACATTAGATTCGTAGTAGTACACATAGTAATTTTCATACACCGGTCCGTAATTAGGATCTTTCGCCAATGCGTCTTGGAAATATTTTAAGTAAATTGGCTCTTGAGATACTCCTTGGGTTTGATACACTTTTCCCGTTCTGTACAAAGCCCTCGCATAGTTAGGATCTAATGCCAACGCAGCCTGATAACTCAACACCGCATTTCCGCCATCCGCAAATTTGCGATAGGCATCCCCTAAATTAATATACACTTCCGGATCTTTAAACTTTTTGATTTGTGTAGCTAGTTTAAGCTTTTCGATAGCGTAAGCGGCATCTCCGTTTTTACTTTCAGGACTAGCATTAGCATATCCCACTGCATTTAACACGGCAATACTTTTGCCCTGACTTAACGAAATGGCCGTTTCAAATCTATTGCGCGCATCCTGTTTTTTACCTTCCAGCAACTCTACATGACCCATACCAGCAAGCACCAACGGACTGTTGGGGAAAGCGGCTAATCTT
This sequence comes from Ferruginibacter sp., assembly GCA_040882445.1. Taxonomy (GTDB): domain Bacteria; phylum Bacteroidota; class Bacteroidia; order Chitinophagales; family Chitinophagaceae; genus Ferruginibacter. Next base: position 33,263 of record JBBEBH010000007.1, on the reverse strand, counting down.
GCCTGATACAAAGACTTTGCAGCAGGAATATTCTCTAACCCAATTTCGGCCTGACCAAGATAATAGACAGCTTCTTCGTTGTTTGGATTAACACCGATTAGTTTTTCAAAAACGTCTTTAGCACTTTTAAACCTTTCGTAGTACATAAACTTTTTACCATCATCTATGCTCTGTGCAAGTGTGGCTCCTGCAAAAAGAATCGCAGCTAAAAAGAAAATGCCTGTTGTGACTTTGATTCTCATGTTGTTCGTTTTTTTATTTGACTGATACAATGTTACAAAAAGTTATAAAGAACCGTTAAAGCCTATTAAAATTATTCTGGTAACTTTTCGTTAATAATGACGTTTCTGATACCCAACTGCATTATTGGGCCAAGATATGCTCTTCTAAAAATAAGTTGGCCTCTTTCATTTTTTAAAAAACTTACAAATCCGGTTCCAAGTCCGTTAAAATTCTCTTTTTTAATAAAGTACAATCCTCTCACTAGCGGGTACCTCCTCGATATAATACTCTCCTGTACTGGCTTTACAAAGGGTGTGTTGTTGCAAACCGAACATTCAACATAAGCCAATTTTACTTTCTTCAGCATCTCCACCTGCTCTTTAACTTCTGGGTTGCCAATCCAGTTGATGCCAACAAAGCCAATTGCCCTTGAATCTGCCGCTACAAACTCGAGCACTTCTTTACTGGTTTTCGCGGCTTTCACAATTGCCGTATCAAAAGGGGCTCCTTTCAAAATAGAATCTACTACAAATCGTACATTACTAGTGGCTGATAATCCATCAAATACAATCTTTTGTTCTCTGTTTATTTTTCCCATCAACTGCTCCCGAAGTCGGGAGAGGGTGAACAAAGTATCTGGATTATCTTTGTGCAAAACAATGGCAATAGCATCAGTAGCAACCAAATCGAATCCGGGAAAATAATTCAAAGAATCTTTCATATACTTTTCTTCCTTTTCTACCAATCTTCTTGTGACGATGATAACCCGGTTGCTGGTATCTCTGAAAAAATCTTTGAAACACTCCGCTTCCGTTTTGTATTTGGCGTTGATAAAAGTTCCAGGATAAGATTCTTGATACATGGCAATCTGTTCTTCGATCACAGGGCGGAAAGATTCATCTACAGTAATGTTGATGCTTCCATGTGAGGGAGAATCATACATTAGATTCTTATTGGCCTGAGGTTTACACGACCACTGCATTAATATCAAAACGGGTGCAAATACAAAAACCAGTTTTCCAAATCGTAGGTTCATCTTTCTATAAAATATTTTTTCTTGTAGCCTCTGTACAATCTGAACAATCCATATATTAAACAAATACCGCCGAAGATTTTCATCACAGGATCATCCGATTTGAGCTGTATTCCAATATCAAACTTTGTATTGAACAACAAAAAAATACCCATACACATCCACAACGAACCCATGCCATAATCCATGATGCTTTTCATGCGAACATATCCTTTGTTCTTTTCCGTTAATTCGTCTCTTTCAAATTCTTCCAACGCCATATTTCTAAATTTTAGAACCAGCAATTTACAAATTTATTTTAACTGATTAGTTGGTGACCATAAACTTTACGGGGATAGTATAATATACCGATATATTTTCACCGTTTGACTTCCCTGGATTCCAATCTTTCATTTTCTTTAAAACGCGTATCACTTCTTTGTTAAAAGCATCTCTTCCATTTTCTATCGTTTCAAAGCCTTTGAGTTTTCCGTCGTAACCTACTATAAATCTAATTCTTACAGATACTACTTCGCCTTCGCTCAAATCTTGAGGGTTTTGGAGGTTGCGTTCCAGGAATCTTTTTAACGCTTCCATACCTCCAGGATAGCTGGGCATTACTTCTGCCGTTGATCGGGGTGTTTCTATATCCGTTTTGTTTACAGTTGCCGTTGATACAATGGATAGTGCTGGTGTAGTTTCAGCCCCAGGTTGAGCCCCTACTGTGAGTTCAATACCTGAATCGCCCGTAACCGTTTGGTTAGAAATAGCCAACTTATCCATATTATTTGCCAACTTATCGGCTTCTGCCTCTTTTTGAGTAACGATAATGTTTGCGACATATTTTTGCGCATCTACTTTTTGGTTATACTTTTTAGGCTGTTCTATTTGTGGGGGTATTTCAGGAATAACTTGGTCCGAAACAACCCATATAGTTGCAATATCAGGAACTGTAAACGAAAGTGTCTCCTTTTTTTTTGCACTGAAAACCAATACTGCTAGCAGCCCAGCCACTAAAAATGTTATGGCCATCGATTTTATGAACCGAACTTTATAAAATTTACGGAGTTCGTAAGCTCCATAAGCTTTGTTTTTGTTGTCAAACTGCAAGTCGAGCAAATCAGCGGATAAAATTTGATCTATTCTCATGATCGTTGTTTTTAAATGAGATCAATAAATACTTTAAACGGCCTGTTTAACTGTAAGATGCAGCTGTTGATGGATTCCATAAAAAATAAGCCTCTGCCCTCACCACAAAAAAAACCATTCACAGCCTTTGTTAAAAGCGGTCATCAAATTGGGATAACCTTATCTTTACCATATGAAAATTTTAATGGTATGCTTGGGGAATATCTGCCGTAGTCCACTGGCAGAGGGCATTTTACGACAAAAAGCCGCCATGGCTGGTTTTCAATGTACCTTAGATAGTGCAGGTACCAACGGCTTCCACACTGGTGAAGCACCCCATCACCTGAGCCAGAAAGTGGCTCGGTTACACCAAGTTGACATCAGTTCACAAAGAGCTAGAAATTTTACAAAAGAGGATCTAGAAAACTTCGATGTTATTTATGCAATGGCAGGAGATGTGATAAAAGATATACAACAAATAGCCGGCTCATCCAAGCATCTAAATAAAGTGAACCTTTTTTTAGACGAACTTAAACCAGGCATGTATCAAGATGTGCCCGATCCATGGTATGGTAATGAAGATGGATACCATGAGGTGTTTGATCTTATCAGCAACACCTGCGACCAAATCATTAATAAATACAACATCCACCAAACACAAGCAATCCAATAATGGCTAAACCAAGTATACCACAAGGCACCCGCGATTTTTCTGCAGAAACCATTTATAAAAGAAATTTTATTCTAAACAGCATCCGCAGGGTGTTTGAATTATATGGCTTTCAACCATTAGAAACGCCTGCAATGGAAAACTTAGATACCTTGATGGGTAAATATGGCGAAGAAGGCGATAAGTTAATTTTTAAAATACTCAACAATGGCATCAGCGATCCTAAAAATATGGATAAAGCAAAAGCTGGATTTGAAAAAGTATTGGAAGGCAAAAACAGCTCAGACCTTACCGAAAGAGCACTCAAATACGATTTAACCATCCCCTTTGCCAGATACGTAGCAATGAATCAAGGTTCACTAACGTTTCCGTATAAACGCTATCAGATGCAGCCGGTTTGGAGGGCCGATAGACCACAAAAAGGTAGGTACCGAGAGTTTACTCAATGCGATGCTGATGTGGTAGGAAGCACTTATTTAATCAATGAAATTGAACTGTGTAACATTTACCATAGCGCCTTCCTCAACATGGGGCTTACGAATTATATTCTGAAAATAAACAGCCGTAAATTATTGACAGCATTGGCAGAAATTTGTGGTGGCAGTAACAACATGATGCCCATCACTATTGCAATAGATAAATTAGACAAAATCGGATTAGATAAAGTGAAAGACGAATTGGCAGCAAGGGGCATCAACCCATCTCAAATTAGTACCATTGAACAATACTTAAACATTAGTGGTAACAACGAAGAAAAAATGGCTAGTATTAGAGCTTTATTCGGCAACAATGAAACAGCCCGTCAAGGATTAGAAGAAATTAGTTTTGTGGTAGAACGAACAAGGGAACTAAATATCTCTATCGATCTTACTTTAGCAAGAGGACTGAATTATTACACTGGAATTATTTTTGAAGCAAAGGCTCCTGCAACTGTTAAGATGGGTAGTATTGGTGGAGGCGGACGTTACGATGATTTGACGGGACTGTTTGGGGTTCCAGGTATCCCGGGAGTAGGCATTAGTTTTGGAGTAGATCGTATTTATGATGTATTAGAAGAACTAGAGCTATTTCCTGAAAATATTGTACATACCGCCAAAGCATTGTTTTTTAATTTAGGGGCTGCCGAATCAGCAGTGGCATTTGAATTGGCACAATCGCTCAGAAAAAATGGCATCGCTTGTGAACTGTATCACGAAGCAGTAAAAATGGAGAAACAGTTTAAGTACGCAGACAAAAAAAATATTCCCTTTGCAGTTATTATTGGTAGTAAAGAAATGGAGAGCAAAGAAGCAGTTGTTAAAAATCTGCTAACCGAAGAGCAACAAATTTTGCCATTTGTAAGCTTAAATCAATTCTTTGCAATAAATTAACTTCAAAATAGGTTACAAATGTGCAATTTCGATATTAATGTTTTTAAACCCACAAATAACACTATGAATTTAAAAGCTTTTCAAACAGTACTCTTCGTATTTGCACTGAGCCTGTTGGTGGTTTCTTGCAGTAAAAAATCAAACACTCAGGGTAAAAATATTCCTGCCAATGCAGCAGTGGTAGTAATTGTAAACGGTGCCACCATTTCTGCCAAATTACCTTGGGGAGAAGTGAAGCAGAACGAAATGTATCAAATATTGGCTATGGATTCTACCATGAGCAGCATTGCCAAATCTGCTCTCGACAATCCCGACAATACAGGTATCGATAGCAAAAAAGACCTGATCTTTTTTATGGTAAAAGATTCTTCTGGCGCTTACGTAGGTGCCACTGGAACTTTGAAAGACGAAACAACTTTTAAAGCGTACAATACCGCAACTTTAACAAAGGGTATTGCAGCTGAAAAGGATGGAGTTCAGTTCATAACTGACAGAACCACTTCGGTTTCATGGACAAAAGAAAAATTCATCATTGTATTTGATGCACCTCAAATTAGTGAAGCTAATCAGTTTAATACAATGATGATGGATGATACTTCCACTACGCAGGTTAATAATAACCTAAGAAATGTAGAAGCTGTAGCTGCATCCTTATACCAATTAGAAGAAAAAAAGAGCCTTGCAAAAAATGAAAAATTTTCTGAACTCATGGGTAGCAAAGCTGATATACATTTCTGGATGAATACCGAAGCACTTTATGAATCTGATGCCTCTTTGTCTGATTTGAGTATGCTCAATATTAGTAAGCTTTATAAAGATTCTTACAGCACTGCGACGGTGAATTTCGAAAATGGACAAATCAATATTGATAGTAAAATATATTCTAGCAAAGAAATGTCTGATATCTTTAAAAAATATAGTGGTGCTAATATTAATAAAGATATCATTCAGCGTTTGCCTGCTAAAGATGTAGCGGTATTGTTTGCAATGAATTACAAACCTGAAGGCCTGAAAAAATTCATTGAGTTAACAGGTTTGGAAGGATTGATCAATATTGGCGCATCACAACTTGGATTTAATGTAGATGATTTTATCAAGTCGCACAACGGAGAACTTTTGTTAGCAGTTACTGATATCAAAATCGACTCTATGTTTGGCACCCCCAACCCAAATGTGTTGTTTAGTAGTGGAGTAGGCGATAAAACTTCATTCGATAAAATTGTGAACGCCGCACAAAAAGAAGGTGCGCAAATGGCTGGGGCATCTCCAAACAGCATACACTTTAGCAGTAATGGAAAAATGTTTGCATTGGGTAATCAAAAAGCAATGGTAGATGATTTTGTAAGCAAAGACGCCAAAAGCAATTTTGCTTTTCTGGATAAAATTGCTGGCGGACCAATTGGAGGTTATTTTAATCTTCAATACATTCTTACTAGTTTAAAACCTTCTGTATCTGGCGACAGCTCTACTATTATTATGATAGACGCTTCGTTAAAAATGTGGGACAATATTTTAATTAGTGGTGGGCAATTCAAAGACGGAAGCTTACAACAGCATGTTGAAATTAACCTGATGGATAAAAACACCAACAGTTTGAAACAACTTAACAACTACCTGGGTACTTTGGTAAAGTTGGCAAAAGAGAATGAGTCTAAACTGGTTTGGGACCAAGAGAATTTCTCTCCAGACAGTATCGTAATTTCAACTGAAGCAGCGTTTGAATAAGAATTTTCAATAAAAGTTATATTTTTAAAGCCGCCGGTTTTACGGCGGCTTTTTAATGCAATACAAATATGCAGATACAGTTACAAAAAATAGTACCGAAATACTTAGAAATTGAAAAAACCCAACATTCTGATATTTGGAACAAGGAAGTTGTGTTTAAAAAGGGTGAAAGAATTCAAATTGTAGCGCCCAGTGGAAGTGGCAAATCAACCCTGATTCACCTTTTATATCTGATGAGAAATGAGTACACAGGACAGATATTATATGATGGGAAAAACTTAGCAACTTTTTCACCTGAACACAAAGCTAAATACCGTCAGCAACAGGTAAGCATTGTATTTCAAGACCTTCGATTGTTTGCACAACACAGCGCAGCAGCCAATATAGAGATCAAAAAAACATTGATGCCTTTTGAAGCAGCAGCCTCCTTAGAAGAAATGGCCGCACAACTGGGTATCACAAAAAAAATGCAGCAAAACGCTGGAATTTGTAGTTATGGAGAACAACAAAGAATCGCCATCATCCGTGCCCTACAGCAACCTTTTGATTTTCTTTTTTTGGATGAACCTTTTAGTCACCTCGACGAAAACAACTGCATCAAAGCCATTCAATTAATAACAGCCGAAGCCACAAAAAGAAATGCAGGCATTATTTTAGCAGACCTACATAAAGTTCCCTTTTATGAATCAGACAGCACTCTTTTTCTATAAAAGCGCCTATACTTTTTTTTAGTTTAGAAATGCAAATGAGTAAACAAATGAAATTATCATTCAAACAGATTGCTTCCTTTTTAAATATGGGAACATCAACTGGTTCGCGGCTTATCAGCTACCTCGGATTAGGCATTGGCGTATTGTTGTTACTCTGTTCGATGCAGATGTTTATCAACATCAATGTGTTACTCAAAGACAGAAATCCGCGTACAACTGGATTTGATTATATTTCGATTACAAAAAAAATTACAGACCAAAATGTAGGACATGATAACAGCTTCAGTACTGCCGAAATCACTGCATTACAATCATTACCTTTTATTGAAGATGCCACACCATTGATAGCCAATAAATTTGTTGTATCGGCTTCCGGAGGACCGGCACTACCTTTTACAACCGATATATTTCTGGAAGCTATTAAAACAGACTTTATAGATACTATTCCACCTTCATTTACTTGGCAGCCCGGACAAGCGATGGTGCCCATCATTATTTCGTCTGACTACCTCGAATTATATAACACCGTATTTGCTCCCAGCAGAGATTTACCGCAAATTTCAGAAGGAGCCATGGGGGCATTGGTGATGCAACTAGAATGTACCGGTGTGTATGGCACCAAAATTTTCAGGGGTAATATTGTAGCACTCAGTGATCGTATTAATTCAGTGATTGTTCCAAAAAATTTTTTGGAGTGGGCCAATAAAAATGTTGCCAATATCAGCAACAGCAATGCCACCCGTGTATATATTAAAACTACCGACGCCAACAATGTTGAGTTTTTAAATTATTTGCAGAAAAACGATTATCAAATAAACAAAGACAAAACAAAATTTGGGAGGGTAAAACAACTATTACAAGCAGTGGTGAGTGGCTTGGGAGGTTTTGCGGTGTTGGTTATTTTACTTGCGATGATGTTGTTCTCATTTTACTTACAGTTGATGATTGCTCGGAGCAAGGATAATTTGCAGCTTTTGCTCGCCCTAGGTTATTCGCCCAATTGGCTTAGTAAAACAGTAGCCCAGAGATGGGTACCCATATACCTGCTAATCATACTTGTTCCTGTATTATTGGTTCAACTGTTCCAATACTTTTTTATTCAACAATTCCTCCATGGCAGTGATGATTTATCGCCCTTTATTCATTGGACGGTACTGCTCACAAGTGCAGTGCTGATGGGATTTTGTATTTACATCAACTACCAATTGATTAGAAAGCTCTTGAATAAGCTATAGAAATATTCAATATCTGCTACAAATAGCTGCTGAATATATTAACATGGTTGATTACCCTATACCTTCATACACAATGGCAGCCCCCTGCCCTACGCCTACGCACATAGTAGCCAATCCGTATTTACTTTTTCTTTTCATCATCTCATGAATCAAAGTAGTTGAAATTCTTACGCCACTGCAACCTAGTGGATGGCCGAGTGAGATAGCGCCTCCGTTTACATTTACTTTTTCAAGGTTTAAACCTAATTCTTGGATACAAGCAATACTTTGAGAAGCAAAAGCTTCATTAAGTTCTACCAGATCTAGCTCGCTCACGGTAAGGCCTGCACGAAGCAAAGCCTTTTGGGTTGCTGGTACCGGACCAATACCCATTACGGCAGGATCAACGCCGGCCACGGCCATGGAGCGGATCAGAGCATTAGGCTTTAAGTTGTATTTGATAACAGCCGCTTCGCTGGCCAATAACATCGCCGCAGCCCCATCATTGATGCCACTACTGTTAGCGGCCGTTACGGTGCCATCCTTCAAAAATGCAGGCTTTAGCTGAGCTAGTTTTTCCATTGTAGACAAACGGGGGTGTTCATCTTTATCAAAAGTGAAACTGTTTTTACCTACCTCCACATTGATGGAAATAATTTCATTTTTAAATTTTTCGGCTGCAAAAGCTTCTGCATATTTCTGTTGACTTTCGAGGGCAAATTCATCTTGAGCTTGTCTGCTAATATTCCATTGGGCCGCCACATTTTCAGCGGTTTCGCCCATACTATATGGATGATAAAGACTACTAAGATTTTTGTTGATAAAACGCCACCCCATTGTGGTATCAAATAATTTTGTATTTCTATCATAAGCACTGTCACCTTTGCTTATCACGAAGGGGGCCCTGGTCATATTCTCTACTCCACACGCTATCATCAATTCCGCATCACCACAAGCAATGGTGCGGGCACTATCCATAATGGCCTGCAAACCACTTGCACAAAGCCTGTTTACCGTATTACCTGCAACCGAAGTTGGTAAGCCAGCCAACAGAGCAGCCATACGAGCCACATTGCGGTTGTCTTCACCTGCTTGGTTGGCTGCACCTGCTATCACGTCTTCGATGGCACTAGGATCTACATTCGGGTTTCTTTGTAGCAGCGCTTTTATCACATGTGCTAGTAGATCGTCGGGTCTGATAGAGCTGAGTGCTCCACCATATTTACCTATCGGCGTTCTAATTGAATCAATTACATATACTTTGTTCATGAAAGCTTCGTTTAAAAGCGTAAAAGTAGGAATAATGAATGGAAACATGTTTTTGATTGAGGAAGCAAAAAAAAATTAGTTTATAGTTACGCTCTTTTGTACTGTTGCATAAAATCTCCCTTTAATCTACTGATTCAATTTGTACCTTTGAGCCATGTTGTCGAAAAAAAATATACGGGAGTTTGGTTTATCCGAGTTGAAAGAATATTTTGAATCAGTGGGTGATAAAAAGTTTCGTGCCATTCAAACTTATGAATGGTTGTGGAAAAATAACGCCCGTAGTTTCGATGAAATGAGCAACTTATCACTTGAGTTGAGACAAAAATTAGCCAGTGAGTTCGAAATCGTGACCCTAACTGTTGATGCCAGTCAGCACAGCAGCGATGGCACCCTCAAATCAAGATTCAAAACAAATGACGGTTATTTAATAGAAGGTGTACTAATTCCCACAGAAAAAAGAAATACCGCCTGCGTTTCTTCACAAATTGGGTGTAGCCTGAGTTGTAAATTTTGTGCAACAGGACTGATGGACCGCAAGCGAAATCTTGGTTTTGATGAAATCTACGACCAAGTGGCTTTTTTGAACGAGCATAGCTTGGCCACCTATGGAACGCCATTAACGAACATCGTATACATGGGTATGGGAGAGCCATTGCTAAATTACAAGAACGTTTTAAAATCAATTGAACGCATCACTGCTAGTGATGGTATGGGCATGAGTCCCAAAAGAATTACCGTATCCACTGCTGGCGTGGCTAAAATGATTCGTCAGTTGGGCGATGATAAAGTACGTTTTAACCTAGCGCTTTCTTTACACGCTGCTACTGATGAAAAAAGAAATCGTATCATGGCCATCAATGAAACCAATAACATCAAGGAATTAATAGAGGCACTAAATTATTTTTACGACCAAACAAAAAACGACATCACGCTAGAATATGTATTGCTACAAGGAGAAAATGACAGCTTAGAAGACGCAGCTGAACTAGTAAAAGTGTACAGAAAAATTCCAACGCACCTTGTAAATGTAATTGAATACAACCCTGTAATAGGCATTCCTTTTATTAAAACAGATGAAGACAGTACCCAGGTTTTTACTGATTATCTGGTTGCACAAAAAGTAAATGTAAGGGTAAGAAGAAGCAGAGGTAAAGACATTGATGCAGCTTGCGGACAATTAGCCAACAAAGGTTAGATATCTATACACGCATTCAGTAAAACACATCATCACCAACCCAATGGCATTCTTTCGAATGTCATTTTTTTATTTATATATGTAGAAAATGATTCGCAAAATGGCTTTAACATTTTGTTGCTTAAACCTTTAGCACCTTTACCCGTCTATTACCAGACAAAACAATTAAAAAAAATAAATAACATGAAAAAAATACTCGCATTTACATTGATCCTTGCAATGAGCGGAACCAGCTTATTTGCCCAACAAACAAGGGCGACTCATAAAAAGAAAGCTGAACATGGAATGGAGCAAGGTAAAAAAGATGCTTTCAAAAATCTTGACCTCACCGATGCCCAGCAAAAACAACTGAAGGAAGATAACCAAAGTTTCAAAACAAAAATGGAAGCTTTGAACAAAGAAGAAAACATCACCGTTAAAGAACAAAAAACACGCAAAGCAGCGCTAATGGCTGAACAAAAAGCAAAAAGAAATGCCTTGCTAACCACTGATCAAAAAGCAAAACTTGCTGCAGATAGAAAAGCTTTGGATGAAAAACACAAAAAAATGGCTCAAAAAAATGGTGACAAAATGCAAAAAGAATTGGGATTGAACAATGAACAGGCTGTAAAATTAAAAGCACAAAATCAGGCCACACAAACAAAAGTGAAAGCCATCCAAGAAAACACTGCATTGAGTACTGATCAAAAAAAAGAAGAGATGAAAATATTGAAGGAATCAGCAATGACGGATCGCAAAAAAATTTTAAGTGTAGAACAAATACAAAAAATGGAAGAAATAAAGAAAGCTAAGAAAGGCCGACATCATAAAAAAGGTTCAATAACACTGGCACCTACATTTTAATACCTCTGAAAATTACTAATACTCTACACCCAAAGCGCTGCTACACTGCAGCGCTTTTTTGTACTCAAATACAACGCAGACAAGGATGACAGAGCTCAAATTAGAAATTCGTATCTTCACGGCTCATCTACTGTTGGAAAACAGCAAAAACTTCAAATCATGAGCCAGTCTCCCTTCCAGAAATTTACTGTAAAAAAGAAAAACAGCGTCGTTAAAGAGCAAATCAGACAGGAAAAGAAAAAAGCCCGTGCTGATAAAAACGCTTATTTCGATAAATTAAAAGAAGAAAAATACCAGGCGATGTTGGCCAAAAGAGCACAAAAAGCAGCTGGCGGAACTGGTGCAGTTGTACCTCCAGTTTCTACTTTCAATAAAAAAGGACCCAACGCAAAAACCCCCATCGTTCAAAGAACGACGGATGAAGCTATGCCTCTGAATAAGTTTTTAGCACACTGCGGTGTATGCTCACGCAGAGAAGCTGTAAAAGTAGTGACTGATAGAAAAGTGAAAGTGAACAATGAAGTGATGTCGGAACCTGGTTACAAGGTTTTGCCAACTGACGAAGTAATATTTAATGGCAAAAAATTATTTGTAACCAAGAACCTTGTGTACATTTTATTAAATAAACCCAAAGACTATATTACTACTACCGATGACCCGCAAGGCAGAAAAACGGTATTACAACTCATACAAAAAGCTACCACAGAAAGAGTGTACCCTATAGGGCGACTCGATAGAAATACTTCAGGTGTGTTGCTCTTAACCAACGATGGTGATCTTACCCAAAAACTATCACATCCAAGTTATGAAATTAAGAAAATTTACGAAGTAAAATTAGACAAAAACCTTACTAAGGCTCACTTTGATGATATCCTTAAAGGACTTACGTTAGAAGACGGACAAATTTTTGTAGACAGTTTGGCTTATGCAGATAGCAAAGACAAATCGATTGTTGGCATTGAAATACACAGCGGTAGAAACCGCATTGTTCGCCGAATTTTTGAATCGTTGGGATATGATGTAAAAGGATTAGACAGGGTGATGTATGCCGGACTCACCAAAAAAAATGTGGAACGCAGTAAGTGGCGCTTCCTAAGCGAAAAAGAAATTAGATTGTTGAAGTATATGAACGAATCGAAAAAGAAATCGAAGAAAATTGCTGATGCTGAAAATGCGGAAAGTGATAATGAAGATATAAAATCGACTAAAGCAGCCATCACCAATAAAAAAGCGGTAGGAGCTGTTGCTGCAGATAAAAAAATTAAAAAGGAAAAATATCCTACTGCTGTTATTAAAGAACGCCCTGTGAGTGATAAAAAGCCAGGGGTTAGAAAATTTAAAACTCACAGCGAAAAGAAGAAACACAAAATAATGGCAGGTGGCAAAAAATAATTTTACCGTTGTTTTTGAGAACGACGATTTTATAGCAATCAACAAAAGATCTGGACTGCTAACTATTCCCAACAGAGAGCAATCAGAAAAAAGCTTGAAGGAATACCTGATAGATAAATACGGACAGATATTTACAGTACATCGGTTGGATAAAGATACCAGCGGATTGGTATTGTTTGCCAAAAATGAAACTACTCACAAATACCTCAATAAAATTTTTGAAGAACGTGCTGTTGATAAATTTTATGTAGGCATAGTGTTGGGAGAGCCAGAAGAAAAAAATGGCTTGATGGATGCGCCGATTGCAGAACATTCGCTCAACAAAAACCTAATGGTAGTTCACCGAAGGGGCAAGCCTTCGCAAACAGGTTATGAGGTATTAGAAGGCAATAAATTTTACTCATTGGTTTCCTTTCAATTACATACTGGCCGCACACACCAGATACGCGTACACTGCAAAAACATGGGCCATCCGTTGGCATGCGATCCTTTATATGGAGATGGAAAAGCTGTGTTGCTGAGTGCTTTTAAAAAGAAGTTTAAACTCAGTAAACACGAAGAAGCTGAAAGGCCTATGATTAGCAGATTGGCATTACATTCCTATCAATTGCGATTTACAGATGAACATGGAACGAGGATGGAGTTGGAAGCTGAAATTCCCAAAGAGTTTAGGGCGTTGATGAAACAATTGAGTAAATAAAAAAAACATTAATTGTTGAAGGCAACTCAATCAGAGTTGCCTTTTACTATTTTGCTTTACCTATTATTGTAAACGTGCATTGCGTGAGGGATTGCAGCGTACATCCTTTTGTGAGGCACGAATAAAAGATGGAAGCGGAAAGCCCGACCCGAAGGGGCACGCCCTCTTATTTTTCTAATGCTTGTAAGATATCCTGGAGGATGTCGTCTTTGTATTCAAGCCCAACAGAAATGCGAATTAGCCCTGGTGTTATGTTCACCTCTAGGCGTTCTTGTTCGGTGAGTTTGGCGTGGGTAGTACTAGCAGGATGAGTTGCAATGCTGCGGGTATCACCGAGGTTAGCGGTGAGCGAAAGCATTTTTAATTTGTTTAGAAATTGATGTCCTGCTTCTAATCCTCCTTTTAATTCGAAGCAAACAATACCTCCACCATTTTTCATTTGCTGCAATGCTATGTTGTGTTGCGGATGCGAAGGTAAAAAAGGATACCGCAGCGAGGCAATAGCCGAGTGTTGCTCGAGTGATTGTGCAATGAAAAGTGCATTAGAAGCATGTCGTTCCATTCTTACATCAAGGGTTTCGGTACTTTTGCTGAGCACCCATGCATTAAAAGGCGACAATGCCGGACCAGTGCTGCGACAAAACAAATAAATATCGTGGATGAGTTCTTTTTTACCCACTACAACTCCACCCAAAACACGCCCTTGCCCATCTATCCATTTGGTGGCGGAATGTACCACAAGGTCTGCACCAAAATCGATGGGCCGTTGACAAAAAGGTGTTGCAAAACAGTTGTCGACATTTAAAATGATCTGGTGTTTTTTGGCGAGCCTGCCCAGCATGGCTAAATCGATGATATCTAACCCTGGGTTGGTGGGCGTTTCTACATAAATCATTTTAGTATTGGGTCGGATAGCAGCTTCCCATTCTTCGGGCTTGTTTGCGGAAACATAGCTGTACTCGATTCCATAATTAGGCAAATATTTTTTAATGACGGTGTGGGTACTTCCGAAAATAGAACTACAACTGAGTAAGTGATCGCCTTTTTTGAGTAAGGCCATAAAAGATCCAAATACTGCACTCATACCAGATGCGGTGGCAAAGCCAGCTTCAGCACCTTCGAGTGCAACTATTTTTTGGGCAAACTCATCTACCCCGGGGTTACTGAACCTGCTGTAAATATTGTCGTCTGTTTCATCAGCAAAAGCTGCCCGCATATCTTCGGCATTATTAAAACAAAAACTACTGGTGAGAAACATAGGTGTAGAATGCTCCATTTCTGAAGTGCGTTCGGTTTGAACACGAATAGCTTTGGTAGATGGATGTTGCTCGTTTAACATATTATTGATGGTTATATTTTGTAGATCTTCGACAAAAATTAAATTGACATTAGTAGTGCTGCTTTCAGCTTTGCGGCACTTATAGTAACATCACAGTATTTTGATTGATTGTTATTCTCGGCATTTTTCACTGTTGCTTATGCAAAAATACCCAACCTTACCCTTACTTTGCAGGTATAAAATAAAAATGGCACAAACCTATACAAGTACTCAAAATTTTTTACTAGAGAGTGGAGCAGTTTTGGCTGGAATTGAGATCAGTTATTGCACCTATGGCACTCTAAACGAGGATGCCAGCAATGTAGTTTGGATCTGCCATGCACTAACGGCCAATGCCGATGTAGCCGATTGGTGGCCTGGGATGGTAGGAAAAGCTGCCGCATTGGATACTGAAAAATATTTTATTGTTTGTGCTAATATTTTAAGTTCCTGTTATGGTAGCAGTGGGCCGCTGAGCATAAACACAGCAACTGGAAAACCATATGGCAGTAGTTTTCCGGCAATCACAATTAGAGATATGGTGAATGCACATATACTACTTCGTAAATATTTAAACATTCAACAAATTCGTTTACTCGTAGGCGGTAGTATGGGTGGTTACCAGGCGTTGGAATGGTGTGTGATGGAACCTGCTGTTATTGAAAAGCTATTTTTACTGGCTACCTCTGCCACAGAGAGTGCTTGGGGCATAGCGGTACATACAGCGCAAAGACTGGCCATAGAAGCGGAGAACAACTGGAATACCGACATAGCTAATGGCGGAAAAAAAGGATTGAAGGCAGCCAGAGCCATTGGTATACTGAGTTACCGCAATTATGGCATCATGGTGAAAACCCAAACTGATATTGACTTTGAAAAATTAGATGAGTACAAAGTATCATCTTACATTTTGCACCAGGGCAATAAATTAGCCGATCGTTTTAATGCATACTGTTATTGGTTACTAACAAAGGCGATGGATACACATCAACTTTCGAGAGGTAGAGGAGGCTTAGTTAATGTTGTACTTGAGCAAATAAAACAACCCACCCTTATCATTGGCATTAGTAGTGATATTTTATGCCCACCTGTAGAGCAAGAGCAAATAGCAGCAGCTATTCCAAATGCGCTTTTAGTAATCATCGACTCTGCATATGGGCATGATGGATTTTTGATAGAAGGAGAAAAAATATCAGCTGCTTTAAAAAGTTGGATAAACTAAAACAGCTTTTCTAGTACCTTCAAAATAAAAACTCCATCCTGTTTACAAGTTTTAATTACCTCTTATTTAATTTGATGATAGATAATTGCTCATTTTTCAAACAAAATATTGCCAAAAAATAATGAAGTCGTCAACTCGAAAGCTTGATGATCTCATGTAGGATTAGTTAGAAGAAGCTCGCTTCACAATAATTTTACCAAATCTATTCTTTACTTCATCAATGGCTTTATACAAGTCTACTTTACGCTCTGTATCGGTAAACATATTGGTTTGAATAGCATCCTGTGTGAGTTCACTTAGGCGCACACCTAGTAAACGAATGGGCATTCCTTTTCTGTATAACTTTTTAAACAAGTCTTTTACTATCGCAATAATCTCATCGTCGGCACTGGTAAAAGGTATGCTTGTTTGTCTGCTGGTAGTTTCAAAATCGGGATAACGGATTTTCACAGCTACACAACCTGCAACTTTTTCATCTTTACGCAATTCGAAGCAAATTTTTTCTGTTAGTCTAACCAACTCTGCGTGTAAAAAAGGAATATCTGTTTTATTTTCATCGAAGGTGTTTTCAGAAGAAACGGATTTAGCTTCGTGGTAAGGTTCTACTGCTCTTGTATGAATACCTTGGCTTTTTAACCAAAGATCAGGGCCCCATTTTCCCAATCGTTCTTCTAAAAGAACGGCCCCTGCCAAAAAAATATCATGAATGGTTTGAATACCCATCAATTTGAGTATTTCTGCGGTTTGAGTACCTACACCCGGAATATCGCCGGCAGGCAGTGGTGCTAGAAATTCTTTTTCTTTTCCCTCCGGAATCTGAAGGTAGCCATTGGGTTTGGCCTGATTGGTCGCCATTTTTGCCATCATCTTATTGGTAGCCAATCCAAACGAAATGGGAAGTCTTGTTTCTCTAATAATTTGTTCTCGTAGATCGATGGTCCACTGAAGCGGATCAAAAAATTTATTCATCCCACTGAGGTCGAGGTAAAATTCATCTACAGATGCTTTTTCAAACAGCGGTGCTTTGGATGCAATAATATCGGTTACCCATCTAGAGTACCTGCTGTATTCGCTGTAATGCCCTTTGATAAACACTGCATGTGGACATAACTGTTGTGCTTTTTTAGAAGGCATAGCAGAATGAATACCAAATTTTCTAGCTTCGTAATTACAAGCAGCTACTACGCCCCTATCTTTACCTCCTACAATTACTGGCTTTCCTTTTAAGGAGGAGTCGTTCAGCATTTCTACGGAGGCAAAAAAAGAATCTAAATCAAAATGGGCGATGATACGAGGAATATTCACTTATTTTATTTAATATTTCACAAAAGTATAGGTTTACAAGCAGCTATATTACTAAGTTGAATGTCGTAGTTTTTTTAAAGTTATTCGAATGAAACAAACGGTTTATTTTTTCTTTGCCATTTCCTTTGTGATGATCGTATCTCCCGCATTTCAGTGTGCAGAAGAACCGTATGATGTTTGTCCCACCTATACACAAGACACAGCCATACTGAAGGTTCAAGTGCCCAACAACAATAGCAGTTTTGAAGTATTGGATACCATCCAAATACTTTCTGTAATTAGTGATACCATCAGAACAGTGAAAGGTAAAACTTTCCTTTCGCCTATTAATACGCTTAACACCAATATTCAAGCTTACAAAATCATTCAAACCAATACCAACTATTCTTTAAATTATGCAAACGTAGAATTCAATGCTATTATTAGTGAGGGTGTAATTCAAAATTATCCTTTTCAGGGATATACTTTTTTACATAGAAGGATGCTGCCTTTCAATAGGCTGAAAGTTTCTCTTGTAGCAGGATTTAGGGGCCTTTACCTGATTGTGGTAAATAGTTCTGATTATGGGTTGTTTATTCGCGAGCCTAATAACAACTGTGCAAATTATGCTGCTATCTATTTTATAGATGAAACACAGCAACAAAAACAATATTGGGATTCTTTAGTAACTACTTCGTTGACACTTTCTGGCAACAATAATTTTGTGGTTGCAAATAAAATGGATAGAAATTATTTTTTTGTGAAAGTAAATTAATACTGCCCCTTTTATTCATAAATTTCCAATAATCCTTCTGGCACTTCTACATAAACTTTCCTTTCTTCCGGATCCATTTTTATTAAGTTGTGATCGTGCACAGGAATCAATGCTTCTTTTCCTTTGTATAGAATGGCGCATAATATTTGGTGTGGCTGTTCTATGACTTCGATGATCTCTCCCAGATTTTGATCTACGTCAATTAATTCGAAGCCCAACATCGAGATGGGTGAACTACCAGCAGCAAAGGTTTGAAAATCAGCAGCCGTCATCCATACTTCTTTAGGTGTAAGTTTCCTAGCAATTTCTTTGTTATCGATTCCCTCTAATTTCACATAAATCTCTTCATGATTTTTGATGCTCGTTTGTTCAATAAAATAAGGAATAAAACTTTCTTTTTTATCTTCGATAAAAAGCACCTCCAATCCATTCAATGCTGTTCTTTTACCCAAGCTATGTACTAATACAAGGTCACCTTTTAAGCCATGACTAGCCGCAAATTTTCCAATTTTAAAATACTGATTCATGATAGGGTAAAGATAACCTTTGTTAACAATTGATGATGTATTGTTAAAGAGACGGGTGGTTGAATGAAAAAAGTATTTGTGTAAGCCAAAAAGCTGCAGTTGAGAAGTTAAAAAAAGTCCTGCTAAAAAAGCAGGACTTAAGAATGTTTCGGCAGAGGTAAAGTTTATTCTTCTGTCTTAGGTTCTTCTGAAGTAGCAGGCGCTTCTGCTTCAACAGCAGGAACTTCTTCAACTTTTTCAGCAACTTCCACTTTCTTTACTACAGGTACATTGCGTTTTTCCATACGAGCATTTTTATGAGCACCTGAACGGCGACTCATATTAGCATCGTGCTCAGTACTCCATTTGGTGAATTTCTCCATTGCAGAAGCTTCGTCGAATAAGCCAAGGCTTACACCACGTAACAAATGCTTTAGGAACAACACTCCTTTGAAAGAGAGGATACGTCGTACAGTATCAGTGGGTTGAGCACCTTTCTGTAACCAATCCAATGCTTTCTGACGATCAACCTGAATAGTAGCAGGAACCGTTAGCGGATTGTAAGAACCTAATTTTTGAATAAATTTTCCATCACGAGGACTGCGGGCATCCGCAATAACGATGAAGTAGAATGGTCTCTTCTTTGAGCCATGTCGTTGCAATCTCATTTTAACAGCCATAAAAAATAGAAATTTTCTTGGTTGTGAATAAATAGGGTTTATAATCTCCTTAAAAAAGGAGAGCGAAGATAAGCAGTGATCACTTACTATCCAAAAAAATGAACATCAAGATAGCTAAAGCTTTGGAAGGTATTGATATTCACTAAAATAGGCTCAAAAAGTTCTAAACTAATTGCTATAAAAGTTTACTTATCAGCGTTTAGCCATTCCCGGCATTTTACCCATGGGCATTTTATTCATCATTTTCATCATACCTTTCATTTGTTCAAATTGTTTGAAAAAGGCGTTCAATTCTGCTAATTCTTTCCCGCTTCCGTTGGCGATTCTGTTTTTTCTAGAGGGGTTAATGATATCTGGATTACGCCTTTCTTCCAGAGTCATAGAGTTAATCAAGGCTTCAATACCTTTAAAAGCATCATCATTAATATCGATGTCTTTGATTTGTTTGCCCACACCGGGTATCATGCCCATCAGATCTTTTAGGTTACCCATTTTTTTGATTTGCTGTAATTGGGTTTTAAAATCTTCGAAATCGAATTGGTTTTTACGGATTTTCTTTTCCAATTTTGCAGCTTCAACTGAATCGAATTGTTCTTGGGCTTTTTCTACCAAACTAACAATATCGCCCATACCAAGAATACGTTGTGCCATCCTTTCGGGATAAAACACATCCAGCGTATCCATTTTTTCACCACTACTGCTAAACTTGATGGGTTTGTTTACGGTGTATTTAATAGACAATGCCGCACCACCGCGTGTATCGCCATCTAATTTAGTAAGTACCACACCACTAAAGTCGAGTCTTTCGTTAAAGGCTGCTGCCGTGTTCACAGCATCCTGACCCGTCATACTATCTACAACAAACAAAATCTCTTGTGGGTTGATGGCAGATTTTATATCAGCTACTTCTGTCATCATCACTTCGTCAACCGCCAAACGACCGGCAGTATCGATAATGATTACATTTTTATTTTTTAATTTTGCCTCTTTGATAGCGTTTTGTACGATAGAAACAGCTACTTTATTTTCTCGTTCGCTGTACACATCTACCCCGATTTGAGCACCCAAAACTTCCAATTGGTCAATCGCAGCCGGACGGTAAATATCTGCAGCTACTAGTAAAGGTGATTTCCCTTTTTTTGTTTTAAGGTAATTTGCAAGCTTACCACTGAATGTAGTTTTACCACTTCCCTGTAAACCTGCAACCAAAATAATGGCTGGATTGCCGTTGATGTTGAACACACTTTCTTTACCCCCCATTAACTCTGTTAGTTCGTCTTGCACAATTTTGATCATCTGCTGACCTGGGTTAACAGAGAGCAATACTTTGGCACCCATGGCTTTTTCTTTCACATTATCGGTGAACTCCTTCGCTATTTTGTAATTCACATCCGCATCTACCAAAGCACGGCGAATTTCTTTTATCGTATTGGCGATATTGAGCTCACTGATTCTACCTTCTCCTTTGATACTCTTAAAGGCCGATTCTAATTTTTCACTTAATGAATTAAACATATAAAGCTTCTTTTACTTGCTAAATTTTGAGTTGCAAATGTACTAAACCTCTGGTATTTCTGGTTTAAACTTACCATTCAAATGAATACAATTGTTGTTGTAAGTATTTCGGATAAAATTTTAGATTCAGTATCACATTGGAAGAACAAAAAAAGCATTTTGGTTTTACTGATCAGGTTAGAGGCTATATGCGACAAAAGAATTACCCAAGCTACATACCCAAGGCAATTCAACTTATTTAATAAAAAATTTAAATGGTAATTGCCATTTCTACAATTTCTGCCTGTTCTTTTGCGTGTTGTTTTGAGTAGCCAGTGGCAGTAGCAGCGCTAGCCATCCTGCTAATGATATGCAGATTGATGTTTTTTACATTCATTCTTAAGTAAGAAGCAGCCCCCATGTTGAGTGGTTCTTCTTGTACCCAATGCCAAATGGCTTTGCTGTATTTTTTATACAACAGATCTAATTGATGTTGTGGCAAAGGATATAATTGTTCTAAACGAACAATGGCCATATCTTGTGTTTGTACTTTTTTTCTACGCTCTTCCAAATCAAAATAAATTTTTCCGGTACATAGCAGTACTTTTTTCACATTTGCTGCATCATCAATGCTGGCATCATCGTACACTTCTTTAAACCCGCCGGCAGTGAATTCACTGATCAGGCTGCTACTTCCGGGATGACGTAGATTAGCCTTGGGTGTTAATACTACCAATGGCTTACGGAATGCCCACAGCTGTTGTCTGCGCAGCGCATGAAAAAAGTTAGCAGCTGTAGTGATGTTAGTAATTACCATATTGTTTTCGGCACATTGTTGTAAAAAGCGTTCTATTCTAGCACTGCTGTGTTCTGGCCCTTGCCCTTCGTAACCGTGGGGCAATAGCATCACCAATCCATTCATCCGTTGCCATTTGGTTTCTGCTGAAGCAATATATTGGTCTATAATGATTTGAGCTCCGTTTACGAAATCGCCAAACTGTGCTTCCCATAATACCAAAGCATTGGGATTAGCCATAGAGTATCCGTATTCAAAACCCAATACTGCATACTCACTTAATAGAGAATTGTAAATTCTAAAAGAGGCTTTATCGTTAAAAAAAGGCGACAGTCTATTGTATTCATTGTTGTTTGTTTCGTCGTACAAAACAGCATGACGGCTGCTAAAAGTTCCTCGTTTCACATCCTGACCGCTCATACGAACATCTTTGCCTTCTTGAATCAAACTGCTGTAGGCTAGTAACTCAGCTGTTGCCCAATCAATTTTTTGATCATCGTTGAAAAGTTTTAATTTGTCTTTGAGTAATTTATCAACTTTTCTCAGTGGTTTAAAATCAGCTGGTATTTCCATCAACCCCTTGAACAAATTAGCAACGCTAGATTCGCTGATAGCGGTAATAGGAGAAGTAACAAAATCTTGATCGGTGGCTCTTCTCAGACTTTGCCACCAGAGTTCTGGCTTTTGGAAAGTGTATGGAAGTGGGTTTTGTTTTACATCATCTAGCCGTTCTTGTAAGTCTGATAAAAAAAGTTGTTCCATTTCTTTTGCCATTATTTTAGCATCGGGAGAACCATTTTCGATCAGATATTGAGTGTAAACCTCTCTTGGGTTAAGGTGCTTATCGATGAGGCTATACAACTGAGGTTGAGTAAATTTGGGCTCATCCCCTTCGTTATGTCCATGCCTACGATAGCAAACCATATCGATAAAAATATCGCTATTAAATTCTTGCCGGTACAATGTAGCTATTTGTGCTACTTTAACCACCGCTTCAGCATCGTCGCCATTTACGTGTAATACTGGTGCTTGCACCATTGCCGCCAGTGAGGTACAGTAATCGGCACTGCGTGCATCGTCAAAATCTGTGGTAAAACCAATTTGGTTGTTAATCACAAAATGGATGGTTCCGCCAGTATAATAACCTTTGAGTTTACTCATTTGTAAAACTTCATACACTACTCCTTGACCAGCAATAGAAGCATCACCATGAATAAGTATTGGAAGTATTTTATCAAAGTCGCTGTTGTATAAAACGTCGGCTTTACTGCGTGCGAATCCAATCACTATGGGTGCCACTGTTTCTAAGTGAGAAGGGTTGGGGCAAAGTTTCAGGTTAATTTTTTTACCGTTGGGTAATGCTACTTCACTGCTAAAACCGAGGTGGTACTTTACATCTCCGCTACCCATGGTGGTGTCGGGTATGGCACTTCCTTCAAATTCAGTAAATATTTGCTCATAGGTTTTACCCATAATGTTGGCCAGCACATTTAATCTTCCTCGATGCGCCATTCCGATCATAACTTCCTGCACGTCATTATTAGAAGAAGTGGTGATCATTGCATCCAGTGCTGCTATGGTAGTTTCTCCCCCTTCTAAACTGAATCTTTTTTGACCGATGTATTTGGTATGCAGAAATTTTTCAAACATCACACCTTCATTCAACTTCTGGAGAATCTGTTTTTTCTGTACTAGTGGAAGGGGTTGGTGAAAGTCGGCCTCCATGGCTTTTGCCAGCCATTCAATTTTCTTGATATCATTGAGGGCACTGTATTCTACTCCTACATGAGTAGTGTAGGATTTTTGCAATAACTCCAGAATATTTTTCAAAGTTGTTTTTCCAAGATTTAAAAAACGACCTGCTTCAAAACTGGTGGCTAAATCACTATCTGAGAGCCCAAAATAACTGAGTTCTAGATTGGCTTCCCTATCTTTCCTTTTTCTAATAGGATTGGTATTGGCTACTAGGTGCCCTTTTTTCCTGTAGGCTTGTATCAGTTGATAAACAGCGAATTCATTATCGAGTTGAGTGCTGTTTACAGGAACTCCAGCAGCCTGAGCTACGTTGTTATTAATGGGTGTTGATGATGATACTGCAAAGTCAAACCCTTCAAAAAACTTGCGCATATCAGGATCTACACTAGTGGGGTCTTTTACAAAATCATTGTATAAATTTTCAATAAAAGATGGGTGTGCATTTGTGATATACTGAAAATCCTTCATGTTACTATAAAAATTTGGGTATTTGACTGTAATGATGGGTGCAAATATCGGTTATTTGGTTAAACAAAAATGGCATTTTAAAAGCTTATACGCTGCTGCTCCACATATGAACAGTTTGGCGAATGAAAGCTTTTTTTGGCCAAGCTATTTTCGTATTTTTTTGAGATCGGTTTTGGCGGGTAGTTATAAGAGATAAAGTACCACTATTTACATTGGGTACAATACACTTGCATTGATTTTTATGTACCATACTTGTACTCACTATTTTTTACTTTTACCCCATAAAATGCCTATTTGGAACCCTTGATTTTAAGCTATAATTGGCCTAAATACCCATTTTACTAAAAAAAAGGAAGATTTGTTCCTTTATGAAAAATTTATCCCTATCTTCGCGTCCCAAAAATTAAGAACAAATGGCAAACCATTCAGCAACTAAAAAAGATGTTCGTCAGAGTACAAAGCGCAATGAACGTAACCGTTATTATGGTAAAACTACCCGTAACGCTATTCGTGATATCAAGGCTATTGATGAGCAGAAAGCAGCTGCAGAGAAATTACCTCTAGTAGCTTCTATGATCGATAAATTGGCTAAGCGTGGAACCATCCATAAAAACAAAGCTTCTAACCTAAAGAGTAAATTAGCCAGAAAGGTAAATGCTCTTGCTAAAGTAGTATAAATATTTTTACATCACATTTAGCCCGTCAATTCAATATTGACGGGCTTTTTTTATTGCTATTATATAAATGTTGCTTAGATAATTATCTAATATATTTGCAACCTCACAAATAATTAAGTATGAAAAGATTCTACTCCCTACTACTTCTTACATTTCTTTTTTCCCTTTCAGCCTTTAGCCAGGGATTGGAAACTTTTACCAATATGCCTGCGAACAACAGCAGTTACTCACTCCGTACATGGATTGGAGATAATGCTATTAACTGGAGCGCTAATGATGCAAGAACAGACCAGACCATTACAACCAGGGCTATCGGGATCAGAAACAGCACACTCACTTCGGGTAGCATTGGAGGAGGAATTGCTAGCCTTAGTTTTAATTACAAATATCTTTTTACAGGCTCCGCTGCTTCTCTATCAGTTAGAGTAAATGGAAATGTAGTGGCTACTATTGCAGTTCCTTCATCACAAACAACTGCTCTTGCAGCAACTGTATCCAATATAAACTTAAGTGGAAATTTTGTGCTGGAAATACAGCAAACCGTATCAGGCACAAGAGTGGCGCTGGACGATATTAGCTGGACAGGTTTTGCTGGCGGCCAAGATCTAACGCCACCAACCATAGCTACTCTTACACCGGCAGACGGTGCCGGCAATGTGAGTATCAACAGTAATTTACAGATTGTTTTTAGCGAACCAGTTTTAAAAGGATCAGGCAACATCGTTGTAAAAAGAGTTTCTGATAACTCAGTGGTTCAAACCATTGCTGTATCGGATGCAGCGGTTTCTATTACCGGAAGCATCGCTACTGCTACCATCAGTACGCTTTCAAATGCAACAGATTATTATGTTGAAATTACGAGTGGCGCTTTTACCGATGTTGCCCTCAACCAGTTTGCAGGTATCTCTGGCGCCACCAGTTGGAATTTTACTACAGTTGCTCCACCTGCTGCGGGTGTTGTTGGAACAAATTACACGTTTACCAATTGTGCCAGCACATTTACTACCGAAGGATGGTTGCAATACAGTGTTACTGGGCCATCTCAATTCTGGAGTTGCACTATTACAGGTAGAACCGATGCGAGTGCAGTTCAAATGAATGCATTTGTTGGTTCAAATAACAACCCGCTAAATGAGGATTGGTTAATTTCTCCTGCTTTCGACTTAACGAGTGTATCTCTTCCATCGTTAAGCTTCTACTCTCGAGGAGATTTTAACGGTAACTCTTTGCAATTAAAGATTTCATCAAACTATGTTTCAGGCACAGACCCCAACACGGCAACATGGACAAATTTAAACGGTAATTTTCCCGCTAACGTAGCAGTTACCGGCACTTGGACTTTAAGTAATAATATTGAACTGTTGGCCTTTAATACGGCCAATGTGCGTGTGGCTTGGATTTACATCAACCCAACCACTACAGCATCATCTCGATGGACTATTGATGATGTAATAATAACATCTAATATCCCATGCCCTGAGCCAGCGGCACAGCCAACCAACCTTACGTTGAATGCAACAGTAAGCACTGTTTCAGGAACATTTACTGCTGTTGTTGCACCTACTACTATTCAAAACTATTTGGTTGTAAGAAGCCTAAACAGTACACTCACGCAATTACCTGTAGATGGTACATCTTATACAATTGGGCAAATTGTTGGTGGTGGAAATGGTACTGTAATAAATGTTTCTAACAATGGTATATTTTCTGATAATTCAGTTGCATTCTCTACACAATATTTTTATTTTGTTTTTTCCATGGAGGATCAAGGTTGCGTAGGTGGCCCGAACTATAGAACTATTAATCCACTTACCCTTGGTGTGCTTACAGCAACTCCACCACCCTGTGTTACACCGGCAGCACCAACCAGCTCATTCACACTCACATCCACAAATAACAGCATAACGGGTTCTTTAACCGGAAGCAGAGGAAGTAAATACCTAGTTATAAGAAGCACTGTGATGCCGCCACTGGGAGCCTCCCCTGCAAATGGCACCAGGTATACCGCTGGGCAAACTATAGGAAACGGAACTGTTGTAAGCTATGTAGCTTCTACCACATTTACTGCAACTGGCCTAAGCGTATCTACTACCTATTATTTTTACGTTTTTTCGGCCAACGACGTTTGTGTGGGCGAGCCGTTTTACAGTACGGCATCGCTCAACGGTTCAGCCACAACAACCAACAACCCAACAGGTATCCCTGCTGGATATTATGATGCAGCCAACGGTTTAACCTGTGCTCCACTTAAAACAGCACTCAGCAACATTATAACAAATGGTCATACCCAGAACAGTTATGGTAGTTTAGATGATATTGAAATGCTTGTAACCGACGATCGTTTAAATGATGCAGGCACTGCCACCATTGTTTATGATATGTACTCTGATAATCCAACCGGAACTGATCCTTATACTTATACCTTTAGTCAATTCAACATAGGAACAGGATCCGACGGAGAAGGAAACGGATGGAACAAAGAACATAGTTTTCCCAACAGTTGGTTTTCTGCTACGAGCAGTACTAATAATTTTCCGGGAGCAGACTTGCACCATCTTTTCCCAACAGATATGGATGTAAACAGCCTTAGAAGTAATTTCCCATATGGCAAAGTAGCAGTAGCTTCTACTACCACTGCAAATGGTAGCAAATTAGGAACATCTGCGCTTACTTTCGGCAGTTACACTGGTGCTGTATTTGAACCGATAGATGCTTATAAAGGAGACTTTGCAAGAGCTACATTATATATGGTTACCAGATACCAGGTTGAGCAACCTACTTGGGAAAGTTTACAAGCCAATGGTGATATAGTGATGGATGGCACTACTTATCCATCTGTGGAACTCGACTATTTAACCATGCTGGTACAATGGCACAATGCCGACCAGGTAAGTACAAAGGAAATTGAGCGTAACAATGAAGTATATGGCTTTCAAAATAACAGAAACCCTTTCATTGATCACCCAGAATATGTTGGTCAAATTTGGCAGTGTGCCGGTGTAGTGCCTGTGACGCTTATAAACTTTACTGCAGTTCAACAAGCATCAACAGTTCAGTTGAAGTGGTCCGCTACCAATGAAACAAATTTTAAAATGTATGAAGTTCAAAGAAGTGTAGATGCAACTTCATTCAGCAGTATTGGAAGTGTAGTAGGTAAGAATTTGGCAAATTATGGTTTTGTTGATGACAAATTACCAAACGCTGGTACTGTTTACTACCGTCTTAAAATGATTGATATTGATGGCGTTTTTTCTTACAGTAAAATAGTGGTAGTTAGTTTAAACAAATATGTATCTAATGCGATGGTATATCCAAATCCAACCGCTGGAGCTTTGAATGTAAGGTTTACAACTGCTATTATCAATAACACACAATTGATTCTGACAGATGTAACAGGAAGAATTGTGTTGACTGCCCCCATAAATAAAGGTGCGATGAATGTAGATGTAGATCTTCAGCGTCTTCCATCTGGTAGGTATTTTATTAAGATAAATGATGATCAAAGCGTGATTCACCAGTCGGTGGTGATTGCGAAATAGAAAACATATTTTTCTAAAAAAAGTCTCCGATTACGGAGGCTTTTTTTTGTGCGGTTTTTTTAGGAAAAAATTGTTGCGTAGATTGAAAAAAAATTGAAATGAGATATTTGATTTGGATAACAATGATGCATATTGCTGCAACCAGCATAGCCCAACAAACAGTATTTGAACTATTAGGAGGTACATCAACTGCTACTTATTTTGAAGCGGTAGATTGGTACCAAAAACTAGATAAAAAATCTTCGATATTGGGTGTAAAAACGATGGGGCAAACAGATGCAGGTTATCCCTTACACCTGGTGATGATTAGCAATGATGGAAGCGCAGATCCGGTAAAATGGCACCAACAAAAAAAAGTAGTGATCTTGATCAACAATGGCATTCATCCTGGAGAACCAGATGGCATCGACGCCAGTATGATGCTAGCCAGAGATATTGTAAACAAAAAGCTGTTGTTGCCCAACAATATTGCGCTG
Organism: Ferruginibacter sp.; assembly: GCA_040882445.1. Taxonomy (GTDB): domain Bacteria; phylum Bacteroidota; class Bacteroidia; order Chitinophagales; family Chitinophagaceae; genus Ferruginibacter. The sequence goes on along the minus strand of JBBEBH010000007.1, from coordinate 4,823 downwards.
GCTATCATTCCTGTATATAATATTGGTGGAAGCCTTAATAGAAACTCATATACTAGAGCCAATCAAAACGGCCCGGTAGAATATGGATTTAGAGGGAATGCTCAAAACCTCGACTTGAACAGAGACTTTACCAAATCTGACTCAAAAAATGCAAGATCTTTTGCCGAAATTTTTCATTTTTTAAACCCTGATATCCTAATAGATAATCACGTAAGTGATGGTGCAGATTTTCAGCATACCATGACGTTAATTGCCACACAATATGATAAGCTGGGCCAAAGCTTAGGTAGTTTTCTTAGAGATGAATTTGAACCACAGCTTTACAAAGGAATGTCGGCAAAGGGTTGGGATATGATACCTTATGTAGATTTTGGATATACAGATTTCAACAAAGGTATGCGGATGTTTATGGAGCCTCCCCGTTATTCATCCGGATATGCGGCCTTATTTAATACCCTGTCATTCATGCCGGAAACGCATATGCTCAAGCCTTATGAAGATCGGGTTAGAAGCACGTACGACCTCATGCAAACTTTTATAGAGCAGTCTGCTTTGAAGGCTAGCGCTATCAAATCTAATCGTGCTGATGGAATCAAAGAGTGGATGAACCGAAGCATGTATCCCCTTCGATGGAAAGCAGACAGCACCCGTTTTTCTATCATAGATTTTAAAGGATATGAAATGACTAAGGCAATGAGTGAAGCTACTGGTTTAGAGAAGATGGTGTACGATCATGACAAGCCTTACAACAAAAAAGTAAAATTTTTACATGCATTTACCGAAGATGCATTGGTTAAAAAACCAAAGGCGTATGTAATTCCTGCAGGATGGTGGGCTGTGCTAGATTTGTTGCAATTAAATAAGGTAGCAATGAGCCGCCTTTCGAAAGATACCATGATCGAAGTAACTGCTTACCGTATTGAAGATTACAAACCCGCAACAAGGGCTTATGAAAAACACCATAAAAATGCGTCTGTAAAAACTTCTTCCAAAACCACTTTGATTGGTTTTAAAAAAGGCGATTGCATTGTTTACCTCAATCAGTTGTATAATCGTTACCTAGTAGAGATGTTAGAACCAACGGGAGATGACAGTTTTTTTTCATGGAATTTTTTTGATGGTATTTTACAACAAAAGGAAGGTTACAGCGATTATCGGTGGGAAGATATTGCTGCGGAGGTATTAAAAAAGGATTCTACATTACAAAAACAGTTAGAAGAAAAGAAGCGGAACGACCCACCATTTGCAAAGAATGCCAGCGCCATTTTGGATTTTATTTACAAAAATTCGTCGTATTATGAAAAAGCGTACCTTCAATATCCTATATATCGTATTGAATATTAACGAGTTAAGGATTAATATTTTTAATCGAAATTATCCTATTAAACCTTCCTGTTTTTGCCAACTTTTGCATAGCTTTGCAACCCGTTTGAAAATAACGGGATGAAATAATTTTTTTAAACAAAAACAGGTAAAATGAGCAACTACGAATTGATGGTGATTTTTACTCCTGTGCTTTCTGAAGAAGATTTCAAAATCGCTCAGAAAAAATACGAAGCCCTCGTTATAGACAACGGCGGTGAAGTTTCGCACACTAAACCATGGGGACTAAAATCACTGGCCTATCCCATTGCCAAGAAGACCACAGGGATCTATTGGGTAATGGAGTATTCTGCGCCAACCAGCTTCAATGAAAAGTTGAAAATTCAACTTTTGCGTGACGAATCAGCAATGCGTCACATGTTCACTGTACTCGATAAATACGCCGTTGAGTACAATGTTAAAAAGAGAAGTGGTGTACATTCAGGAACCGAAAAAGCGGAGGCATAATCATGGCAAAAGCAAATGAAATTAAGTACCTGACAGCTATAAAGGCTGAAAAGCGTCCAAAAAAATACTGCCGCTTTAAAAAGATGGGCATTCGCTACATCGATTATAAAGACGGAGATTTCTTAAAAAAGTTCCTAAACGAACAAGGTAAATTACTTCCTCGTCGTATTACTGGTAACTCTCTTAAGTTTCAGCGTAAAGTAAGTGAAGCAGTAAAGAAAGCCCGTCAAATGGCCATTCTGCCTTACGTTACAGATCTTTTAAAATAATATTTTTCACCACCCTAATCCAAGTAGTTTCTTGGAGAAAGCCCTACAATATGAAGGGTTGGGTAAAAATGCAACATCATGCAGGTAATTTTAATTCAGGACGTAAACAATTTAGGCGGTGCCAACGAACTGATAACAGTAAAAAACGGATATGGTCGTAACTACCTTATTCCAAAAAAATTTGCGGTAGAGGCTAGTCCAAGTAACCTTAAACAACTAAATGAAAAGTTGAAGCAACAAGCTAAAAAAGAAGCCAAATTATTAGCAGAACTAAACAGCGTCGTTGCTATTCTGCAAGATGGAGCTTTAAAAATTGGTGCCAAAACAGGAACGAGCGGTAAAATATTCGGAAGCGTAACTTCTGTTCAAATTGCTCGTGCCATCAAAGAACAAAAAGGCTATGAGATCGATCGACGCCGCATTAGTATCACCGACGAAATCAAAGAACTCGGTACTTACAAAGCAAAAATTGATTTCGGTAACGGCAACGAAACTGAAGTTGAGTTTGAAGTAGGTGCAGAGTAATTCTTCGTAAATAGTTAAAAACCGCCAAATTTGAGCGGTTTTTTTGTGCCCTTTATTATCTTAATCAAATATTCTATTACATTTAAACAATGAAAAAAAATAGAGCAATTTTATTATGTAGCCTTTTGTTGTTGTTGTACGCATGCGGCAGTAAAAAAGCTGATGTACCAAAAAAAATAGATAAACAAGAAGTGACTGTTAAAGGAAATTTTAGTGCACAAAACAAACAACTTTTCGACAGTGCAGCCATCTCTGCTTTCTTAGACAGTTTTCCAAAATTTAGAGTCCTAAAAAATGAATTGATTTCCTTTTACCAAGGTAGGAAATTTGCTTATGCATGGTTTGATGAAAAAGGAATGATAGAGCAGGCGTCTAATTTATACAATAGTATCAAAAATATTCAAGATGATGGATTGGACAGTAGTAAACAGTTATACCTCGATCAAATTGGTTATCTGATGGAGAATACTTCCGAAAGCTTTAATGATTCGTCAACTGTTTTTACAGAGTTAATGCTCACAGCACAGTACCTTTGGTATGCTAAAAATGTATGGTCGGGACTAGATGAAAAAGCAAGTTTGTCTTTAGAATGGCTGTTGCCTCGGAATAAAATTGCTTACAGTACGTTGTTGGATTCTCTTATTGCTGGCAAAGATTTACTAGCATCACCTCCTGTTTACCGCCAGTACTATTTACTAAAAGATTATTTGCATAAGTATAGAAGTTTGGCGGCAGCAGATACCATCTTGATCAGTCTAACTAAAAATGAATCGTTTAAAATAAATGATTCTGCTGCAATGATTATAAAAATTAGGCAAAAGTTATTTCTGTTGGGTGATCTTTCAACAAATAGCAATAGCCCTATTTTTGATAGTAGTTTGTACAAAGCTGTTCAATATTTTCAGGAACGGCATGGGTTGACCATGTCGGGTTTGGTTAAAACGGCTGATGTAACTGAGCTCAATGTTAAGGTTCAAAAAAGAATAGAACAGATCATGGCCAACATGGAGCGAAGCAGGTGGGTTCCCACAGACTTAAAAAAAAATCATCTAATTGTAAATATACCAGAGTTTAAATTACATGCAATTGAAAGAGATAGTCTTATTTGGAGCATGAATGTAGTAGTGGGCAAGAGTCAAAACAAAACAGTGGTATTTAATGGCGACATAAAATATGTAGTGTTTAGTCCATACTGGAATGTTCCTGCAAGTATTATGAAGAATGAAACTTTGCCTGCGATTCGTAGAAATAAAAATTATTTAAGCAACCACAACATGGAATGGAACGGAAATAGTATCCGCCAAAAGCCAGGTGCAAACAACTCGCTTGGGTTGGTAAAATTTTTATTCCCAAATAGTCATTCCATTTACTTGCACGATAGTCCTGCAAAATCTTTATTCAACGAAAGTAGCAGGGCTTTTAGTCATGGGTGCATCCGAGTGGCAGAAGCTAAAAAGTTAGCGATGTATTTGTTGAGAGGAGATAATAGTTGGACAAATCAAACTGTATCTGAGGCTATGAATGCAGGCAAAGAGCGGTTTGTTACAATAAAAGAGCCGGTACCCGTATTTATTGCATATTTCACCTCTTGGGTAAGCAGGAATGGGCAATTACAGTTTAGAAAGGATATTTATAATAGAGATGGTAGGTTACTGCAAATGGTGCTTGAATAAGAAAAATAACTAATAGTAGGAAATTTAAAATAAAAGATTATATTTGTTCTGCTTTAATGATTTTAGTTTTAACTGGCTGACCAGATTTTTTTGAATTTCGATATCAGTTCATTGTAGCGACTAATGCATTACGGTTTTTATTAATTTTTAAAAGTTTTTTACAATGAACATTTATGTAGGAAATCTTAGTTGGTCTATGACTGATGAAGATTTAAGTAGCCTTTTTTCTGAGTACGGTACTGTAACTAGTGCTAAAATCTTAAAGGACAAAATGAACGGCCGTAGCAAAGGTTTCGGCTTTGTTGAAATGGATGACGAAGAAGCAGCAAAATCTGCTATTTCTAATTTAAATGAAACAGAAGTTCAGGGTCGTAAATTAATCGTGAACGAATCACAACCTCGTGCTGAAGGTGAAGGTGGCTTTAAGAAGCGCCCAGGTGGCGGCGGTGGTGGTTATGGCGGCGGTGGAAGTCGTGGTGGTTACGGTGGCGGCGGAAGTCGTGGCGGTAGCGGCGGCGGTGGAAGT
>JBBEBH010000006.1:0-8268 GCA_040882445.1 Ferruginibacter sp. | reverse complement strand
CGCGGTGTATCAGCAAAGACAAACCCTTGTTTTTGATCTCTTGGATTTACTCGGATGTAGCTTCAGCAGAACCCAGGCTGGAATGTTTGTATGGGCGAGTATTCCATCTAATTATGATACTGGCTATGAACTAAGCAATGAAGTGCTGCAACAGGCCAATGTGTTCATTACCCCTGGCGGCATATTCGGAAGCAATGGGAATAATTATATTCGGGTAAGCTTGTGTAGCTCGATAGAAAAAATCACCAACGCCATCAACAGAATTAAACAAATTAGAAAATGAAAACTTGTATCATCGGCATTGGTTTAATTGGAGGCTCCATGGCCATTGCACTCAAAGAAAAAAATCTGTCGACCGAAATCATTGGGGTAGATGATAACCATGATCATCAACAACAAGCACTCGAACTAGGATTGGTAGATCGGATGGCAAGCTTAGAAGAAGGTTTACAATCAGCTGATCTTATTATTCTGGCAGTACCTGTTGGTATAGCTTGCAAATTATTACCTACTATTTTAATGAAGATTGATAAGCAGATTGTATTCGATGTAGGGTCAACCAAAGAAGCTATCTGCAAACTCGTAACTGGCTTGCCCAATCGCTCAAGATTTGTGGCTACACACCCCATGTGGGGAACAGAATTTAGCGGACCTTCCGCTGCCGTTTCAGGAGCGTTTGACAACAAAGCGGTGGTGATCACCGAAAAAGAAAGTAGCGATGAGGACGCTTTACAAATAGTGCAACTAATATACCAATCATTTGGTATGCACATCGTGTACATGGATGCTAAGTCGCACGACGTGCACGCAGCCTATGTGAGCCATATTTCGCACATCACATCTTTTGCGCTTGCCAATACAGTGCTTGAAAAAGAAAAAGAAGACAATGCTATTTTTGAACTGGCCAGTGGTGGTTTTGACAGCACGGTGCGATTGGCAAAAAGTAACCCCGCCATGTGGGTGCCCATTTTTATGCAGAACAAAGAAAACGTATTAGATGTTTTAAATGAGCATATCAGCCAGTTGCGTAAATTTAAGGCGTGTTTGGAAAAAGAAAATAGTGAATACTTAACCGAGCTGATAGGAAATGCAAATACCATCGGTAGAATATTAAAATAAACCAATTAACATTCATCTAATCAAACTATTTATTAATAGTAACTTAATATGAAAGAACAGCTTCAGCAAATTTGGAACAAACGTCCTTTGATTATCAGTGGTCCTTGCAGTGCCGAAACAGAAGAGCAGGTATTGAAAACCGCACAACACTTAGCCGCAACTGGAAAGGTAGACGTGCTCAGAGCTGGAATTTGGAAACCCAGAACCAAACCCGGCATGTTTGAGGGCATTGGTGAAAAAGGGTTGCCTTGGTTATTACAAGCTAAAAAAGCTACGGGCTTGCCAACTGCTATTGAAGTGGCTACCGCCAAACACGTAGAAGTAGCGTTGCAGTTTGATGTAGATATGTTGTGGATCGGAGCTCGTACCACCGTAAATCCATTTAGCGTTCAGGAAGTAGCTGATGCACTCAGAGGAACTGATGTGCCTGTGCTGATCAAAAATCCCATCAACCCCGATTTAGAACTGTGGAGTGGCGGTATTGAGCGTTTGCAAAAAGTGGGTGTGAAAGATGTTGGGATCATCCATCGTGGCTTTTCCAATTATGGCAATACCGAATTCAGGAATGCCCCAATGTGGCACTTGCCCATCGAAATGAAACGTCGTTATCCAGAAATGTTGCTCATCTGCGATCCTTCTCATATCTGTGGCAACAAGCACATGCTGCAATCGGTAGCTCAAAAAAGTATCGATTTAGATTTTGGAGGCCTTATGATTGAATCACATATAGATCCAGACAATGCATGGAGTGACGCCAAACAACAAGTTACCCCTGAACGCTTGTTAGAAATGTTGACAGATCTTGTTTGGAGAAGTGAATACGCTACCGAACAAGAATTCATCAACGCGCTGGCTACCCTTAGGGAGCAGATCAACCAAATAGATGACGAACTGTTGACGCTCATCGGACAACGCATGAAAATTGCAGATAAAATCGGGGTTTACAAAAAAGATAACAACGTTACCATTTTGCAAACCAATCGCTGGAACGAAATCCTTGATCGGGCGGTGTTAAAAGGAGAGGCCTTGGGTTTGAGTAAAGAATTTATTATTCGTTATTTTGATGCTGTGCATCTAGAAAGCATCAGTCACCAAAATAAGGTGATGTACGACAAATAATTAAAGAACTTCGAAACAAACTTCATGCTTTCAACAAACAGAATCTTTATATTTATATAATAAAATTTGTGCCCTTGGCAACAGCAAATCAATCATAAGATGACAGTAGAAAAAATACAATTTTTCAATAAAACCGTGGAGCTGGTTTTTGATGGCTCCCTAGAATCTATCAGTAATTGGGGAGATATTTCAAAAATGATCGTTATTACTGATGAAAACGTTTTTGAAGCTCATCAGCAAATCTTTCAATCGTTCAAAACTATCTTGGTTCCTTCTGGCGAAATACACAAACAACAGTCTACGGTTGATAAAATTATCGACGATTTGTTACAACTCGAAGCAGATAAGCAAAGTATCATTGTAGGTGTTGGGGGTGGTGTGGTTACTGATATGGCTGGCTATGCAGCTAGTATTTACAAAAGAGGCATTCGCTTGATGCAAGTACCTACTAGCTTATTGGGAATGGTAGATGCAGCCGTAGGCGGCAAAAATGGTGTAGATGTTGGACCTTGCAAAAATATGGTTGGAACTATTTATCAGCCCGATGTGCTGCTGTATGATTACAGTTTTTTAAAAACACTGCCAGAAATAGAATGGGTCAACGGGTTTGCAGAAATCATCAAACATGCCTGTATAAAAGATGCCAATATGTTTACTTTTTTGCAAGGTAAAGTACTCGCAGATTTTATAAAAGACCCTTCATTGATAGCTACTTTGGTAGAACAAAATGTAAAAATAAAATTATCGGTCGTATTAAACGATGAGTTTGAAACCGGTGATCGTAAATTGCTCAATTTTGGGCATACCATTGGCCATGCCATCGAAAATAGGTACGATCTTTCTCATGGTTTTGCCATCAGCATTGGTATGGCTGTAGCCTGTAATATTAGTGAAGAAATCAATCAATTTCAATCCTCCAACAAGTTAAGCGTACTTCAATTGTTGCAACAATACGGGTTGCCGGTTCAGTTTGATTTTGATCCGGAAAAAATCTGGGAGATATTAATATTAGACAAAAAAAGAAACAACGAAGAAATGGGCTTTATCTTACTAGATGCTATTGGAAAAGGCAAAGTGAGTTCCATACCCTTGCAGCAATTAAAAGATTTATTGAATCACTAATTACATATATTCAATGATGAAGTTAGCTATTCAACCTTCTTTTTTAACAGGTACCATTACAGCTCCAGCTTCAAAAAGTGCTATGCAACGCGCATGTGCACTAGCTTTGCTGCACATTGGTAATACCTTGATTAGAAATCCAGGCCTGAGCAACGACGACAAAGCGGCATTGTTGATTATACAAGACTTGGGCGCTGCTGTGAAAAAAAATGAAGATGGAACAATTTCTATTTCGGGAACATCTGTAACATTTCTTAATAACAGGAATGCAAGTAGCTATAAAGTAATTCATTGCGGAGAAAGTGGATTAAGCGTTCGAATGTTCACTCCCATTGCAGCAAGTTTTGATGAAACAATCCAAATAAATGGAAGCGGCAGTTTGTTGACCAGACCAATAGATTTTTTCGATGCAATATTACCTCAACTGGGTGTTCAAATTATTTCTAACAAAGGTAAACTACCTTTAAAAATAACTGGTCCATTGCAACCTGCAGCTATTACTGTAGACGGCTCTTTGAGTTCACAGTTTTTAACGGGTATGTTGATGGCTTATGGTACTATAGCCAAAGAACCTGTAACCATTACCGTTACTAATTTAAAAAGCAAGCCATACATTGATCTTACGTTGCAAATGATGAAATTGTTTGGATACAATATTAGCCATGATCAATATAAAACCTTTACCATTTTGCCTGCTACTAAACAAACTAGCACAGTTGATTATACCGTTGAGGGCGATTGGAGTGGTGCGGCCTTTTTGTTAGTAGCTGGAGCCATTGCTGGAGATATCACGGTTAAAGGGCTAAACGTTTTTTCTGCTCAAGCCGATAAAGCCATTTTACAAGCTTTAATTGCCAGTAAAGCCATCATTAGTATTACGCCTGAATGCATCAAAATCAAAAAAGGGATATTACATCCTTTTCATTTTGATGCAACAGATTGTCCAGATTTATTTCCTCCATTGGTGGTACTGGCAGCGTATTGCAATGGAACTTCGGTGATTGAAGGAGTAAGCAGGCTGGTACACAAAGAGAGCAATAGAGCACTTACCTTGCAGGAAGAGTTTGGAAAAATGGGCCTGGTCATCAAATTACAACACAATCTAATGATCATCGAAGGAGGATTACCTTTAACAGGAACTCAAGGTCATTCCCGCCACGACCATCGAATTGCAATGGCATTGGCAATAGCGGCCTTGGGTGCAACTGGCGAAACGAGCATTGAAGAATCGGAAGCCATCAACAAATCGTATCCCGATTTTTATCAACATATTGCGTCTTTGGGTGCAGCATTGATTTATCCATCTTAAAATTATTTATTTTGAATAGTATAGGAAGTATTTTTAAAGTACACATATTCGGCGAATCGCATGGCCCTGCAGTTGGTTTCGTAATAGACGGTTGCCCACCCGGTATCTCATTAACTGCTGCAGATTTTGAAGCAGATATTGAGCGAAGAAAAGGAGGCATCCAAAAAGGTACCACGCCACGTAAAGAAGATGACATTCCTGTTTTTTTATCAGGTGTGTTTAATGATACCACCACAGGTGCTCCTATAACAATCACTTTTGCCAACAACAACACTATGAGTGCTGATTATGAAAAGCTACGCAGTTTTCCTCGACCTGGCCATGCCGATTTTGTGGCATCACAAAAGTTCAGGGGTTTTGAAGATTACCGTGGCGGCGGTCATTTTAGTGGCAGACTTACGGTATGTTTAGTGGGTGCTGGCGTGTTGGCAAAAAAGATATTGGCGCAACAAGAGCTTCCTATTTATATACAAGCAATGCTGAAAGAAATTGGAGGAGAAGCTGATCTGGAAAAAGGACTTCAAAAAGCCATAGATGCAAAAGATAGCGTTGGCGGAATTGTAGAATGTGTGGTGAAGGGGTTGCCGATTGGTTTGGGCGAACCATTTTTTAACTCAGTTGAATCTCTAATTAGCCAGGCTGTTTTTTCAATACCTGCCATTAAAGGAATTGAGTTTGGTGCTGGTTTTGCTGCGGCCAAAATGTTTGGCTCTCAACACAACGATTCACTCGAAAACAGTTCCGGAAAAACTATCACCAATTTCGCAGGTGGTATCGTGGGTGGAATCACCAATGGCAATGAACTCATTTTTAGGGTAGCCGTTAAGCCAACCTCTTCTACGCCAAAAGATCAGGAAACGCTGAATATCAACACCGGACAAATAGAAACATTTTCTGTAAAAGGAAGGCACGATCTCTGCATTGCGTTAAGGGTACCCGTAGTGCTGGAAGCAGTAACAGCCATCGTTTTGGCAGATTTGTTGATGCTGTATAAACGATATTGATTTTTTGAGAACATTTTTTTAAATGTAAAGAAGGTTCACTCCTACAAAGAAAAGCCAGCATGTATTTGTTAAAATGCATACTGGCTTATTATTTTAAAAAACTAAAAAATCAATGTGATCGGATCTGTTGATGTTAAAGAACAAGTTATTGTATCAACATCACCGTTCCTTTCATCTCTACCGTTTTTCCATCTCTGTCTATTCCTTTTACCATCCACACATAAACGCCAATAGCTTGTTTTTTACCTTGGAAGCTACCATCCCATCCTTTGAGGAACTCTCTTGTATCGAAAATTAAATTACCATATCGGTTGAAGATGCGGAAGTATTCTGTTTTCACTATTCCAGACGGTACAGCACGGAATACATCGTTTAATCCATCACCGTTAGGGCTAAACGCATTGGGTACATAGTACGTTGGTCCATTGTACACTTTTATAAATACCGTATCATATCCAATACAACCTGCAAAGTCTGTAACCTGTAAAACAAACTTGGTATCGTTTTGCAAAGTAGCCAATGGATTTTGGGCAAATGGACTATTTAATGACGCGGAAGGCGACCATAAATATTCATCGCCGCCACTACCAAACAATTGGTGGGGCACATTAGTAACAGCAATTGTGTCATTGCCTGCTAATGCAGGAACGGGTGGTTGCACCCTCACATTAACCTGATCGGTTACGCTAAATCTACATCCATAGTTATCCGTAACCGTTAGTGTGTAGATGAACGTGGTATTGTTGCCAACAGGGTACACCCTGGTAACAGCCTGATTGGGAAATTGAACATTTGCAGCCGGTGACCAAACATAATTTACGGGTCCGGAAACATTACTGGCGCTGCCGGTGAGCACTGCATAACTGATATCACAAATAGCGGTATCTCTTCCTGCATTGGCAATTGGTTTTGCCAAAATATTTACCAATATAGTATCTCTTCTAATACAGGTTCCCCACTGTGCTACCAAAGCATAACGAGCGGTATCGGTAGGTGTGGCGGTTGCATTTTTAACTGTAGAATTGGCAAGGGTACTAGCTGGTAAATCAATACTGGTCCAGATAAACAGGTTGGTTTCTGAATTGGTTTGGGGATCAAATGTAACACTGCTTTCTACGCAAATCGTTAATTCATCCTCAAGGGTGAGGAACATATTATCAACTAGTAGTACGCTGGCTATGGCGCTAGTAGTGCAGCCATTGGCATCAACTACCGTTACTGTGTAATTGCCATTTGAAAGGCCTGTGAAGTTACCATTATTTGCTCCTGTAGTATTTGTAGTTGGTCCGGCGATGTTATAGGTAAAGGGAGCGGTTGCACCAGTTGCAATGGCGGTTACGGTTCCATCATTGTTGCTACAACCCGCGGTGTTATTGCTAACCGCGGTGGCGGCTAAAATGGTTGGATGAATTAATATTATCACGGTGTCTTTAATACAGCCTACTGCATCTCTAATCCGAATATTTTGTGGTCCGTTAGCCAATCCTGTAATCACATTGCTGGTTTGGTAAGTGGCACCTGCATTGGTTGAGAATTGGTAAGGCGACACACCACCAAACGCATTAAAGGTAGCGGTTCCATTGGCATTTCCGTTACACAACGGCATGGTAAGTACTACCGGCATCATTAAAGCTGGGTTACTGGTAAGTACTACAGGTGTAGCACTTGTACCCGTACATCCATTGGTTGCATTAATGCTATAAGTGTGCGTACCAGGAGCTAGATTGCTGAAAGTAATGGGTGCATTCCCAATCAGCGTGAAGGGCCCGCCTGGTCCTGAAAGTGTAACATTAAACGGAGCAATGCTGCCGGCTTGTGGCGTAATACTGATACTGCCATCATTAATGTTGGAGCAAACTGGATTTATTTGGATAAATGTTGAAGTCAGGAAAGGACCAGCTACCACGGTTGCTCCAGTGATGGATCCTGTGCATCCACTTGGGGTAACAAAATTGATGGTATAGGTTTCGGGTGCTAAGCCAGTAAATACCCCAGTGGTATTGGTTATATTGCCTGGGCTCAAGGTGTAGCTAGTACCTGCGGTAGTAGGAGTGGTAACGGTAATGGTACCATCATTCACGGTTGCACAACTGGTAGTAGAACCAGTGGCAGTACCTGCAATGGGTGCACCTTCTGTTACCGTAACTCCTGTAATGCTGCCTGTACATCCACTGGCAGTCACAAAATTGATGGTATAAGTTTGAGGTGCCAGTCCGGTAAAAATTCCTGTAGTATTCGTCACATTGCCCGGAATAAGGGTAAAGTTGGTACCCGCTGTAGCAGGTGCGTTTACGGTGATGCTGCCGTCGTTTACCGATGCACAGCTGGTAGCAGATGGAGTGGCTGTTCCTGTAATGGCTGGTCCCGCAGCTACCACAATATTGGTAGGTGTAGCCGTTCCTATACAACCCCCACTTCCTGTGAAGGTTGCAGTGTAGGTTCCCGATCCTAAGCCAGTAAAAATACCCGAAGTATTGGTGATATTGCCAGGGTTGAGGGTATAACTTACCGCCCCAGTGGCGGGCGCTATGGTAATGCTACCATCAAGTGCACCTGGGCAACTGGTAATGGTGTTGGTGGCGGTGCTTGTGCTTG
>JBBEBH010000005.1:4399-8341 GCA_040882445.1 Ferruginibacter sp. | reverse complement strand
AATTTTATTGCTGCCAATCAAAAAAGAGCAGCTGTTTATTTGGTTTTAAATGATACTGTTTTAGCCAAACAAAACGAAAATTCGATGATGCCATTGGCTAGTACGGTCAAAATAATGGTAGCCATCGAATTTGCCAAACAAACTGCTGCTCAGGTGTTTGACGAAAATGGTTATGTGTCTTTGGGAGAGCTGGAGAAATACCATATCCCTAATACCGATGGCAATGCACACATTGCTTGGCTCAGTTATGAAAGACAATTATCGCATATTAAAAATGATAGCATTAAAGTAATTGACATAGCAAGAGGGATGATGATTTTTAGCAGCAACGCCAACACAGAATTTTTGATGGATCTATTAGGGCTCGATAATGTTAAAAACAACCTTCAATTGTTTGGTGTAAAATCGCACAGTGCCATTTATCCAATTGTGGCCTCTTTATTTATGTACCAAAACCCTAATAAAAAAACGGAGGGTAGCATTTTAAAGAGCATCAAAAAATTATCTGATGAGCAGTACAGTCGTTTCATTTACGATATGCACAAAGCCTTAAAATATGATACAGTATTAAAAAGCAAATTCAAACCGGCAGATCTTACATTAAAAATGCAACAACTTTGGAGTGATCGTTTACCATCTTCTACCGTAAAGGAATATGCGCATATTTGTAACATACTTAATAATAGAAGGTTTTTAAATGATGAGACCTATGCTGTTTTAGCAGACGTGATGGAATTCATTATGGAAAATCCTGCCAATAGGCAGTGGCTTAAACACGCAGGAAGCAAAGGTGGAAGTACCCCTTTTGTATTTACTAAAGCTAGTTATGCAAGTACTAAAAAAGACCAACGATTCGAAATAGTATATTTTTTCAATAACCTAACAGTAGCTGAAAATGAGCAATTACAAAAATGGTCAAAAGGATTTGAACTAGCCATTCTTACCAATAATTCTTTTAGAGAAAAAATAAAAACTATGTTTCCTTGATCAAGGATTTAACTGCCAAATAGCATAATTGAGTACAGAAGCAAAACTAACCCAAAGTAAATAAGGCACCAATAACCAACCGGCTAGTTTCGAAATTCTATAAAATAGTATCAAGGTTGCAACGATAGAAGCCCATAAAAATACAATCTCAACAAAGGCCAAATCTGGTCTTTCTTTGTAAAAAAATATAAATGACCAGCAAAAGTTTAAGAACAATTGTATAAAGTACATCACCATGGCCTTGCGCTGTTGAGAAATATCTGTAGCTTTTACCCAAATTATATAAAATGCAATACCCATCAGTATGTAAAGGGTTGTCCATACAGGAGCAAAAATATAATTAGGAGGATTAAAGGAGGGTTTATTTAAAGTATTAAACCAGGTCTTTACAGATGAAGCTGTAAAATATCCGGACATAGCTCCTACCAACACTGGCACCAACACAGAAATGATGAATTGGAACGGCTTGCGCATAAAAATAATTTTGATCTAAAAAATTAAAGCTCCCCAAACTTACGGTAATAAGCTATCATAAACCCAGTTACTTCATCATAGCTTAAAATACCTCGAGGCTGCTGGTTGTTTTCTAAAAACTTTCCATACATCCAGGTAATTATAGGCTCAAAAAAAACTTGGTGCTGTTGATTGAATGTTCGCCACTCTTGAAGATCATTAAGCACCGGCACCACTAATTGTTTTTGAAAGCTCTTTGCTACAATGCTATCTTTTAAAAATAAATTTTTATTGGCATACAGAAATAAATCGAGGTAAACAGAATAGGTAAACAAAGGCTGCTGAGATGCTTTTGCAGCCAGAAAACCCACAAAATTTGCTTCACTCTCTTTTGCGTATCCAAGTTGGTGTGCTATTTCATGACAGGATGTAAACGGTAATAAAAATTTTGGAATAGTGGTGTTTACTTGCGCCTCGCCGGTAAAAGGATTATAATAACCTGTAAAATTTGCATAATTCCCAAACCACCCCCACAACGAGGTTTTCAGCGACACTGGTTTATACGCCAGAAATGAATACGTTCTTTGTAAAGAATCGTAAGCGGCGGAAGCCTGCTGAAAAAGAACTTTTTCTGAAGGATAAGAAAGCCCAGATTGTATCCATTCTGCTTTACTGCTGTTAACTTTTTGTAACAACATTTGATTCAGTAGCTTTAATTCGTTTGTAGAATACGTTGCTTTATCGAGTCCCATTTGCCAAGCAATTCCTTTTCTATTATAATTGATGCCCCAACATAAATTGAAAACTATGTATAAGGCAGCACCCCTTGTAATTAAACGATATAGGCTGTTTTTGGTATATTGGAGTACTTGAGCCTGGTTAGGTTTGGCAAAAAGGAAGCGCATCATTTTGATTAGCTGAAATAATAACCAACCGATCAACAACCCGTATAAAATATCCCCGATGCTGAAAGGAAAAATTGCAGTAACACGCCGAAAAAAGCTTGAAACCGTAGCAAAAATTGAAGTACTGTAGGCTGTTTCTACCCGTTGAGAATTGGCAACGTACATTTTAATGATAATGATTGGAACTAATAATAGAGTTATTGTTTTCCATTTTTTACCCATTTTCATGGCTTTAAAATTAGGGATTCGATGCTGTAAAAGCTCATTTTAGTATAAAAAACTGCAATTTCACTATGTATTATTCATATTTTTCTATTACCTTTGCCGTCCTTTAAACCGAACACAATGGCTAACAGACGTGCATTTGAGATTGCTTTTGTAGGTTTAAAGCCCGGCGTTCATGAGTTTGAATATGAATTAAACGACGAGTTCTTTGTTGAAAAAGGCGCAGAAGACCTAACAAATGTATATGCAAACATAAAGTTGGCATTAGAAAAAAATGCCGGATTTATGTTGTTGAAGTTTGAAATCGGAGGTAAAACCGACGTTTCATGCGACAGATGTGGTAATCCGATTAAAATGGAACTTTGGGACGAATTTAAAATGCTTGTAAAATTGGTAGATAATGCCGAGGAAATGAACGAGCAAGAAGAAGATCCCGATGTGTTTTATTTGGCAAAAACAGAAAGCCATCTAGACGTTAGTAATTGGTTGTACGAATTTGTTTTACTGAGTGTTCCCATGCAGCGCATGTGCTCACAAGAGGAAATGGGTGGCTCAAAATGCAACAAAGAAGTATTGCAAAAATTGAAAGAAATGGAAACAAGGGCACTAGAACACAATGCCACCAATTTGTGGAAAGGCTTAGATAAGTTTAAAGAGAATTAAGAAAATAATAAAATATTTATAGTAACTTTTAAAAATAAACAGTCATGCCAAATCCAAAAAGGCGCCATAGTCAACAACGCAGTGCAAAAAGAAGAACCCATTATAAGGCTTCTACTCCAACATTGAGTACAGATGCTACTACAGGCGAAATTCATGTACGTCATCGTGCACATGTGAGCGAAGGAAAGTTATTCTATAAAGGAAAGCTTGTTGCAGAGAAAGCTCCTTTGAAGGCATAACAATATTTGCTTTAAAGAAATTGATTCCAAAATAAAGATTGAGTAACTTCAACCTTCGTTTTGGAATTTTTAATTTTTAATTTTCTTGCTATGATTCGAATCGGACTTGACATGATGGGTGGCGATTTTGCCCCGCTGGAAGCAGTAAAAGGTGTTGCCGCTTTTTTCGAAGAAAACAATGCAAGCGTTCAACTGGTTTTGATAGGCGATGAAAACAAGATTAAAGAACAAATAGCGGCATTCCCTCTCCCATCTCAACAATACGAAATCGTACATGCGCCGGAAGTGATAGAAATGTACGAACACCCCACGAAGGCCTTAAAAGAAAAACCTCAATCGAGTATCGCAATAGGTTTTCAACTGTTGGCTACTGGCAAAACAGATGCTTTCATAAGCGCTGGTAATACCGGAGCTATGATGGTGGGTGCACTATTCAGCATCAAAACAATTGAAGGCGTACACCGTCCTAC
>JBBEBH010000005.1:0-4299 GCA_040882445.1 Ferruginibacter sp. | reverse complement strand
AGAAACCAACTTTCATAAGCGGAGGGCGGCAGATAAACACCATTCTTCAACATATAATGAAACAGCTTGTTAAACATCGGAATGTCCGCTCTAGAAGCGCTTTCAAAATCGCGAATAGGTTCCTTGCTGAAATGCATACTGATCATCGATCCCAACTGATTGATCACATAATCTTTCCCCGACTTTTCTAAAACAGCGTTTAGCCCATCCCGTAAGTAAGTGGTTTTATCATTCAGTTGCTGGTACAAATTTGGATTGTTTTTTAGTTCACTTAACAAAGTAAAACCCGCAATCATAGCAATAGGATTTCCACTGAGCGTGCCTGCTTGGTATACATTTCCCAAGGGAGCAATCTGTTCCATAATTTTTCTTTTACCACCAAAAGCGCCAACGGGCATACCAGCACCAATTACTTTTCCATAAGTAATGAGATCTGCATCAATTCCCAAGAGCTCCTGGGCACCGCCTGCTGCCAATCTGAAACCGGTCATCACTTCATCAAAAATAAACACGATGTTCTCTTCATCACACAAAGTTCTAAGGCCGGTCATAAATCCTTCTTCTGGTAAAATACAACCCATATTGCCTGCAATAGGCTCAATGATAATAGCAGCTATCTCATTTTTATTTGCTGCTACCAATCCTTTTACCGCCTCCAAATCGTTGTATGGCGCGGTGAGGGTATCGTTGCTTACACCTGCTGTAACACCAGGTACTGTCTGGATATTAAAAGTAGCCATACCACTACCTGCTTTTACCAAAAAAGAATCTGCGTGACCGTGGTAACAACCTTCAAATTTGATGATCTTATTTTTCCCAGTATAACCTCTTGCCAAACGAACTGCGCTCATACAAGCTTCTGTGCCACTGCTTACCATTCTGATGAGATCTACATTGGGTACCATCGAGCGTATGAGTTCTGCCATTTCTATCTCCAATAAGGTAGGCGCGCCATAAGACGTAGACAAGGAAGCGTATTCCTGAATTTTTTCTACCACAGGTGTATGTGCATGACCTAAAATCATTGGACCCCATGAAGCTATGTAATCGATGTATTGGTTGCCATCTTCATCATACAAATAAGCACCCTTTGCTTTTTTAATAAATAAGGGTGTACCACCCACACTTTTGAAAGCCCTTACAGGCGAGTTCACTCCACCAGGAATAGACTCCTGCGCCCTCGCAAACAATTCCTGACTTTTAATGGTATGCATATTTTTAAGTTCTAATTTTTTATAATTTATTGTAAATAATTCTACTCACATTACAACTGCAACAACCTCGCCGCATCTTTAGCAAAATAAGTGGCAATCAAATCGGCACCTGCTCTTTTTATAGAAGTATGGGTTTCGATGATGGCTTTGTTTTCATCTATCCAACCTTTTTCTGCTGCGGCTTTTATCATCGCATATTCTCCGCTGATGTTGTACACACTTACTGGAATTTCTACTGCATTTTTTACATCCCGTACTATATCCAAATAAGGTAAACCTGGTTTTACCATCACAATATCGGCACCCTCTTCTACATCCATTAACGCTTCTTTAACCGCTTCTGTTCTGTTGGAGAAATCCATCTGGTAAGTTTTTTTTTCGCCGAAGCCAGGGGCACTATCCAATGCATCTCTGAAAGGACCATAAAAGCAAGAAGCATATTTGGCACTGTATGCCATGATACCAGTTTTGGTAAAATTATTTTCTTCTAAACCTTGTCGGATGGCACCAATACGCCCATCCATCATATCGCTAGGTGCTACCATGTCGGCTCCCGCAGCAGCATGGCTAATACTCATCTTAACCAATGCTTCAACGGTTACATCGTTTACAATTTCTCCATTTTCAACAATACCATCATGGCCATAAGATGAATAAGGATCCAACGCAACATCAGTCATTACATACATTCCTGGTACTGCTTCTTTGATGGCTCGGATGCTGCGTTGCATCAATCCGTCATTGTTCCAAGCCTCCTTGCCCGTATTGTCTTTCAATTCATCCTTACATTTGATAAACAACAGCACCGACTTGATACCCAGCTCCCACAAGACTTTTACTTCCTTCACGGTTTCGTCTATGCTTCTGCGGTAGTAATTGGGCATAGAAGCAATTTCGGTAATTACACCTGTGCCTTCATCAATAAATAAAGGTGCAATAAAGTCTGCTGGGGTTAAAATCGTTTCTGCTACCATCGCCCTAATGGCAGGTGTGGTTCTTAAAATCCTATTTCTTCTTTGTAAATACATATTGTTTGAATGATACTTAATAATAATTATTTTAAAAAAATCCATTAACAGCTGTTCACTTTTGCAGCCCACTCATTGGCTTCATTTAAGTTACGTGATGTGGTATTCAACCAATCAACGGGAAACAAACAAGCTTGTAATAATTTGTCTTCCTCACTTCCTTTGATGGGCTGGTAATTATAATCGAAGCGAACCGTTGGTGGTAAACTCATTAATATACTTTCAGTTCTGCCATTGGTTTTTAAGCCAAAGATGGTACCTCTATCGTGAATCAAATTAAATTCAACATACCTGCCTCTTCTAATTTCCTGCCAATATTTATTGGCGGCTGTGAAAGCTGCATTTTTTCTTTTCTTCACAATGGGAACATAGGCTTCCACAAAACTGTTTCCATTAGCTTGTTGAAAATCGAACAACCAATTGGCATCTTTTGTTTCGGAGGGCCGAAGATGATCATAAAAAACGCCTCCTATTCCACGCATTTCTTCTCCACGATGATGATTGGCAAAATAGCGATCACAAGCTGCTTTGTATTGGGGATACAATGTATTGTCAAATTTGTCATGTGCCTGCTGAAGGGTGCGATGAAAATGTTGGGCATCTTCTTCAAACAAATAATAGGGCGTTAAATCTGCGCCACCACCAAACCAACTATCAATCAGTTTTCCAGTAGCATCATACAATTCAAAATAACGCCAGTTGGCATGTGTCGTTGGTACAAAGGGATTAATGGGATGCATTACCAAACTTAAACCACAGGCGAACCATGAACCACCTTCTCCAGCGGGAGGAATTTGTAGTGCCTGCATCATGGCGGCATTTATTTTTCCTTCTACCACAGATGTATTTACACCGCCTTTTTCAAAAACATTTCCATTGGCAATAACACGGGTTATCCCACCACCACCTTCTGGCCTATCCCATTTGTCTTCCACAAAACGGGCCGACCCATCTGCTATTTCTAACGCAGCACAAATATTGTCTTGCAACTGGTGAATGTATTCGATCCAATTTTCTTTAACGCTTTTTGAACTATCCATTTTTATTCATTTATACATGAACCCCAAATTCTTTAACCGCATCTACAAAGGCTTTCGCATGGTCTACGGGTACGTTGGGTGTAATGCCATGACCTAAATTGGCGATGTATCGTTGGGTTCCAAATGCTGCAATCATTTCCTTCACGGCTTTTCTAATTTCTGGAATGGGTGCCAACAGTTTTGCAGGGTCAAAATTTCCTTGCAAAGTGATGTTGTTGTTGGTGAACGCTCTGGCCATTGCAGGATCTATACACCAATCTATGCCAATACCTGCTGCAGATGATTTGCTCAGGTCGGTTAATGCATGCCATGTGCCCTTTGGAAATAAAATTACTGGCGCATCGTCTTTTAATGCATCTGCAATTTGCAGCAAGTAGGGCTGTGCAAATATTTTGAAATCGGCCGGACTCAAAGAGCCTGCCCAGCTGTCAAATACCTGAACGGTATCAGCACCTGCCTTTACCTGAGCTTTAAGATAATGGATGCTTATATCTGTAATTTTTTGCAGAAGCTGGTGCGCCAATGCCGGCTGAACATATGCGAATTGTTTGGCTTTGTCCCATGTTTTACTGCCCTTGCCTTCTACCATGTAACAAAGGATCGTCCATGGTGCACCTGCAAAACCAATTAAAGGAACACGGCCGTTCAATTCCTTCTTAGTGAGGGCCAATGCATCGGTTACATAATGCAAACTTTCTTCCACCCCTTCGGTGATCAATGCATCTATGTCTGCCTGCGTTTGAATAACTTTTGGCAAAGATGGTCCCTTTCCTTCTTCCATCAGCACTTCCAACCCCATGGCTTGTGGTATCACCAATATGTCTGAAAAAATAATTGCAGCATCTACTCCTACTTGGTTGATGGGTTGCAAAGTAATGGCAGTTGCTAACTCAGGGGTTTGTACCCTTGTAAAAAAATCATACTTCACTTTTAGCTTCATATAATCTGGCAAATACCTTCCCGCCTGGCGCATCATCCATACAGGTACACGTTCTGTATGTTCACCTCTCAATGCCT
>JBBEBH010000004.1:32190-46859 GCA_040882445.1 Ferruginibacter sp. | reverse complement strand
AGTACCACGTACGGGAATCGAACCCGTGACTCCTCCGTGAAAGGGAGGCGTCTTAACCCCTTGACCAACGCGGCATTTGTTTAAAGGTCGGCAAAGATACTGAGCTTAGATTTTTCAACCAAATTTTTTACTACATGTTTCAAAGTTTTTGTTTGGGTATCGAAAATAGAGCGGTCATTTGCACGGATATGGTTGTTCTGTATAGTTTTGTATCTTAAGCCCCGATTAGATTTTTACACCATTAATAAAAAACAATGAGCCGTTATATTTTATCATTAGACCAAGGAACTACGAGCAGCAGGGCTATCGTGTTTAACCACGAGGGGCAGATAACCGCCGTAGCACAAAAAGAATTCAAGCAATATTTTCCTCAATCAGGTTGGGTTGAACATGATGCCAATGAAATATGGAGCACACAATTGGGTGTGGCTTCAGAAGCTATTGCCAAGGCTGGTTTGAGTGTAGAAGATATTGCAGCTATTGGCATTACCAACCAAAGAGAAACTACGGTACTTTGGGAAAGAAGTACCGGGAAACCTATTTATCATGCTATAGTTTGGCAGGATCGCCGAACGGCATCTATTTGTGATGAATTGAAAGCAAAAGGTTTCGAAACTATCATCAAACAAAAAACTGGGCTTATAGTGGATGCCTATTTTTCAGGTACCAAGATTAAATGGATTCTCGACCATGTGGAAGGTGCAAGAGAAAAAGCCATCAAAGGTGAACTCGCTTTTGGCACCATGGATAGCTGGTTACTTTGGAATTTGACCAAAGGAACCGTGCATGCTACAGATGTAAGTAATGCCAGCAGAACCATGTTGTGCAACATTCATACGTTGGAGTGGGATGAAGATTTAATGCAAATGTTGGATATACCAGCATCATTGCTTCCTATCATTAAAAGTAGCAGCGAGGTGTACGGGCATACCCAACACATACTGAACCAAAAAAGCATTCCAATTGCAGGAATAGCCGGAGACCAGCAGGCGGCTTTGTTCGGACAAATGTGTACACAACCCGGTATGGTAAAAAACACTTACGGCACTGGATGTTTTATGTTGATGAACACCGGAGAAAAACCTGTTTATTCCAGCAATAAATTGCTTACAACGGTTGCCTGGAAAATAAATGGGCAAACACAATACGCGTTGGAGGGATCTGTTTTTATTGGAGGGGCTGTTGTACAATGGTTGAGGGATGGATTGGGCATTATTCGTAAATCGGGTGAAGTAGAAGCATTGGCAGAATCTGTGCTATACAGCGATGGGGTGTACATGGTGCCCGCCTTTACTGGATTGGGCGCTCCTCATTGGATTCCGGATGCAAGAGGAACTATTATAGGAATTAGTAGAGGTAGTTCGGCTGCACACATTGCCCGTGCAGCGTTAGATAGTATTGCATACCAAACAATGGATGTTCTTAAAGCGATGGAGGCTGATGCCGGCATTGCTATTAAAGAATTAAGAGTAGATGGCGGCGCAACTGCTAATAACCTGTTGATGCAATTTCAAAGCGATATTTTAAATACCAAAGTGCTTAAACCGGTAGTAACCGAAACCACCGCCTTAGGTGCTGCTTATCTTGCAGGATTGGCAGTAGGTTTTTGGGAAAGCATTGAAGCCATTCAAGCTCAATGGAAAATAGACCAAACTTTTGAACCATCGATAGATCAACCTACGAGAGATCAACTCATCAAAGGATGGGATATTGCAGTAAAGGTCACCATTGATGCGGCTAACTTTTAATATGAACTGAGCATGAAGAGGCATACAATGATAGCAGAGCTAGAAGCCGATATAAATTGGGACATCGTAATAATTGGTGGTGGCGCCACAGGGCTAGGAGCAGCTGTAGACGCCGCCAGCAGAGGCTACAAAACCTTATTGGTTGAAAAATATGATTTTGCAAAAGGTACCAGCAGCCGCTCTACCAAACTGGTACACGGTGGGGTGAGGTATCTGGCGCAGGGCAACATTAAATTAGTGATAGAAGCCCTCAAAGAAAGGGGGCTATTACTGAATAATGCAGCCCATGTTTGCAGTACCTGCTCCTTCGTAATTCCGGCCTACAAATGGTGGGAGAAATGGTATTACGGCATGGGTTTAAAAATGTACGATTTCATGAGCGGAAGGCTAAGCTTAGGCAACACCAAAATTTTGTCAAGTAAGCAAACCTCTGAAAAACTGCCGGGCATCCAGAAAAACAAATTGAGGGGTGGCATATTGTATACCGACGGCCAGTTTGATGATGCCCGATTGGCTATTAACCTGGCGCAAACAGCAGCAGAACAAGGAGCTACCCTACTTAATTATTGTTGGGTAGAATCGTTGGAAAAAACAAATGGAAAGTTAACATCAGTAATACTAACGGATACCATTACACGAAAAAAATACCACATTAGAAGCAAAGTATTTATAAATGCTACAGGTGTTTTTACAGACGCATTGATGCAATTAGACAACCATCAACACCGGGCTGTAGTAACTGCTTCCCAAGGAGTACATCTAGTAGCAGCGTCGTATTTTTTCCCAGGCAGTACAGCATTGATGATTCCGAAAACAACGGATGGTAGGGTGTTGTTTGCAGTACCATGGCACAACAAGCTAGTTATAGGCACTACAGATATCCCGGTAAATAGCATCGAAGCAGAGCCTACCGCTACTGATCAGGAAGTGCAGTTTATCCTCAACAATTTTAATCAATACAGCAACAAACAACTGGAGCGAAAAGACGTGAAAGCGGTGTTTGCAGGACTTCGTCCCTTAGTAAAAATTCCGGGCAAAACAAAAACATCGCTGATGCCCAGAGATCATACCTTAATTATATCTAGCAGTGGATTGATTAGCATCACTGGAGGTAAATGGACTACCTATCGAAAGATGGCAAAAGACGTGGTAAACAGGGCTATTGTTGTAGGACATCTGGAAACAAAAGATTGTGTAACAGAAACACTCCCTATTCATGGGCATTCATCCAAACATAACAGCAGCAACCCTTCATCTTATTATGGAACAGACTTGCCTTTTATAGAAGCTCTTGAAGAAAGGGAACCCGCATTAAAAGAAAAATTACATCCATCTTATCCTTACACAAAAGGTATGGTAGTTTGGGCTGTTCAGCAAGAAATGGCCATGACCGTAGAAGATGTGCTATCTAGGAGAACCAGAATATTGTTATTAGATGCTGCTGCTGCAATAAACGTAGCGCCAATGGTTGCAGAATTAATGGCGAAAGAATTAAACGAAAGCAACGAATGGATAGAACAACAAATAGCGAATTTTATGAACATTGCTGCTCGTTACCAGCTGGCTTCAGATTAAAGATTCGTATTTTTTATCTGCCAAATACAATATGCCTGCGCCGCATCATATATCTCATAGAGTAATATTAAACTTTTACCTTAGTGAAAGGTGATTGAATATACGCTGATTCTAAAAAGATACATCATAGGTTAAGAAGATACTGTTTCGCTATTCATAAAATTAATCATTTGATAAAATTTAACAGCTTATAAATTAGGTAGAAATAATTACTAAAGTAATGCTCATTGATGTCGGAAGTTTTTTATCAGCAACAGAATGGGTTCTGATACAAATTTCTTTTCAATGAATAGTTTCATTATCTTTCTTCCCGATTAACCTTAAGCTGAATATCATGCCCGTTTAAATTGAATAATATGCATTTATTTATTTCAGAATTTTTAGGAACTGCCATTTTACTTTTATTGGGAAATGGAGTGGTGGCTAATGTAGTGCTTAAAAAAACCTATGGGCACAATGCAGGTATCATGGCCATAACCATTGGGTGGGCGATGGCGGTATTTGTTGGCGTGTACATATCTGCTGCGGCAAGTGGTGCTCATCTAAACCCTGCCGTTACAATTAGCTTGGCTTTTAAAGACGGCCATTGGGCTAATGTACCCTTATATTTAGTTGCACAATTTTTAGGTGCCATGTTTGGCTCGTTGCTAATTTGGTTTCATTACAAAACTCATTTCGATGCAACTGAAGATGCGGCAGCAAAGATGGCTTGTTTTTGTACCAGTCCAGCCATCCCAAATAAGTTGTATAATTTATTAAGCGAAATCACGGGTGGCTTTGTTTTAGTGATCGGCATATTATTTATTGCAAAGCCCCAGCATGCGTTAGGTGCACTAGATGCTTTACCCGTTGCTCTTTTGGTATTGGCCATCGGTATATCGCTGGGTGGTACTACTGGTTATGCAATTAATCCGGCCAGAGATTTGGGGCCTAGAATTGTTCATGCATTGCTCCCCATCAACAACAAAGCAAACAGCAATTGGGCATATAGTTGGATTCCCGTGATGGGTCCTATCATTGGAGGTATGTTGGCTGTTGTTATTTTTAAACTTCTTTAATAAAGAAATATATGATTTGGAAAGGAATATTTCCGGCACTCACTACAAAATTTACATCAAACGATGAACTAGATATTGAGCTGTTTGCAAAAAACTTGTCGGCGCAAATGGATGCAGGTGTTCACGGCATTGTTTTAGGTGGAACCCTTGGAGAGGCCAGCGTGCTAAGTATTACAGAAAAAAAACAACTGGTAAAATTTGCGGTGGCAGCAACTGCCGGAAAAATTCCTGTGGTCTTAAATATTGCAGAAGGCTCTACCAAAGAAGCCTTACAACAGGCAGCTTATGCAAAAGAATGGGGTGCAGAAGGCTTGATGCTGTTGCCTCCTATGCGTTACAAACCCGATCATAGAGAAACGGTGACCTATTTTAAAACCATTGCAAATAGTACATCCCTTCCGATCATGATCTATAACAATCCTGTAGATTATAAAATAGAGGTTACACTTGATATGTTTGAAGCACTATCTGTTTGTAACAATATATGTGCGGTAAAAGAAAGCACTAGAGATACCAGCAATGTAACGAGAATGCGTAATCGCTTTGGAGACAGATTTTCTATTTTATGTGGGGTAGATACCCTAGCATTTGAAGAAATAACTGCAGGGGCCGATGGATGGGTTGCTGGCCTCGTATGTGCATTTCCGAAAGAAACAGTAGCGATCTACGACTTGATTGAAGCAGGCAATATAATAGATGCTTTAAAAATTTATCGTTGGTTTATGCCAATGCTCGAATTAGACATTCACCCAAAGCTGGTACAATACATTAAGCTGG
The DNA here is from genome assembly GCA_040882445.1 of Ferruginibacter sp. Classification (GTDB taxonomy): domain Bacteria; phylum Bacteroidota; class Bacteroidia; order Chitinophagales; family Chitinophagaceae; genus Ferruginibacter. The sequence continues at coordinate 41,701 of JBBEBH010000004.1, read as the reverse complement.
CTGAAACAATGGTGGGAATAGGATCTGAATTCGTAAGAGCGCCCCGGCTTGTGTTGGAAGGAGAAGAAAGAAGTAGGATTACCGCTGTCATAAAATCGGGCATCGATACCCGACCATCTTTGTAAATATTTTTATACGATAAAATGAAAACTATGTTTGAAGACATTTCCATAAGTGCAATGGAAGAAATGATGATCGCTTCGCAGGAAGCCTTTTTATTATATAGAAAAATGTCTCTACATCAGCGAGCTAATTTTATGCGGCAGATAGCTATTGAAATAGAAGCTTTGGGAGATGGTTTGATTAAAAAAGCCATGGAAGAAACAAACTTGCCAGAAGCAAGATTAAGAGGCGAAAGGGCACGTACAATTTTTCAATTAAATAGTTATGCGGAAGCATGTGAAAAAGGAGATTGGCTGGAAGCAAGTATAGATACTGCCGATATTAATAAAACACCCCCTAAACCAGATATTCGAAAAATGCTGGTACCACTGGGGCCAGTATTGGTATTTGGTGCCAGTAATTTTCCATTTGCTTACAGTACTGCTGGTGGAGATACCGCCTGCGCTTTTGCAGCTGGCTGTTCGGTGATTGTAAAAGCGCATCCCGCTCATGCAGCCACCAGCGAAATGGTGGCAAATGCTATTCAGAGCGCAGTAAAAAAAACAAATATGCCTGCCGGCCTTTTTGCACATGTACACGGCGCAGCAGTGCTGGTAGGTGAAACATTAGTGAAACATCCGTTTATAAAGGCTGTTGGATTCACTGGATCTTTTGTGGGTGGCAAACAATTATTCGATTGGGGCAATCAACGTGCGATACCTATTCCAGTATTTGCAGAAATGGGCAGTGTGAATCCTGTTTTTATACTGCCAGAAAAAATGGGGAAAGACGCTGCGGTTTTGGGCGAACAAATGGCTGCTTCCATCACTCTAGGGGTTGGCCAATTTTGTACCAATCCAGGCATCATGGTGGTCATTGAAAATGAGGCGTTGATGCTATTCAAAGAACAGCTGTCGGCAGCGATACAAAAAATAATTCCTGCTAAAATGTTGCATTCGGGAATTGCAAAAAACTATCATCAAAAAAAAGAGAAAGTATGCTCTCAAAAATCTATCAGCACATTGGTAGAAGTAGCCAATGAAGAACAAAACGAGCTAGGCGAAGCACATATTGTTACAACAGATGCGCAAACCTTTCTTAAAAATCCATTGTTGCACGAAGAAGTATTTGGACCTTACTCTATTCTAATTATTTGTAAAAATAGGGAAGAGATGATGGAGGTAGCAGCATGTTTGGAAGGGCAACTCACCGTAACCGTTATGGGAACAAATGATGAACTAGCAGATGCTTCTTTATTACTAGATGGCTTAAAAGAAAAATGTGGACGTTTTATTTTAAATGGGGTACCTACGGGGGTAGAGGTTTGTGCCAGCATGCAACATGGAGGGCCCTTTCCGGCTACTACTGATAGCAGGTTTACTTCAGTTGGAGCAAATGGCATTAAAAGATTTGCACGACCATTGGCTTTTCAAAACTGGCCCAACGAATTACTTCCCGATGAATTAAAAAATGAGAATGCGTTCAGTATTAGAAGAATGGTAAACAATGAATGGCAGGGTGCAAGTTTAGAAAGTTAATTCATTACAAATTCTTTTTTGGGATCACCCAACTGATGAATGCTGAACCAGATGGCACCGCCCATAGATATGAGGAGGTAAGCCATAACCGCATAACTAGCACCAGATAAAATGTTATTTAAGCCAAACCAATCTCCATAGTACAACAAAATCGTTACACCAGTAATAGCTTTAATAGCTTCCCAAACAAAAGCATATTTATTCCCATCCATTAACTCTGTTAGAGCGTACACGAATAAAAACAGGAAACCTCCATAAACAAAAATTTGTGGCATCCCAATACTGGCTATATTTCCAAAAAGGTAACTTACAAAAAGCATCAGCATTGCCAATTGTATCCAAGTCCAAATTAAAAAGGGTCTGGAATAAAGGGTATTGTATTTTTCGTAATGGTAAACGTCTTCGATTTTATATACCGGATACTTTTCTGTAACATCTGCTGGACGCCAACCGGTGGGCATTAACCAAATACGGAATTTATCTTTCCAACTAGAAGTGCGCCATGCATCCTGCACCAATAGCCACAAATGTTGAAAATTTATTTTGATCGGATTCCATGTGCGTACGGGTCGGCTAACACCATACACGGCAGGAACATTTGTTAATTCTTCTTGAAAGGTGCCGAATATTTTATCCCAAATAATAAAAATTTGACCATAATTTTTATCCATGTATTCAGCATTAATCGCATGATGAACCCGGTGGTGCGATGGCGTAACAATGATTTTTTCAAGCCATCCCATTTTAACTATATGGCGGGTATGATACCAGAATTGTGCAAACAAATGAAGTGGAGCCACCACTGCGATCACTATGGCAGGTACTCCTAAAAGTGCTGCTGGAAGCAACAGTATGACAAATAATTTTACAAATACCGATACGCTTTGACGAAGCGCACATGCCAGATTGTATTCTTCGCTACTATGGTGCACAATGTGGGCATTCCAAAAAAAGTTGACTTTATGATTGAGGGCATGTACCACATAACCAGCAAAATCGAGTGCGACGAATGCAATTAAATAGGTTAAAAAAGTTGATTGTACGGTGGTAACTGCAATATGGTTTAGCAACCACTGGTAGCTGATAATGGCGAAGCTGAGTCCCAGTACATCTTTTGTGGCATTGGTGACGCCACTGGTAAGGCTACTGATCATATCCATACTCCGCACCGTTTCGAAACCCTTGCGCCACCCATACCATTTTTCAAATAATACCAATAGTAAAAATACAGGCATTGCGATGAGTAAAATTTGTCCGTATTGAGCCATTTAAAAAGAATTAGTTCAAATTTAATTTAATATTCCTCAAATTTGGTTTCATTATATCAAAAATTTTATGAAATATCAGTTTTTTTGTATCGATGCACATACTTGTGGCAATCCGGTGAGATTGGTAAAAGAAGGGGCTCCGCCACTAAAAGGCAGTAATATGAGCGAAAAAAGACAACATTTTTTGAAGGAATTTGATTGGATTCGTACCGGACTAATGTTTGAACCCCGTGGCCACGATATGATGAGTGGCAGTATTTTATATCCTCCAAACGACCCAGCCAATGACGTAGCGGTGCTTTTTATCGAAACCAGTGGTTGTTTGCCTATGTGCGGTCATGGCACCATTGGTACCATTACAATTGCGATAGAAAAAGGGCTCATTATTCCTAAAGTGCCAGGCAAAGTAAAAATGGAAGCACCAGCAGGGCTAATCCACATCGAATACAAAGAACAACATGGAAAAGTAACTTCTGTAAAGCTCATCAATGTAACTTCTTATTTGGCAGCAACTGGTTTAAAAATAAGTATTCCCGCTTTGGGTGAATTGGTAGTTGATATCGCCTATGGAGGAAATTTTTATGCCATTGTAGATGAACAAGAAAATTTTAAAGGGATACAACATCATACTGCTGCGGAGTTAATTGCTTTCAGCAACCCACTCAGACAACGCATTAATGAGCTGCATGAGTTCGTTCACCCAGAAAATGAGACCATCAAAGGATGTAGTCATATTTTATGGGCGGGAGAACCACTCGAGGTAACTTCTACTGCCAGAAACGCTGTTTTTTATGGAAATAAAGCCATTGATAGAAGCCCATGCGGAACCGGCACCAGCGCAAGGATGGCTCAATGGTATGCCAAAGGTAAACTCAAGAAAGGAGATGTTTTTATTCATGAAAGCATTATTGGCAGCAAATTTATTGGCACCATCGAGGAAGAAACATTCATAAACGGATTACCAGCCATCAAACCAGGGATTGAAGGATGGGCCAAAATTTATGGTACCAACATCATTAGTATTGATGAGCAAGACGACCCCTTTGCAAAAGGCTTTCAAGTGATTTAAAAGCGATGTTAATATTTAAAGCTTATTAAAAAACAGTATTTTATATTTGTAATAAAATAATTTTCTATGAAAAAAATATTGGGATTTCTCATCATGGTTGCGCCTATATTTTCTGCGAGTTCGCAATCAAAGTTAACAAATGCAACTTTTAATAAGATTCCTCAAACAGCTATACAACTCAATTTAGCTTATTCAGAAGAAGCTGTTTCTAATGCAATTGCCAACAAACTGGGCTCTTACGGAAAGCCAAAAAAAATGAAAGAATTTTTGGTATATAGAAATGTAAATATTCCAGAAATTAGCAGCAGCCCTGTAACCTTATACTTTAATGTGGAAAAAAGAAGTAGGAATGACAATAATAATGCTGTACTTATCCTATTATTGTCTAATGAATTTGAGCGTTTTTATAATAATGAAACAGACCCCGTACTTTTTAAAAGAGCCATTGAATACCTTAATGGATTTTCGCAACCGATAGCTTCCGCTGAATTGGAGCTGGTTATTCTGGCACAGGATGAAACTACTCAAAAGGTAGATAAAAAACTTAAGAAATTAAGAGATGAAACAATCAATCTGCAAAACCAGGAAAAGAAACTGCAAGAAAAAATAGAGCAAAATAAAAAAGATATTGAATCAGAAGAAGCAGCATTAGCCAAACAGAAAGAATTGTTAGACGGATTGATCAAACAACGAAAAAATTAATAAAAACAACATTACTTAAAAGCTGCCTTTATACGGCTGCTTTTTTTATGGGATATTTGATTTAAATTGCCTCCGTGAATTAAGCTTCAGGAATATTTATTTTTATGAGTAAAACAGTAATTGTTGGTGGTGGAATAATTGGCTTATCTAGTGCTTATTATCTCCAAAAAGCAGGGCACGAAGTAACGGTGATAGAAAGAGGTGATATGACTGATGGTTGCTCTTTTGGAAACATGGGCTACATAAGTCCAAGTCATTTTATACCACTAGCTTCTCCAGGTATCATTGCTGAAGGATTTAAGTATATGCTTAGTAGCAGTAGCCCATTTTACATTAAACCCCGACTAGATATGGATTTGATGCAATGGGCTTGGCATTTTTACAAAAACAGTACTGCAGAAAAAGTAAAAAAATCGGTACCGCATCTAAATAATATTTTGCAACTCAGCCGGCAATTGATCACAGATATTAAACAAGATTTACCTCCGGTTTTTGATATGGAAGAAAAAGGTTGTTTGATGATGTGCAAGCAACTAAAAACACTAGAGCATGAATATCATCTTGCAGATGATGCGGAAAAACTCGGCTTAAAAGTGGAGCGATTGAACAGCGAACAAGTACAGTTACTAGAACCCGAAGTTGAACTTGCGGTGGCTGGCGCAGTATTGTTTAAAGATGATTGTCATTTTCATCCGGGTAAGCTGATGATAGCCTTAAAAAATTACTTGGAACAAAAAGGTGTTTATTTTCAGCTACACAGTACCGTTAGTGGCTTCGAAAAAACAAATAACACCGTAAAAGCAGTCATTAGCAACAAGGGGTCTATTGCTTGCGATGAACTCATTATTGCAACAGGTAGTTGGATACCGACAGTGAGTAAAATGCTGGGTATAAAATTACTTTTACAACCTGGAAAAGGCTACAGTCATACTTATGAGCATATAGAGAAGAATTTACATTACCCGGCCATTCTTGTAGATGGACGGTGTGCTATAACACCATGGGGACGTAGTTTGCGAATTGGTGGCACAATGGAACTAAGTGGCATTAATGAAAAAGTGTTGGTGAAAAGAATGAAGGGCATTTATGAGTCTGCTAAAAATATGTATCCCGGATTGCAGATCAATTTCCCAGCTACCGACCAAATATGGAATGGTTTACGACCTGTAACACCAGACGGATTACCCTACATTGGCAGAACAAAAGCGTATAGTAATGTAATTATAGCGGGAGGGCATGCTATGCTCGGCATTTCACAGGGCACGGGAACGGGGTTATTAGTGAGCCAATTGGTGGAGCATAAAAAAACCGAAATAGATATTTCAGCTTTTAATCTCGATCGTTTTTAATGTTATCCCAATACAACTTCCTGGTGCCTTTCGGGTATTTGCACATCTACATACCCTTTGCGCACTAACCGCTGGCGGAAATCTTGCTGTACATCGTATTCGCCATGAACTAGAAATAATTTTTCGACTTGACTGATATCCTGACAACCTAAAAATTGTAATAAATCGTCATAGTCTCCGTGCGCACTCATGCTTCGCATCACCCCAATCTCTGCATTTACCTCGTGTGGTTGGCCAAAAATGTTTACTTCGGTTGGCTTTCTCATCAATCTTCCTCCCAATGAATTGGGCTCACAATATCCTGTAAATAAAATTGTATTGCGGCTATTTTCTATGTTATTGCTGATATGATGTTTGATTCTGCCAGCATCGGCCATACCGCTGGCACTGATAATCACACATGGTTTTTTGTAGTAATTCAGCATTTTGGATTCTTCCACTGAATTCACAAATTTCAACCCATTGAAACCAAATGGATCTTGATCGCTCAATAGTATTTTTTGAATGCGTGCATTAAAATATTGTGGATATTTTTTAATAACCTGAGTGGCTTTAATGCTGAGAGGGCTATCTACAAAATATTCCATATCAGGTAAGCGACCTTCGAGTTCTAATTGATTAAGTGTAAAAAGAATTTCTTGTGTTCTGCCAACACTAAATGCAGGTAAAATTAATTTTCCTTTCTTTTTGATACAGGTATTTTCAATCCACTTCAGTAAGGTATCTGGTGTAGGATGATGCTCGTCGTGCAAGCTATTGCCATAAGTTGATTCTAGCAAAATAACATTTGCTTGTTCAAACACTGCCGGCGATTTTAAAATGATGTCACGATATCTTCCTACATCACCACTAAAAGTAACTTGCTTTCGTTTACCCTTTTCCGTTATGCGAACATGAACACAGGCGCTTCCAATAATGTGTCCAGCATCTGTGTAACAAAATTCTATGTCTTCGTCTATACGTGTCCAAGTTTCATATTCTACCGTCACAAAACGATTTGCAGCAATTAATGCATCTGCTTTATTATACAAAGGGTGTAGATGAGGCAACCCCTGCATAGCCCTGCGTTTATTGGCATATTTTATATCAGACTCCTGAATCCCAGCGCTGTCTTCCATCAGAATAGTTGCCAAGTCTTTGGTGGCTGGAGTTGCATATACCACTCCTTCATAACCATCTTTAATGAGTTTTGGAATTAGGCCACAATGATCAATATGTGCATGAGATAAAATCAGATAATCGATTTCAGAGGGTTCAAACCCCCATTCCTTATTGAGTTCTTCCGTTTCAGATCCCATTCCTTGAAACATACCACAATCGAGTAATAATTTTTTTCCGTTTACAAGGGTAATCAGGTGTTTAGATCCTGTAACTGTTCTGGCAGCGCCGTGAAATGATATCTTCATGTGAGAGTACTTTTACCCGAGGGCTACTTGCTATATAAACTAAAACGGTACAACGTCATAATTTTTAACAAGCTAGTGAATAAATATAAAACAAGCATTCATTTGTTTTAATTAAGCATTAATTGCCAACCATGCCATCATCCCCACTCCTTGTTCAATGGCCCTTTCGTCGATGTCAAAAACAGGGGTGTGAACGCCATTGCTGATACCTTTTGCTTTGTTGCCAGCACCTAGTCTGAAGAAACAGGCAGGAATTTGCTGAGAGTAATATGCAAAATCTTCTGCTCCCATTCTCAATTCAGTTTCACTTACTTGTTGTTCTCCAACAAATGCTTCGGCATGTTTTCTGGCTTCCATACAAAGTGCTTCATTATTTAAAACAAAAGGATAGCCTACATCAATATGAATAGTGGCTTCTGCACCCATAGCAGCAACTAGTTCCATAGTTTGTTTTTTAATGAGTTGGTGTGCCTTGAAGCGCCATGCTTCATCCATGGCCCTAAACGTTCCCATTAGTTTTACTTCCGATGGAATGACGTTAGTTGTGTTGCCTCCCTGAAACGATGTGATTGATAATACACTAGGATTAAAGGGATTATTGTTTCTGCTCACAATCTGTTGCAAGCTCACAATCAAGTGTGCTGCAATTAAAATGGTATCTGCGGTAAACTGTGGTGCTGCAGCATGACCACCTTTTGATTTAATGTTGATGTAAATTTCATCGGCACTGGCCATCACCATTCCGCCCCTAAAACTAAATGTGCCTACTTCCATTCCCGGGTGAACATGGAGTGCAAATATTTTTTCGGGAGCTGGATTTTCTAATACCCCATCTCTAATCATATAGCTAGCACCACCGGGATTTTTTTCTTCGCCCGGCTGAAAAATCAATTTCACTGTACCCTCCCAATCTGCCTTTGTTTCCTTTAATATTTTTGCTGCGCCCAACAAACAAGTGGTATGAACGTCATGACCACATGCATGCATTTTACCTGGGATGGTAGATTTATATGGTACCTGATTTTCTTCTGTGATTGGCAAGGCGTCCATATCGGCTCTTAACGCCACTACCTTCGACGAAGGGTTTTTTCCCTCAATGATACCTACTATACCAGTAGTTGCCATTATAGTAAAAGGAATATCGTAGGCATGCAACTTTTGTTGAATAAATGCAGACGTTTCAAACTCTTCGTAGCTCAATTCTGGATGAGCGTGTAAATGCCTCCGAATTTCTATAAGCTCATCTGCATAAGTTGAAGCAAGCGATTTAATTTTCTCCATCATACATTGTGATATTTTCTTCTGTGAAGTTAGCCATCTACACAATAAAAAAGAGTTTCCTTTTGAGAAACTCTTTAAAAAAATATAAAAAAATTCTAATTGTTCGTTTCTGAGGTTCCCGGTTTTATCTCCACTACTTCTTCTAGAATATAGATATTACCAGTTATAATTTTTTGACTGAGCAATTGTTTCTTCAATTTTTCTGCATCTGCCTTTTCTAAAAAATTTCCCATTTTAAGTTTGATGAATGGGCTTTGGTAAATCATATAAATTTTGTGCTCGGGAAATTGCTGCAATAATTTAGAACGCGTTTGCATCACCAGATTTCTATCGTTGCTGGTAAGCAACATTAAACGGAATCCTTTACCTGATCGTATATTTTTTGACAGATTGGTATTGTATGCACTCATTTTTTCGCCCAACACGTCAATTCTACTATCTTTTTGTACAAAAATAGTCCCATTATTTAATGTGTCTATTTTTACGATCTGCGCATCTAAATAATTAAATGCGCATGATACTAACAGTAATATAAACCCTTTCTTCATGATCAGTTTTAAGTTGAAACAAAATTATGGCAAGTTCTAATCAAAAATCGTACCCATATCAGCATAAACAATTATTTAACGAGTGGTTTGCAAGCAAACCACTCAATTTCTTTGCTTAACATGCTTTGGGCGTCATAATTAGAGTTAGTGAAAATTTCCAGTTTCACATCATCGGCCACCCCTATTTGTTTATATACACCTGCAGCTTTTGTTTTTTTAACCAATACCGAAGGAATAATAATGGTAGT
>JBBEBH010000004.1:0-32090 GCA_040882445.1 Ferruginibacter sp. | reverse complement strand
AATGGTAGTTGTGGGAGCAATAAAATAGAAATTTTTACAAAATATTATTTCTATGGCTATGATAGAATTCTGGTCAATTATTTTATCTCAATAGAGTGTACTCAACACTTTTTTTAAGTTTATTTTAGATGCTTATGAGAGCTACTTTTTTTAATAGCCAACTTTGGCACCACCAATATTTTCGATAGGATGCCAAGTTGTTTTTATCTCTTGTGTATCCATAATTAGATAAGGCGACTGTGCTAAATCAGACAACCAATTCATTTTAGGGTAAAACTTCACCCGCTTCATATTCATTGCTGCATTTTCTTTGATCATTTGTTGAGCATCAGCATCTGCTTCGCAATACACTATTGCATTAACATCCATGTGATTTGAAAAATAAGGGGTTAATTCTGCTGGCTTACCCGTTAAAATATTTACTACGCCGCCGGGCAGGTCTGAAGAGTTGAGTACTTCTGCAAAAGTAATTGCACACAAAGGCTTATCGAAGCTCCCCAATACAATTACTGTATTACCCCCAGCAATCACTGGTGCAATGAGTGACACCAATCCTAACAAGGAAGTATTTTGCGGAGCAATAGCAGCAACAACGCCTGTTGGCTCTGGCACAGAGAAATTAAAATGCGGACTTGCCACTGGATTCACTGCGCTGAATATTTGCTGAAACTTATCACACCATCCTGCATAATAGATAAGCCGATCTATACAAATACCCACCTCTTTTTCTGCAGCTGCTTTTGTAGCCGACTGCATCATAAGTTCCTCTAAAAACTGTGCCTTTCTGCCTTCCAGCATTTCAGCAATGCGGTAAAGAATTTGTCCGCGGTTAAATGCCGCCCTTGTACTCCAATCGCCAAACGCAGTTCTGGCAGCCACAACAGCATCTCTGAAATCTTTTCGTGAACTAAGACAAACATTAGCCAATAGTTCGCCCTTCGCATTTTTAGCCGCATAAAACCGGCCACTTTCTGTTCGGGGAAATTTTCCGCCAACATATATTTTATAGGTTTTAAGTATAGGTAATCTTGCCATCATGATTTTATTTTATTCTGTATACTTCTTCAATAATATTTGATTGACCTTCTTCTTTTTTACAACTCAACATATGGATACAAGCCATGCAAACCACCTTCTCTACCGTATCCACTTTCTTTGTACCCGCCAAAAGGAGAAGTAGGATCAAACTGGTTATAAGTATTAGCCCATACCACCCCTGCACGTAATTTAGTTGTAAGGTTAAATATCTTAGACCCTTTGTCTGTCCATACACCGGCCGATAATCCAAAAGGCGAGTTATTGGCTTTTTCGATCACTTCGTCGTCTGTTCTAAAAGTTTGAATAGAAAGTACGGGACCAAATATTTCTTCTTGTGCAATGCGATTCGATTGAGCCACATTAGTGAAAAGCGTTGGTTTGCAGAAAAAACCTTTTGTAGGAAGCGGGGCATGGCTTTGGTACATGTAAGCACCTTCCGCCACACCAATTTTTATGTACTTATGTATATTGGCCAATTGCTCTTTTGAATTAATAGCTCCGATATCAGTATTCTTATCCAATGGGTCGCCTACAATCAGCGTTTCTAATCTGTCTTTTAATTTTCGAAGCACTTCTTTGTAAACAGATTCCTGTACATACAACCTGCTACCCGCGCAGCATACGTGGCCTTGATTAAAAAAAATACCATTAACTATCCCTTCAACCGCTTGGTCTAAAGGCGCATCATCGAAAATAATATTGGCCGCTTTTCCTCCTAGTTCAAGGGTAGCTCTTTTACCAGTACCCGCAATGGCTTTTTGGATAATTTTTCCAACAGCCGTAGATCCAGTGAAAGCGATTTTATTGATATCCCCATGGTTTACCATTGCGGCACCTGTAGCGCCTGCACCAGTGATGATGTTTACAACACCCGGAGGAAGATCGGCTTCCTGAATAATTTCTGCCAGTTTCAATGCTGTGAGCGGTGTTGTTTCTGCAGGCTTTAAAACTACGGTATTTCCGGTTGCTAGTGCTGGGGCAATTTTCCAGGCGGCCATTAAAAGGGGAAAATTCCACGGAATAATTTGTGCAGCAACTCCTAGTGATGGTGGGTTTCGGTTAGGAAATGCATATGCTAGTTTATCAGCCCATCCAGCGTAATAAAAAAAATGATTGGCAGCAGTGGGCACATCAAAATCGCGACTTTCCCTTATTGGTTTCCCCCCATCTAACGTTTCAATCACAGCAAATTCTCTAGCTCTTTCCTGAATCATTCTTGCGATACGAAAAATATATTTGGCACGCTCTTTCCCTGGCATTTTTTTCCAGGTTTTATCGTAAGCGTTTCTGGCAGCTTTTACTGCCTTGTTCACATCTGCACCATTTGCATCCGCTACTATGCTCAAATTTTCTTCTGTGGCAGGATTGATGGTATTAAAATATTTTTTGCTAATTGGCTTTTCAAATTTACCATTGATAAACAAATCATATTGCGGCAAAATCTTTGCAGCCGATTTGCTCTCAAGAGCAGGGGCATATACACGAGCGGTATCAAATTTTAGAGTAAGGGTATTATTTTTTGCTTTTGCCATGAATCTGCTTTTTTATAGGTATCTGGTGAGTTTTTTCAACAATAATTTTATTTGAAAATATTGTTATTGGTTAAATTAATCAATTGAAAAATAATCTTTGCCTTGGTAAACACCCGTTCGTTCTTTTTCGAGTTGCATAATTACATCGTTGGCCAAACTGCTGGCACCAAAACGAAACCACTGATTATTCATCCAATCTGAACCCAGCGTTTCATTGAGCATGACTAGGTAATGCAAAGCCAACTTTGATTTAGAGATACCACCAGCAGGTTTCATCCCAATCATCTTTCCGGTTTTGTAATAAAAATCGCGAATGGCTTCCAGCATCACGAGTGTTACGGGCATGGTAGCCGCAGGACTCACTTTACCAGTAGATGTTTTGATAAAATCTGCCCCAGCATACATTGCAATATCGCTGGCCCGTCGCACTTTATCATAGGTAACTAGTTCCCCTGTTTCTAAAATTACTTTTAACCTTGTTTCCCCACACACTTCTTTCACAGCAGCAATTTCGTCAAATACAAAATTGTATTCCCCTTCTAAAAATTTTCCCCTGCTGATCACCATGTCTATTTCATCGGCTCCTTGTTGCACTGCAAATTTGGTATCGGCAATTTTAACACTTCTAGATGATTGTCCGCTAGGGAATGCAGTGGCTACGGAAGCTATTTTGATACCCGTTCCTTCTACTGCTTTTTTTGCCGTGGCTACCATAGATGGGTAAACGCAGACCGCAGCAACATGGGGTAACATTGGATAAGCATCATGTAAATGTGCCGCCTTGTAACAGAGTTGTTTTACTTTTCCAGCAGTGTCTTTCCCTTCTAAGGTAGTAAGATCTATCATATTTAAAGTAAGAAGTAACCCATTGAGTTTTGTTTCTTTTTTAATACTTCGTTTTGTAAACCGTGAGGCTCTTTCTTCAACCCCAACCTGATCAATTCTGGGAGGTAAACTAAAAGAAGGAATCGAAATTGTTTTTTCGGACATAATATTAAAGTAATGATCAAATTTAGTGCAAAACTGTATGAAAGAAGTTAATATTAAAGGATTCTTTGTTCTTTCATAATGACTGTACCGATTAATTTTCTATTTCAAAAATGTTAAATAAAGGGGATGTTTTCAATAATTTTACTTTGATACAACCTGTAGAAGTAGATTTATGAATTTTAGATCGAATGTTGCTAAAAGCAAGGCATGGAGTCATTTTTCCATCATCTCTTTAGAACTGTAGCGGTAATTTTATTTTTTAATTTTTTAAGTTACAACTTGCCTATAACAATTCTCCATGAGTTGTGCCATTTACCTTTATGGTGAAATAGATTTGTAAGCAATTAAATATGGTTTTAACTAATATTATATAAAAGTGGTGCTGTTCATCACCTCGGGGTGAGGCCGAAAGAAATAGCCCAAACCTTTTTATTAGGAGGTGATCTTAACAGGGTATCTAAAATGAGTGCTCATTTAAACTATAAGGACAAATTTATTTTTGTCTGTTTGTCGAAGATTTTCGGTGGTACTAGCATTGGCTATAACGGACAGCTATCCAACAAAAGAATTACGGTGTTGAGCACCGGATTTGGTTCTTACAACAATAATATTGCCATCAATGAATTAGATGTATAAACCAATTTTTAAGTCATAAGGCATTGATTTTAAATGTAATAGTAGCCAACCGAGTAAGAAAAGAATTTTCTTCAGATGGCAATAAGGCAGTTAAAGTCTTGATTAAACAGTCATTGGAGGTACTTTCCTCCTCCGATATTTAAATTTTGGGGAAAAGGAAGAACGGTATCGGTAATCGCTTAACTTTCGATAGTTTTAATTTTAATTTTTTTTACTAAAAAATATAAGCATCATGATGAGAAATTGTAAATCAGCTCTGCTGTTTTTATTACTTGTACTTCGTGTATCAGTTGCCGTTAGCCAGGAAACATTTCCGGTAAATGGCGTTGCTGACAAACGCACTGGAGTATATGCATTTACCAATGCCACGATTGTAAAAGATGCCCAAACCAGCATCTCTAATGGTATTTTATTAATCAAAGAAGGAAAAATTATGGCCGTAGGGGCATCGGTAAATATTCCTGCAGAAGCTATTGTAATTGATTGTAAGGGTAAATACATTTACCCTTCTTTTATTGATATTTATAGTGATTACGGCTTGTCGGCCAACCAACCGCAGGCTGGGGCGTTTAATTTTGGTGCACCCGTTCAGCTTACTAGTAATACAAAAGGCGCTTATGGCTGGAACCAAGCCATCAAAAGCGAAACCAGTGCTGCTAGTATTTATCAGGCAGACGAAGCTAAAGCCAAGGTAATGAGAGAAGCAGGTTTTGGCGTAGTACTCACCCATTCAAAAGATGGTATCGCAAGAGGAACAGGTGCAGTAGTTGCCCTTTCTGCAAAAACAGAAAATTTTTCACTCATCAAAGAAAAAGCAAGCGCACATTATTCTTTTAGTAAAGGAAGTTCCAGACAAGGTTATCCAAGTAGTTTGATGGGGAGCGTCGCTTTACTTCGTCAAACATTTATAGATGCAGAATGGTATAAAAATAAGCCTTCAACAGAAGGAACTAATTTCAGTTTACAAGCATGGAATAACAATCTGGCATTGCCACAAATTTTTGAAGCCAACGACAAATGGAATAACCTGCGTGCAGATAGAATTGGTGATGAATTTGGAGTGCAGTTTATTATTAAAGGTGGGGGCAACGAATACGAACGAATTGCTGAAATGGTAGCTACCAAGGCTAGCTTTATTTTGCCACTCAACTTTCCGCAGGCAATGGATGTAGAAGATCCTAATGACGCACGTTTTGTTTCTTTATCTACGATGAAAGGCTGGGAAATGGCTCCAACCAACCCTGCGGCTTTTGAAAAAGCAGGAATCCCTTTCTGTATCACCAGTGCTGATTTGAGAGAGAGCAAACAGTTTATGACGAATCTTCGCAAAGCAATAGAGTATGGATTAAGCGAAAACAAGGCGTTAGAAGCCCTCACAAAAACACCTGCTAGTTTATTGAATATTTACAATGAAACAGGAAGTATTGATGCTGGCAAATGGGCCAATTTCATTTTAACCAACGGGCCAATTTTTGCAGAAAAAACTATGATACTTCAAAACTGGGTACAAGGCGAAAAGTATGTAATTAAAGAAGATGGTATGCTAGATGTGAAAGGGAATTACACATTGCAAATCAACGGAAATAAAAATTATAGTTTAGCTGTAAAAAGTAACAGTAGTGCCGATATTATAGGAAATGATACCATTGCTTCAAAATTCAGTCACGATGGAAAAATGGTATCTATCAATTTCAATGAAACCAAAAAAGGTAAAAAAGGTTTCAGACTCAGTGGAGTGGCCAATGGCAATTCTTGGAGTGGTATCGGAACCGACAGTAGTGGGAATTCTCTTTATTGGACAGCTATTTACAATAGTGCTATTGCTACAAAAACAGACAGTGCTAAGAAAAAAAATACGCCTATACTTGGCAAGCTTAGTTACCCCAACATGTCGTTTGGGTGGGAAGAAATGCCTAAAACAGAAACCATTTTATTGAAAAATGCAACGGTATGGACCAACGAAAAAGAAGGGGTCTTAAAAAATACAGATGTGCTGGTAATGAATGGTAAAATTGCATCGGTAGGTAAAAATCTCAGTGATAAAAATGCCAGAATCATTGATGCAACAGGCAAACACGTTACAGCTGGTATTATTGATGAACACAGCCATATTGCAGCGGCTTCTATTAATGAAGGAGCACAATCTGTTACTTCAGAAGTAAGAATCGCAGATAATATTGATCCGGATGATATTGATATCTACCGGCAATTAAGTGGTGGTGTTACCACTTCTCATATTCTGCATGGAAGTGCTAATACCATTGGTGGCCAAACACAATTGATCAAACTGCGCTGGGGTGCCAACGATGATGGATTGAAGTTTAAAGGAGCTGATGGTTTCATCAAATTTGCATTGGGTGAAAACGTAAAGCGTACCACGTCTACCAACAATAACCGTTTTCCTGATACCAGAATGGGTGTAGAGCAGGTGCAGATGGATGCCTTTACCAGAGCAAAAGATTATGAAAATGCGATGAAAGGACCCAATGGAAAACTAGTTCGCAGAGATTTGGAACTAGATGCCTTGGTAGAAATCATGAACAGTAAAAGATTCATCACTTGCCATAGTTATGTTCAAAGCGAAATTATTGAAACCATGAAAGTGGCAGAAAAATTTGGTTTTAAGATCAATACTTTCACTCATATTTTAGAAGGGTATAAAGTAGCCGACAAAATGAAAGCACACGGTGCAGCAGCTTCTAGCTTTAGTGATTGGTGGGCTTACAAATTAGAAGTGCAAGATGCCATTGCCTACAATCCAGGCATTATGCACAAAGTAGGGGTGAACGTAGCCATCAATAGTGACGATGCAGAAATGGCTCGCCGTTTAAATCAGGAGGCTGCAAAAAGCGTGAAGTATAGCAGTGTTTCGGAAGAAGATGCTTTAAAAATGGTAACACTAAATCCAGCAACCATGTTGCACATCGACAAAACAGTGGGTAGCATTAAAGCAGGTAAAGATGCGGATCTGGTAGTATGGAGTGATCATCCGCTGAGCATTTATGCTAAAGCTGAAAAAACTTTGGTGGATGGAATTGTTTATTTCGATAGAGAAAAAGATCTTGAGTTGCGCAAAAAAGTTCAGGCAGAAAGAACTCGTTTGATTCAAAAAATGTTGGATGAGAAAAAGGGTGGCGCATCTGTTGGACCAGCAATGCCTAGCATGAGAAAAGTAAATGCATGTATGGACCACGCTCATAGCCATGGATTGCTTACTTACCAAGAAGAAAGTAACGACTAAAGAAACAGTTTATCACAACAACAAAAATATACAATGAAAAAATATACAACCATCGCAGCCGCACTTTTGATGAGCTTGAGCAGCATTGCACAAGAAACGATTTACCCGGCTCCAGCTTACAAAGGACTGCTATTTATAAAAAATGGAACGGTTCATGTAGGCAACGGACAAGTTTTAGAAAACACCAGCATCCAGATCAACAATGGAAAAATTGAAAAAATAGGTACTAATCTACCTATCCCTGCAGATGATGTAAAGGTATTTGATGCAGCTGGCAAGCATGTGTATCCAGGCTTGATCATGAGCAGTACCAATACCGGCTTAAAGGAGATAGGGAGTGGTGTAAGAGGCAGCAACGATTTTAGTGAAATAGGTGCCTTGAATCCTAATGTTAAAAGCATTGTGGCTTACAATTCAGAATCTAAGGTTATCAATACCCTTAGAAGCAATGGTATTTTATTGGCCAATATCGTTCCTCAAGGGCAGTTGCTTGCAGGCAGCAGCAGTGTGGTACAGTTTGATGCTTGGAATTGGGAAGATGCTGCCTACAAAACAGATGGCGGCATGCATTTTTATATGCCATCACTCATTAACAGAAGAAGAGGCGGTTTTGGTGGCGGGGCTCCGGCAACGGATCCTGTGAAAGCGGGTTTAGAAAGAATAGACATGGTGAAAAGCTTTTTACAAGAAGCCAAAAGCTATTACCAGCAACAAAACAAAACTGCTACCAATTTAAAATTTGAAGCGGCGAAAGGATTGTTTGATAAATCGCAAAAATTGTTTGTGCATTGTAACCTTGTAAAGGAAATGTTGATAGCAGTTGATTTTGTAAAAGAATTTGGATTCGACGTGGTAATTGTAGGAGGTAGCGAAAGTTTTCAAATTGCCCCACTGTTGAAACAAAACAATATCCCCGTTATTTTACAGCAACTACACAGTTTGCCTACATCAGAAGACGATGATGTAGACCAGCCTTTTAAAACACCCACTGTTTTACAAAAAGCGGGTGTATTATTTGCAATAACAGATGAAGATGGACAAACCACTGGTCGAAATCTGATGTTCAATGCAGGCACTGCTGCCTCATATGGCTTGAGTAAGGAAGAAGCATTGGCTTCTATTACTTTAAATGCGGCTAAAATTTTAGGCATTGCAGACAAAACCGGAAGTATTGAAGTAGGCAAAGATGCCAATATCATTATTTCTGAAGGTGATATTTTAGACATGAAGAGCAGTGTGGTAACAAAAGCGTTTATACAAGGCCGTGATTTGAATCTCGACGATAAACACAAGCAGTTAAATGAAAGATTCAAAACCAAATATGGTATAAAGTAATATTTTTCAGACTATATTCAAAAAAGCCATCCTAATTAAAGGGATGGCTTTTTGCATTTCTGAAGATTTGTGAAAAGGTGTATTGCTTTGAAGAAAACGATATAATGAAAACCAGCCTGATTGAATGTCAAACAGAAATAGGACTTACTTTAACATCCTATTATCTCTTCATAAAAAGGCAAACTGCAGCAATTTGCCAACACCGTGCCAATAAAATCACTTTAAACTATTTTATTGAAGATTCAGCATTTTCCCTTTTGGATATTTTACACTATAACTGATGCGTACTTTTTTACTTTCACCGGGCGCCAATTGTAATTTCCAAGTAAGTACACCAATTTCGGTGTTCACCATAGCATCGCTACTTTCTCTAAGTTCTACTTCGATATCTTTGTTGGTGCTAATGGGATATTGGTCTTTTAAAATAAAATCGATGGCATCTTTTTTATTATTCTTCACCGTAAGTTCATAAGTGATGGTTTGTAGTTTATTAGAACCTATCAACTTCACGCTGCTGAAATCGGTCATTTTTTCTCTTTTCACTACCACACGTTTGTCTTTACCCAAAGTTAAATTCAATGTATCGTTGGTGCTTGCAGGATCTAAAAATGATTTCCCAATATAGGTTCCTTCAAAAATGATATTGGCTTCCCCTGCAAGCAAATTCAACTTTTCCCAATCGCTGATTTCTGCCAAGAGATAGGCTTCTTTATCTAGCTTAGGCACCGCATAGTATTTAAATATCCCGTTCATACTAACCTCTTTTAAGGTTGCAATTTGTTGTTTACCATTGGTTGGTACGTCGTAAGGCAGATCGATATCGTAAGTAATGTCTAAATCGTTTTCGGATACAGATACATAATCATCCAAGCCATCTTTTAAAGTGATTAATACCACGCCGTTGCTAGCTCTTGCGCCATACACGGCTGTTGCGTTGGCTTCTTTTAATACGTCAACCGATTTGATGGAAGCAGGATCGAGGCTGGCGTAATCGTTGTAATTCATGGGCACCCCATTTACAACATACAGTGGCTGATTGTCGTTGTTGATGCTAGCTGACCCTCTGATTTTTATAGAACTGTATCCAGATATTACTACGTCATTTAATTGCACACCCGCAACACGCCCTTCTAATGATTGAATTGTGTTGGATTTTGCCAAATCTTTTTCTAATTTTCTCACCGGATTGATGTAACTCAAAAACCAACTGCGCAGCAAAGGTGCAGCACCATATTGCGAAGGGATAGAGGTAGATAAACTCAGTTTTACTTTTTTCCAATCGATGCCCGTGGTCTGGCTAATTTTTGCTTTGTACACCAATTTGATCGGGCTTTTTATATGCTCTACTTTTAGATCGTAGTAGGGTGTCCAATATGCATTTTGTGTAATGTAAGAAATGGTAAATTCATGGTCTCCTGCCAATGCAGTATGTAATTGAAGAATTACCCTACCCGCAGATCTAGTATTTTTTTTCTGCTCTTCCTGCATTTGGGCAGAGAGCTTTTGAATGAGGGTTTGCTGTTGTAGTTTTTTGGTTTTGAATGCAGACAATTCCTTTTGAAGTTCAGCAGATTTTAGTTTGTAATAATCCATCAGCTTTATTAGTTCTGCCACGCTCAAACCAGTTTGTGACCCTTTGATCTCTTTGTTTGATTTTAAAACCAACAACAAATCTTCAGTAGTAGCGATAGAAATATTAATCTTTTCAATTTCATGGTTCATCAACTCCAATGAATCTAAAATTTTTTTCAAGGCGGGTGTATTATTTTCGGGCACTAGGTATTGGTTGCTAAATTCAACGCCTAAGATTGTCACCACAGAAGGGCAATTGACTTGAAGGCTATTGATATCGATGCTGTTGCTGATTCCTTCAATAATTAATTCAGAGCTACCTTGTTTGAGCAATGCTTGAGCTGTATGGATCATTTCTGCTCCCGACCTGAACACAGTTACTGATTTTACGGGAGCAGGTACAGAATGTTTATCGTTGAATGAAAATGCTTTGATGCTAAAGACACAAAGCAGGGCCAGAAAAGTTGGTAATTTTTTCATAATAGCTTTTTTAGTGAATAGAATAACACCCAAAAGATGATGTAACTATAAAGATTACATAACGCACAAAAAAGCCCTGCAAAAAATTGCAGGGCTTTGGTATTCAAATATACAGTTACAATTTCTCACCATGCTGACTCAAATCCAACCCTTCTTCTTCTTCTGCTTCCGAAACCCTTAATGGGGTGATAAGATCGGTGAGTTTTAATAATAAATAAGTACCGATGAAAACGAACACAGCAACCCCCAGCGTTGTAAGCAAATGAACGGTGAATAATCTTGTTTCTCCAAAAAACAACCCATTACCCGTTGTATTGGCCGCATTGATGTGTTGATCTGCAAATACGGCTGTTAATAAAAACCCTACAATACCTCCTACTCCATGGCAAGGAAATACATCGAGTGTATCATCTATGTTACTTTTGGTACGCCATTCTACCATCATATTGCTCACGATGCTACTCACCACACCCACGGTAAGTGAATGTGCGATACTGATGAAGCCAGCTGCAGGCGTAATGGCTACCAGACCTACCACAGCGCCAATACAAGTGCCCATGGCAGAGGGTTTACGACCTCTAACCGAATCAAAAATAATCCAGGTAAAAGCAGCTGCTGCCGAAGCGGTAGTGGTAGTGGCCAGTGCATTTACTGAAAGAAGATTGGCACCAAAAGCCGAACCCGCATTAAAACCAAACCAACCAAACCACAACAATCCGGTACCTAAGAGTACGTAGGTTATTCTGGCAGGAGTATGCACATAAGATTTTCTTTTTTTCAAATACATGGCACCTACCAATGCAGCAATTCCTGCACTCATGTGAACTACAGTACCTCCAGCGAAATCTAACACTCCATATTTATACAAAATGCCATTCGGATGCCAAGTGGCATGTGCCAGCGGACAATAAATAAAAATACAAAACAGTGAGATGAATAGTATGTAAGAAGTGAACTTGATTCGTTCTGCAAAAGCACCGGTAATGAGGGCGGGTGTAATGATCGCAAATTTAAGTTGGTAAAAAGCAAACAGCATTAAAGGAATAGTAGGTGCCAGTTCCCATGGTTTGCCATGAAGTACTCCTTTCATTAAAAAGAATGTGGTGGGGTTACCAATAACACCTCCGATAGAATTTCCAAATGCGAAACTAAACCCAACCACTACCCAAATAATCGTGATCACCGCCATACAGATATAGCTCTGCAACATGGTACTGATCACATTTTTTTTACTCACCATTCCCCCATAAAAAAATGCTAACCCTGGTGTCATGATCAACACCAAACCTGCGGCTGTTAGCATCCATGCAGTATCAGCGGTATCTATAGGGTAAGGTATGTGTGGTGGAGCGGCGGTAGGGGATAAAAACAGGGTGCCTACAACAACCAACATCAGTAGTATAAAAGGTAGCAACGCGAGTTTACGGTTCATCGACATACAAAATATGTTTTAAGGTTTTGTATGGCAGCATCGGTAATGGGTTGTGCTGATAAAAATAGGAATTAATTTAATAGTAAACATTGCTATTTTGGTAATCGAATTAAGTTATTCAGTTGTGCATCAGTATAATCATCTACCATCATCAGCACATTTTCGAAATGTGCAAACTCCTCTTCTGAATGGTATGTTTTAATCACCACTGCTTTCATGCCAGCATTTCGGGCAGCTTCCACGCCTTTAGGAGCATCTTCAAATACAATACAATTTTTATAGGGCACCCCCAGCTTATCGGCACACTGCAAAAATACTTCAGGGTTTGGTTTGCTCACAAAAACATCGTCGGCAGTGATGATTGCATTAAAATAAGGTTGAATAGGCAAATGATTTAACACGTAGTTTACGTTAAATGTACTAGCCGCAGTACAAATGCCCATGGCTATTTGATGAGCAGCAGCTTTTTCTAAAAAGCCAGATAATCCTTTGATCAATTGCAGGTGAGGTAAAAAAGCTTCTTGATATTTTTTTTCTTTTTTCAGGGAATAAGCAGCCACTTCTTCTTCATTGTATCGTTCTTTACCGAACACTCTTTCGAACAACTCTTCGTTTTTACCATACATGTGGCTTTTTACTTCTGCTATCGTCATGTTGGCTTGCAGATCTTCGTTTAAAACATCGAACCATGCTTTTTCATGAAAATGCATATCGTTGATCATGGTTCCGTTCATGTCGAATAAAAATGCGATATGATTCATATGATTATTTTAGATATGAATTCGATAATAACTTCGATTAAATTTTTTAATGCACCAGTTTAATAAAAGAAAATAGCATCTATTTCAGAATGCTAGTTGTATGATAACTATTTTTTTAATTTACATTTCACGTCCGTGGCATTGTTTGAATTTCTTACCACTGCCGCAAGGACAAGGATCGTTTCTGCCAATTTTAGGTTCTACTCTTACGGGTTCCTGTTTAACTGAAGTTGATGGATCAAAATAATCTCTCTCATTGGCTGCATAATCATCACCGGCTGCGTCGATCTGTGCTTTGTTATTTTGCATGTTGCTCATATCGGTTTTAGACTTTCTACCTTCTTGAATGGCTCCAGCGTTGGTTTGTTCCATTGGTATACCGGCATGAGAAAGGAAACTAACTATATCCTTATTTACCTGATCATCCATTTGTTTAAATGCGGCAAAGGCTTCGATCTTATAAATCACCAACGGATCTTTTTGTTCATACCCCGCTGTTTGTACACTCTGGCGCAAATCATCCATTGATCTCAAGTGTTCTTTCCATGCATCATCAATCATGGCCAATGTAATGGTACGTTCTAAAGCAGCTCCCAATTCCATACCATTACTGGCTAAGTATTTATCCAAATTAGCCAGGGCTTGAATGCCCTTTTTTCCGTCGGTGAAAGGCACTGCCACATTTACAATATGGTTGCCCTGCTCTTTTCGAATATTGGTAATGATGGGCATTGTTTGCTCAGCCAATGCCTGTTTCTTTTTATTATAATGGGCGATGGCTTCCTCATACAATTGTTGTGTTACCTCATTGATATTGCCCTTAATGAGTTCTTCTTCTGAGATAGCCGTTTCTAGTCCATAATTCATAATAACGGCTAGTTTAAATCCATCGATATCTGCAGTTTCTCTGAAAGCATTTACCAATCCTTGAGCTACTGAGTAATAAGCATTATCTAGGTCGAGTGCCAATCTTTCACCAAACAAAGCATGGTTGCGTTTTCCATACACAACGTTTCTTTGTTTGTTCATTACATCATCGTATTCTAGCAAACGCTTGCGGATACCGAAGTTATTTTCTTCAACTTTTTTCTGTGCTCTTTCAATACTTTTTGTGATCATACTGTGCTGTATCATTTCACCTTCTTTGTAGCCCATTCTATCCATCAATCCTGCAATACGTTCGCTACCAAACATTCGCATTAAATCATCTTCGAGTGATACAAAAAAGGTAGAGCTACCTGGATCTCCTTGGCGCCCAGCACGGCCTCGTAACTGCCGATCTACACGCCTACTTTCATGACGCTCGGTACCAATAATGGCCAATCCACCTACCTCTTTTACCCCTGGTCCGAGTTTAATATCTGTACCACGACCCGCCATATTGGTGGCGATGGTAACCGCTCCTGGCATACCTGCTTCCGCTACCACTTGCGCCTCTTTGCTGTGCTGCTTAGCATTTAATACATTGTGTGGAATATTTTTTTGTTTAAGCATTCTGCTCAACAATTCACTTACTTCTACCGATGTTGTACCCACCAAAGTTGGCCTTTTGGCTTCGATGTTGAATTCTACTTCTTCAATTACTGCTTTGTATTTTTCTCTTTTGGTTTTGTACACTTTATCCTGATCATCTTTCCTGATTACTTTTACGTTAGTAGGGATAGACACTACATCTAGTTTGTAAATACTCCACAACTCTGCAGCTTCGGTTTCGGCAGTACCAGTCATACCACATAATTTATGGTACATACGGAAATAATTTTGTAAGGTTACGGTAGCATAGGTTTGTGTAGAAGCTTCAATTTTTACATTTTCTTTTGCCTCAATTGCTTGGTGCAATCCATCACTATAGCGTCGGCCTTCCATGATACGACCTGTTTGTTCGTCTATAATTTTAACTGCTTCTTCCATCACAACATACTCTACATCTTTTTCAAAAAGCGTGTATGCTTTCAGCAATTGCTGCACAGTATGAATACGATCTGCTTTTAAAGAATATTCGTTGATGAGGTTTTCTTTGCGTTGTAATTTTTCTTCAGACGACATATCGGTTTTATCGATCTGGCCCAGCTTGGTGGCAATATCTGGCAGTATAAAGAATTCGGGATCTTCCCCTTGGCGGGTAATGAGTTGAATGCCCTGATCTGTTAATTCTACCTGATTGTTTTTTTCATCAATGGTAAAAAATAATTCAGCATCTACTTTTGGCATTTCTTTTTGCTGATCTGCCAAATAATAATTCTCACTTTTTTGAAGTTTCACTCGCATGCCGGGTTCGCTCAAGAACTTAATCAAGGCACCATTTTTTGGCAAACCGCGGTGTGCACGTATCAAGGCTAATCCCCCATCTTTTGGATCGTCGTTTCCTTCGGCAATTTTTTTCTTGGCTTCTATTAAATATTGATTGGCTGCTTTTTTCTGCGCTTCTAATAGTGTAACAATTCTTGGTTTCAGATCAAAAAATTGTTGTACGTTATCGTTGTGTCCAATGGGCCCACTAATAATCAAAGGTGTACGGGCATCATCAATCAACACGCTATCTACCTCATCTACCATAGCAAAATGATGCTTGCGTTGTACCATTTCGTCGGGGCTATGCACCATATTATCTCTCAAGTAATCGAAACCAAATTCGTTGTTGGTACCATAAGTAATGTCTGCATTATACGCTTTGCGACGGGCATCACTGTTGGGTTCGTGCTTGTCGATGCAATCTACTCTGAGGCCCAGCCATTCGAAGATAGGGCCATTCCATTCACTATCTCTTTTTGCCAAATAATCGTTCACGGTAACCACGTGTACCCCTTCTTCAGCCAGTGCGTTTAGGTAGGCGGGTAAAGTGCTTACCAGCGTTTTACCTTCACCGGTAGCCATCTCTGCAATTTTTCCGCTGTGCAGTACAGCACCACCTATGAGCTGAACATCGTAATGTACCATGTTCCAGGTAACAGCTCCTCCTCCGGCAGTCCACACATTTTTAAAATGTGCTTCATCGCCTACTATGTTTATATAATCTTTTTGAGGAGCTAATTCTCGATCTAAGGCTGTAGCACTGGATGTAATCACCTCATTTTCTTTGAACCTTCGACCCGTTTCTTTTACCAACGCAAATGCTTCAGGTAAAATTTCATTTAAGATCACTTCTATTTCCTGATTTCTTTCTTTTTTAAGAGCGTCTATTTCTTTGTAAATAGTATCTCTGCCGTTGATTTCTTCTGGAGGCAAAGCTTCGGCAGCAGCTTTTTTACTGTTGATATTTTCATCAATAGGTAAAAGATGAGATTGAATACGAACTTTGAACTCTACGGTTTTATTGCGAAGGTGATTGTTGCTAACATTTTGGTATTCAGCAAAAAAACGATTAGATTTCTCTACCAAAGGTGTAATTGGTTTTAAGTCTTTTTCACTTTTGCTGCCTCCAAAGAGCCGAGATATGATTCCTAACATAATTTTTTAGTATTGATAAATACGCGTAAACAGTTAATTACCTATTTTGCCAGTCAAATATGGTGCTATTTCTATTGTATAGCCAAATTGACAGGGTAGCAAAGGTACAAAGAAGTTGGATTAGTAAAATGACTGAATAAAAGCAAGAATTGATAATAATAGATAGCTATATTAATTTATACTTTTATGCAAAATCGATTGTATTGAAGCAGTTTCAGTATACCATATTGTATGGTGCACTTCATATAACCTACAGATAAAATGGAAGTTAACTGCCTTAAAATTTCTGACCTTCTAAGAAAGATATGTCAAAAGGATTTTTAAACCATTTGCCCTACCTTTGCGGCTCTAAAAAATACCACATATGCCGATTATAGCAGATAAGTGGTTTTACCATAAAACAACTAAATTACCATGAGCGGTGCATTAAAAGAAGTTAGATATCGGATCAAAAGTGTTCAAAGTACCCAGCAAATTACCAAGGCCATGAAAATGGTGAGTGCTGCAAAATTGCGTCGTGCCCAAGATGCTATCACCCAAATGCGCCCATATGCGCGAAAGCTGCAGGAAATGTTGAGTAATCTTGTAAGCAACAACGATGGAGAAGTTTCTATAGCACTTGCTGCAGAAAGACCAATAGAAAAAGTATTGATGATAGTTGTAACCAGCGACCGTGGTTTGTGTGGTGGTTACAATAGTAACTTAATCAAATTGGCTAAACTGGTGATTAAAGAAAAATACTCAACCCAATTTGCTAAAGGCAATGTTCAGATACTACCAATAGGCAAAAAAGCATATGAGCACTTTACCAAAAATGGTTTTAAATGTGTGAACCATTACTGGGATTTGTTTACAGGATTAAGTTTTGAAAAAGTACAAACAGCAGCCAAATACGCTATGGAAGCTTTCGCAGGCAAAGAGGTAGATGCAGTAGAACTAGTGTACAGTGAATTTAAAAATGCTGGCACACAACAATATATTGCCGAAGCTTTTTTGCCAGTTCAAAAAATAAGCAATATAATATCTACAAAAAAAGCAGATTTTATTTACGAGCCAGGTAAAGAAGCGTTGATTGCTGAACTGATGCCAAAAATTTTGAACACCCAACTCTACAAAGCAGTGTTAGATGGCAATGCCAGCGAGCATGGTGCTCGTATGACTGCCATGGATAAAGCTAGTGACAACGCAAATGAATTGTTGAAATCTTTAAAAATAAGTTACAACAGAGCAAGGCAGGCCGCTATCACCACAGAACTAACAGAAATCGTGAGTGGTGCAGCTGCATTACAAGGATAAGTTACTATAGAATAATCTTTTAAAAGAATGAAATAACGGCTAAAAACTTTGATCAAATTTTAAGAAAGTTTGGTCGATGATCTGCAAAACAAAAGGAATATCTATTTAATGAACATCAGCACCATCATACCCCATATAGAAGCTTTGGTCTTCGCAAGTGATAAGCCATTAACAGCAATGGAGCTGACTGAATATGTAAATAATGCCTTGGGCTTTATTGAAGACCGAGCTAGCTTAGACCAAGTAGAGGCTGCTATTAATGGCATCAAAGAAAAATATGAAGCAGAGTTTTATGCTTTCGAATTAAAGCAAAGTGGTGGCGGTTGGCAGTTCCTCACCAAAGCAGCTTATCACAAAACAGTGGCGCTGATTAATGGCGACAAATTCATCAAAAAGCTTTCAACCGCGGCTCTAGAAACATTGGCCATTATCGCCTACAAGCAGCCTATTACTAAAAGTGAAATTGAAAGTATTAGAGGTGTAAACTGCGATTACGCTGTTCAAAAATTATTAGAAAAAGACTTAGTCATAATAAGTGGAAGAAACGAAGATGCCGTTGGCAAACCATTGATATATGCTACTTCCAAATCATTTATGGATTATTTTGGTATTAATAGTGCCGAAGATCTTCCTAAGATAAGCGAAGTACTGATGGAAGAATTTACAAAAGCCAGTTCCGTAAATGATATAATGGAAGCCAATGCACAAGAAGCAGCAGCGCTAGATGCTGCAGGAATGGAAGAAATTATAGCCGAAGCAGCATACAGCGATACAGCTACAGAAATTGAAGATGTAAATGATGTTGAATTAAATGAAGAAAACACACTCACTTCCGAAGTTATAATCGAAGTAGAAGAAAGTTTAGCTTACAGTAATGCTATTTCAGAGCAAACAAATGAAGAAGTTGCAGAAGAAAAAAGTAGTGAAGATAAAGAGGACGGAGAAGCCTGATAAAACAAGAGCAGCTCATTTTATCAAAGGCATTTCATTGAGTTGAATGCCTTTTTATTTTTTAAAAAATACCGTCTTATTTTTATTCCCGAACCTTGCAGTTATCCAACTTGTTATTTATTATATAAAAAACTTTAGTAAAGCCAACAATGCTAAACATTTCAAACCAACAATTTATTGATATTGCCAAAGAATACGGAACGCCGGTGTATGTGTACGACGCAGATTATATGACTGCACAATATCAAAAACTCACTACTGCCTTCAGTGAAACCAATACCCGATTCTTTTATGCTTGTAAAGCATTAACTAATGTGAATGTTTTAAAACATATTCGTAGCCTTGGTTGCAACGTAGATTGTAGTTCCATTAACGAGGTGAAGATGGCGCTGTTGGCAGATTTTGAACCTAAACAAATTTTGTACACATCCAATGGTATTCATTTTACAGAAATAGAAGAAGCACAATCGTTAGGCGTACACATTAACATAGACAGCCTCAGTAACCTCGAAAAGTTTGGGAAGAAGTATGCACACAATTATCCTGTAGGTATTCGACTGCGTCCAAATATCATGGCAGGTGGTAATCTTAAGATTTCGACCGGCCATGATAAAAGCAAATTTGGCATCCCTGTAGAACAATTAAACGAAGTGCTTCTTATAGTTGAACAATACAAACTGCATATTCAGAATCTCCATATTCATACGGGCAGTGATATCAAAGACGTAGACGTTTTTGTAAAAGGTATAGAAATACTATTCGATATCATTCCACATTTTAAAGAACTCACTTCCATAGATTTGGGCGGTGGTTTTAAAATACCTTACAAAGAAGGAGACTCAGAAACAGATATTTCTTTACTGGCTAAAAAAGTGCAGGAAGCTTTTGCCAATCATCCTAATTTCAATGGAAAGCCTTTACAAGTTTGGTTTGAACCTGGTAAATTTTTGGTAAGTGGAGCAGGTTATTTGTTGGCTTCTGTTAATGTAATAGAACAAACAGCTACCGCCAGTTTTGTTGAACTAGACACGGGCTTTAATCACTTGATTAGACCTATGTTTTATGATGCCTATCATCATATCCTAAATATCAGCAACCCACACGGACCAATGCTCTCTTATACAGTTGTGGGTAACATCTGTGAAACAGATACTTTTGCTTGGGATAGGCCTCTGAATGAGGTGAGAGAAGAAGATCTACTTGTCTTTCAAAATGCAGGTGCTTATGGGTTTGAAATGAGTAGCAATTTCAACAGCCGCTACAAACCTGCTGAGGTAATGATAAAAGGGAAAACGGTAACGCTTATACGAAGAAAGGATGTGTTTGAAGATTTATTGACAAATCAAATTTTATAATAAAAAACCGATGCAAATGCATCGGTTTTTTAGGGAACATGTTTAAATCATTATTTAGGGTTTAACGCCTGGTTAATTCTAACCACAAGGTCTTCGAGATGTGCTTTACTCATCTGGTCTGTGTATAGAGGAGCGGCAGCTCTACATTCTGCAGCCAATGATTTGAGGTGCATTTTTGCAACAGAACTTGCATCACTTGTTTTGCTAAAGTTAGCAGGAGCACCAAATCCACCTCTACCAGAAGCAGCTACTGCAGCTGCAGAGCTAGGCGCTTCTAAATTAGTAATCAATTTCTCCGTATAGATTTTTTGCAGATTACGTCTGTAAACATCAATTACTTTTTTGGTAGGCAATTCACTGAAAATTCCTTTTTTCAAATCGTTCAACATTTCATTGGCAGAATATGCCGATGCATTGTCTTCTTGAGCTATGATCAATTTATCCAAAGTGCTATTACTCAATAATCTGTTCAATACATTTGATTGAGCGCCACTAACAACAGACAATTTATTGATGCCTGTTAATGCAGGAATATTGTTATCGAACATCCATTTAGGAGTTGTAAACAACTGTGCCTGTAAAAATGTCATTGCTTCTTTTTGTTTGGCTTTGCTAACATATTCTACTACTACACCAGCTTCTTCTACCATTTTAGGAGTAGTTTGAACTCCACCGATATTTTTAGCCACATGCCCCATATATCTTTGGTATTGTTGTGCTACTTGCCCAAACATTTCAGCCAATGTACCATAGCTTTTATTTTCTTCTTTAGTCCATTCTGGTAATTTAGCTACGATGCGTTGCAGGTTTTTGATGCCATACGTACTTGCTATCATTGCGTTATCGCCCAAGTCTTCGTTTTGTGCACGAGGATCATCAGGATCAGATTCAGTTAAGAAGATATTTTTTTTATTTTTTAATTTCTCGATGGTCCATTTATTTAAAATAGGTAATTCAGCTTCAGCGTTTTTTGCCTCCGGGATCCAGCGATAGCCCCATTCAATGGCCCATTTATCGTAGTCGCCAATTCGAGGAAACAAACCTTTCTGTGCGATATTATCTTCTGGTTGTGCTACATAGTTAAAACGAGCATAATCCATAATAGAAGGTGTATGACCATTTGCCTCTACCCAACTTTTATCGCGCAGTTTTTCAACAGGTGTGGTAGAAGAAGATCCGTAATTATGGCGCAACCCTAATGTGTGACCTACTTCGTGAGATGATACAAAGCGAATCAATTCTCCCATCAATGCATCTTCAAATACAAGTGTACGTGCTTTAGGATCTACTGCGGCTGTTTGTACAAAATACCAGTTACGCAATAAACTCATTACGTTGTGATACCAGTTAATATGTGATTCTAAGATTTCGCCTGTGCGAGGATCGTGTACATGAGGACCACTTGCATTTGGAATATCAGATGGTTTGTACACTATGGCTGAATAATTAGCGTTTTCCAAACTCCACTCAGGATCATTGGTAGGTGCTTCTTTACCGAAAATAGCGTTTTTGAAACCTGCTGTTTCAAAAGCTACTTGCCAGTCATCAACTCCCTTTTTAAGATACTCTACCCATTTTTTTGGAGTTGCCGGATCGATGTAGAAAATGATCGGTTTTTTAGGTTCTACCAATTCACCTTTTTTATATTTTTCGATGTCTTCGTCTTTTGGTTCCAAATTCCAGCGAGTAATCATTCGAACGCGTTCAATTCCCTGAGGATTTGCATCAAAATCAGTATACCCGGTAGCAAAGTAACCTACCCTAGGATCAAAATGTCGGGCCTGCATTTGTTTTGCAGGTAATAAAATCATAGAGCTACTAAGTTCGTAAGTGGTGGGTGAACCTGCACTTGGAGCAGCTGGCAGGCCAGGAATGGCGGCAGCTGATCTTAGATACGTTTTTACTGTTTTAACCTGTGTGTTACTTGGATAAGATTTAATTTTTTCAATGTAGGAATTGTCTTTTTGATAGGCATTTAACCCAAGTGAACGTTTATACCTAGCATCAAAAAACAGGATATCGTTGTCGCCCATCAGGAAGTCGGTTACCTCAATTACAGAACCTTTAGCGCCGCTAACAGAATCCTTAGCATAGGCTGCTACAGGAAATGAAGATGCAATAGGTTGTAAACTAGAGTTACGTACACTTTGGTACATTCCGCCAGTGCTGTCAACAGATTTTTCTTGGTGTGAAATTACTTTCACAAAAATTTTATTGTTAGGCCCTTTTTCAAATGCGATTACATTTTCGCCAATTTGATCACCTGCATATCCGCCACGACCAAGATCAGCGGCGGCGGCGGCTTTAGAGATACGGTTAATTACTAAAATTTCTCTCCCCAATATAGCGTCTGGGATTTCGAAGTAGTACTTTTCATCTACTTGATGTGTAATCAATAGACCTTTGTCTGTTTTTGCTTTGGAAGTTATTACTTCTGAATAAGGTTTTGGTCCCGATAAAGGCTTGGGTGCAGGCGCCCCGGTTGTAGGAGCGGTTGGAGGAGTTACGGTAGTACTTCCAGTTGGTCTTTGCGCTTCCGTTACATTGGCAAACAATGCAAAAGCTGCAACAAACATGCTTTGAGTTAATCTCATGTGTATAAACAAGTTTATTTAGGTGAATAAAAAGAAAGGGAAATTAAACATTGTAGCTGAATTGAAGCTACTTTATTAATAAATATTTTTATAAAATTGTTTTTTTTGATGAACGGTATGCCATGAGTGTTACACTGTAGATACACTTTAAAGCGGAGGCGTAACGGCCATTCCGAAAGACCAAGTAGTACAACCCAAGACCAAAGTAGGGTGTATACAGTCTTAAACAGGTTGAACATTTCCTCTCTAAATAGCTTTTTCCTTATCAATAAAAACAATAACATCTATACAGGCATTGAACTAAAACTGTTTTTACAGCTACACATAAAAATAGCAACCCACGATATTCTAGAGTGTTGAAGGTGAATTTATTAGCAGTATAGAAAGGTATCATCAACTGAACATAAGTAATGCTGCAGGTAAAGAGTTACTCAAACTTAGAAGAGATAAAGAGAAAAGTATTTCTCAACCGTTTGAAGTGATTGAAAAATAATAAAATTAATCCGTTTAATAGCCACTCATTTTTTACCTTCAACAAAAGTTAATCCTCAAACAACAACCGTTATGGCACTGCAGATGGTAGATGATCCACAGGATCAGGAAGAATACAATGACAACTCGGGTAATACAGGTGCCCCACGAAATAGGGCAGGCGGTGGATTACTATCCTTGTTGCCCATGTTGTTTGGTTTGTTTGGAAGAGGAGGCGGAAAAGGGGGTGGAAAGGGAGGCCTTCTTATTCTTTTATTGATTGCTAGTGGTGCTTATTTGTTGTTCAATCAAGGGGGTTGTGGCGGTGAAGCTGTAAGCAATATTGCACAAAATATTTTCTCACAAAGCGGTTACAGTTATGATCCAGAACAATTTCGCCAAGCCAGTGTGTATGAAGGTTTAGAAGACAACAATAATAAAAACCCTTTGCCTGAAGCGGTATCATTGGCAGCTTATGCACCCCCAAGAATGAACCAGGGTAAACAAGGCAGTTGTGTTGCGTGGAGTGCAGCTTATGCTGCCAGAACCATACTAGAAGCGAGTGCTAGCAAAGAAAATCCAGCTGCTTTGGCATACAGTCCGGCATTTATGTACAACAATATTGCGCTAGAAGATTGCCAAGGCAGTTACCTTCTCAACGCCATGAAGTTCATGCAAAAAGCGGGTGCGCTTTCGTATCAGGATTTCCCTTACAATGAAAACGATTGTAGCAGACAAGCTACCAATACTTTGTATGAAAAAGCTGCTAAAAATAAAATTCACGGGTTTCAACGACTCACAGAAACAGACGACATAAATGGCATTAATATTAGAGCCATCAAAGAACATTTGTCAAAAGATGCACCGGTGGTAATTGGCATGATGGTAGGCGGTTCTTTTATGCAGGGTATGATGGGACAAAAAGTTTGGCAGCCCACTAGGGAAGATAGGCAGCAAGCTGGATTTGGTGGCCATGCCATGTGTGTGATTGGATACAATGATCGGATTCAAGGAGGAGCGTTTGAGATCATGAACAGTTGGGGTCCTGAATGGGGCGAAAATGGTATTGGCTTTGTGCGTTATGCCGATTTTAAAGAATTTGTCAGAGAAGCTTATGGCATCGATCCATTGCCTAAAAAAGGCGCTGCATTAAACGCTCCTATGGAATGTTTGGTAGGATTGGTGAGCAATGAAACCAGACAAAACATTGCGTTGAAACCAGCTGGAAACAATACTTATAAAACAGTAACTCCTATTAAAAAAGGTGCTCGTTTTAAAATAGAAATCAAAAACACTACCGCTTGTTACATTTATATTTTTACACCAGATGTAAATAAAAAAAGTTTTGTGTTGTTTCCATACAAAGCTATTCATTCGGCTTATTGTGGAATCACTGGTTATAGATTGTTTCCCAAAAACGAATCCATCATGGCTGATGATATTGGCAACAAAGAAGTAATGGGAATTGTGGTAAGTAAAAAAGAACTCAACTTCAATGCCATCAACGATGCCATCAACCAGAAAACGGGCAACAGTTATGCGGATCAACTCAATGCAGCCATATCGAGTAGTACCGATAAAAATGTACAATTCAGTGCAGGTGTTAATGGATCGGTACAATTCCGATCTTCAACAGCAGACAACAGTGTGGTATTAACCGTAGTAGAAATTGACAAACAATAAATCTTTTTTCTCTAGTATAATTTACAACCAAGCTTTTCAATTTTAGTGAATGACAAACGCCGAAAAATTTTTTAATATAGTAAGACATCCCATCAAGTTTCGCTTTTTTTTATTGTCGAAATTACCGAGTGCTTTTTTTTCGGGTGTACGTGTACGTTATGTAGATGAAGAAAAGTGTGAAGTGGTGGTTCCTTATAAATGGTTTAGTCAAAACCCTTTTCGCAGTACCTATTTTGCCTGTTTGAGTATGGCGGCTGAGATGAGTACAGGTATTTTGGCAATGGCACATACCTACGAACTAGACCCTGCGGTGAGTATGTTGGTACTGAAAGTAGAAGCTAATTTTATAAAAAAAGCCATAGGTGTTACTAAATTTATTTGCGAAGATGGCCAGTTGGTAAAACAGTTGGTTAGAGATGCATACGCATCTGGAAAAGCGACGACGGCCATCATGCGTAGTTCGGGTGTGAATAAGGAAGGAGAAACAGTGGCAGCGTTTGCCATCACCTGGACGTTCAAAGTAAAATCTGTTTAACAGGTTTCAATAGAACACGCTGTTGTAAATGTTGTAAATTGCAGGCATATATAAATAGAATCTTAATATTACAGAAAGCCCACTGATGTACATCAGTATTATTGAGAAGCACGAGGGTGTAATCAATAATGGAAGAAAAAATATATTATGGCAACAGAACTGCGAAAACAACAAGCATTAGAGTATCACTCAAAGGGCCGACCAGGCAAAATAGAAGTTATTCCTACCAAAGAAGCAAAAACACAAAGAGATTTATCACTTGCTTATTCACCAGGGGTAGCAGAGCCTTGTAAAGAGATAGCAGACAATCCTGAAAACATTTACAAGTACACAGCTAAGGGCAATTTAGTAGGCGTTATTACTAATGGCAGCGCAGTGTTAGGGCTTGGTAATATCGGCCCAGAAGCCAGCAAACCGGTGATGGAAGGAAAAGCAGTATTGTTTAAAATTTTTGCCGATATCGATGTATTTGATATTGAGATCAATGAAACAGATCCGGTAAAATTTGTTCAAATCGTAAAATCACTTGAACCAACTTTTGGAGGCATCAATTTAGAAGATATCAAGGCCCCAGAATGCTTTTATATAGAGCAGGAATTAAAAAAGCAATGTAATATTCCTGTGATGCACGATGACCAGCATGGCACAGCCATCATTTCTGCAGCCGCTATGATCAATGCATTAGAGTTGCAGAAGAAAAAAATTGATAAAGTCCGTTTTGTAGTTAATGGGGCTGGAGCAGCCGCAATGGCATGTATAAAATTGTATGAAGAGCTTGGGGCTAAGCCTCAGAACTTTATGCTGTTTGATAAAGATGGAATTTTGTACAAGGGCCGTGCCGACATAGAAGAAATAAAACATCGGTTTTGCGTAGATATTAA
Source organism: Ferruginibacter sp. (assembly GCA_040882445.1). Classification (GTDB taxonomy): domain Bacteria; phylum Bacteroidota; class Bacteroidia; order Chitinophagales; family Chitinophagaceae; genus Ferruginibacter. Next base: position 5,860 of record JBBEBH010000004.1, on the reverse strand, counting down.
ATTCAAAGATTACAAGCTCATACAGGCAATGAAAGATGCGGATGTGTTTTTGGGATTGAGTGTAGGCAATGTGGTAACACCCCCTATGATAAAAATGATGGCTAAAAACCCTATCGTTTTTGCTATGGCCAATCCTGATCCTGAAATTACTTATGATGCAGCAATTGCAGTTAGAAAAGACCTGATTATGGCAACCGGAAGGAGTGATTATCCCAACCAGGTTAATAATGTATTGGGGTTCCCTTATATTTTTCGTGGTGCCTTAGACGTTAGAGCCACCCAGATCAACGAAGCAATGAAATTGGCTGCTGTGCGAGCCTTGGCAGCGTTAACCAAAGAAGCAGTGCCAGATATTGTAAACCTAGCCTACAATGATAACAATATTTCTTTCGGTCCTACTTATATTATTCCAAAACCAATTGACCCAAGATTATTATCTACCGTTGCACCTGCCGTTGCAAAAGCTGCTATTGAAAGTGGCGTTGCACGAAACATGATAACAGATTGGGACGCTTATAAAATTGAATTAGATAAAAGATTAGGTATCGATAACCAGCTCAGCAGAATCATTGGAGCCAAAGCAAGGAAACAACCAAAACGTGTGGTTTTTGTAGATGCAGAAAATGTGAAAATTCTAAAAGCTGCTCAGTTGGTGTTAGATGAAGGGGTAGGATTTCCTATTTTATTGGGCAACGAAAAAAAGATTCGAGAGTTAGCAGAATCACAAGCCATCGATCTGGAAGGAATGCCAATTATAGATCCCAAAGACGAAGAGTCGGAAGAACTACGCCAGCAATTTGGAGAATTATTTTTTGCAAAGCGGCAACGCAAAGGTGTAAACCGATATGAAGCACCCAAGATTATGAGAGAACGTAATCATTTTGGAGCAATGATGGTAGAAATTGGCATGGCAGATTGTATGATTAGTGGATTGAGTAGAAACTATCCGGATACCATCAAACCTGCCATTCAAATTATTGGAACAGAACCAGGGGTTAAAAAAATTGCCGGTATGTATTTGCTATTCACCAAAAGAGGACCGCTGTTTTTGGCCGACACAACGGTTAACTTCAATCCAACAGCCGAAGAACTAGCAGAAATTACTTTGATGGTAGCCAAAGAAGTGCGCAACTTTAACATCGTACCCAGAATTGCAATGTTATCATACTCTAATTTTGGCAGTAGCAATTCAGATGAAGCAAACTTGGTAAGAAAAGCTAGAACTATAGTGAAACAAAAAGAACCCAACCTAATTTGTGATGGTGAGATGCAGGGTATTTTAGCCTTCAATAAAGACATTTTAAAAGATAACTACCCTTTTACAGAATTGGCAAATGGGGATGTAAATACCCTTATCTTTCCCAACTTAGCTGCGGGTAATATCGCATATAATCTGTTACAGGAAGTGGGTGGTGCCGATAGTATTGGCCCAATTTTACTAGGTTTAAACAAACCAGTACATGTGTTGCAACTAGGTAGTTCAATACGTAGTATCTTTAATATGGTAGTAATTGCCGTCATTGATGCGCAGGTGAAGTCTAAAACCAATGCAATTGAAGAAATGAAAAAAAGCAAATGGTGGCAACGAAGTAGAAAAAAATAATAAGCAAACAACTATACAAATAGGCAAAATAAATCAATGAATTTTTTTACACATTTCGGAAAATACATCCTCATGCTGAAGGGGATGTTTAGCAAGCCAGAAAATACCAAACTATACTGGAAAGAATTTATGCACCAGTGTTCAGATATTGGTATTGGCTCGCTCGGTATTGTATCTATTATTTCTGTATTTATGGGTGCCGTAAGCACGGTACAAACTGCCTACCAATTGATATCGCCTTTGATTGCAAAAACTGCTATCGCACAAATTGTAAGGGATACGGTGATCCTTGAGTTTGCTCCTACATTGGTATGTATCGTGTTGGCAGGCGTTGTTGGCAGTAAAATAGCCAGTGAATTGGGTAACATGCGGGTGAGTGAGCAAATTGACGCATTGGAGATTATGGGTATCAACACAAAAACCTTTCTGATTATGCCTAAAATCATAGCAGCAATCGTTACCATTCCGATGTTGGTAGTAATAGCCATGGTACTAGGCATTTATGGTGGTCGGCTGGCTGGTTCTACTGCTGGTATTTTGTCAATAGAAACTTTCGACAGAGGATTGGTGGAGGGATTCATGCCTTTTAACGTCACCTTCTCTCTCATTAAAGCTTATACCTTTGCATTTATCATCAGCTCCATTCCGGCTTATTATGGTTATTATGTAAAAGGAGGTGCTTTAGAAATTGGGCGATCCAGTACCAAATCAGTGGTAGTAAGTTGTATAATGATTTTGCTAGCAGATTATGCGTTGGCAGCATTGCTCTTGTAACAATATTTTGGAATAGTAACTGCAATTATGATTGAATTTAAGAATATTAAAAAAAAATTTGGCGATAAAATAGTACTCGACGGCATGAGTCATGTGATGGAAACAGGTAAAACTAATCTGATCATCGGTAGTAGTGGAAGTGGCAAAACTGTTTTGCAAAAATGTTTAGTTGGCCTCATCGAACCAGACGAAGGGGAAATCATTTACGATGGTGTAAGCTTTACAGATATGACAACGGATGATCGAAAAATGTTACGGCAGCAAGTGGGCATGTTGTTTCAAGGCTCGGCTTTATTTGATAGTTTAACCGTACAAGAGAATATCATGTTTCCACTCAGTATGTTTACAAAGGATAGTTTCGAAAAAAAATTAAAGCGGGTAAACGAAGTTTTAGATAGAGTAAACTTGGTGGATTCCAACAAAAAATTTCCAGCAGAAATAAGTGGAGGCATGAAAAAAAGAGTGGGAATCGCTAGAGCTGTGGTATTGAATCCGAAATTCCTTTTTTGCGATGAGCCCAACTCTGGTCTTGACCCACAAACTTCTATGATAATTGATAAGCTTGTTAAGGAACTTACCTTAGAATATAATATGACTACTATCATCAATACCCACGACATGAATAGTGTGATGGAAATTGGTGACAATATTCTTTATATGGTAGATGGTAAAAAAGAATGGAGTGGCAATAGTGAAGAAATTATTTTTTCTGAAAACAAGCTTCTGAATGAATTTATATTTGCATCTGAATTTTTACAGGATGCAAAAAATATGAGAATGATGCAGGCAAAGGGTGAAATAGATGAAGATGGGAATATTGCGTAATTAATGTTGTAACAAATTGAATATAATAATATTTTACCTAAAATGGGATTACTAAAGAACTTACAAAAGGTATTAAAATTATCAAATTCTAATACGGAGAGCCTCCCAAAAGATTTTGATGAACTACATATAAATATTTTTAAAAAAGTACAACCTTTTACAATGACTAGCCCCGAAAGGATTTATTCATTAATGGAAGCGGTTAAATATATATGTCGCCACAAAATTGAAGGAGATATTGTTGAATGTGGGGTTTGGAAGGGAGGAAGCATGTTGGCTGTTGCAGAAACTTTAGTGAATCAAAAAATTTCAGACAAACAGCTTTTACTTTATGATACTTTTGAAGGTATGCCTGAACCCACTGAACATGATCAGGATTTTACTGGCAATAATGCTCATGCCATTTTAAATAAAAATCAAAACAAAGAAGAAAATCTTGTTTGGGCTTATTCTCCTTTAGATGCAGTTCAAAAAACATTGTCATTATCTTCCTATGATAAAAAAAACATTAGATACATTGTAGGAAAAGTAGAAGACACGATTCCACAAGATATTCCAGAAAAAATTGCTTTGTTACGACTAGATACAGATTGGTACGAATCTACCAAACATGAACTCATTCATCTATTTCCAAGATTACAAAAAGGTGGTGTACTCATTATAGATGACTATGGATTCTGGAAAGGTGCAAGAAAAGCTGTAGATGAGTATTTTGCTGAAAATAATATTCCTATTTTACTCAATAGGATTGATGATACTGGCAGAATAGCCATAAAATTGTAAAGCAAACATGCCAATACCTTCAAAAGTCCCATACGAATTCAATCCCGATATTAGGCATTCTTCTTATTTAATTAGGAACGGTTTATACAAAGCTATAAAAAGCTTTGCGCCATCTTTAAATGGTAAATTGATGGACTTGGGTTGCGGTGCTAAACCTTACCAGTTATTGTTTGAGGTAGAAGATTACATAGGAGTAGACTATGCCAGTGAAGGACACCCACACGATAATGAAGATATTGATGTTTACTATGATGGCATTACACTCCCCTTCCCGAACAACCATTTTGATGCAGTTTTTAGTAGTGAAGTATTTGAACACGTATTTAATTTAGAGCAGCTCCTACCCGAAGTAAACAGGGTGATGAAAAATGGTGCTAAAATTCTAGTTACTTGCCCTTTTGTAATTTGCGAACATGAAGTTCCAAATGATTACGCACGTTATACATCGTTTGCACTTAAACACCTGTTCCAAAAAAATGGATTTAAGGTATTGGCCTATGAAAAAACAGGTACACATGTTACTGCTATTATGCAGTTGAGATTGATGTACATCCATCAACATATTCTACCCGTCTTTAGAAAAATACCCATATTGAGATCGGGACTACGACTATTGGTGTATTCAGGAATGAATATTTGTGCCATCATCAAAAACAAGCTCTTACCAAAAAAGACAGACTTATATCTGAACAATGTGATACTTTGCGAAAAAATCTGACAAACCAACCATGAATATTGCAGTTGTTTCCATGATACATGAGCCCTGGGGAGGAAGCGAAGAATTGTGGAGTGCTGCAGTAAAAATTGCCCTGCAAAATGGTCACCAAATCATTCATTCATCTGCTGTCAACGGAAAAAATCATCCAAAAATAAAAGCATTGTTAGATGCTGGCATGCATCAAATAGTTAGAAAACAATACGTGCCAGATAACAAACCGTTAATCATAAGAGCAGTTATCAAACGATTGTACTTTCTCAAAGAATTTTTCATCAATCGATTTAGCCACTTAGATCAATACAAAATTGACGCCGTTCTGTATGTTGGCACGGCCTACTCTATCTCAAAAGATTTCGATTTAATAAAATGGACGAAACAACAAAACATCCCATTGTTCATTAATTGCCAATTGAATTTTGAAGCACAGGTACAACTGTCCAACTCCCAAAAGCTAAAAATTACTACGGCTTTTGAACAAGCAGATAAAATACTGTTCGTTTCTGAAAGGAACAAAGAAGTTGCCTTTTCACAATTGGGAAAAAGTTTCGGGAATGCCGCTGTTATTCGCAATCCTGTGAACATGGCTTCTATCGACTACCTACCCTTTCCAAATGCGCAGGAACCCTTTCAAATGGCGATGGTGGGTAATTTGGTAACTAGTCACAAAGGACAAGACTTGATGCTACAAGCGCTGGCAAATGATAAATGGAAACAGCAACAGTGGCAGTTAAACATTTATGGTGCTGGGCCAGATGAACAACGTTTAAAACAACTGACACAAAGTTTACAACTCCAACATAAAACCACCTTTCATGGTCGGGTTGCTGATATCCGGTCTATTTGGCAGAAAAATCATATTTTGCTAATGCCCTCCCACATGGAAGGTATGCCACTAGCCCTAGTAGAAGCCATGATTTGCGGCAGACCTTCAGTGGTAACAGATGTAGGCGGCCATACTGAATGGATTACTGATGGCAAAGAAGGTTTTATTGCGCGTTCCCCTTCGGTAGATGCATTAGAAAAAAAAATGGACATTTGTTGGGGGCAAAAACAGCATTGGGAGCAAATGGGGAAAGCGGCACATGAAAAAGCGTTGCAATTGTATGATCCAAAAGCTGGAGAAACATTGCTGAATTTGTTGACACAAAAAAAATCAT
>JBBEBH010000003.1:0-8476 GCA_040882445.1 Ferruginibacter sp. | reverse complement strand
AACCAGAGGTGTTCAGGAAAGTGATGGATATTAACTATTTTGGCAGTGTATATTGCACTAAACTGGCATTAGAATCTATTATCAACAGAAAAGGAACCATTGTAGGTGTTTCTTCTATCGCAGGATATCGCGGCCTTCCAGGCAGAAGCGGATACAGTGCCAGTAAATTTGCACTCAATGGATGGCTGGAATCTATTCGTACAGAACTTTTAGAAGATGGTGTGAATGTAATGTGGGTTTGCCCTGGCTTTACCAGAAGCAATATCCGCAATGCAGCCCTCAACGAACAATCACAAGCACAAGGCGAAAGCCCCATGAATGAGGCCCAATTAATGAGCGCAAACGAATGTGCATTACATATTGCCCATGCAATTGAAAAAAGAAAAAGAACACTCATTCTCACTTTTAAAGGCAAGCAAACGGTGTTTATGAATAAATTTTTCCCAGCATGGACAGACAGACTTACCAGGAATTTCTTTTTTAAAAATGGTAAATTGGTGAAGTAAATCAACAGCACACCTCGTGTATGAATATAACATAGGTTCGCTGTAAAATAGAGACTTAACATGTTGTGAAGTAAATAAATTAATATTTAGTAACTATGCCAATTATCACCTTTAGCAGCGATATAGGAAATCAAGATTTTATGCCAGGAGCTGTTAAAGGTCAATTGTTAAGCACTTTGCCTGATGCCAACATCGTTGATATTACCCACCTGCTTTCCCCCTTCAACTACCCTCAAGCGGCTTACATTTGTAGAAATGCTATGCGCAACTTTCCAAAAGGCAGTTTTCACCTTATCATGGTAAACCTGTTCGACGAAAAACCTGAGCACCTCTTGTTGGTGCAACACAACGGACATTACATTGCTTGTGCCGACAATGGACTCATCACTCTGATATTAGAAGAAGTGCCCCAAAAAGTAATTGCACTAGCCACTCACCCTTCTGAACAAAAAAACACTTTGTACTGCGCAAGTGTTTTTGCAGAAGCTTTTCGTGATATTGCTGCCGGAAAAAAATTAGAAGATATTGGTGACGCAGAAATTTCTATCAAAGTTAAAAATCCATTGAAACCAATGTTGAGTAGCGACTGGATAGAAGGTCAAATTATTTTTATCGATAATTTTGAAAACGTGGTGGTAAACATTCACCGAGACGATTTTGAAGAACAACGAAAAGGCAGAAGGTTTTCTATTGTTTTTAAAAGAGATGAAACCATCGATAAAATTAGTGAAACCTACGCCGATGTAGCAGAGGGTAAAGAGTTGGCACACTTCAACTCATCTGGCTATCTCGAAATTTCTATCAACAAGGGCAATGCCGCCGGGTTGTTTGGCTTACAGGGTTTTTCAGAAACCTTACAGATATCTACTCATCAAAACAGACTATTTTACCAGACTGTTAAAATATTTTTTGAAAATAATTAATCAATCATACCAAAATATTTGTCATCACATACTAAAATTTCCTACAATGAAAAAAATGACCATTACAATCGCTTCTTGCTTTTTTATATTTACAGCAATTGCACAACTAAAAATGCCACAACCCTCTCCAATTCAAACCATTAAGCAAGAGTTTGCGTTGGGCAGCATCGAAGTAAAATATAGTCGCCCAGCAGCCAAAGACCGCAAAGTATTTGGCGACTTAGTTCCAATGAACCAAATGTGGCGCACAGGTGCTAATGGAGCTACTATCGTAAGATTTACGGATGCTGTTGAGATCAACGGTAAAAAAGTTGATACGGGTTATTATGCACTCTATACCATCCCTGGCAACGAAAGCTGGGAAATTATACTCAATAAAGGAGTAAACAATTGGGGCATTGATGGCTACAAAGAGTTAGACGATGTACTACGTTTTAAAGTTACCCCGATGAATGTAAAAAAGAAAGTAGAAAGTTTCACAATCCAGATTGCAAACATCAAACCAGAAACTTGTGAAATGCATATTATGTGGGAAAAAACAGCCGTATCCATTCCAATCAAAGCTACCATCAAAAGCCGCATCCAAGCACAGTTAGAAGAAGCTCTAAAAGGTGATAAAAAACCATACTGGCAAGCTGCTCAGTTTTATAATGAGTACGACAACAACCCTAGCAAAGCATTAACGAACATAAACGAAGCAGTGAAAGAAAATCCAAAGGCATTCTGGATGTGGTTATACAAAGCCAAACTCGAAAAAACTTTAGGTGATAAAGCAGCAGCCATGGAAAGTTCTAAAACTTCTATGCAACTGGCTACTGAAGCTAAAAATGTTGATTATCAGAAAATGAACAAGGATCTACAAAAAAAATTGAAATAACCTATTTTTCAAATCTTTAAAAAAGCTGCACTCCACTAAAGGCAGCTTTTTTTATTACTGCAACTCCTGCATTTTTTTTTGCGAGCGAACCACTAGTATCATCTGCAACACAATGGCCAGTAAGATTAATAAAAGTCCGGCATAAAACCCTGGATGCAAACTTTTATTTTCACCTAAAAAAACAAACGCCAATATGATTCCATATACTGGCTCGAGATTGTAAGTAAGATTGGCCGTAAATGCGGAGATTTTTTGCAGTGCTTTTAGTTGAAGATCAAAAGCCAGCACGGTGCACAAAATAGCCAGTATCAGCAACCAGCCTAAGTCGCTCGCAGTAGGCAAATAATAAGTTGCAGGAAATTGTTGTAAATAAAACGGCAACACCAAACTAAGCAGCAATAGTCCGCCGCCCAATTCATACAATGTAAGTGTTTTTGGGGTAAACCGATGTAAGAGTTGTTTATTCAGAATGGGAAATACTGCACTTCCAACAGAAGAAATGATGCCAAACAAAATCCCCATTTTATATTGAGGATGAAAATCGAAGATGATATATATTCCAGCAATAGCAATTAAACCTAAACCCAATTCCTTCCACTCCATTTTTTTTTGCAGAATCAATGGTTCTAGTAAAGCTGTAAAAAAACCTGTTGCACTAAAACAAACCAAAGCTACCGATACATTGGCGTACTTCACACTCCCATAAAAGCTAACCCAATGCAAGGCAATAATGAGGCCCACCCCAGCAATCTTAAACCTATCTTTAGCACTAACACTTTGTAACTGTTTGCTAAAATACATCCACACACCCAACACCATCACAGTAATTAATATACGATACCACACTAGTAAACCCTCGTTGAGTAAAATAAGTTTACCTAAAATAGCAGTAAACCCAGCCAAAAAAACAGCCATGTGCAGTTGTAGAAATGCTTTTTTCATTAATAGTAAAGATAATGTTTCCGCTCTTTCCTTTTGGCAGCAACGTGGTTCGCAGGGGGAGTTGCTAAAAAAGAACCAAATACTAGCGTTCGTATGTTGGTAAGGCTGTTAAGTTTTTCATATACTATTTTGCCAAAAAAACTGTAAAAAAGTAAAGCCCATGGTTACCCAAAAGCAAACATCATTATATTTGCCCACTTATAACAACTAACATCGTATGAGCTTCAAACGTATCAACAACATCACAGGATGGGCAATATGCCTCATAGCCTGCGCCGTTTACATTATGACCATGGAGGCTACCGGTAGCTTTTGGGACACCGGCGAGTTTGCTTCCAGTGCTTATAAACTTCAAATTCCGCATCCTCCAGGAGCGCCGTTGTTTGTTTTAATTGGACGATTGTTCATGGTACCATTTGGACCAGAATCTGCAGCTACCGGTATCAACCTCATGAGCGCATTGGCAAGTGGTTTTACCATTTTGTTCTTGTTTTGGAGTATCACCCATTTTGCACGCAAAATTGTGCAAAAAGATGGCACTCCCTTAACCTTAGATAAAACTGTGGGCATAATGGCCGCAGGTGTAGTAGGCGGATTGGCTTATACATTTTCAGACTCTTTCTGGTACTCTGCTGTTGAAGCAGAAGTATATGCTCTCTCCTCTTTTTTTACTGCAGTTGTTTTTTGGGCCATGTTGAAATGGGACCAAGCAGTTGCAGATGAAATAGAAGCTGGCATTGAAGGAAATTTTACCCCAGCCAACCGCTGGATTATCCTAATTTTCTTTTTGATGGGATTATCAATAGGAGTTCACTTATTGAATATTTTGACGATACCCGCCATGGTAGTGATTTATTATTATAGAAAATATAAAGTTAACAATTGGGGTACTTTTTGGGCATTCGTAATAGGTTGTATCATTACAGGATTTGTACAAAAAGCCGTAATCGTTTGGAGCATCAAAGGGGCCGGCAACATGGATATTTTTTTTGTAAACAACTTCGGCCTTCCTTTCTTTAGTGGGTTCGCCTTTTTCTTCATGATGATTGCCGTATTAATTTATTTCGGATTAAAAGTTGCTGAAAAAAACAAATGGAACTTTCTTAAACTTGGTCTTTGGTGTTTTACATTCATGCTTCTCGGCTACTCTACCTATTTCACTACGCTAATTCGCAGCAACGCCAATACTAGCGTAGATATGTTTAATGTTGATAATCCCGTAAACCTAGTTGGTTACCTTAGCCGCGAACAGTATGGCGATTGGCCTATTTTATTCGGACAAGACTTTACTGCTGAAATTATAGATACCGATGTAAAAGAAACTTATATAAAAAGCAATGGGAAATATGAGAAGAATGGTAGAAAGGTTTCGTATGTATATGCCCCTGGAGATAAACACCTGTTTCCTCGTATGTGGGACCAAAGTAATGATCAAGGACATGCAGATTATTATGCCAGTTGGGCAGGAATAGGCAAAGACCAGCAAGGAAATTATGAACGTAAACCCACCATGGGCGAAAACATTCTGTTTGCCTTCGACTATCAGGTAAACTGGATGTACTGGCGTTATTTTATGTGGAATTTTTCGGGCAAACAAAATGATGTACAGGGTACACAAATGAATAATGTAAGAGATGGCAACTGGAAAACGGGAATCAGTTTTTATGATAACCTCAGACTGGGCGATCAAAATCAATTACCCGACACTCTCAAAAACAACAAAGCCAATAATAATTATTATGCCTTGCCCTTTATATTAGGTTTATTGGGATTATTGTATCACATTAAAAAAGACGGTAAAGACGCCCTTGTAGTGGGGCTTCTCTTTCTATTCACAGGATTAGCCATTGTGTTTTATCTGAACCAGGCCGGCAACCAGCCAAGGGAAAGGGATTATGCGTTTGTTGGATCTTTTTATGCTTTTGCCTTTTGGATTGGTATTGGCGTATTGTGGGTAAGAGATCAACTGATGCCGATGGTAAAAAACCTCAAAATGTCTAGCTATATTGCCGGAGCTGTTTGCCTACTATTGGTACCCGTTATTATGGGAAGCCAGGGTTGGGACGATCACGATAGAAGCCGCAAAACGCTGGCGCCAGATTTAGCCAAAAACTATTTAGAAAGCTGCGCTCCCAATGCAATTTTAATCACATTTGGAGACAACGACACCTACCCATTGTGGTATGCTCAAGAGGTACAAGGAGTAAGAAGAGATATTCGCGTCATCAACAGTAGTTTGTTGGGAACAGATTGGTACATCAATCAGTTGCGGTACAAATTAAACGAAAGCGATCCTATAGATCCTATTTGGACAGAAGCCCAAATAGAAGGTCCTAACAGAGATGTAGTATATGCCCCAGAACGAATATTTGGTCAAAACAACCCTATGACTAGTCAATATTACACAAAAGCAGGTATTGTAGATCCTAATCAACCGATGGACCTATATACTATGATGAAAGACTTTGCGGGTAGTGATGATCCTAATAAATACCAGATAGGTCAGGATGAAAATGTGTTGAACTTATTTCCAAACAGAAAAGTGTATGTACCAGTAGATATAAATGTTGTAAAAAGCAACGGCACCGTAAACGCAAACGACAGTGTACTGAGTGCCATTGCATTTGAAATCCCTAAAACTGTGTTGTATAAAAACGACGCTGCTATTCTCAACATCATTGCCGCCAATAAATGGAAACGGCCTATTTATTTCACATCCCCTTACCAGGAATTAGGTTTTCAAAATTTCTTGCGCCAAGATGGGTTAACCTATAGATTGGTACCAGTAGCCAACAGCGAAATAAACCAAGATTGGATGAAAGATAAACTGATGAACAAATTTGTATTTGGGAATGCTGATAAAAAAGATGTTTATTTTGATGAAGAGAATCGAAGGCACCTCAATAGCATACGTGCCGCTTATGCACAAGCTGCTATTAACTTTGCACAAACAGGCAGGAAAGAAGAAGCCAAACAATTCCTGAATAAATGCGACAAAATGATGGTTCCGTCTAATATGCCTTATGGTTTAGCAAGCCGCAACCAACAACATAACCAAACCTCCCTGATGTTTGTATATGGTGCTTATTTATCAGGTGATACTGCTATGGCGCAGAAAGCTGGTGGAGCACTAAAGAAAGACATGCTACAGCAGCAGGCGTATTACGCTGGCTTATCTGAAAACAAAAGGTACTCATTAGATTACGAAGTACAACGCAACGAAAATTTATTGAAAAGTTTATTGTCGATGGAACAAGAGTTTGCAACAAAGCCAACTATCAATCCTGAAGTAATTGGTCCGGTGCAAACAACCCCACCTCCAGCAAAATGAACAGTGCCTAAGTAACCATCATAATTTTAATATCTACTATTATAAGACCTGCCTTCAACAGCAGGTCTTTTTTATTTAACCCTGATTTTGCAGTTAAAATCGTAATGAAGGTTTCAAGCGCAATACAGATAGGTGTTACACTTTATTTTTTAGCCAAAGAAATAGTGAACTATTTTGAAATCAAAAAATGTTCTGAAATGCTTAGATATGCAGCGTTTGGAAGCCGTAATAGATTTCCAATTACAAAATATGGGTTTAACAACCAAACTAAACGGCAGAAGGATTTGTTATGTAATTATACTTTAATTTTACTTAATTGAAGATGTAGGAACCTGCTCTTCAACTTTACCTTTTGAAATAAAAAATATGCGCGGCTTTAACTTTTCTAAATACAATCCCCTCGATCATTCAAAATCAAAATTTGAGCAATTACTCGACCTTTTTATGCAATTGCTCACCTACACTAACGGCGATTTTAATGAAGCTATGCAGTGGATGAATGAGCTTGATAAACAATACAAACTCACCGACGATGATTACGGCATGGGAGATTTTTTGGAAGACCTCAAAAGTAAAGGATACGTAGAAGAGGAATCAAAGAATGGATCAATAAAAATTACCCCGAAAACAGAACAAGGCATTCGAAAAAAAAGTTTGGAAGAAATTTTCGGAAAACTCAAAAAAACAAAAACTGGCAACCACCATACTTTCAAACCAGGCGGAGGCGATGAGATTAATCCAGAAACCAGGCCTTTTCAGTTTGGCGATACCATGGAGCAGATCGATTTTACCAGCAGCATTCGCAATGCGCAAATAAACCATGGCATCGATGGTTTTAAAATATTAGAAGACGATTTAGAGATCAGGGAAACAGATTTTAAATCGCAAACTTCCACCGTACTGATGATCGATATTTCTCATTCTATGATCTTATATGGTGAAGACCGAATAACGCCTGCTAAAAAAGTGGCCATGGCGCTGAGTGAACTGATTAAAACAAAATATCCAAAAGATACTTTAGACATCGTAGTTTTTGGAAACGATGCATGGACTATTGAGATCAAAGACCTTCCCTATTTACAAGTGGGCCCTTACCATACCAATACCGTTGCAGGGCTAGAGTTGGCCATGGATATACTTCGAAGAAGAAAAAATGCTAATAAACAAATTTTTATGATAACTGATGGCAAACCAACCTGCCTCAAACAAGGAACCAAATATTACAAGAACAGTTTTGGAGTAGATCGTAAAATTCTGAACCGATGTATGAGCTTGGCAACCCAGTGCAAGAAAGCAAAAATTACCATCACCACCTTCATGATTGCTAGCGATCCTTATCTTCAAAAATTTGTACAAGAATTTACAGAAACCAACAATGGCAAAGCATTTTTTGCTTCACTCGATAAATTGGGCGCCTTTATATTCAAAGATTTTGAAAGCGGTAAGAAAAAAACAGTGTATTAATTAATATTCAATTAAACCAACAGAACGAATTTAAAATGGCAAAAACACAATTAAAAGTATCATTGGCAAGCACCCTCGGAGAACTCAAAAAATCTGGCTATCAGCCAAAGTCAATCAAAGAAGAAATTAGGCAGAACCTGATCAAAAAAATTACTGCCAAAGTGAACCCGTTCCCAGGTATTTTGGGATATGAAGATTCTGTGATACCAGATACAGAAAGAGCACTGCTGAGCAAACACAATATTTTATTTTTAGGATTGCGAGGTCAAGCAAAAACCCGTATGGCCCGTCAGATGACCAAACTGTTAGATGAATACATTCCAGTAGTAGCAGGGAGTGAAATTAATGATGACCCTTTTAAACCTATATCAAGGTATGCTGTAGATCTAATTGCAGCAAAAGGCAACGATACGCCTATTGTTTGGTTACAGAG
>JBBEBH010000002.1:0-8647 GCA_040882445.1 Ferruginibacter sp. | reverse complement strand
AAGTGTTAGAATAAGTCTCATTTTATGTAAGAGTGGTCAGGAAATAACCGCTAACACTTAGATTAACGCTATAAGTCGTTGTTGCGGTTTGTTTAGTGTTTTGATAATCAATATGGCAAAAATATGCAATTTGTATTATTAAAGTACGTTAATGCACGTTAAAAATTTGGTTAATATGCTTTGTTCTTTTGCTGTTGCACAGGATTTCACTTTTCGTGAGTCACCTGTTCCGGAGAAAATCTAGGTCAAATAATCAAGAAGCAAATTAAGGGAAAACATATACATTATTCATTGTGTTTATCTTTATTTAAAAAACTTCATTGGCCTACAAAATTAATTTTCAACAATTTAAAAGTACGTTTTATAATTTATAAAAAAAACTTATATTTGACCATATTGTAAAGTCAATACAAACCTTCGTTTATCCACCTGAAATTAGGTTGCGTTGCGAAAGTTTGTTTCGGGTATATGCTAGTTAGTGGCAAGGCAAACGGGACAATGAAGTCAGAAAATCGAATGTTGACCTAAAAAAGAGTAAACGAAAATAAATTTTATAAAATAAAGATTAACTAATCTACATCATTATGGAAAACAAATCTATTTCAAAGTCAATTATTGTAGGCGGTGCTTTATTGCTTGGACTTTTTTCACTGGGTTTTTTTATTTTTAAGGGACTTAAAACATTTAGCGACAAAGACAGAGTAGTAAATGTAAAAGGCTTAGCTGAAATGAATCTGACCGCAATTTCTGCCTCATTGAATTTAAATTTTTCTTTTTCAGGAGACAATCTTCAAGAGCTAATTACTCAGACTAAAATCAAAAAAGATAATATTGTTGCATATCTTTTAAAAAATGGCTATTCCCAAGCCGATGTTAAAATTAACAACATTGGTGTAACAGACAGACAAAAAACATTTGAATTTCAGTGGAGAGACGGACATCAAGTACAAGTGAAAATTGATAGATATACCATTAAGCAAAGTCTTATTATTCAGTCAAAAAATGTTGAAGCTACAGAAGATAAGGCAGCTCAAATAACTTTAGACTTGGTTAGTAATGATTTGACTTCAAATATTTCTACCGACTACACATTTCCAGAATTAAACACCATAAAACCGAAATTAATTGCTGAAAGCACTAAAAATGCACGAATAGCAGGCGAACAATTTGCAAACGATTCTCAAGCTGTATTGGGTAAAATTAAGACCGCATCTCAAGGACAAATTACAATTGCAGGGCAATATTACTACAATGAAGAACAAACCGAAACAAGCGAAAAACCGAAGGAACCTTATATACAAAAAGCACGTGTAGTGAGCACAATTGTTTTTTTTCTTGAGTAAAATATGCCTAGCCACTAAAAGGTGTTTGGCAAAAGTGGCAGTTCAGTCTGCCTATTTTTTATCGTGATGAACAAATAGGAACCAGAAGAGTTGATTTTTTGGTTGAAGGTGTTATCTCAGTTGAGTTGAAAGCCATTACAAAACTAGAAGACGTCCATTTTGCCCAAGCTATCAATTATTTGGAAGCATATAATTTGGAAGTGGGTTTACTTATAAACTTTGGTGAGAACAGTTTGAATTTCAAACGACTAACCAATAAGAAATTCAAATCATCCGAATCATAAAAATCATAGTTCAGACAGCAGATGAAATTAAAACTGTGGAGGGTGTCTGAACTGTGATTTTTGTGATTAAATGATTACTATGATTACTATGATTAATGAACAATACAAATATTCTGAGTTGACTTCCAAAATTATTGGCTGTGCAATGACAGTGCATAAAATGCTAGGCAATGGTTTTCAGGAAGTAATTTACCAAAGAGCCTTGGCTATTGAAATGCGTTTGGCGGGCCTTGAATTCAGCAGAGAATTTGAGATGCCTATTTTTTATCGTGATGAACAAATAGGAACCAGAAGAGTTGATTTTTTGGTTGAAGGTGTTATCTCAGTTGAGTTGAAAGCCATTACAAAACTAGAAGACGTCCATTTTGCCCAAGCTATCAATTATTTGGAAGCATATAATTTGGAAGTGGGTTTACTTATAAACTTTGGTGAGAACAGTTTGAATTTCAAACGACTAACCAATAAGAAATTCAAATCATCCGAATCATAAAAATCATAAAAATCAAAAAAATCATAGTTCAGACAGCTGCATAAATCAAAGACTTAAAAGCATACAAATTCGCAAGAAATTAACCGATGAATGGAAAAAAATGGGGATTAAAGGAAGGGCAGCCATTTGCAGTGCTTACATGCGGCCTTTACACGGCAGACCATTAAACCAAAAGATGGGCAACCGGTAACAGCGGCGTAATACAATTGGCCAGTTCATAAGTTGTACTTTTAATTTCACCTATCTACTAACTTTTTATTAATTTGAACGATGGTACAAAATAATTCAGCAGCAATGCATAAACAAGAGATTCAGTTTTTAGACGGCCCCCAAAGTAGGTGGAAAGAATTTAAATTCACTGTAAATATATTGTTAGAATTTATAAAAGGGTTTAGAACCCTACATTTTGTTGGCCCCTGTGTTTGTATTTTTGGATCGGCCAGGTTTACAGAAGATCACCCTTCCTATAAACAAGCACAACAACTGGGAGGTGAAGTGGCTAAACTTGGATTTACTGTATTAACTGGCGGTGGACCAGGCATTATGGAAGCTGCCAACAGGGGTGCTAAAGATGTAGGTGGACGAAGCGTTGGTTGCAACATCGTTTTACCTCACGAACAACATGAAAATCCTTATTTGGATAAGTGGGTAATTATCAAATACTTTTTTGTACGAAAAACACTTCTCATCAAATACTCCTATGCCTTTATAGTAATGCCCGGTGGCTTTGGTACGCTAGATGAATATTTTGAAGCAGTTACCCTCATCCAAACCAAAGTTATTTTTGGGTTTCCTATCGTTGTATTTGATACAGAATTTCATAAAGATATAATTGCACATATTGATAAAATGAAACTGGCAGGCACTATATCGCCCGAAGATCTCAATTTGTGTTTATTTACCAACTCTATAGAAGAAGCCATCAAACATTTAAAGGAACATGCTATTAAAAAGTTCGGACTGAAGGCTGCTAAAAAAGACTTTTTTCAGAAAAAGTGGCTCGAAAGAATTTTAAATAATCAATAACATGTTTTGTAAATTTAATTTGCGTTACTAAAGGCTTTTAACACGGCTAATTCGGTATTTGATATGACTAATATTTTAGATGCTTAATGATTACAAGCACTTATTTAATGAGGATAAATATTTGTTTATTGTGCTCCTCATTTTTTTATAAAATGAAGGCACCATCTTCGGTTTTAGCAGCTGAAAGAATTTGTATAGATATCAATTTGCTGGTTCCAATACCTTCATTCTATATTTTTTTATTATAGAAAAATGTATTTTAAATAAATAGTTACAATAGCAATGAACTTTCAAAAGGTTTTATTGTTGTTAAAATAGCCATTCACTTATAATTAATTTTTTAATGGGAGTATTAAAGCAAATTGCAGAATATCTATACTTGAAAAAAAAGGATCCAAACGCCCCAGATACCCAGTGGGTGAAGTATATGCATGGCATCAACAGATTATCTATTCTTTTATTTTTATTTGCGATGGTAGTGTTGGCCATAAAAATACTCACTAAATAGCTGTTGCTTTCTCAGCTTTTTCTTATAAACCCCCAAATACTAGTAGCTGCGTTTCTAGAGGCATTTCCCCCCGCAGTAAGTAATTTTCTTAATTCATCATAGTCTGCTTGCATTTTTTGTTGCTTTGCCTTGTCTGCTAACAAAGAAGTTAATGCTGTTACAAGATTAGCCTCATTCATTTCATTTTGAATCAATTCTTTTACCACCTCTTTATCCATAATAAGGTTTACCAAACAGATGTATTTTATTTTTATGAGTCTTTTTGCAATTTGATAAGATATGCTATTGCCTTTGTAACAAATAACTTCGGGAACACCAAAAAGGGCTGTCTCTAATGTGGCCGTTCCACTAGTAACCAATGCTGCCCTGCTCCTACATAGTAGGTGGTAGGTTTGATTAGATACTGTTGAAACATTGTTGTGTGATACCATTAATTCATTGTAAAAATTATCAGATAAACCTGGAGCCTTCGCTACTACAAAATGATAATCTTTAAAATGGGAGGCTACCTTTAGCATAATGGGTAATTTCTTTAAAATTTCCTGCTTTCTACTTCCAGGTAATAAAGCAATCATGTTGTGGTCATTCCCTTGCTTTCCTAAATCGAAGTTTAGGGGATCTTTATTTTTTTCTAATCGAAATTGGTCAATCACTTCAACCAACGGATGGCCCACATATTCTACATCAAATTTCCATTTTGCATAAAATTCTTTTTCAAAAGGAAGAATCACCAGCATCTTATCTACATTCTTTTTAATGCCGTGTATTCTGTTTTCTTGCCATGCCCATATTTGAGGCGAAATATAATACACAATTTTTATTCCCTGTTTTTTTGCCCATGCTGCAATTCGGAGATTAAAGCCTGGGTAATCTATCAGTATTAATACATCTGGTTGGTATAAAAGAATATCTTGTTTACAAAAACGAATATTTTTGAAAATGGTTCCAATATTTTGAATGACTTCTGCAAAACCCATGAAAGCAAGTTCTCGATAGTGTTTGATCACTTTCGCACCTGCTGCTTCCATTAAATCGCCACCCCAACATCTAATATTTGCGGCATCGTCTAACTTGTTCAATTCTTTAATTAAATTACTTCCATGTAAATCTCCGCTTGCCTCTCCTGAAATGATATAATATTTCATACTAAAATTCTTGTTGCAAATGTAGATTTTAATCTGTGTAGCATTGTTATTTTATCTGCTGAACTTTGGTAATTCTTTTAAGTTGGCTAAACGATAAATTCAGTAAGTCATATTTGCGGGCATCTGGTAAATAAAAGTGCCACCATTCTGTAAGTAAAACTATAAACCCTGCAGCCTCCATTGTTTGTTGCAATAATAATCTATTAGATAAAACTTGTGAAGGAAGCTGTTTCCAGGTTATATGAGCGGTGTCGCTAAAATGATCAAAATCGGTACCCATGTCTAATTCAAAGCTTGTGGCTAAATCAACCAATGTAAGGTCAACCGCCACTCCACGATTATGTGCACTACCATATTTGGGGTTGGCAGCATAACGTTCATCTTTTACTGGTTCCCACATTTGTTCTGTTACACTGTAGGGGCGGTATGCATCCCAAATTTTTATTCCCACTCCTTTTTGTTGTAATTGCTCTTGTACTTTTGCCAATGCTATTGCAGCGGGTTTTCGGAGATAAGTAGTTTTGGTTTGTTGATATAAAATCCTGTTCATAAAATTATCTGTGCTACCATATTTTAAATCGATGATCGCGTTTGGTATTACTTTTCGCAGATCCATCATCACGCTTTCTGGATTCTTTAGAACTATTTTTTTGTACACTTTGCAGTCTTCGATTACGAGCAAACCATATTGGTTTAACAGGCTATTTTGTGAATAACCATAAAATAATGTTGATAATAAAACCAATAAGAGTATGCTGTATTTATTCATAGCATTCTGTACCTTGTTTTAACTGAATGAAAATAAATAGTATATTTTTCTCGTTCAAGTTAGTAAATTAATTCATGTTATGAATTTTATACGCTTTTGCATAGCAATTGTATTTTTTGGGCTAACTGTTACCATATCCTTTTGTAATAACAAAAAAGAGGATATCGTTCCAGCTTCTGCTGTAAACGTGGGTGTAGAAAAAGTGCTTATTAGTATGTTTGACTCACTTGTAGAGAATACCATCAACGATAGCACTTTTTTATTTGCTCCAAAGGTTTTGTTGCATTTTTACAACATAACATCTTTTAAGCCGATTTGGAGTTCGGCCAGAAATTGGAACCCTATTACTGATAGTTTAATGCTGTTTTTAAAAAAGGGACATTATTTAGGATTAATCAAAGAAGACTATCAATATGATCTTCTTCTACAAATAAAAAAGCAATTAGATAATGATAGTTTAAAAATATCTTCTCCGTCAAATTGGGCTCGAGCAGAAGTGCTATTCACGGATGCATTAGTGCATATTTTTGAAGATGTAAAACAGGGGAGGCTACAAAACGATTCGCTCAACTGGGTAAACAATTCAGACAAATGGCACAAATTTTTTATACCCAATATTCAACAATTCGTTGTTGATAAAAATTTAAATAAAATTATAAGTACACTAGAACCTTCACATCAACAATACATGGCTCTTAAAAATGCATTGGCAGCTTTTGCTGGCTCTATGGAAATAAAAAAATACACCTATATTCAATATCCTTATAAAGACTCTATTTATTTTATAAAAAAACTTAAACAACGAATGGCTCAAGAAGGCTTTCTTCCCAATGCCAATGTAGCATTAGATTCTGCAGGCTTAACAGCACTGATACTACAATACCAAAAAACAAAAGAACTGAAGGCAACAGGAAAGATATCTTCTGGTTTGGTGAATATGCTCAACAGCAACGACCTTGAAAAATTTTATAGAGTAGCTATTACTTTAGATAAATTCAAAAAAATGTTAGATACTTTTCCCAAAAATTATATTTTGATCAACCTTCCTTCCTACCAACTCAATGTTTGGGATGAAGACTCCATCGTGTTGCAATCAAAAATCATCATTGGAAAAACCAGTACCCCCACACCACATATAACCAGTGCTATATCTAATTTGGTGATATATCCCACTTGGACGGTTCCCAAAAGTATTATTGCTAGCGAACTCTTACCTGGGTTAAAAAGAAATGCAGGCTATTTGTCAAAAAAAGGACTTGGGCTATACACATATAAAGGGGAGCCAGTAGATCCCTATGGTATTGATTGGACACAATACTCAAACAACATTCCTTATCTGGTTAGGCAAAATAGTGGACAAAACAATGCTTTAGGCGTTATTAAATTTAATTTCAATAATCCACACGATGTTTATTTACACGATACCAACCAACGGTATCTTTTCAACAACAATTACCGTAGTTTGAGCCATGGTTGCGTAAGAGTACAGCAATGGCAAAAACTAGCATTTTATATAGCTCGTAACGACAGTCTAAAGCTCGCCAAAAATGATTCCTTAACTTACAACACAGACTCCTTATCACAATGGTTGAGCGAGAAAACTTACAGAATAGTAAACGTTAAAAAAAGATTGCCACTTTATATTCTGTATTTTAGCGTTGAATCTATGAATGGGAAATTATTATTTTTTGATGATGTATATGGAGAGGACAAGGCTTTGAGAGAAAAATATTTTTCCCTCAATTGATTGTTTAAATTTGAGTGCTAGATGGTAAAAATGAATCATATTTTATTGCTGATGTTCTTTTTAATGGCTTCGTTTAGCCATCAAGGTTCACCTATTTCAGCACAGGTAGAAACTACTCTTTTTAAAGAGGAACAAAAAAAAACTGAAAATAGCGTTCGTTTATTATATGGTCAGGCCAGCTACTATGCAAATAAATTTGAAGGTAGAAAAACTGCCAATGGAGAAGTATTTCAACATGCCAAGCTTACCGCAGCCTGCAATTCTTTGCCCCTTGGAACCTGGATTAAAATAACCAATTTGAGAAATGGGAAGGCGGTGGTTGTAAGAACCAATGACAGATTGCACCCTAAAACCAAAAGGTTGGTAGATTTGACCAGAACTGCCGCTGAAAAATTAGGTTTCATCAAAAGTGGGCTTACCAGAGTAAAAGTAGAAGTTCTCAAACAAAAACCCTAACGTAATGTTTATCAAATTCAGTCATTATATTCATTCTAAAACAATGTGAGTAAAATATTTTAACATTTGAAACATTGCCACTATTTTTGCATTGTTTATTTAAAACTATTATTATGAAAAAAATTATGTTATTTCTGGCAGCCATGGTTTGCTTTACTTTAGCGATTGCCCAGAATAATTTCAAAAAAACGGCTGGATTTGCAGTGCAGTTTACATTAAATGATTTCAAAACTCCTCAATCTCTTCGTTCTGGTGGCGTAGCTGCTGCCATTAAAGATGAGGATTGGAAAACGATGAAGGAGATGTCTCCCGGAATAGCTTTGAGCTACTTGCAAGGTTTGAGCGACCATGTTGACTTTGCTGGAACTTTGTCTGGTTCATTTTCAAATGTTCCTGTTCCCAACAAACCCGTAAACAGCAACCGTTATCTGTTACTAGAAGCTGCTGCAACCGCAAATCTGAAGTTATTAACAGATGATTATTTTTTTACCCCATTTCTTACTCTAGGTGTAGGTGCTACTAAGTTTAGAAATTACTTCAGCGCTTTTATGCCTATTGGGGCCGGGTTGCAATTTAAATTAGGACCTGAATCTTTCTTATTGATAAACTCTCAATATCGTATTCCTGTAACGGATAACGGGGCGTATAATTTATATCATGCGATTGGATTTGCTCAAACAATGGAGAGAAAAGAGCCAAAAGTAGTACCACCCCCTCCAATACCAGTTGTTTTGGTTTTAGATAGAGACAACGACGGTATTCCAGACGCTACTGATAAATGCCCTGATGTTCCAGGTTTGGCCAATTTAATGGGCTGCCCCGACAAAGATGGCGATGCTATAGCTGATGGCGATGATAAATGCCCTGATGTTGCCGGTA
>JBBEBH010000001.1:0-9116 GCA_040882445.1 Ferruginibacter sp. | reverse complement strand
TAACTAGCTTATACCCGCTACTCTATAGCGCATATACATCCAAAAAAGGTAGATATGCGCATGTTTGTAGCGGTATATTCAAATATAAGTAATTTTTTATAGATCATCAAAGGGACTTTTTATCTGTTGCAAACTCTTTGTACTTACATGTGTCTATATCTCAGTGGTCTTGCTACTGCTATACCCCAATAACTACTGTATATACCTCAAATCAGTTCCACTCTCCAACAAGTGTGTGGCATAACTGTGTCGCAGCCAGTGCAGGGTAACCGGTCGCCGGATTACTGCTTTTTTAACCGCATTTTTCAATACCTGCTGCAAACTGCGGGAATCATAGGGTTCCCCGGCCACTTGCCCTTCAAATAAAAACTTTTTAGGCCGATAACTTTTGTAATACTCCCTTAACATTTCCAAAATTTTAAAACTCAGTGGCACTATCCTATCTTTTTTCCCTTTCGCATTTTTTATAATTATCAATCCCCGGCTCGAATCAATATGAGCCGGTTGTAAAACCAATAATTCTCCGCATCTTAGTCCACAACTGTACAATACACTTAACATCACACGATGCTTCTGGTTTAGTGGGGCTGATAAGATGCTTTTTACTTCCTCCTTACTCAAAACATTGGGCAAAACCCGCCCTCGCCTGGGCCGATGTATATCTGAAAATTTTCACTTTCCCAGCAACATCTCCCGCAGGGGACGTTGCGTCAAATATTATCTATAACTGGTTCGATATCTTGAAAAGTAACGGCCACTTTATAAATCGTTTTGTCGTGATGCCTGCCTGCCGGTAGGCAGGCAGGTACATGCGATAATTAGCTTTATAGAATCGCCACAGTCCATAAATACAATCATTGGAAATGACAAAAGGTTTATGGCATATGAAATTATTAAGCGGCTACAGCAAATGGGTGAAACAGAAATACTGGCCCAACTGGGTTACGCAACGTCCCCTGCGGGAGACGTTGCTAGGAAAAAGATTAAATAGCATAAATCATGGCCGTTACCATTCTCTATAAAATTGAGTAATTTGCTTTGATGAAAAATATTATTTGGATATGCTTATTCAGTTGCTGTTGTTATTCTTGTAAACAATATACTAACAATGATCCGCATGTAAAAATTGAAACAACTCAAGGAGATATTATCGTACAACTGTTTCCGGATAAAGCTCCAAAAACCGTAGCAGCTTTTTTAAAATATGTTGAATCAAATTATTACAAAGAGAGCAATTTTTATCGCGTAATAAAAAATGAAAACGTACCCGCGGAATACAATACAGGTATAATTCAAGGAGGCATCTTTCATAGCAGTCCCAGTCTGCACCAACAACTGAAGGGCACTGAACATGAATCGCCCAAGCATACTAGATTATCACATACAAATGGTACCATTTCTATGGCTCGTTCAACACCAGGATCTGCTACCACAGAATTTTTTATTTGTGTTGGCGATCAGCAGCAATTTGATAGCAGTAACAGAACCGGTTCTGATGGGCTCGGCTATGCAGCATTTGGGAAAGTAATAGAGGGCATGGAGGTGGTTTCAAAAATTCAAAATAAAAAAAGTAAAGGAGAAAATTTTGTAGACCACCTTCGTATCATTAACATCCGTATACTTTAACATATCTTAAAATATGGAATTAAAGTATCTCTCTTTTCGTTCTTCATATTGGCTGCCTTTGCCCATTTTCAGTATATTATTGCTGAGCACATGCAGTAGTGCAAAAAATATACTTTTGTAAAATCTAGATAGTTGGTTTCGATGAAGAGTGCGCTAGGAATCAAAAAAAGAAATGGTAAAAATATGTATACAAAAAAATGCTTCACCAACAGCGGGGGTAAAATTTTGAAAGAACCTCTTTGATGCTCCTACCTGTAGGGTTTCATAAATAACTTAAGTAGGTTTAATTGATCTGGGCTTATTAATTTATTTAATCATTTTTATTTATGCAGCTTTGGGTGCTGGAAAGGGGGTGATGACGGCTTTTCTCAACAGCTATTTTTACCTCGTTTTGAAAGGAGATTCTTTTTTTAACTTTTATTGAACTAAACTGTTAATTAAATTTTAGTACTTAAATAAGATTTAACACGTATCTATTTAAAATGTTACTTATAAAAAAATACAACGGCGCTTTTTACAGCCTGGTTTTTTTGCTGCTTACATTACTATATTTATCATGCACTAAAGACCCTGTAGATATACTTCCTCCAATATCTACCCCAGTAGATACTTTACCAGCTCCGCCTACTACTTATAAATACCTGGCATTGGGAGATTCTTATACCATCGGTCAATCAGTACCAATAGATCAGCGTTTTCCTGTGCAAGCCACGTTGCTATTGGCAGGTCAGCAGATAACAATACAGCAACTGACGGTGATGGCAACTACTGGCTGGACCACCGGAAACCTGATTGCAGCACTCAATAACAATGATCCCGGAAATGGATTTGATTTCGTGACCTTATTGATTGGTGTAAACAACCAATTTCAGGGAAGGAGTAAGGAAGAGTATAGGACAGAATTTACAACATTGCTCAACCGATCTATTGCATATACCGGCAATCGGAAAAATCGGGTGTTTGTATTATCAATTCCAGATTATGCGGTAACGCCTTTTGCCATCAACAGGGATACTGCTTTAATTTCTCAACAAATCAATGAATTCAATGCCATCAATCGTTCCATCACAACAACGGTTGGTGTTACCTATATTGATATCACACCCATATCTAGAGAAGGTAGAGCAGATGCAAGCCTTCATGCTTCAGATGGCTTGCACCCTTCTGGCAAACAATATGGTAGATGGGCTGGTTTGCTGGCTCCTTTGATGAAACAATCGCTGTAACAAAAAAATATTATTCCCATTGTACATTGTTCATTTACATTTGTCGTTATTTTTTAATGACCATTATTTTATTAGAAGCAGGTATGATTAAATTAGAATTTTTTACAAAAGATGATTTCCAACAGCTCATTCAATGGATTAATACCGAAACCCTACTGATTAATTGGTCGGGGTCATTGTTTAGCTTTCCGCTTACACAAAGTAGTATGGAGTGGTACATTAGAAATACCAATGATCTGAATGACTCAGATGCGCTTGTTTACAAAGCAGTAGATACTGCAACAGGTGAAACCGTAGGCCATATTTCTTTGGGAGGTATCAGCAGAAAAAATAAAAGTGCTAGGATTAGCAGGGTGTTAATTGGTAATGATGGTAACAAAGGAAAAGGATATTGTAAAGAAATGATCACCGAAATTTTAAAAATTGGATTCAATAAAATGCAGTTACATCGAATAAGTTTAGGAGTATATGACTATAACATAGCAGCATTAAAATGTTATCAAGCTGCAGGTTTCAGCATCGAAGGTACCATGAGAGAAGTATTGTTTCAAGAAGGTAAATGGTGGAGCCTGATAGAAATGGGGATATTAGAAAATGAATGGAATAGTAGGGGCGTACTGCGTTTTTAATATAGCTTATTGCCCCAATATTTTTAGGTAGCTACGAAACGCCAGCCAATTCTAAACTTCTTTTTACAATTTTTCTATATTCTGTGTTTTGAACGATGGGTTGTTGGTGTAAGATAAGGGAAACGCCATCTTGTTTCCACCAATGATTAGCAATTAACTTCTTGGCTTGAATGATACCAATTACCCAATTGTTAAATGTTTCTTTGTGCCACTCTTCGATCCATTCAAATTTATTTTTTTCAATTTTACTAATATCATCAGCGCTCACAAAAACTTTTAAGTAATAGTCGTTGGTAAGAATTGGTTTTTGTTCTTGTAAGTATTTTTTATACTCATACTTGTACTGATACCTAAGGGCTGCAATATCACTTAAAACGGCCGCCGCTGTGGGGTAAGCTCCAGCACCTTTACCTTTAAAAAAATGTTTGTCGGCAAAACTACTTTCTGTGATCAGTCCGTTGAATTCGTTAGAAACATAAAATAGCTCATCGCTTGCTTCTACAAATTGGGGTAATACAAAAGCAGCGAGCTGGGTGTCATTTATTTTTTGTGCAGTAGCCACTAATTTAATACTCAGATTTTTCTGGCTGGCAAAAACGGCATCCGAAGATTTGATATCCGTTATACCATTATATAAAAAACTGCCTGGTGTTGCAATATAGCCAAAGGCATGAGCCAATAGGATGGTTAGTTTATTGGCGGCGTCATGTCCTTCAATATCTAATGCAGGGTTACTTTCTGCAAATCCTAGTTGTTGAGCTTCTAACAAGGCATCTTTAAAAGAAAGGCCCTCTTGAAATATTTTTGTCAAAATAAAATTGGTACTCCCGTTCACAATTCCTTTTAAAGAAGAAAGCAGATCATTGTCGTAATACTCTTCAAGATTTCTTATAATAGGAATACTAGCACAGCATGCACCTTCGTATAAAAATGCTGTATGGTGTTGTTGCTGCAGATGCAGCAATTCTTCAAAATGAGTGGCAATCATTTTTTTATTGGCGCTTACCACTGCTTTACCTTTTTGAAGCGCTGATTTAACAATGTGATAGGCGGCCTCGGCATCATCAATTAATTCTACAATCACATTGATGGTTTCATCATTGAGTAATTCGTTTACATCGGTGGTAAAATGGTTTTGTGAGATGGCTCGTTTTTTCGAGGAGTCTTTTATACATATTTTTTTGATGCTGGCTTGTAAAGCAGGCGTAGACTGTAAAACATCGTATAATCCTTTTCCTACTACTCCAAAACCTACAACCCCTAATGTTAGTTTTTTTAACTTTAGTGACGATGGTACTTCATTTAAAATAGACATACTTTAATTTTTTATTGTGAATCATGATTAGCAAGAAGTTGTGAAAGTATTTTTTGTTGATGGTTGTTTTTATAAAGTGAAGCGATTTACTGCTTGTTTCAGATATTCATTTTAACCGGCTGCATCTTCTCTCCCAACACCAACTGCGCCAGTTTGTGGGATATTATGCAATGCTGTGGTTGATTTGTGTTGTTCAAAATTTTTGTTTTGTGTCTGTATTGTTTTTTACAACAAAAGTTGAAAAAATAAAATGTAATCACTCATAAGAGAATTCCTTAGAAAATGATCGGCAAAGCAATTGGTTTGGTGAGGGGATAGCACGCTTTTGTAACCACGTTAGCTATAGTACCCACAACAAAAAAGCTCAACCGACGAATCAGATGAGCTTTGAATATCTTGAGTAGAAAATATCGTGGCGATTATCTGACTTATCTTTCCATGCATTGCTGCAAGGATGGAGTTGGCACCTTTTTTCGGTAAAACCGAAATAGGTTGTCAAGGCTTCACAGGGCCATTACCCTCTGCCTTTCTTGATAAGTGATCTCGGTTTCCCGAGAATTAAAGAACTGGTGTAAAGATAAGCCGCTAATTTTTTAATTGCCAAATATTTTTTAATCTATTCGGTCATCCATCGTTTTTTATTGCCTACAACGCAGTGGTCATTTAGCTTTTAGCGATTTGACAAGTACAGCTTTTTCATCGCTTTCAAGGCTAATATTGTTATTTGAGATGTAGAATCATAACAAAACCACGCTTGCTTTGTTTGTATCTTTACCGCAAGGAAATTTAACAATGGCTACAAAAAAAGCAGTGGTTGCACCTATCGCAACAGATGAGTTTATAGAAGTTACAGGTGCCCGTGAGCACAATCTTAAAAACATCGATATTTCGATTCCCAAAAATAAATTGGTTGTTTTTACCGGTGTAAGCGGTAGTGGCAAATCATCCCTAGCTTTTGACACCATTTACAACGAAGGGCAACGCCGATATATGGAAAGTTTCAGCGCTTATGCACGTCAGTTTGTGGGCGATATGGAACGACCAGATGTAGACAAAATCACAGGTTTGTCACCGGTAATTTCCATTGAACAAAAAACTACCAACAAAAATCCACGAAGTACAGTAGGCACTATTACCGAAATTTATGATTTTCTCCGTTTGCTGTATGCCAGAGTAGGAGAGGCGTACAGTTACAACACCGGGAAAAAGATGGTGAAATTTAGCGAAGAAGAAATTGTGTTTTCGATTTTCGATAAATTTAAAAATAAAAAAATTAGTTTACTCGCACCATTGGTGCGTGGACGAAAAGGGCATTACCGTGAACTATTTGAGGACATTCGAAAAAAAGGATTTTTAAAAGCTAGAATTGATGGAGAAATAGTTGATCTCACACCAAGGTTGCAGGTTGATAGGTACAAAATTCATGATATTGAAGTGGTGGTAGATCGTATGAATGTTACAGATGACATGCGTGTAAGGTTGAGCCAGAGTGTACAAAAAACGCTAATGATGGGGAAAGATTTGCTATTTCTTCTCATAAATGACGACAATAAAGTGGTGCAGTATAGTAAACAACTCATGTGTATTGATACGGGTATCAGTTATGAAGAACCGAGTCCCAATGCTTTTTCATTTAATTCTCCTTATGGTGCATGCCCCTCCTGCAAAGGATTGGGGACGGTGTACCAAATCAATATGGAAGCCGTGATTCCAGATTGGACAGTTTCTGTAAACAATGGCGGTATAGTTGCTTTGGGCGAAGAACGGGAAGCATATGTATTTAAGCAGGTGCAACAACTGTCAAAAAAGCATAAGATTCCTCTTGATAAACCTTTGAAAGATTTGTCTTCATCGGCATTAAATATGCTGCTCTATGGAAAAGAGGAAGTAACGCACGATGCGGAAGCCGATATCGATATGGATGCCCCTCATGAAGGGCCTATTTATTATGCCACAGAATATGAGGGAATCATAAATATGCTGAAGCGTTGGTTTTCTTCAACTACCAGCACAGATAATATGCGTGATTGGGTAGAGAAGTTCATGAAACTTAAAACCTGTAACTCCTGTGATGGAACTCGATTACGAAAAGAAAGTCTTTGGTTTAAAGTAGATGAAAAAAATATTGCTGAATTAAGTGAAATGGATCTCGATCATTTGCAGTTATGGTTTAATGGAATCGAAAATCGTTTGGATAAAAAACAAAATATTATTGCAAAAGATATATTAAAAGAGATCAGGGAGCGATTGGGTTTTTTACTCAATGTGGGTCTTACTTATCTTACATTGTATCGGCCTTCTAAAAGTTTGAGTGGTGGTGAATATCAGCGAATCAGACTAGCTACACAAATTGGATCTCAACTTCAAGGTATTACTTATATTTTGGATGAACCGAGTATTGGGTTACACCAGCGAGATAACCAACGTTTGATTACAGCATTACAAAATCTGCGCGACTTAGGCAATAGTGTTTTGGTGGTAGAACACGATAAAGATATCATGCTTGCTGCCGATCATCTGGTAGATATTGGTCCGCGGGCTGGTATGCACGGTGGTAGGGTAGTAGCAGCCGGAACACCAGCCCAAGTTCTGGCTTCGGGTTCTGAAACAGCCTTATACCTTAGTGGTAAAAAAAGCATCGCCATCCCTACCGAAATACGCATTGGTTCTGGTAAATCAATTGATCTGAAAGGTGTAAGTGGGCATAACCTGAAAAGTATTAATGTGAGTTTCCCTTTGGGTAAACTGATCTTAGTAACAGGAGTGAGTGGGAGTGGAAAATCAACCTTGGTGAATGAAACCCTCTACCCATTACTGGCTACTTACTGCTACCATTCAAAACAGTTACCATTGCCTTACAAGAGTATTAAAGGGCTAGAGCATATAGACAAAGTAATTGAAATAGACCAAAGTCCGATTGGTAGAACACCTAGAAGTAATCCTGCAACCTACTGTGGATTTTTTACAGATATTAGAACCTTGTTTTCATCTGTACCTGAAGCCAAAATTAGAGGCTACAATGCCGGCCGTTTTTCGTTTAATGTAAAAAGCGGAAGATGTGAATCTTGTGAAGGAGGAGGAATGCGTGTGATTGAAATGAATTTTTTACCCGACGTTTATGTTCATTGTGAAAAATGCAATGGTAAAAGGTACAACAGAGAAACACTAGAAATTAGGTACAAAGGAAAATCGATCAGTGATGTGTTGGATATGACGGTAGATGAGGCCGTGGAGTTTTTTAGCGCTGTGCCTTTTATATATCGAAAAATTAAAGTGTTACAAGAAGT
Organism: Ferruginibacter sp.; assembly: GCA_040882445.1. GTDB lineage: Bacteria > Bacteroidota > Bacteroidia > Chitinophagales > Chitinophagaceae > Ferruginibacter. The sequence goes on along the minus strand of JBBEBH010000001.1, from coordinate 1,033 downwards.
GGGCTTGGGCTACATTACACTTGGCCAAAGTGCTGTTACCCTAAGTGGAGGAGAGGCCCAGCGAGTAAAACTTGCAACTGAGTTAGGGAAACGTGATACTGGCAAAACGTTTTATATTTTGGATGAACCTACCACCGGTTTACATTTTCAGGATATACAACATTTGCTCGAAGTACTCAATAAATTGGTAGATCGTGGTAACAGCGTGCTGGTAATAGAGCACAATATGGATATGATCAAAGTAGCAGATCACATCATTGATATTGGGCCCGAAGGAGGAAGTGGTGGCGGTACTGTTTTGTATCAAGGAGCACCTAAGGGTATGTTGAACGTTAAAGAAAGTTTTACAGCATCCTTTCTAAAAGCAGAGTATAAATAAAGTAAGATTCAACTATTACAAGAGCAAGATATTATGATTTAAAATTAAATTCATCGAATAAATTTCGTGAAGATTAAATCTATTTTATGAGTACACACAATCCTGGTAATTTTTTTTTACCTCACGATTTTGAAGAGGAAGATAGCAACAACCCATGGAATCCTACTCAAATACAAGGAAAAGTACTTTATCAAAAAAGTATTGATATCATCAATATTACTCAAACGATTATAGATCTTATTCCCGATGAAGATGCTGAAGATGTTACTAAGGCTTTGATGAATCAGAACGTGATGACAGTAGCTGTTAAAATTATTGGCTCCATTAACTCAGAACCTCTATATACCTTACTCATGGAGGCTGCTGTGATCATCAAAGTAAATATTTGCGAATTAAAAGCCCAACTCTGGGTATGCGAAGAAATTCATAATATCGATGCTGTTTATACCAATGTATTGAGAGACGAGATCGAAAACTTTAGACGGCTATTCGTTGAGTGGGTACAAATCTTTGATAAAAAAAATGACTGCCCTGATGAATGGCATTTATTTAATGATCCTAATAGTATTTCTTAAGATAAGACCTTAAGATAAATCTAATAGGTGATAAGTATGCAGATAAGCTTGAATACTGTATATAAAAAACCATGGTTTT